>JAZOML010000018.1:0-42891 GCA_045653945.1 Eubacteriales bacterium
CGGTGTAAGGGAAGTTCTCTGCAAGCTTTCTTTCAAGAAAGCGAAAAAATCCTTCGCCCTAGAAACTACCTGATTAGATATTCTTGTTTGTGCTGCGGAGCATAACGTCGTGGTAACCGCCCTCAACGATAGAGGTTGCGGAAACGAGCGTAAGCTTTGCTTCTCTCTGTAGATCGGGGATGTTGATTACACCGCAGTTGCACATAGTGGACTTAACCTTGTAAAGCGACTTGTTAACGTTGTCCTTAAGCGGTCCTGCATAAACAACGTAGGAGTCCACGCCCTCCTCAAAGGAACGCCTTTGCTTGCCGCCAAGGTCGTATCTCTGCCAGTTACGTGCACGGTTAGAGCCTTCGCCCCAATACTCCTTAACGTAAGTTCCGTTAACGTTGAGCTTGGGTGTGGGGCTTTCGTCGAAGCGAGCAAAGTATCTGCCGAGCATCATAAAGTCAGCGCCCATTGCAAGAGCGAGAGTCATATGATAGTCGTGAACGATACCGCCGTCGGAGCAAATCGGAATATAAACACCGGTCTTTTCAAAGTATTCATCACGCGCAGCCGCAACCTCGATAAGCGCGGTAGCCTGTCCTCTACCGATACCCTTGGTCTCACGGGTAATACAAATAGAGCCGCCGCCGATACCAACCTTAATAAAGTCAGCGCCTGCCTCAGCAAGGAACATAAAGCCGTCGCGGTCAACAACGTTACCTGCGTCAACCTTTACCTTGTCGCCGTACTTTGCACGGATAAAGTCAATGGTCTTCTTTTGCCAGATGGTGTATCCCTCAGAGGAGTCGATACAAAGAACGTCAGCGCCTGCCTCAACAAGAGCGGGAACTCTTTCTTCGTAGTCCTTGGTGTTGATACCTGCACCAACCATAAAGCGATGCTCGGAGTCAACAAGCTCGAGGGGCTGTTCCTCGTGCTGTGCGTAGTCCTTACGGAATACAAGATAAAGGAGATTGTCGTTTTCGTCAACGATAGGAAGCTGATTTACCTTGCGCTCCCAAATAATATCGTGAGCCTGTGCAAGAGTTGTTCCCTCCTTGCCTACGACGAGCTTTTCACGGGGTGTCATAAACTCCTTTACGGGAGTGTCAAGGGGCATCTTGCTTACTCTGAAATCACGGCTGGATACGATACCGATAAGCTTGCCGTTTCCTGTGCCGTCCTCGGTGATAGCGATTGTGGAGTGTCCTGTTTCCTCGATGAGATTTACAACGTCTTCAAGGGTGCTATCGGGGCAGAGGTTGGAATCACTTACAACAAAGCCTGCCTTGTAGTTCTTTACTCTTGCAACCATAGCCGCCTCGTCTTCGATAGACTGAGAGCCGTAGATAAAGGACATACCGCCCTCTTTTGCAAGAGCAATAGCCATACCGTCGTCGGAAACCGACTGCATAATTGCGGAAACCATAGGAATATTAAGATAAATGTCGGACTGTTCGCCCTTCTTGAATTTTACAAGGGGAGTGCGAAGTGAAACGTTGGCAGGAACGCATTCCTCCGACGTGTATCCGGGAACGAGAAGATACTCGCTGAAAGTGTGTGACGGTTCGTTGTAGTAGTAAGCCATAATTACCCTCCAATTTCTACTATATATTTATACAAAAAATTTAATACAAAAAAATATTTTTTCAATTATAGCACATTAATTTCCATTTGTCAAGTACCGCTTTTTGAAAAAAGCTTGGCACCGTACTTTTCTTGAAAGAAAAGTAGGCAAAAGAACTTCTCTTACAACGCATCCGTGATGTGTTGTGGAAGTTTTGAACTTTGCGTTTTTGAAATTTAATCCGGTATTGCAGACAGTGTTGCCTGAATTGTGTGCTCTTTTATAGTGCCGTTTGTTTCAATTCTCTTTACAAGAATCTCAACGTTAGCGCCGGGAGTATAAACCGAAAGGATTTCAGAAACGTCATTATAGTGTACGACTGCTTTTCCATCAATACTTATAATTCTATCTCCCTTTTGAAGCACTGAGTCAAGTGTATCAACAACGTAAACACCGTAATAAATTTTTTGTTCTTCTTCGCTACTTAAATTAGGAAGAATGGTTTTAAGTATCTCATATTCATTGCGTCTTTGCTCATACAGTTCAGGGCTATTTATATGTGTAACCTTTATACCAAGCGTAGGCTTACCAAACAGTTCCTCAAGACCTATATCGGCATCAACTATTTCGTTAACGGTATACATAGGAATTGCATATCCAATACCGTCTGTTTCTCCACCCGCCTTTGCGGTTACTATACCGATAAGTCTACCGAGCTCATCATACACTCCGCCGCCGGAATTTCCGTGATTTACAGATGCATCAAGAACTATAACGTCCTGAACGTCATAGCTATTCCATCTTCCAAAGCTGCTGGGGTTACTTATGTATCCGAAGGAAACGACGAATTCATTTCCGACTGGGTTACCTGCAACGAAAATATCCTGACCTCTGGTTATCGTTTTACTGTCGCCCTGGAATGCTCCGGGATAAGCCGACTGATTACTTGTAAATTCAAGAACGGCAATATCCTTTGCGGTGCTTTTAATACGAACACTTGCAGTGTATTCCTTACCGTCATAGCACTTTACCTTAATTTGCGAAGCGCCTTTAATTACGTGGTCGTTTGTTATTACTGTATAAACTCCTTCGTTTTTGGCATAAATAACACCGCTACCCGAGGAAACCTCAACACCAAGCGAGTTGCAGTTAGATACTCTTACGGTATGCTCAAGCACTCTTTCGGCAATCAAGTGAGTATCAAGCTTTTCGACTACGTCGCCGTTATCGCCCTTTTCACCCATAGGACCAACATCACCTCTGTCGCCCTTTTCACCTGTATCTCCCTTGTCGCCCTTTTCACCGTCAGCACCCTTAACTACACCGACGTTTTGGAACGTTCCGTCGCTCATTTCAAGCAGCAGCTCGCCCTTTGAGTTAATAAAAGCTCCGACAACGCTCGCACCTGCGCAGGACACCAAAAGCGTACACAGTAATACAACTACACAAATAAACGTAAAAATTTTCTTCATTTTAATCACCTTTAATTTTTTAGTCTGAAGTCGTTTTTTGTTTCAGAATAACGTCAAGCTCATACTCGTTAATAACGTTGCCTTCCATTCTTTTGACGATTATTCCTATGACGTCGCCTGCTCTATGAGAGAGCAGTGCGTTTGAAACGTCATTGCTTACGTTTATGCTTTCCCCGTCAACCCTTATAATCCTGTCGCCGGTTTTCAGCTTCGGATTTTCCGATGAAAGAACGTAAACACCAAAATATTGCGGCTTTAACGTGTCGTTTACGTCGGGAAGATATCCTCGAAGCTCGTCATTCATAAATGAATTATATGCCTCATTAGTGTAAATACTTGTAACAGTTATTCCAATCAGCGGTCTGCCCTTTACGTAACCGAGCGTCAGCAGGTCATTGACCACCTCGTTCACCGTATTTACGGGTATGGCGTAGCCTATTCCGTCAACGTCCGTTCCCGTAGCCTTTGCAACCACAAGAGCGAGAAAATTACCGTTGCTATCATAAACTCCACCGCCAGAATTTCCGGGGTTAACCGATGCGTCAATCGTCATAAGCGGAACGTTGTTATTTGCGGTGGTAACACGTAAAGGATTGCTTACGTGTCCAAACGAAACTCCAAACCCGTGTCCGAGCGGATTTCCGCCGACGATAATGCTCTGTCCTGCCTTCGCTTTCGAGCTGTCCGCTACGTCTGTAACGGAATAATCTCTGTCGCTTTCAAAATGCATTATCGCAATATCGCTTACCTCATCTTTTTTGTATACGGTAGCCTCGTAAATCCTTCCGTCGATACACTCTATCTCATATCCCGTATACATATCGCTTGTAACCACGTGATAATTGGTGATTACGGTATATTTATTATCGTGCCTTGCATAGATAACGCCGCTGCCGTTGGCGCTGACGGTCTTCTTGCCACCAGCCTGATAAATCACCTTAATTCTTACAGTAGTGGCAAGAACCTTTTCGGCAAGCTCTGTGCTCTTATCCTCATAATCGACAACGTATTTGTTTACCTCAATTCTGTTTTCGGTAACGCCCGCCCACTTCGCCATAAAGGCATCAAAGAAGGTGCTATCCGACAAAAGTGAGCTTTCACACGCATAAACCATTCCCGCAAATGCACCCGTAAACGCAGTAACGATAATAAGAGCAACAATGCCTATCCACTTCCATATTTTAAGCATTTTGCCCCTGCTTTTATCCACAAACGGCTCTCCCTCGGAAACGGCTTCCTGATGTAAAAAAAGATAGCCGTTTAGCTTGGAAGCTTCGTTTTCTTCCGAAAAACAGACGTTTTGCGCAATGTCAACATCATTTTCCTGTATATTTTTGCCGTTATTGTTATCCAAAGCCAAAAAATCCTTTCAAAAATGAAATTAATATTATAATTATAAACAAAAAATACGACTTTTGTATGATTGTTTTTTAAATATTTATTAAAATATAACTAATTTAATCACTTAAGCATTGATTTGGTAATGCCAAATTATTAAGAAATTTAAAAAAAAATTAAAAATTTTATCAAAACTCTTGCTTTTGATAAGAAAATGTATTATTATAACTTTGATAGCTTTTTTATAAATGCGCGAAAAATAATAAACAATATAGATAGAGGACAAAAAAATGAATTTTAAAAAAATCGCTGTTCTTACCTCGGGTGGAGATGCACCCGGAATGAATGCGGTAATACGCGCGGTAACCAGAGCCGCAAGTAAAGCGGGAGTTGAAACCGTCGGAGTAATCGAAGGATATCAGGGACTTATGGACGGAAACATCATTCCGCTTTCCACAGGCGACGTATCCAACGTTATTTCCAAGGGCGGAACAATGCTTTATACCGCAAGAGCACTTGAATTTAAAGAAAAATCCGGAATGGAAAAGGCTCTTAAAACAATCAAGGAGCAGGGTATCGACGGTGTTGTCGCAATCGGCGGCGACGGTACGTTCCGCGGAGCAACCGATCTTGCAATGCACGGTGTTCCCACCATCGGACTTACCGGTACGATAGATAACGACATAACCGCAACCGACTATGCCGTCGGATTTGATACCGCTATGAACGCAGTAGTCGACTGCGTTGACCGACTCAGAGACACCTCGGAATCCCACGCAAGATGTGCAGTTGTCGAGGTTATGGGACGCGACGCAGGTTATATTGCGCTTCAGGCAGGTATAGCAACGGGCGCAATTGGTATTGCAATTCCCGAGGTTGCATTTGACGAGCAGGCTTGTATCGACAGAATTAACCGCTCCAAAAATCACGGCAGACGCTCATTTGTCGTAATGGTAAGCGAGGGCGTTCGCGATGAAAGCGGCAACCCCTACGGCGAAGGACTCACAAAGAGAATAGAGGAGGCAACGGGCGTTGAATCCCGCTTCTGCCGCCTCGGTCATATAATCAGAGGCGGACACCCCACTCTGCGCGACAGACTCGCGGCATCATTAATGGGCGAAGCAGCAGTTAAGCTTCTTCTTGAGGGTAAATCCAACCTCGTTGTTTGCGAAAGAGACTCCGCTATCGTAACGTACGAAATCAAATTTGCGCTCACACTTGACAGAATGTATAAGAATAAGCTCAAGCCCGGCGACCTCGAACAGTTCAGCCATAGCGAAATTATGGAAATGGAAAAGCTCGCCGAAATGCGCCGTCAGGAAATCCGCGATATGTACGCGGCGGCTCAGACGCTGATGTAAATTACGGTATAACTCCCCAAGCGGATTATATATACTAACTAAGAAATTTTAATAAAAAGGAGCAAATAAAATGAGCAAAGAATTTTCTTGCGAATACGCAATGTCAACCGAAGTTCAGCATATGTGCAAGGTTGCAAAAGGCCCCGATCACGGCCCCGCTCCCATTCCCGAAGAGGGCAAATGGGTTCAGGCTAAGGAGATCACCGACATTTCCGCATACACCCACGGCGTGGGCTGGTGCGCACCCCAACAGGGAGCTTGTAAGCTTTCTCTTAACGTAAAGAACGGTATCATCGAGGAGGCTCTCGTTGAAACCATCGGTTGCTCGGGTATGACCCACTCCGCAGCTATGGCTGCCGAAATCCTTCCCGGCAAAACTCTTCTCGAAGCACTCAATACCGACCTCGTTTGCGACGCAATCAATACCGCAATGCGTGAGCTCTTCCTCCAGATAGTTTACGGACGTAGCCAGTCCGCTTTCTCCGAGGGCGGTCTTGTTATTGGAGCAGGTATGGAGGACCTCGGTAAGGGCGAGAGATCCATGGTTGGTACTATGTACGGAACCAAGGCAAAGGGCGTAAGATACCTCGAAATGACCGAGGGCTACTGCACCAGAATGGCTCTTGACGAAAACGACCAGGTTATAGGATATGAGTTCGTATCCCTCGGCAAGATGACCGACTTCATCAAGAAGGGTATGACTCCTAACGAGGCTTATGAAAAATCTAAGGGCACCTACGGTAGATTTAACGACGCAGTTAAATATATCGACCCCCGCAAGGAATAATTAAGGTGGAAAACGAAAATGGCACATTTTGAAGGTTATGAAAGACGTGAGGCTAAAATCCTCGCAGCTCTTAAAGAATACGGAATTTCCTCTATTGACGAATGTAAGGAAATTTGCGATGCAAAGGGCATCGACCCCTATAAGATAGTTGAAGAAACTCAGCCTATCGCATTTGAAAATGCAAAGTGGGCATACACCGTTGGCGCAGCAATCGCAATCAAGAAGGGCTGCACAAAGGCTTCCGACGCAGCAGCAGCTATCGGTATCGGACTTCAGGCATTCTGTATCCCCGGCTCCGTTGCTGAAAACCGCAAAGTTGGTCTTGGACACGGTAACCTCGGCGCAATGCTCCTCTCCGAGGAGACCGAGTGCTTCTGCTTCCTCGCAGGACACGAATCCTTCGCAGCAGCAGAGGGCGCAATCAAAATCGCTCTTAACGCAAATAAGGTAAGAGTAAAGCCCCTCCGCGTTATCCTTAACGGACTTGGTAAGGACGCAGCTATGATTATCTCCAGAATTAACGGCTTCACCTACGTTCAGACTCAGTTCGACCCCTATACCGAAGAGGTTAAGGTAATAAAGGAAACCGCATACTCCACCGGCGATAGAGCTAAGGTTAAATGCTACGGCTCCGATAGCGTTCCGGAAGGCGTTGCAATTATGAGAAAAGAGAACGTCGGCGTTTCTATCACCGGTAACTCTACTAACCCCACCACATTCCAGCACCCTGTTGCAGGCACCTATAAGAAATGGTGTAACGAAAACGGCGTAAAATACTTCTCCGTTGCATCTGGCGGCGGTACAGGACGTACCCTCCACCCCGATAATATGGCAGCAGGCCCCGCTTCCTACGGTATGACCGATACTATGGGACGTATGCACGGCGACGCACAGTTCGCAGGCTCTTCCTCCGTTCCCGCTCACGTCGAGATGATGGGTCTCATCGGCGCAGGTAACAACCCCATGGTCGGTATGACCGTTGCAGTTGCTGTTGCTATCGAAGAGGCGAGCAAATAATCGCAGATTATTTGCAATGAAATTTGCCTTACGGCAAATGAAATTCGCTTTGCGAATGAAATGCTAAAGCATGAAATGCACCGCAAACCATAGTTTGCGGTGCATTTTGGCAAATTTCATTTCATGTACAAAGCACATTTAATGATGAAATCATTTAATGCACAAAGTGCATTTCATTTTTTGGAGGCTGATAATGTCGAAGAATCTTCTTGTTGATCTGTCTATGGACTTTTCTGTCGAGATAGTAAATATGTGTGATTGCATCAAGGGCAAAGCTGCATTAACTAATCAACTCCTCAGAAGCGGAACGAGTATAGGGGCTAATATACACGAGGCTAATTATGCACAGAGCAAAGCAGATTTTGTTTCAAAGCTCCAAATAGCACTTAAAGAGTGCTACGAAAGTGAATATTGGCTTGAGCTTTTTGTGAAAACGAAAATGATAGACCCCGAGCTTTATTCAAAATTAAAGAATGATTGTGGAAAGATAAGAAGAGTTTTGATTTCTGCCATCAACACAACTAAAGAAAATTATAATCTATAATTTCAGTTGTTTTTTCCTTGTGAAAGCTTAAATAACAAAAAGGACACATCATTTACGTGTTTTTGCACGGTGATGTGTCCAATTTGTTTTATGTGCAAAGGTATACTTTAACGGCAATATCCACCATCAGTTAACCTAATCTTGAAAAATTCAACAGTGATATTTATTTAGACTGCTTGTCAACCCAGCTTTTATAAAAGCTAATTGCCCCGCTTCTTGTAAATCTATATTTGTTTATAAGCACCTTTTCTTGTTTCTTAATTATGAGCCTATATTGTTGGGATATAGGTGTAGAACTATCATAAAAAGGCTGATAAATTAATTCTATATCATATCCTAAATATTTTATTTTTTCAACATTCATACTATTGCTCCACTTATTCTACTACCTATATCATAAATCATATGATTTGAACTAAGCTTTTATTTACCGAATAATGAAATATTTGTTCTACCATTAAAATATCTCTCTAATTGATTGAAACTATCAACCGACACCGAACGTAATGTGTCATTACAATCATCGAAATTAATCAAATTATTTACAGACGTATATTCTTCGAAATAACATGACGCCGTCCATTTTTCAATATTAAAAACAGCTTTGGTATCACTCATTTTAACCGCATCTATTGTATAGGGATAGTAGTTGTATGAATCTTTCAACCTTGTCATTTTTAGCTCATAATTTACTGTATAATTAATTCTTATGTCTTTATTCGTACCATAAACAAAAGATACTGTATAAACAACCTCATTTTCAATACCTTCATTATAAGGAAATATAGATTTCCCGGTTATCGTTATCTTTCTGTTTTCGTAAACGCAGACCGTATAATCAACATAGACAAAACCATTTTCGCTACTATCAACGTATGTCCAATTTAATTTATAGTATGATCCATTATCTTCACCGCTTTTTAGTGCATTTTCTTCGCAATAAGAAAGCAATTCTTGAAATGTATCTGTATCTGTATTTTCAATTCCCTCATTATTATTACTTTGACAAGCTATTAACAAAGATAAAAGCATAATCAAAGAGCATAGAAAAGTTGTTTTCTTCATATGTACTACACTGTATATATTATCTTTTTCAAAATCAAAGCATTTCAATAATATTTATTCTTCGAATTCATTATTATTTAGTTGCTGAATGTTCTTGTATAATTTTCTTATGATAAAATATCCCCCCGGTATCACAACTATCAACATCGGCAATAATAAGATTGCATATTCGTCAATTGTTGTAAATGAACTAATAAGTGCAATTACACAGGCGATGGCAAGCAAAACAAGAAATGCATTTTGTATGTATACGTGGATTTTTTTAGTCGGTTTTTTAAAAAGAAAATAAAAACCACTAATAACCAATGAAGATAACGCTCCAATAATTAATGAATCAAGCATTTTAATATTCCTCCAATATGACTATACTTACCAAAAATCAACGCCACCAAAAAAGCACCGTCTTCGGTCGAGCAAAGTAACTCTTTTGAGTTACTTTGACATTATAACACACTGCTTTTAAAATGTCAACCCTTTTGAGTTAATCTTTTGCCGCTATATAGGGTAAAATATAGTTAACCCATAAGAGTTAGGAGAAGAGTATGAATATTGGAGAAGCAGTTAAACTTCGCATAATAGAGCTATGCGCAAATAACAATATTACGGTTAACAAATTATCCACGCTTTGCGGAATTACTCAGTCAACACTCAACAATATCGTCAGCGGACGAAACAACTCCACAACAGTTTCAACAATCAAGAAAATATGCGACGGCTTAGACATTAGCATTATCGACTTTTTCTCATCCCCCCTTTTTGAAAATTTAGAGCAGGAAATCAAATAAATATTACAGTAAGCCACACATCAGGAGAACAATATGCAAACATTTAAATTTCGCAATGCCACCTACGAGGGGCAGGCAACAGACGGTGTTCCCAATGGTAAGGGACGGCTGACGTGGGATAACGGCGTTTTCTACGACGGCGACTTTGTAGACGGTCAATTTCACGGCAACGGCTCATATTTTGTGTCCGACTATGCTCTTTACGAGGGTGAGTGGGTAAATGGTTCCTTTACCGGTAAGGGCAAAATCACTTACCTGAACGGCGAGATTTGCGAGGGAGAATTTCTCAATGGAAAGCTGATAAGATAACATAAAAACCGCCTCACTTGAGGCGGTTTTTATGTTAGTTATTTTAAAATTCTTCTTTAATTACCGACAAAAAGCTTTTCAAATTATATATATACTCTTCAAAAGGTAACTTACAAGCTTCAAATAATACATCATTTATTCCCTTAAATACAAGCTCTTCTTTGTATGTAAATCCTCTTTCCGACTTACTCAATAACGTGTAATAAGCCAATGCTTCATAAATTAATTCATATAATTCTCTTACCCTGTCTTTAGCCTCAATAAACATCTCAATATCCGGTGTATCAGTCATAAAATTTCCCCTTCAATTTGTAAAATAAAAAGCGAGACAACCGAAGTTATCACAAGAAAAACGCAAACCCCGATTCTTGCTTTTATTATAACATATTTCGCCCCTTGTTGTCAACTATTTTAGTATATAAAGTACACCAACTTAGTACAATAAAATGGTACACTATATTTATACAGGGGGTGTTACAATGGTTGATTTTGGAAATATTTTGAGAAAACTGCGTTTACAGGAGCGCTTAACACAACAGCAACTTGCAGCAAAGCTCGGCGTAACCAAATCAGTCGTCAGCTATTACGAGCTTCAAGAACGCTATCCCTCACCCGAAATTTTAATTAAATTAGCGGCAATTTTCCACGTAACCACCGACTACCTTTTAGGTCTTGACCACAAGGAAGCAATCGACCTTTCAGGACTTGACGAGGACGATATTGCAACCGTAAAGCAGCTCGTTTCCACGCTCCGCAAAAAGCACAACTTTAACTAAACAAAAAAAACCGAGGCTCTCGCCTCGGTTTTTTCTTTCGTTTTTTAAAAAGCTTGCAAAAACTTTTCTTACAATATATTATATATTCTTCAAAAATTCTATCAGCTCTGCAAAGCTGCCCTTTTTCGTTTCGGGAATTTCTATGGTTGCAATAAGGCAATCGGTTATAAGAAACGTATCAAGCCCAACCGCCTGAGAGGCTTTGATATCCTCCTTTGCGTTGTTGCCGACCATAAGGCAATCGCTCGGCTTAACACCGATTTTCTTCGCAATTTCAAGGTAATATTCGGGATTTGGCTTACATCTTGTGGAGTTATCGTAAAAGGTTACGAGGTCAAAGTCCTCCCAATTAAGTCCTGCCCACTCAATTCGCTTTCTTACCGCAACCTCGGGGAAATACGGGTTTGTCGCAAGTACCACCTTGCCCGCCTTTTCTTTTGCAAGGCGCACCGCCTCACGTGCAAGGGGTGTGCAGGACGTGGTTTTCTTTACGTTTTCAAATTCACCGAGATAAAACGCATCTATTTCGGGTATATGTTCAAGCACGTCATTGCCAAGCACCGAGGCAAAAACCTCCCAAAAGCACTCACTGTTGAGCCTATCGGTTTTATTTCTTGCCATAGCCTCAACTCCCGACCACATAGCCTTTACAAAGCCATCCATAGTGTATCCGTAAGGCTCGACAACCTTATGAAGATGATAAAAATAGCACCTCATAAACTCGTCGTTGTCCATAGGCAGCAGTGTACCGTCAAGGTCAAAAAGTATTGCTTCGTATTTACTCATTTTTACACCCTTGCTTTATCAAAAAACTCAACCGAGCTTTTTATATCCTTCTCTATTTGCTCCCGGAGCTTTTCAAGAGATTCGTATTTTTGCTCATCACGTACAAACTCATAGAGCTTGACCGTTGCAATTTTTCCGTAAAGCTCAAGCTTTTCGCCGATGATATGCGTTTCACAGTTTTCCTCGTGTGAGCCTGTCAAAACTGTGGGACGTGTGCCGATATTCGTGATAGACGGGTAGTCCATACCCTCAACCGAGCATATTGAATTGTAAACGCCGTGTCGCGGTACAATTCTACCCGGCTCGAAGCGTTGGTTAATAGTAGGAACCTGAATTGTTCTGCCGAGGTTATTTCCACCGACTATAACGCCCGAAACGTAGAACGGACGTCCGAGAAGAGCGGTAACCTCGCTCATTCTTCCCTGGTTTATAAGACTTCTTATAAGAGTAGAGCTGACCTTTTGCGTCTGACCGTCAACGTCGGTCATAACACTCTCAACCACTCTTACCTCAATCCCGTATTTTTCGCCCTCGGATTTCATAAATTCGGCATCGCCCTCTCTATTGTATCCGAAGTGGTAGTCCTTACCACAAGCAACAACCTTAACGCCAAGCTCAAAAAGATACTTGACAAAATCCCCCGCGCTCATTTCTCTGAAACGCTCAAAGCTCTCGCAAATAGCGAATTTTACACCCGAGCCGGCGCAAAGACGTATTCTCGTTTCGATATTTTCGATATAAGGCTTTGTAAGAGGCTCGGAAAAGGTCCAAACGGCAGGTATGTTACCGTCCTTTTTGTCGCTTATTGCTTTTAAAATCGCTCTATGCCCGATATGAACACCGTCAAAGCAACCAAGCGCCAGCGCCAGCGGCGTTCCCTTCGGTATTTCCGTTTGCCAAAGCTTGCCTGATGAGTGAATACTGAAAATCATAAAAATCTTTTCCTTAATTTATTTTGAAGACATAAAATAAGTGCCAACGTGCCTACCCTCAAAGAGGTCGTAAAGTATTTCGGGATTTTCGCCGTTAATTATAAACATCGGTGTACCGTGCTCAGTAACAATCTGCGCTGCGTGGAGCTTGGTAATAAGTCCGCCCGTACCTCTGTTTGAGCCTGCGCCGCCCGCATACGAAAGAATTTTATCGTCAATTTTCGATACCGTACGGATAAGACTTGCATCGGGATTTGTGTGTGGGTCGGAATCGTAAAGACCGTCGATATCGCTGAGTATAATCAGACAGTCCGCATCGGTAAGCACGGATATATAAGCGGAAAGCGTGTCGTTGTCGCCAAACTCAATTTCATCAAAGGAAATAGAGTCGTTTTCGTTAACTATCGGAATACAGCCCATTTCAAGCAGCGTAGCAAAGGTATTTTCCGCATTAGCTCTTGCCGTTTCGTTTTCCATTATATCCTTTGTTAGAAGAATCTGAGCAACCGTATGCCCAAACATAGCAAAGAAATGCTCGTAAATTCTCATAAGCTCCGACTGACCGACAGCCGCAAGCGCCTGTTTTTCACGAGTGGTTTTAGGACGGGCATTAAGCCCCATTTTAGCCACCCCTGCGCTTATAGCGCCCGATGAAACAAGCACAATTTCCTTTCCGCAATTTTTAAACTCGGAAAGCACACGCGTAAGCGCCTCTATTCTACGCAAATTCATTCTGAAATTCTCGTGAGTGAGCGTAGACGAGCCGATTTTCACCACTATACGCTTTGCGTCCTTTACAATATTCATCACAAACCGTCCTTTTTTTAATTAAAAAGTTTAATTTTTTTGTAAATGCTCTTTACTTGTTAACATTGTTAGTTTATAATAATTATAAGCAAACACGTATTAAAATATCAATGCGCGAAAAACCGCATTTGTCAAATCATTACTTATTATATACTATTTAATGTAAAAAAGCAAGGATTTTTTAATCTTTATTTGTAAAAAAGGAGTTAACAGCTATGGCAAAGGAGAAAATTACGGTTAATATCGCAGGTATCAAGATGAACCTTATTACCGCAAATCCTGGGGAGGTTACCCGTATGTCAAGCTCGCTTGACACCACCGTCCGCAAAAAAATGCAAAGGGTTGGCGGCAGACTTGACCACGCTCTTCTTATGCTCGTAATGGAGCAAACCGAGGCGCTAAAAAAGAATACCGCGCTTATCCATAGCCAACAGGAGCAAATTTTCGCACTCGCAAACAAAAATAGTGCGTTGCTGGGCGAAGCGCCCGAAAGCGCACCCGTAGACAAAACCGAAAACGCAATTTGGCTTGAAAACGAAAGGCTGAAGGCAAAAATTGACGACCTGACCGACGAAATAACACGTCTCCGTAAAATACTTGCCGATAACGGTATCGACCAATGAAAAAGCCAGAGCTTTTAGCACCTGCAGGCTCATACGAGGCCGCACTTGCCGCACTAAAGGCAGGTGCGGATGCTATTTACGTTGGCGGACGTATGCTCAACGCGCGTATGAACGCAAGTAACTTAACCGACGACGAGCTTAAAAAATTAACCGACGTATGCCATACGCGAGGCGTAAAGGTATACGTAACCGTCAATACGGCAGTGTACGACAAGGAGCTTAAAGAGGCTGTTTCCTACCTTGACGTCCTCTACAAAATCGGAATAGACGCCCTGATTGTTTCCGACCTCGGACTTGCCTCGCTTGTGCGAGAAAGATACCCTAATATGGAGCTTCACGCAAGCACGCAGGCATCGGGACACAATACACAGTGCGCCGAGGCGTTTGCAAAAATGGGCTTTTCGCGTATGGTTTGCGCAAGAGAGCTTTCAAATTCCGAAATAACCGAGCTTTGCAAAAGCTCCCCTATCGAAATCGAGCAATTCGTTCACGGCGCTATGTGCGTAAGCCAATCGGGACAGTGCCTGGCAAGTGCGGTTATGGGTGGACGCAGCGGTAACCGAGGCGTTTGCGCTCAACCCTGCCGTATGAAATATAACGACACGTACCCCCTGTCTTTAAAGGATATGTGCCTTGCAAATCATATAACCGAAATTATAGAAAGCGGCGTTGCCTCACTCAAAATTGAGGGACGTATGAAAAGCCCTGCCTACGTTTATGAGGTCGTATCCACCTACCGTAAGCTCCTCGACGAGGGGCGTAACGCAAAAAATGATGAAATCAACACTCTCGCAGGCGTCTTTTCACGTGGAGGCTTTACCGACGGCTACTATACCGAAAGCATATCTCACGAAATGCTCGGCATACGCTCCGACACCGACAAAAAAGCAACCTCAAACGTAAAAACAAGCTTCAAGGATACAAATAGAAGCCTGCCGAAAATAACAGTGGCAGACCGCACTCCGCAGGGAGAGGTTAATTTCCCAAAGCCGCCAAAAAAACAGTCAAGCGGTAAACCGATACTTACCGCACGCTTCTACTCGCCCGAGCAAATTTGCGGCGAGGATAAATTCAAGCATATCTACCTGCCGCTCGATAAATACGAAAAGGATGCGTGCGACGGAATACTCCTTCCCCCCGCAGTCTTTGGCGGCGAAGAAAAGAAATTCCTATGCGACCTTGAAAGAGCCGTTTCACTTGGAGCAACCGAGGTGCTTATCACACATATCGGTCAAATCGAAATAGCCAAAAAGTACGGACTTAATATTCACGGCGACTACCGACTTAATATTTTCAATACAAGCGCGGCAAAGCTCTATACCGAAATGAACGTCCGCGACGTTATACTCAGCCCCGAGCTTACCCTGCCGCAAATCAAAGATATCAACGCTCCAAAAGCCGTTATCGCCTACGGTAAATTCCCGATAATGCTGCTCACTAAGCCCGTCGGCGCAAATGCACTACGCGATAAAACGGGAGCAACCTTTCCTATCATAAAGGAAAACGGCAGAGATATTCTGCTCAATTCAGTCCCTATTTATATGGCGGATAAACAAAAAGACCTTGACGCCTACGGCGTCCGAGCAAGACATTTCATCTTCACTACCGAAAATAAATCCCAATGTAAACAGGTCATAACCGCATATGAAAACGGCACACCCACTACATACCAGATAAGAAGAATTTTAAAAAGCAACTAAAAGGGAAACCTGCACTATGGAAAAAATCAACGTAGTTTTGGCGTCAAAATCGGCGCGCAGAATAGAAATACTTACACACCTCGGACTAAACCCAACGGTAATGGTGAGCGACGCCGACGAAACGGTAAACGAACCACTCACCCCCGAGGCTCTCACCGAGGAGCTTTCACTCCGTAAAGCAGGAGCAGTCCTTGATAAAATCGGGAAAAATGAGCTCGTCATCGCCAGCGATACCGTTGTATCGTCAATGTCGGGCGAAATCTTCGGTAAGCCTAAGGATAAAGCCGACGCCTACCGTATGCTTCGTAGCCTCTCGGGTACAACACACCGAGTCGTTAGCGGCGTTGCACTTTATCTTAACGGCAAAACAGTTGTCGCACACGATATAACCTACGTCAAATTCAAGAAGCTGACCGAACGCGAAATAAATTGCTATATCTCAACGGCTGAACCGTATGATAAGGCAGGCGGCTACGGTATCCAAGACCGAGCCTCAGTGTTCGTTGAAAAAATCGACGGCGACTACTATAACGTAGTAGGACTTCCCGTCTATAAAATGTTCGAGCTTATGAAAAAGGAATTTGATATCGACTTTTTCGACCTACTTTTCTTGTAAGAAAAGTTAGACAAAAGACGAAAAAAGAAAGAAAAAACGTATGACGAAAAAACAAAAGATGACGGAAATTGTCCGCATACTTAAAGAAAACGTAAGAAACGACTGCGCCCTTGAATACGAGGGCGATGCGTGGAGGCTCGCCGTTATGGCTCGACTCTCCGCACAATGCACCGACGCAAGAGTGAATATCGTCAGCCGCGATCTTTTTTCAAAATACCCGACGGCAAAGGATATGGCAATAGCCGATATCACCGAGCTTGAAGACACAGTACGCCCCTGCGGACTTTTCCGCACAAAGGCGTCAAGCATAAAGGAAATGTCGGCAATTATCGTAAACAAATACAACGGTAACGTACCGAGTAAAATGGAAGAACTCCTCGCTCTTCCGGGCGTCGGCAGAAAGATAGCCAACCTTATCCGCGGCGACCTTTATAACCTCGGTGGCATAGTAGCGGATACCCACTGTATACGTATTTGCGGACGACTTGGCTTCTACCCCGAAAGCGAAAAGGACGCCGTAAAGGTGGAAAAAATCCTCACCCCTCTCGTGCCAACCGAGGAGCAGACAGACCTATGCCACCGCCTCGTTTGGTTCGGCAGAGAAACGTGTAGCGCACGCTCTCCGAAATGCGAAATCTGCCCACTAAACCACCTGTGTAAACACTTTAAAAAATAAATAACAAAAAGGCACCGCTTTTGCGGTGCCTGTGCTTTGGTGAGCCATTACCAAGCTAAATCGAACTTCGCATACGATTTTAAAATAGTATGATTGAGTATGCAAGAGAACGCTTAATGAAAATGCTAACCCCTACAGATATTTAAAATTTTCTGCAAATGGCAAATCAAGCCTATTTATTGAAGTTTACTTTTATAATTTATACCAATAATAGTTGTAGTAGGTTGACTTGAAATAGGTTGCATTGCTTGACGATGAAGTCACACCAGTGCTTGTTCCGTTCGTTTTGTTGTTCCAATCAGAGTTACTTGTCGTGCGATACCAAGTCGAAGAATCCTTAAAGGTTATATTAGTTAAATTATTGCAGCCATTGAATGCGAAATAGCCTATACTTGTTACAGTAGAATCTATTATTACACTTGTCAAACTGACACAATCTTCAAAGGCGACTTTGCCTATTTGTTCACAATCTAAAATGTTACCTACTACGGCACCGCTAGTGTAGACCGTATAATAAATTTGGTTATCGTTTGTAGTAGTAAATTGAAGATCTTTAATAAATGCACAATCGCTACCCGAAGATGACGAACTGTCTTTTGAATATGTAAATGACAAATATTCCCCTGCATTTAACGTAATTGAATATGAAGTATAACTATTTGTTGTTCCAGATAGGGTGACTAACGTATCATCATTCTTTTTAATAAATAATTTATCGTAATTTGACTCGGAAGAAACCATATATTGAAAACTAATAGTTGTTGTAACCGATGCAGTTATTTTATAAATTGAACTAGAAGAATCACTCTTATTCGTAGATTTTAAGACACCGTTTGACTCTACCCAAGGCGATGATGAATTGTTCGTTACTGTGTAACTGCCTTGCGTCCAGCCTGCGTATAAAGTCATATCATATGTAATTTCACTATTAAACTTATATTCCGTAGAGCAGCTAGAAGAAGTATACCAGCCAGTAAAATAGTAACCAGTTCTTGCGGGTACGGTTGGATAACTTAATGTTTGTCCTGCAACCAAACTAACAGTATCAATAATAGAGCCTTCATAATTATAATTGAATGATATCACAATAGGGCGTCCGATATTAGTTAGATTGCTGCAACCTTTAAAAGCTTGGTCTCCAATATATTTAACGTTATTAGGTATTGCAATGGTTGTCGTTCTTTCGCATCCTAAAAATGCTGCATTGGCGATGCATTCAGTTTGAGAATGAATAGTATAGCTATTACAGTTAATGGCAATTGGCCTAATTAGAGCAAAATAAGGATTTTCGTTATTACCTAAATAATTAATTCCTTCATGTTCGTTAAATAAAAGATTTGGAGCGCTATTAAATATATCTTTTTCAATGTATTCTATAGTATTTGGGATGGTAATTTCTGTCAAATAAGGCAAATAATTATAGTTGCTGAAATATTTGATTTCAGTTGCGCCATTCTCAATAACGATAGACGTGATTTTAGGTGAGTTTACGGCGTGAAGCGGTTCAAATAAACCGTCTGGAATATATCCATCTGCTCCTATAGTAAGGGTAATGCCATTTCCATTAATACCTGCATTATAGAAAATGTAGTTTTCGTTGTATAATGTTCCAGTTAAAGAAGAATTTATATAAAGTGAAGTTAAATTTTCACATCTATAAAAAGCGTTATTACCCCAATTTGATACATCTCCTAAAATACGAACCGTATTCATTGCGGTACAACAGCTAAATGCTGATATGCCTATTTTAGAAATTTTTTCGTGGAGTTCTACTTCTCTTAAATTAACACAATTTTGGAAAGTGCTATTTGCAATAGCCGTCATGCTTGTAGACAGCGTTACATATTGCAACGCTTTAGCATTTCTAAACGCTCCCGCGCCAACACTTGTTACTGTATTAGGAAGTATGATATTTGTAATTGCTTCACATTCGTCGAATGCATAAGCGCCTATGTCAAGCAATCCATTGTTTAACGTTAAACCAGTTAATACGATGCATTTTGCAAAAGCGGAAGCTCCAATATGCTTCAAATTGTTATGAAACGTAATAGACTTTAACGAGTAACAATTTTCAAATGCCGAATCGCCAATGGTTTCTGTGTATTGTGCTAAGTTTACCGACGTTAAATTGATACAATTTTTAAATGCGGAAACGCCGATGTTCAAAGGATTGCTCGACTCATTTATCTCTGATGCAAACGTAAGTTTATTTAACGCACTACAACCTTCGAATGCGCTAGTATCAATTAAAAGCACACTTTCAGGAATATTGATTTGTGCAAGGTTAGTACAACCTTGGAATGCAAATTCCCCAATACTTGTAATAGTGTTCGGTAATGTTACTTTTTTAATATAAGTATTGTTATAGAACGCTTTTTCGTATATTGACGTTACGCGTAAACCATTATACGTGGTAGGGATTACTATTTCAGCGGCATTTCCGTCAAATCCTGTTACAACATATTCTGTTCCTGCTAAATTTAATGAATATATAGGTTGATTAATGGAAGGAAGGGCTGGAATAGTTTCCGTTTTTATGTAATCACAAGTGGAGCAGGTATAAGATTTTAAACCTGTCGATGTCTTAGTTGCAGGTAACGTAACGATACCATCATTCCACAAATGCTCCGATTTAGCATTCATTTCATCGCAAAAATCACAGGCGTGCCAATGATAAGTATCATCACCCGACCAAACAGAAGAATAATTGTGTTCATGTGGAATAATGGGAATATCCTCGTATTTCT
The DNA here is from genome assembly GCA_045653945.1 of Eubacteriales bacterium. GTDB lineage: Bacteria > Bacillota > Clostridia > Oscillospirales > CAG-272 > SIG673. The sequence continues at coordinate 19,897 of JAZOML010000018.1, forward strand.
TTTTTTCACATACACTACAAGTGTAGGTTTTTATCCCCGTAGTTGTAATTGTAGGGGGTAACGTAATTATTCCATTATCCCAAGTATGATTTTCTGTATTAATTGAAGCATAACAAACTACACATAAATTCCAATGCTCCGTTGTATTTTCGTAGAACTCAAAAGTTGTTTTATGTCCTATAGCATCTATATAGGTATCTTTATAATTATCTCCGCAAGAACAAGAATGTGTTGTAAAACCTTGTTCAGTACAAGTAGGCGCGGTTATAGTTTCCACGTAGTTATGTATATGTTCTTCTTTACAAGCAGAAAGACCGAATATACACATAAGAATAGATGTGATTGAGAGAATAAAGATTAAAATTTTTTTCTTCATAAGAAACCTCCAATGATAAATGAATCTTTTTGCATAGACTGCTCTAATCTGTATGTAATTTACAAAAGCATAATAGAGCGTATCAATTGTGATATCTTTTTTACTTGAATCCCCCAAAAAAATACCACAATATACCTCTCATAACTGCTACCCAGATAGCAAGTTGGCAATATTTTATTCTAAAACGATAGTATCAAAATGACGGTGGAAATATTGATATTATCATGGGAGATATTATAGTAAGTAGTTATGAATAACCCAAGGGAATAAATAGCAAATGATATTTTTTTAAAAACCCATTCCTAAAGCTCCAGATAAAAAGTGCGCTGGCCAGAGTCAACGCACAAAAAACGCAATTTCGCTTCTGTTGCGACACAGTTCACGTCCGAAGATATGACAAGCAAAGCCTACGTTTTTACCAACATAGACTTCGGACGAAAATATTCAACTGTGTCGCACGATTATTATATCACGGTTTCATAAATATGTCAAGTATTAACAAAAAATGCTTTTGGCACTGTGGCGTGTGCTTGTCTTGATACAAGTCGGCGACGCTTCGCTCCGCCGAGCCGTTTCGACGGGTCACCAAAGCACAAAAAAGGCACCGCTTTTGCGGTGCCTGTGCTTTGGTGACCCGTACGAGAATCGAACTCGTGTTACTGCCGTGAAAGGGCGGTGTCTTAACCTCTTGACCAACGGGCCTTTAGAAAACGAGACCGTTTACGGTCTCGTTTTTGGTAGCTGAAGTCGGACTTGAACCAACGACCATTCGGGTATGAACCGAGCGCTCTAGCCAACTGAGCTATTCAGCCATTACCATTCCCTTGCAGAAATGGAACATTAGCATTATATCATATCGTTTTGCATTTGTCAAGTATTTATGCAAAAATTTTTTAAAAATATTTATTTTATAATCTAACCGAACAAACAATTTGCTTTGCAAGGACCTTTTTTTCACCTTTTTGTGTGTTTTTTACGCAAAGCAACTGTTTGAAATGCCTTCCTACTTCGCGAAGTAGGAAGGCGAATTCGGAACGTTAGCTTATGGAAAGCTTCCTACTTTTAAAGCGGTATATGTAGGCGAAACTACGCTTGATTCAGGTTCGATTCCTGAACGTTCCACAAAGGCAAGGTCTTGCCAAGAACCTCCAGCGGTGGCCGTGAACCGACGTACACGAGAGCTAAGCGGCTGCCGCAACCTCCGAGGCGTGAGCCTCGGAGCCCCCCTACGCTAACAGGGGGGTACAAAAATAAAATATCTTATAAAACGCACACGGGCACACGCCCCCGTATGCGTGTGAGAGGAAGGAGTTTGCAATGTATAAGTATTATGAGTAGTGTTGTTCGTGAAAATACAATACTTATTGACTGGTTATCAATCACAAGCAAACTTCAGTCTCCGGAAGAAGTTATATCTCTTATCGGTATGCAGGATTGCAAGTGGGAGATAACACGAGGGGCTTTCGGATATCAGTCCCGGTATTTTTACGAACATATATCAATACATTTCAACGGTGCTCCCGGTATGGGTGTATGGCTTGAAATGTCTGGTCAAGGCTGTAGAGCGTTTGAAACATACGGCAGTGGTGATTATAACGTACTGTTTGATTTAGTGTTAAACTGCGACGGAATAAATATCACCCGACTTGATATAGCGTTTGATGAATATGCCGGAATACTTGATATAGGTCGTGTATGCGATGATACTCGTAAAAGACGGTACCGTAGTAAAATGGATTATTTTAACGTGCAGTACTCTTCAAACGGTGAATCAATAGATATTGGCTCACATAAGTCTGATACGATGATACGTATATATGACAAACTTGCCGAGCGGCTTTCTAAGCTCAAAAAAAATGAAGATAAGGAGAAAATCGAAAATGAGATATCGCACTGGATACGCATAGAGGTACAGTTTCGTGATGAACGAGCAAGAGAATTCGTGCGATTGCTGTATGAAGGTACAAAGGAAATAGGAATAGCCTTTTCCGGTGTTTTACGTAATTATCTTGAATACGGTTATTACCGTACCGACGAAGACAGTGGAAAGCAAAGATTTGTCTTGTTTGATTATTGGGATAAGCTGATAGGTGCTTCTGAAAAGCTTTCGGTTTGGAAAAAGCCAGGTACAGATTATAACCTCCAAAATCTTGAAAACCTCGTTATCAATCAAATCGGAAATGCAAACTCCGCTTATTTGCAAATAATGGGTGTTGAAGCATTTATGAAAAAGCTTAGTGAGAGAACCGTTCAGCCGAATCCAAAATATCAAAGGCTCGTAAACGAGTATGTAAAGCAACCGGAAAAGCCGGTTAAAACAGAAAAAGTATATAATACTCTCGATGAATTACTTAACGATAAGGATAACAATTCATAATGACTTATTACGAAAAGCAAGGTATTACCAAACAAGAATATGACCGAATACTAGCTTCACTTAATCAACAACATACGCAAGTTCACGACGTGTACGGTAACCGTTGGGTTAAATGTCATAGTTGCGGACAAGCAGTAACAATATTTGATACTTGGAAGTATGGCGGTGTCGGTGAAATGAATATAGGTGAATGCTTTGAGTGTAATTTAAAAAATTTGAAAGGAAGATTTAAAAAATGATTGGAGTAATTTTTGGAAAAGAAGTTAAAAACTATGAAAAGGATGGTCAGCAGAAAACCGCAAGAACACTTTATGTTCTTTGGGAACATAAACGTCAACCTGATAACCTTGAAGGAAGTAAGGTTGAATCGGTATTTGTAAACTTTGATTTACCTGCCGGAGTAGAGGTTGGTACTCAGTGTGAATTTGAATACGAGCTTCAGCCAACTAAAAATGGTACTATGGCACGTCTTGTTGATATTACACCTCTTCAGAAGATGCGTGTAACTATCGTTCCCGATGTTACCAAGTAAGCAAATATCAATATATTGTCCCACGTGCGGTAAGCTTCTTTTGAAAGCGGATATTAAAACGGTAGGCGTGTTGTATCCGTATTGTAAGGAGTGCCGCAAAGAAAAAATAATAATAATTAAGAGCCGTGAGCCGTGAACGTTTGCGGCTCTTTTTTGTAAAGGAGCCGGATATGGTAAAAACATTTAAAAGTTTTAAAAAAGAGCCTTGGGAAGTAGATGAAATAGAACACCTTGTCAAAACTATGGGTTACGTAAAAATGTTTAACGTAGGCGTTTTATCTCAAGATGATATAATCGGTGTTCAGTCTTTTCTCAATGGGTGCTATCTTGGTAAAACAGTGTTATTGCAACCTATCAGCGTTCATTACGATAAAAACGGATTTCCGTTTTATCGGCTTAAACGGTATACAAAACCGACAAGACAGTCGGAATATTACAAAAGGCATTATATATCGCCAATAATGAATTGATAAGAAAGGAATTTTTTAAATGAGTAAAACTATTCGTATGAACACAAACAAAAAGATTATCGTTGCGGTAATAGCAGCGGTGTTCGGTTCGGTCCTAGTAGTCGGACTGCTTGGTAATGCTTTGGGGTTCTTTGACCTCGATAGTATCGACCTTCAGAAGCGTAACGAGGCAAACTACATAAAGACGTGGACACTAAAAACACGTGATGACGGAAACGGTCTTAAGGTAACGGTTGACGAAGAAGACGGTTATTTTAAGCTTAGCGGTAAGAACTCAGGTGGTTCTCCTATTGAGTATGAGTATGCCGAAGTTAATCTTCCTGCTGGTACTTATACCCTTGATTGCGGTAACGTAGGCGGTAGCAAGTCTACTTATTATATGGCAGTTGAGGACACTTCCGGCAATGTACTTGGTTACTTTAATTTTACCGGCAATGAGTTTACCCTTAGCGAAGCAACTACGGTTAAGGTAGTTGTAGTCGTTTGCGGCGAAACTACTGTTAATGCTACTTTTAAGCCGATTATCTATACCGGCGAGGAAGCTCAGAGCTTCTATGCTTAATAAAAGCAAATAAAAAAATAGCACTCCGCCCATTTCGGTGGGGTGCTATTTTGGAAAGGAAAAGTTATGAATATAAAAATAAATAGCAAGGGTAAAACGATTATTGTTGTCGTTGCGGTGCTCCTGCTCGGTGCGGCTCTGCTTGGTGTTGTGATACAGCTCCGTTCTCTGATGAGCGACGAGGAAGGCTTAAAAGACTTCGGCGGTGAAACTCTTGTTGCTTTAGATTTTAATGAGGGTACGATAGAAACGGTAGCCGAAAACCAAGGATATGATGTCAGTTATGGTTTTATTCAAGGTAAAGTTGGTAGCTTCAGTGATATGAATGGTTCGTTTGAATACAGTGTTCCGGCAGGAAGCTATTCCAATCTTGATCCTTTTGTTCGCTTTGACAACTCGCGTATCAATTTGGATGAATATTCGGTGTTGGCTATGGATTTTGATGTTAAGGTATCAAATTTAGGTAATTCTGTCGTTTATTTTAGTATTGATTTCCGAAAGGACTCAAGCGTAGTCTTCAATAACGCACAGCTCCGTATTCAGTACGGCAAATTATATAGCTATAATCAAAACACCGGTATAAGCTCTGAAATATGTACGCTCGAGAGCGAAAGTAATCATATAACGTATATCAGTAGCCACGAGAAGACACTTGTATACGTCAACGGCAGATTTGTGTACGAAACGGTTTGTGCTTATTCTGACGGTACTTTATATTGTCAAGGATTCCGTATGGGTATACTTGCCGGTGGCGGTTATAATACCAATTTAACCGTTTCGCTTGATAACCTTGTTGTCAATAAATTTGCTCCTGATTATAACGGCTCGATTCAAAAGCTGTTTTCAAACCCTGACGTTCTTCTAAAAAAGAACAGTGATACAATATTTGGGGGTGCTTTTAAATGGCCCGAAGAATAATAGCGGCGCTGATGCTCGCTTTAACGCTGGCGCTGACTTTTGTGCCAACGTTTGCAGCAACGTCAGACGGAACGTCAATGCCCCTTGATACAACGACGGTAGAGCAGGACTTCCTTGTTTCCGGCTTCGATCCTGAAGATTTCTACAAGGAGCATACTACTCAAGAGCCTACGATAGCATTTACCACAGACTATTACGATGACTATTATCTTACTAACCCTGATGGTGGTAACTTTTATCTTTACGTTTGGATATATTATCCAAATATGTCTGATATTGATAAGGGTTTACTTAAAAATAACAACGGTCTTTTTGAAGTCTTTATAAACACTAATGTAAAGAATGCTTTTGATGAAATAATAACCAACTTGGGTGGTGTTTACCTTGGCTCTGATTCAACGTATACGTTCCATAAGGTTCGTGTAGATTGCTCAATGCTTAATTTAAATATCGAGAACGAGCGAAAGTATGAAATACTAAGCTTTGAATTTAATGACACAAAATTTGCTTGTTCAAAAACTTATGTTTTTAACGGTACACACAAGGATAAGAATATTGTTGCAAATACGGTATTTGACCAGGTTGTACATCTTGAACCAAAGGATACCGTTTATATAACTGCAAGCTCACCGAATCCGCCGTACCGTACTGCTGTTTACAGTGTTTATTTTACGGTTCCAAAGGAATACGAGAATAAAAACAATTTCGATTATCTTCGTGCAATAGAATTTTCTCATTATGAGCAATTATTTAATGCTGTTGTGACAAGTGAGGATAATGTTTGGGAAGAACTGGAAACAATGAAGGACGTTGAATTTTTAACTGATATGAGTGCTTATGATTCAAATTATCCTAATATATATTCTGAATATCAATCCGCTTCTATGGGTTCAGGCAATTTAATGTTTAGATATGCTATTAACCCTCGTTCTGGTTTGTGCTTGGGGCTTGTTGATCCAGAGGTTTTGAATATGTTTAAGGTAGCAAACTATAAGGATGAAAATTTATTGATTCCTTTTGAGAAAATAGAAAAATTTTTTGATTACACTGAAACAGGCGCAGATAGTAACTTGTTTAACAATAAAATTTATATAGATGATACGTTTAACGTTGAATCGTATTCGGGTGATCATAAAGATTTTTGGGATAGTTTAACGGCTATTTTGTATGGTTTTAATGATATGTATGAAGCAAATTTAGAGAATGTTTCTCCCATTGTAAAGGTTGATGATTCTTTCTTTACTGGATATAATTCTAATCTTGAAAAGTGGTGTGGCGACCATTTGATAGCAGAGCAAGACGCGGAAGATTTTAAAGCTGCTTATGATAAAGCGAAAAATGATGGCGACGTTCTATACGTATTTCGTTTTGCTCAAAGGAATTATTACGCTCAGGATTGTGTTATTTTGGAAACGGATTTATTTGAATTGGCTGATGAAAATGGTTTTTATGTCAGAGCAACTGCTTTTAATGATTTCGATATAATCAGTCTAACATATCGAGACGAAAAGGGAGATGATATTGTAGTGCCTGTCAATATGACGCCAATTGATATCGGTCCTGATATTCAAGGTCCTACTCGTACAACTTGGAGCGATTTTGAAATCTTTCTTGGCGATTTATTTGAGCCTATATTAACGTTGCTTGGAATACTGTTTGTATTACTTCTAATAATTATCCTTGCAAAACCTGTTGGTTGGATTATTGATAGATTATTTGGACGGCGAAAGCAATAACAAAAGCCCGCTTGGGCGGGCTTTTACTTTTCTTTCGGTTCTTCACGTAACCACTTACATTCGCATTGGTGACAAATACATTTATCAATAGAATGCGTTTCGTATGGCATAAGCATTATTACGGTACCGGAAACTATTGCTGTAATAATGGAATAAATCATTATTTTAAAAGTTATGTAAGCTATCATAATACTTGAGGTTATTTCTGTTAAAGTGTTGAATATAAGTATATCGCTTATATCAACACCACGAACATTGTTTAAAATAATAATAAGTACCATAAAGCTTATAAGAGCTATCCAAACTGCAATGTTAAGTATAATTTCGAAAAATCTACTTCTTGTTTGTTCGCTTTCGATTTTTGTTACGATAGAAACGTGTTCAGAGCCGCATTTAGGACATTTAATCATTGTGTTACCTCACTTTGTTTGATGTCAATATAATATCATTAAATTTGAAAAAAGTCAATAGAAAGGAAAAATAATGAAATACATAAAATTATTTGCAACGTTGTTGCTGGTTATGATATTAATAGCTTTTATATCAATTTCAGAAGATTTGTGGGTTGAATTATCTAACTTTAGTGTTACAGTTGAAAACGGCAGTTCTTCCGAAAGTAACGGTTCTTCTGATACCGGAAGTTCTTCCGGTGGCAATAATTCCGGTAATGTTGCTCCTGAGTATCCGAATGAGCCTGATGTGCCAGACGTTCCGGAAATAAATAGTCGCAGTGAAATGTTAGTGTCTTATGGTTTTGAGTGTGAATGTGGTATGCATTTTTTAGATGCAGAAATAGCTAATTGTGAAAGCGTTACGTATTTGCTAGGTGATTGGGAAATATATCCTTACAGTGGCAAATTTGCGTATAATATAACTTGTAAAACCTGCGGTGCATTATGTGATAAATATATATTTATTTCCGAAGATGCTATGTGGACATAACCCCAAGCGTTTGGGAATTTGAAAAGAAAATCCCTCGCTCAGAGGTGGGCGAGGGAGAATAAAAAGCAAAGGAGAAAAGAAAAAATGTTTAAAAGTAAAAAAGAACGTTATGCCTATGTTCAAGGAATAAAAAAAGGCAATAAGGGCGGTAAGCCTTGGGGAAAGCAAAATAAGGGTTCAAATAAGAAAAAACTTAGTACATATAAAACACCCCGTTCCGGCGCATATAATTCTTTCGGTCGTATTGACGACGGACGTGTTGATGATCGTCACGGTCCCGTTGTTTACTGGGAAGATTTTGAATTTGATGATAAAGGGCGAATAAAAGGCAGTTACATAGACGGTCGTTTTGAACCCGATTAAGAAAAAAGAATATCCCTCGCTCAGAGCTGGGCGAGGGAACGTTTAAAAAATTAGGAAAGGAAAATATATGTCAAAAAATCAAAAGAAGTGGAATAGATCTCACGAATTTAAAAGAAAAAATAGTACGAAACGCGAAGTAGGTCATCCTGTTTACGTTTACGGTAAAAGAGGACGTACTTATAAATATTTAACTTTTACTCATAAACCCGAAGAAGGGAAGGAGCAGGATTATGAGAAGTTAAAGCATAATATTGATCCTCACGAGAAAAGTGAACCTACATATGTAAAGAAAAAGTATCAAATAAATCGTGATGATGCTTTTCGGGCTCCGGATAAAAAATACCGAATACACGATGACGATAGGGAAACTATAAAAAAATATAAGAAATAAAAAAAGAAACGGTACGCATACGCGAACTGTCAACACATCCACTTTCGTGGCAGGACTGCCGTTTCTATGTATATTATACCACAAAAAATAAAAAAGTCAATAGGAGAAAAGAAAAATGTTAGATAGAATTTTAGATGTAATTTTTGATATATCACTTTTTATAGGTTTTATAGGTTTGTTTATTTATTTGTTAATGCTTGTTTTTGAAGCAATTATTGAATTACGTAAACTGATAAAAGATGGTCGTCTTAATTGGTATACAATAATGTTTGATGACGGAGATTACGTTTTTGCGGCACACAATGAGTTGGAGCTTGTATTTAAAATGCAGTCGCTTTTGTATCTTCGCGGCAAAAACTTTATAATATACAAAATGCCGTATAAAGACTGTTATGACGTCAGCCAATGGGAGCTCGTTATAGACGACACACTTCCCGATGCAGAGGTAGAAGCCGATGAAAAAGAGTAAAATAGTCGGACACCTGCTGCTGTATTCCTTTATAATCTTCACAGTCGGCTACGTGTACTTTGTGTTTAAGCTGCTATGATAAAATTCATCAAAAAGATAGATTACCAGGCATACATATTCTTTGCTTTGTTTGTCGGCTCGGTCCTGCTCGGTGTGTTCTGCTACCGTACAAGCTACGTCAGACTTTGGGAAACACTGTGTAACCTGGTGAGCTCCGCAGGGACTTACTCAAACGAGTTCTTCGGGACAAGCTTTGAGATAGCTCCAAACGTATCGGATTTCACCGGTATAGATATATCAAGTTTTTTGCCGTTCTCGGTTGATGAAATGCTGCTCAAACTTGAACAGCTTTTCCCGGCACTATTTACCTGGGAATACTTCGCTATGTATATGCTGCTGGTCCTGAACGGTTTGACACTGCTCTTTGCGTTCCTTCCGATAGTCATACTCTTGTTTTGGCTATTGTATAAAATTGTTTTAAATTCCTATCTTAAGGAAACGAAAAAACAAGGCAGGAGCAAAGCTTTGACCGTTTACCTAAAAACTGTACGCCCGGCAAAAGAAAAGGTCAAAGACTTTTTCTTTGACTTAATAGACTACGGTAGCTATCACAACCTTTGGTGGTGGCTTGGCTTGATATGGTTTTTTAATCTTAACGTCGCAAGTATTATAATGGCGTTTTTGGGCTTTTATATTTACTTTGTTGCAACGTTCAGTATAACGGCTCTCGGTAAGTTTACCGTCAACCTGATATGCGATTTTGTAATAATGCTGGCAGGACTGCCGTTCCCGGTGTGGCTCGTTATTGGTTATTTTATCCTGGATAAATTCCGTAAATACGTAGCAAGACAACGACTTAGGCATAATGAGAACAAAAACAAAGGCTTCATTAAGGGTAAGCTTTCCCTGGTTAACCTTATATGCGGCTTTATGCGTTCCGGAAAAAACCTCACTGAAACGGATATAGGTCTTTCGGCTGAAATGATACACCGGGATATGATGCTAGAGGGTATGGTCGAACAGTGGCATAAGCTTCCTGATTTTCCCTGGCGTAAGCTTGAAAAAGAGGTTGAATATGCTCTTTGGTTTAAACTGATAGTTGACTTACCGTCAGCTCGTAATCACGTTGCTACCGTCAAGGAAACGTTTTATGGTGATATGTGCCCTGAAAACCTCTACGGTTACGATTATGAAACGTTCCCGACTGAATTTGATAACGGTATGTACGTTGAGAATATATTCGATATACTTGAAACCTACGTTCAGTACTATTCTATGTATGTTGTAGATACCTCTCTGATAGCCTCTAATTACGCAGTCAGAAGCGGCGCTGTAATGATTGATAAAGGACACTTTCCTACTTGGCGTGATGACTTCTTCGACGCTCCCTCGATAAGAGAAACGAACGAGGGAAATATGTCGCATATTATCAACTATAATCAATTCCGTCTTGGTACACGAGTAGAGGAAGATACCGATAGCGGTATCTTCGGATACGGTGTAGCTCTGATGTCCGAAAAGGGCAAGGAACGAGGAAATGCTGTTGAAAATCAACACCATAAAAAAGACGATAAAACGGCAAACCCGAAGAACGACTACTTTAACCTGTTTCTTAAGGTTATAGCTCACGGTGCAACCGTTGACTATAAGTCGTTTGTCCTGGTAGTTGGTGATGAGCAACGCCCGGAAAGTGTCGGCGCCGACGAGCGAGAGGTCAGTACATTGCTGCATATAACAGATAGAGAAACGAACCTTCTTGCAATGCCGTTTTTTGAAGTTGAAGAGCTGCTTTATTCTTGCATACGCCGAAGCTTTGAACCGTTCTTGATAGAATACCGTACTAACCGTGATGACGGAACGCTGATGACGTACTTAATTCATCACCTGGTGCATAAGTTCTATGGCTTCTATACCCGAATTTACGGTAAATACGGTTACGACGTTGTTAAGCTCGGTGTAGAAAAAGGAACAATGGACGGTGAAATTGAGGTCCACGATTACTATATATCTAACCATAAGACAAAAGCAAAACGTTACCCGACTGATTGCTACCGAAATATGCTTGCCGAGAAATCGATGAAAGCAAATACCGGACTTGCGGACCTTCCGACGTATCGCGACGTCAGAGGCGATGCTGATGAAATGGAACAGCAAAATTCTTTCTTTGTTTCGGAGTTTAAAAAGCATCTTAACGGTTAGGGTGTCGGTACTTGTACAGGACTTGACAAAATGCGCTCACCGTGATAAAATATAATCACGGTGAGCTGTAGTAAAGGGTGGTTAGGTTATTGCGGAGATAACCAAACCGATTAGTTCAATAATCCAATTGCTGTAGGTATTAAACCAATCACGGATATATAATTTTAGCAATGTTCTCACCTCACTTTCTACGGCTTACCGTATTTCTTTCAAAATCACGGTGTTTGTGTGATTTGTCAAGTGGGTGTTGCTTTTTAAAGTCAAAACTTCCAAGGACGAAAAAAGAACGTCCCCGAGGCTCAGCGGTTTAGCGAGCCCCGGGGACGTTTTCGTTCCTGGGTGTTTTTGTGTAAATTGACGTATCTGACTGCCGCAGCAGAGCAGGCTCTTGTCTTGCAAGTTATCGGTTTTGCACAAACTGAACGACTTGCTCAATCTCTTGGAACGGGAAGGCTCCTTCGTGGTCAAAAGGGAAAACCCTGGTGCATATTTCGATTGGGTTAAATTCATTGGTAACCAGGGCAATGCAGTCGTAACCTTGTATCCTGATGACGATAAATTCGTTCTCGTCCTTTTCGTGTCCGTCAGTCAGATTATCTCGGGCATATTCCAAAGCGGTTGCTAAGGCTTCTTTCTCGATTTCGTTTGACATATTGCGATATGCGGAAACGGTGTCGTAATCTTTAGTCCAAATCATTTTAAATACTCCTTTAATGTGTCTGTGAGTTCATTGCGGCTTTCAAGGAAAGCTCTGGCTTCGTGTATTGACATATAATGTGTAACATAAATGTAATCGTAGATTTCATCACGTCTAACGATTTTAACCGAATTGCTATATCTGATGATTAGAGGGAGCTGTACGAGCTGACCGCCACAAATTTTATCTTCAAGCTCTGCAAGACGATGCGCTGCTTGTGAATTTGTTGAAACAATGCCGTTGGTTTCGTCGTGTATTCCAACCCATTCACCTTTGCGATAAGTTAAGCGCTTGTAATTTTTCATATTTTCGTACTTCTTCATAACACAGTTACCTCCTGGTCAGTAAAGACGAGTGAACGAAAATAACGTGAACAGTTGATGCGCTCATTGAAATTCAGAAAGCCACAGTCGTATAAAACGGAGCACGCCGTAATTATGCGGTCGCATTGGTGTTCTTTAGCCGCCTTGCTTCTTGATGCACGACCGTTGACGGCATAGTTTTGTAGCCTTTTTAAGGTGCTTTCGGGGATTTTTGCGAAGAATGTAACGTCCATTTTTTACCTCTTTCTGCCCGGTGAAATGCCGGGGCTTGACAAATTTTTGATAATGTGATATAATAAACACACCCGAGGGAGAGTGGTGTTCTCCCCCAGGTGCTCGGAAACGAGCCGATAGCGATACTTTGGGCAGGCTCAAAGTATTCGTATTTTGGGTTAAGCGGTTATTAAGTTAACCGCTTTTTCTTTTGCCTATTTCGTCATTGCGCTAAGAACCTTAACGATGTCGGCATCAGATAAACCTTGCTTTTTTAAGGCTTCAATGAGCTTGCTTAACGTTTCAATATGTATTGTCATTTCGCCCACTCCTTTCTACCTGCCTTTCTTTAACTATTCGGCTTTTCAACCCCAGGGATATTTAGCCGTCCCCTGGTCGCTGTTCGGGGAACTTATGCGCCACCCGACCACGCAAGAAAAATTAATTATACCGGCTATCCCCATATCCCCCGCCGGAGGCTTTAACCTCTTACGGTTGTATTGATTTGAAAAGTAGCCGATAAAACATCATACCGTATTATCCTTGATCCCGACGAATGAATATCACGCTTACGAAGAACGGTCAAGGAGGACGGAAAAGAATTTTTCGTAAGAAAAATTGTTTTTCGAGCTTCTAACCTCTTTCTTTCGATAAACGAAAGAAGCGTGCCGACATTGACAGTTCGAAGGAAGCGTGATAGAATTCCAAAGGGTAAAAGGAGATTACGGAAGGATTTGGCTGCTTTGCAAATTAAGACAAAGGAGTAAGAGATATAATCAAAAATCTAAATGATTTTTGTACCGAAAAAGAAAAAGCGGCGCAGAGCACCGCCAGGAAAGGTGAAAAAAATGGCAAAATATCGTAGATTTACAAAATCGGATAGACTTAAACTAGAAGCACTGTATAATAGCCGCAAAATGACGTTACGTCAGATAGCGGCAGAACTCGGTTTTTCTGCTTCAAGTATTTGTGAAGAATTGAAACACGGTTACTATAACCACCTTAATCACGACTATACGGAAACGAAAAGATATTCGGCTGACCGAGCTCAACAATATGCTGATTTTTGTATAACGACAAAACGCCCACCTCTAAAGGTGGGCAATGACTATGACTTTATCAGACTTGTTGAAAAATTAATTCTAGATGAAAAGAAAAGTCCCGATGAAGTTGTATATATACTCCATACTCAATATCCTGCTATACGCACGAAAATTTGTACTACAACGCTGTATAGTTATATAAATCAAGGACTGTTTCCAAATTTAACAAATAAAAATTTGTTTTTTAAAGGTAAACGTAAGAAAAAACGCAAATATAATAAGGTCAAAAAACTTCCTCGAGGACTAAGTATTGAAAAACGCAGCGAAGAAATCAATAATAGAGAAACTTTCGGTCATTGGGAGCTTGATACCGTTGTGGGAAAACGAAGTAAGGGAAATACCTTACTCGTTTTCACGGAACGCTTAACCAGATACGAACTTATATTCAGAGCTAAAGATAAAACAACTCTTTCAACCGTGAAGATAATAAATAAGCTCGAGCGTATATATGGTAAAAAATTCCGTAAGATATTTAAAACTATAACGGTAGATAATGGAACTGAATTTGCTAATACTCCAGGTATGGAAAATTCGTGCCTTACAAAGCAAAAAAGAACCCTGGTGTATCACTGCCACCCTTATAGTAGTTACGAGCGAGGAAGTAACGAAAATCAAAATAGACTTATTCGTCAATTCATACCAAAAGGTAAATCAATAAATACAGTGTCAGATGACTATATTCGATACGTTCAAGACTACATAAACAATAAATACCGTAAGATATTTGGCTACCGTACGTCCTCAGACCTCTTTTTTGAGCAACTTTCACAATTATAAATATTTTGTAAACATATTCGGCTGGCTATTGACATTTGCGAAAATTTTTTAAAAAGGGGAAAAGCATCGGCTTTTCCCCATTTTTTCTTTATATGAAATCCCTCTCGTTTAGTCTGATTTCACCGTCTGCGGTGGTGATAACTATATCGGTATCATCAAAGCCGTTGCCTGCCTTTGCCGAAATCACCCTGCAATCGCCCTCGTTATAGGGATAAAGAACGGTAACAACACGTCTTTTGCCCTTAAACTCTCCGACAAGAACGGGTGTGTGTATAGGTCTATGCTCGTGGTCGCCGGGTGGGAATATCGGCATAAAGCCTTGGTAGTACGGCTCGTGCTGACCTCTCATATTAACAAAGCCTGCGTCCTTGTCCGAGGGTGCTATCACAAGTCCGACACCGTCCCCGAAGTCGCAGATTCCGTTTTCAAAGCTAAGCGCCTCGGTGTGCCACATTTGCTCGTATTTACGGGGCGTATCGTCCTCGGCGGTAAAGCGGTCAACGACTATAAAGAACGGATTCAAGCCATACTCAGAGCCATTTTTGACAAAAATGAGCTTACGGCGGTGAGTCATATTTTCCTTGTCATCACCATATCCCTTATTAAATACGCCCTCGCCCATATCGTAGCTTTCGTTGGTTACGAAAATTCTGTCGGCGGGCTTTTTAAGGTCAACCTTAAAGCGGTCAAAGCCGATAAGCTCCTTTTGTTCCTTGCCGTTAAGAAGAACGGTATTGTGTCCTCTTGTTGAAAGACCGTATTTTCTCATTTCGGAGTTATCGTAGGCGTAGGTGCCTGCTTCGGTGAGCATTACCTTGCCGTATGCATCGAGCAGGACGTTAAGGCAGTCCTCGTGCTGATGACCCCAGCCGATAGGACCCGGATCCATATAAGCCCAAAGGTCGTTTTTCTCCCAACCGCTACGCATAATTATCGCGCCCGCATAAGGGAAGGAGTACGAGGTATAGTCGGGCTTTTTACCCTCCTTGCCGTCGGTTGCAAACCATCTCCAGTCCTCTCTGTGCGGGTAGAAGGGAAGTGCGTCACGCAGACGCCAAGCAACGTCCATTTGCGCTCCGTCGTTTAAATCGGGAAGCTTGCGGTTAGGTCTGCAAAGGCGGTGATACATCTCAAAGAGTATCTCCATCTTAGAAAGCATATTGGCAGGTATTTCTCTGCCAAAGCTCTGCATCGTGCGAACGACGTTTAAGTAGTTACTGTCAACGACGAAGTGGTAGTTGGTGGATAATTCCTGCTGCCAGCCGTCGGGGTGGATCTGGTGGTCAAGCTCTTCCACAAGCTTGTTTATACCGAAATCAAGCCACTCATCCGACTTTTTAAGGAACGGGCAAGAGAGGGAGAGCTTGATAAGTCCGTGCATTTCCATAATCAGCCAGTTACCCTCAAAGCAGTCCTTCTGGAGTCTCCAGCCGTGCTCGTATATTGAGGTAAAGAAGTCGCATATAAGTCTGTCGCTTATGTGGGGTGAGGGCATCATAGAGTGAAAATGGTCGCACCATCCCATCATACGGATACCCGCCTCAATGGTTCTCCAAAGTGAGGTGTGCCACGGCAGGGCATTATCGGGAACGATGGCCTGTTCAAGCCAGCTTTGAAGCATATCGGCATAAACTATAACCGCATTTTCATCGCCCGTAAGATAATAATACTGTGTAAGATATCCGAGCATCGGGTGGCGGGAAAGCTGATAAACCCATTCTGCATAGTGGTTGTAGGTGGGGTTGTAGTCCCAGATAACCTTTCTGTCCTCAAACTTATGCTTGATACCGCAGGAGCAAACTATGTAGTCCATGGCTTCTTTTGCGTTTGTGTAAACCTCTTCACGGTACTTTTCGCTAATGTTTGCAAGACGTTCGCGTCGCATAGCGATAAAACGGTCTATCATCGGGCTTTTTCTCATAGCGGCTGCAAAAAGCTTTTCGCACTCTGCTATATCGTCATTTTCCAGTGCCTGCCGAATTCCCGCAAACTCGGGAAGGTCAAGGTTTATATGCTGACCGAAAAATTCTTTTCGGCTTGTCTTTGGTCCTATTATTACGTCGCTCATAATCCTTTTCTCCTTTATATGTGCGTATGCGTGTTATATACAGTTTACTCAATTATAATTGCTAAAATATGGTTTGTCAAGTAAAATATTATAAGATTACAACCAATTTTTTAACGTGTAATTTGTGGAAAATGAACAATTTTTTACAAATTGCTTGATTATTCCCTATTTTCGTGGTATAATACATAGCAAGGTTTAGTTTGAGCGCTTAACCAGCACACCATAGCTGAAGTTAAGCAATTAACTTTTAAAAAAGGATTATTTATGTTTAACACAGTACATATTTTATATATGGTAATCTCTTCGATTATCACCGTAGCACTGCTTGTCATTTGCTCGGTTTTTGTTAAGAAGCAAAGCCGAAGGGAATTCGTTTTAAAAACCTCGGCTATTTTAACCGTCATTATTCACTTCAGCAATTTGCCTGTAAACTTCTTTCTCACAGGCGGAAACGCATACATAGAAAGCAACCACATCCTGCCCGTTTGGCCCTGCAATATAATAATGTGGATGCTCCTCGTTTGCGCAATGCTGGGAAATAAGAAAAGTGTGCTTTTCCACCTTTTTGCTGATTTTTGCTTCTATGCGGGAATTGTTTGCTCCGTTGTCGGAATAGCGTTTAACTCAAACTTCGATGCCAACCCGACCCTTGCTGACTACGACGTTTTAAAGGGACTTGTAAGCCACTCCGTAATGCTGTTTGGCTGTATCTACCTTTACGTCGGCAAATTTATCAAAATCAGAGTTTTCAACACACTCGGTCTTACAGTAGGCTTTTCCATATTCGTTATATGCGGCATTTCCGTAAATGCCCTTTACAGGGCGTTTGGTATGACTCCACCCGACGCAATGCTGCTTGAAAGCAACCCCTATATCCCCATATCCCCTATAATTCTCGGAATTTTAGCGGTGCTCGTGCTATTTGCAATCCTCGCAATTTACGAAATGCGACTCCAAAAAGAGGACCGCTGGTACTCAATAGCCAAAAATTATTTTAACGAAGAGCATTGGTTTACTAAATTAGGACTCCATCTCTAAGCCTCGACAAATAATAAAGGAGAGTAAACGAACGTGAACAAATTTCTTCAAAAGATTTTTTCAGATACGATTTTCGATACCGAAATATATTTAACCGCTTTTTCAATATCCCATTTCATTTATCTTGCTCTTATAATCGGATTTATCGTAGGTAGCTATATACTACTTAAAAATAAAAACGATGAAGCCAAAATCTCATTTTTACGCGGACTTACAGCGGCGCTTGTAATACTTTACCTTGGCGACTTCTTTTTCCACGATTTTGTTTACGGCGAACTTAACACCGACAAGCTGCCCTTTCATATGTGCACTGTGCTCTGCCCGATAATTGCATTTGCGCAGTTCAATAAGAAATTCAAGTGCTTAATCACCCCCGCCGCCTTCCTTGCAATCGCAGGCTCGCTTATGTACCTTTGCTATCCGAATATCGGAGAGGCTGCTCCTTGGTCATACCGAGCAGTGCAAACCGTTGCATACCACACATCGCTTCTTGCTTGGGGAATATTCAGTATTATTTACGAAAAGGCAAGTCTTGATATTAAAAAATGTTGGCACACTGCAATTATGCTTGGCGGTATCACCGTTTGGGCAAAGCTTGGCAACGTTGCGTACTATTTCAGCGAAGAAGAAAGCTACAACTGGTTCTTCCTTGAGGAGGACGCCTTCTACATAGGTCTTGTCGGAAACGGCATTTTACCAAAATGGTCGCTTATGATAATCAACCCCGTTGTATTCTTCCTTGCAGTACTCGCAATCTACGGCGTTTGTATTCTTATCAAGAGCAAAACCTCAAAAAACAAGCCCACAACACCCCCTACGTACGACAAAGAGGAAGAAGAAAAAATACTTGAAAACGCATAAAATAGCACAAAAAACGGCAACCGAAGGGTTGCCGTTTTTTTAAATTATATTATAAAATATCGCCTTGTCTGAGCACTCGGGAGCATCAAGCACAAGATATAAAAGAAAAGGTAATATATCGTCCACCTGACCGTTAAAGGTTACGTCAAGACCGTAAAGCCCGTCCTCAAAGGAAACGGGAAAGCTATCCGACTTTGTAAGCAAAAGCGAAAGCTCACGCCCTGCAACGCTAATCCTTGAAAGCGTATCAGGCTCGGGACGGTAAAAGGTGAGCTTCAAATGTGCGTTTTTGTTACCGTCAAAATCACTTGCACAGGGTGAACGTCCAAGAAGCGCCAAGCGTGTGGCGTTTTTTTCGCCACCGCAAACGCAAACGTAATGCGGATAAAGCTCATACTTGCGAATAAGCTTCATAAAGCCCGAAAGCACACCCTCATCCGAGGTTTCATACGGCAAAATACAGTACGCAACACGCCCGTAGTAAACGTCCTCACACGCCTGAGCAAAGCTACCTGCGTAAGTAACCGAGGCATCCTTGATAACACGCGAGAAAACCCGATACGCCTCGTCCGAAACTGCACTTTTGACGTACGCAATCCTTGCTCCCAGACTTGCCTCACCCTCAAAGAAATCTGAAAGCCTCATAGACCTGCCAAATTTCTCTAAATGACGAGCCGCCTGCCTGCAAAATCCTGTCAAAAGCTCCGTTTTTGCACTGACGGATACGCCGTTTTCAAAAATTCTATCTAAAGCCTCGCGACTGTTCTCTATAAAGGTGTCAGTATCCTCGCACTGCCCTGCAATAGCTCTTGCAAGCTCATCCATATATAAGAGCACCGTTTTTTGTGAGCCATCACCCTTAAAAATCGAGCGACGTACCCCGTCAGCGATAATTTCAAGCTCACGCATATTCATCAGAGCCTGTCCTCAAGCATACCGTAAGCGGTTTTAAGGAACTCCGTCATTTCGGCGGCACTAAGACGCCTGCGACTCATCAAGGTAAGAGTGTAAAGCTGCCTTGCAACACCCTCGTCGGGATTTTGCACAAGCTTTTTGATTAGCGCACTGTTGCTGTTGAGAATAAGCGTTTCCTTTGCCATTGACGGCGCATTTTCGCCCATAGAATACATTTTCATCATATCGTCAAAGCGACGGCTTTCCTCGTTTACGTTGAGAAGCGCAGGTACGTCTACGCTCTTTAACGCCTCAAAGACAACCTCAAGCTCACTGTTTGCGCTAACCGTACGGAAAAGCGAAACGAGAGCCTCGCTCTCCATTTTCTCGCCCTCGCCCTTGAGCGCATCGGCTACCGATGCGTCAATACGCAGGAATTTTATACCTCTGTCCTGCTCCAGCATCTGCGCAAACTGGGTTTCAAAAACCTTATCAAGCACCACAACCTCAATACCTGCTTCCGAAAACAGGTCAAGATACTGCGCCTGAAGAACCTTGTCCGAGGTGTAGTAAACGGTATTTTCATTTTTACCCTTTGCATTTTCAAAATACTCGTCAAGCGTTACCGCTTTGCCGTCAGTCTTTTCAAAAAGGAGCGCCGATTTGGCTCTGTCGTAGAACTTGCGATCACGCATACACGCATACTCAACGAAAATCTTGATATCGCCCCACATAGCCTCATACCTTTCGCGCTCGGTATTCATAAGCGAATTTAACTTATCCGTTACCTTTTTGGCGATATGGTTGGTGATTTTAGTAACGTAGCCGTTGTTTTGCAGGTAGCTTCTTGAAACGTTAAGCGGTATATCGGGGCAATCAAGCACGCCTTTGAGCATAAGCATATACTCTGGAATAACCTCTTTGATATTGTCAGCAACAAAAACCTGATTGTAGTAAAGCTTTACCTGACCTTCAAGGGAGTCAAGCTCGCTGTTTATCCTCGGGAAATAAAGAATTCCCTTGAAATTAAGCGGATAGTCGGCGTTTATATGAATATGGAAAAGAGGCTCCCTAAAGTCGGAAAATACCTTGTTATAAAACGCCTTGTACTCCTCCTCGGTGCACTCGCTCGGATTTTTGAGCCAAAGAGGGCTTGTATCGTTTATAGGCTCTGATTTTTCGTCCTCTTTTTTCTCGCTGCCGTCCTCAAAATAAATCGGAACGGGCATAAACGCACAGTATTTATTTAAAATCTCTCTGATTTTACCGCTTTCAAGATATTCGGCATTGTCCTCGTTTATATGAAGAACGATATCCGTTCCCTGCTCCTCTCTCTCACCCGCCGAAAATTCGTACTCGCCCATATCGGCAAGAGTGCATTTCACCGCAGGCGCACCCGCAAAGGAGCGCGAAATTACGTCAACAGTGTCCGCAACCATAAATGCGGAGTAAAAGCCAAGTCCGAAATGACCGATAATGCCGTTTGACGCATCACCGCCCTCGTACTTTTCAATAAATTCAAGCGCACCCGAAAGCGCAATTTGACAAATGTACTTCTTTATCTCGTCCGCACTCATACCGATACCGCTATCGGATATAGTCAAGGTCTTAAGTCCCTTGTCAAGCGCAACTGTAATTTTGTAATCCCCTGCAAATTCACCAGCCTCACCAAGCGAAACAAGACGCTTGTGCTTGGTTACCGCATCGCAAGCGTTAGACACCAGCTCACGCAAAAAAATCTCTTTTTCGGAATAAAGCCACTGTTTAATTACAGGGAAAATGTTCTCGGTGCTGACCGATACCCCACCTTTTTCATTTTTGATTTCTTCCATTTTATACTCCTTTCCCCCCGCTTTTTGAAAAAAGCTCGGCAAAAACTTTTCTTACCACGCATCCGTGATATATAGTTTAAATTTTACATTATATCAATTATTTGCTTGTCGACACTTACCGACCTTTCTTGAAAGAAAGCATAAACTCCTGTGTGTTCACACTGTAAGTTAGTGTTTGCACAAAATTTAAACAATTTCGTCGGACAACGAAGTTGTAACGAGTTGACCGAAAAGGTCGGTGGAAACTTGTTTACACAAGACCTTTCGGACAAAAAGCGTTATAGTTTACGAAGTAAACGGCGACGAAATCCTTACACCAAACCAAATGCTACAAAAGCTTTTGCTAGGCTTTTCTCGAAAAGCCGAAAAAAGAAAAAATCTCTTAAATCTCTCGGAGAGCCTCCGCAAGAGCATTAGACGAAGCAAGTATTCTTACTCTGTCCCTGTCGCCCTTTAAAAGTAACTTAATAACCCGAACACCCCTATCGGACGCAACGCCAAGATAAACAAGCCCGACAGGCTTTTCGGCAGTGCCGCCGCCCGGCCCTGCAATGCCCGTTGTGGCGATTCCGACGTCCGCACCCGAAAGCATACGAACACCCTCTGCCATTTCACTAGCCGTTTGCTCGGATACCGCACCGTACCTTTCAAGCGTTTCACTTTTAACGCCAAGAAGTTTCATTTTCGCCTCGTTAGCATAGGTTACTAAGCCGTATCCGAACATTTCGGAGCTTCCCGAAACGTCGGTAATGCGCTTAGCGATAAGCCCACCTGTGCAGCTCTCGGCAGTGGCTACGGTCTTGCCGTTTTCTCTGCACTTTTGCACAAGCGCCTGCGCAAGTGTAACGTCAACGCCGTAAACACAATGCCCAACCTCACTGTTTTTAATTTGCTCGATAGCACCGTCAACAAGCACCTCGCACTCTTTAACCGTTTTAGCCGATGCAGTTACACGCAAACGCACCTCGCCGTCGCCGCAGTAGGGCGCAATAGTCGGATTGGTGGCGTTTTCCATAAGGGACTTGATTCTGCTTTCAACCTCGCTCTCGCCCATACCGAAAAGATTTACGTTCCGACTTACAAAATGCCTGTCGGTGAAATTTGCGAGATACGGCTCAACGCTTTCAAGCCACATTTTCTTCATTTCAAAGGGCGGGCCGGGGAGCATTATAATAATCTTGCCGTTATCAAAATCCTCGATAGCACAACCGGGAGCAGTTCCCGCATCGTTGTCAAAAACGGTTGAGCCATAGGGGATATACGCCTGCTTAACGTTGTTTTCGGTCATAACCCTGCCGCGAAAATCAAAATAACTCTTCATCCTGTCGTATGAGCGCTGATGAAAATAAAGCTCCCTGCCCATACACTTTGCGGCGGTTTCTTTTGTAAGGTCGTCGTAGGTCGGGCCAAGCCCACCGCTCATAATGAGTAGGTCGCACCGAGTGAGCGCACCTCTAATCGCATTTTCAAGACGGGCGGGATTATCCCCCACCGCCGCCTGATAATACTGACTTATTCCCATAAGAGCAAGTCTGCCCGATATAAATGCGGCATTGGTGTTTACAATGTCGCCGATGAGAATTTCCGTTCCCACACAAAGTATTTCAGCATTATTGATTTGCATAAAATTTCCCGCTTTCTGAAGAATGGCTTTTTAAACTCTTCGAGTTTATTGCGAGTTTGCTTTGCAAACATCGGGCAAAGACTTCTCTTACCACGCTTCCGTCTTATATAATTTATTTTTTTAGTTTCTTTTATTTACCAACCACTTGACTACTGTAAAAATTTATGCTATACTCTAACTGTCAGCGTATTTAATATATAATAAAAACGCACATAATTCAAGTAATTTAT
>JAZOML010000019.1:0-12888 GCA_045653945.1 Eubacteriales bacterium
GGAATTCTTATCGTGTCCGGTATTATTGAACCGCAGGCGGAGCAGGTTGTATCGGCTTTTGATGCTAAGGGATTTTTCTTGGTGGACAAGCTTGATAAAAACGACTGGAATGCGTTTGTATTCAGAAAAAAATAAAAAGAAGATTTTCATTTTTTATTGTCAAGTTTTACAAAAAAAGTTTGAAAATTTATTTAATTTTTCAAAAACCTATTGAAAAATTACAAAAAATAGTGTAAAATAATATCAATAATTAACAAATTTATTAAAAGTGGAAGTGAAAATCCACAAAGGAGAAATGTTATGTCAAGCAGAATGTTCCAGAACGCTATCAATCAAATGAAGGATTCGGTCGACAGAGTTTTTGGCGTAATCGATGAGACGGGTGTTATTATTTCGTGTAGCGAGCTCGTTAAAATCGGCGAAACCAGACAGGGAATAAGAGAAGAACTTGCTTATACAAACGATGCTGTTATCACAGGCGGCTATACTTACAGACCTATCGGTACGGGCGCAAAGACTGATAACGTCGTATTCGTTGAGGGAAAGGATAAGATTGCGGATAGATACGCATCTATGATTGCCGTTTCCTTTGGTATGATGAAAAATCTTTACGACGAGAAGTATGATAAGGCTTCTTTTATAAAGAACGTCATACTTGATAATATTCTTCCAAGCGACATATATATAAAGTCCAAGGAGCTTCACTTTGCATCCGACGTTGACCGTGTAGTATTCCTTATAAGATTTCACGGCAAGTTTGATATGCTTCCTTACGATATGGTACAAAATATGTACCCCGACAAGAATAAGGACTACGTTATAAGCGTTGGCGAGCAGGATATCGTTCTTGTTAAGGAAATGAAGAATGGAGATAATAAGGAAAGCGAGAAGACCGCAAGAAGTATTTCCGATACTCTTAGCTCAGAGTTCTTTGCAAAGGTATCCATTGGCGTTGGTACTGTTGTTGATAACATAAAGGACCTTGCACGTTCCTATAAAGAGGCACAGGTTGCGCTTGAGGTAGGCAAGGTATTCGATACCGATAAAAATATTGTTAGCTACGAAAACCTTGGAATAGGCAGACTTATTTATCAGCTTCCCACCACTCTTTGCGAGATGTTCCTTCAGGAGGTATTCAAGAAGGGCTCAATGGAGACTCTTGACCGCGAGGCTCTCGTAACTATTCAGGCATTTTTTGAGAATAACTTAAACGTTTCCGAAACCTCAAGAAAGCTTTTCGTACATAGAAACACTCTCGTATACAGACTCGAAAAAATCCGTAAGATGACAGGTCTTGACCTTCGTGAGTTTGAAGATGCTATAACCTTTAAGGTTGCACTTATGGTTAAGCGCTATCTTACCTCAAAGCCTGTGAAATTTTAATTTTCGGACACCCCGTTAGGTAAAAAATATAAAGTAAACAAGTAGGATTGGAGATATACAATGGCAAAGATTTTTGAAACTCTTGAAGGTAAGAAAAAGCTCGAGGATGAGCTTGCTTGGAGAAAAGGCGCTGAAAGAAATAGAATTAAAGAGGCTATTGCAGTAGCAAAGGGCTTTGGCGACCTTTCTGAAAACAGTGAGTATGACGAGGCAAGAGAGCAGCAGGCGAAGAACGAGCATAGAATTACCGAGCTTGAGGAAATGCTCAAGAACATCGTTGTTATAGAGGAGTCCGAGGCAAATGCTGACAAGGTAACCCTCGGAAAGACCGTTAAGGTAAGAAACGAAAAGAACGGCAAGGAATACGTTTATCATATGGTAGGCTCTACCGAAGCTAACCCCTTTGAAAACCGCATTTCCAACCTTTCACCTATCGGCGTTGCGCTTGTAGGCGCAAAGGTAGGCGATAAGGTTACCGCTATTAATCCCAACGGCACCGTTGAATACACTGTACTTGAAATTGTAAAGAGCTAATATAAAAAGGAAAATTAAATGGAAGAGATTATAGAAAACGGCGAGGAGTTAAACGAGCTCCTTAAGGTTCGCCGCGAAAAGCTGGAGGAGCTTAAGAACGCAGGTAAGAACCCCTATGAAATAACTAAATATGACGTAAACGCTGAGAGCGTAGAGATAAAAACTGAGTTTGAACGCCTTGAGGCAGAAAAGGGCGAGGAGCTTGGCGAAAGCTATGCTGTATCAATTGCCGGAAGAATTATGAGCCGCAGAATAATGGGTAAGGCGAGCTTTATGGACCTTCAGGACGGAAATGGAAGAATTCAGTGCTACGTACGTCGCGATGACGTTGGCGAGGACGTTTACGCTGACTTTAAAAAGTGGGATATCGGAGATATAGTCGGTATCAAGGGCTTTGTTTTCCGTACCAAGATGGGCGAGGTATCGGTTCACGCAAAGGAAATCGTTCTTTTAACTAAATCGCTTAAGCCCCTGCCTGAAAAATTTCACGGTCTTACAAATACCGATATACGTTACCGTCAAAGATACGTTGACCTTATAATGAACCCCGAGGTAAAGGATACCTTTATCAAGCGTTCAAAGATTATTAGCACAATACGTCGCTTCCTTGATGCGCAGGGCTTTATTGAGGTTGAAACTCCTATGCTTGTATCAAATGCAGGCGGAGCATCGGCACGTCCCTTTGAAACTCACTTTAACGCACTTGATGAGGACCTTAAGCTTCGTATCTCTCTTGAGCTTTACTTAAAGCGCCTTATAGTCGGCGGTATGAATAAGGTTTACGAGATAGGACGTGTATTCAGAAACGAGGGACTTGACACCCGTCATAACCCTGAATTTACTCTTATGGAGCTTTATCAGGCATACACCGATTATCACGGAATGATGGACCTTACCGAGAATATGTACCGCCATATTGCCAAAGAGGTTCTCGGCACTACCAAGATAGTATATAACGGTATCGAAATGGACCTCGGTAAGCCGTTTGAACGTATCACAATGGTTGATGCAGTTAAGAAGTATTCGGGCGTTGACTTTAACGAAATTCATACGCTTGAGGAGGCTCGTGCGGTTGCTGATAAGCACCACGTTGAGTACGAAAAGCGCCATAAGAAGGGCGATATTCTCAATTTGTTCTTCGAGGAATTTGCCGAGGAGCATATGATTCAGCCTACCTTCGTTATGGACCACCCGATTGAAATTTCCCCTCTTACAAAGAAAAAGCCCGAAAATCCCGAATACGTTGAGAGATTTGAGTTCTTTATGAACGGTTGGGAGATGGCAAACGCATACTCCGAGCTTAATGACCCTATTGACCAAAGAGAACGCTTTGCGGCTCAGGAGGAGGCTCTTGCTCAGGGTGATGAGGAGGCTAATCGCACCGATGAGGACTTCCTTAACGCACTTGAAATCGGTATGCCCCCCACAGGCGGTATAGGCTACGGTATCGACAGACTTTGTATGCTTATGACCGATTCGGCGGCTATCCGCGACGTGCTTCTTTCCCCCACAATGAAAAGCATTGATTAAATCAAAAAAGAGCAAGACGCCGTCTTGCTCTTTTTTATCAAAATAATCGCAAATTTTATTAAAATTGCATATACGTATGCTTTGTTTACATTAAATAACTTGACACGGTTGGAAAGTTGGTATATAATCTATACGTTGCTTAATATTATTTTAAAAAACATTTTAGGAGTTTAATATGAGCGGAATTGGTTTTATAGATATACTGATAATAGTACTTATCGGTATAATAGAGGGAATAACCGAGTGGCTTCCTGTCAGCAGTACGGGACATATGCTTATCTTTGATGAGTTTGTGCCATTTGCGGCAAACGAACAGTTCAAGGAGATGTTTTTTGTTGTAATTCAGCTCGGCGCTATACTTGCGGTTGTTACTGTTTTCTTCAAAAAAATGATACCCGTAGGTATCAAAAAAGAGATACCCGTCCCCTCTGAAAGTGCCAAAATCAGTAAAAAAATGTATATTAAAACCGATACGCTTATTCTTTGGTGTAAGGTTGCTCTTGCTTGTATACCCTCGGCAGTTATAGGACTTATTTTTGATGACCTGCTTGAGGAATACTTCGGAAAAGCAATTCCGATTGCAATAATGCTTATAGTGTACGGTGTTGCGTTTATCGTTGTTGAATACCTGCGTAAGGGCAAAACGTATAAATGCGAAAGCATTGATACTATTACTTGGGCACAGGCGCTTTTAATCGGAGCATTTCAGGTGCTTTCGCTTATACCGGGAACAAGTCGCTCGGGCGCGACGATAATCGGAGCACTGATAATCGGAGTCAGCAGGACTGCGGCGGCTGAATTCACATTTTTCCTTGCCGTTCCGACTATGCTTGGAGCATCGCTTTTAAAAATAGTAAAATTTGGCTTTGAGTTTACCTCGGCGGAGGTTATAGCAATACTGGTCGGCATGGCTGTTGCGTTTGCCGTTTCGGTTGTTGCTATCAGGTTTTTGATGGATTTTGTAAAAAAACACAGCTTTACCGCATTTGGTTGGTATCGTATAGCGCTTGGAATTTTGATAATTATATTAGCCCTCACCGTTTTATAACGTGAGCGATTGGAGTTTAAATGGAAGCAAATAAAGTAAGCTTTAAAAGTAGGCTGCAAACCTTTTTTGCCTACTATAAGTGGCACATACTGATAGCCTTGTTTTTCGTTGTTACTGTATCGGTGATGGTCGTGCAAATGCTTAACCGTGAGGAATATAATATTTCGGTTATGTATGCAGGTAACACGATACTCAGTGATACTGCAAGCGGGCAAATGGAAATTGCGTTTGAAACGCTCGGCGAGGACGGAGAAAAGGCGGTGCTCTACGAGCTTATAATAATGAACGACGAGGAAATAGGCAAAGCGTACGAAAAAGGGTACACGTCTGCCTCGATAAATCCCGAAAAGGTTAGAAAAAATAAGGAAGCACTCGGTACTAACGTAATGACCGACGAATACTTTATATTGATGCTTTCGCCCGATTGCTACAAGATTATGAAGGATAATGATACTCTTGAACGCCTTGATGATATAGGCGTTGCTATCGGTATGGATAACGTCAAAGCCGATGAATATTCGGTTAAGCTGCATAGCCTTGAGTTTGCTAAAAATAACTCGGCGTTTTCCGCACTTCCTCTTGACACTGTTGTTTGCTTTAAGAAAATTTCCGAGATGAATTCGGATAGACAAGAAAAGATGGAAAAAAGAGAACACGATATTGAATTTTTCAAAGATATGGTGTCATTTACAGTCGCAAATCCCTCGACTGCCACTCAAACGGCGCTTTTGAAAAGTAAAGAGAATTTTGACGTATGAAGAAGAGCGTTTGTTTAATTTTAGTATTTGTTTGTCTGCTTTGCTCGTGCACTTCTGAGTCGAAAGACGATTTTTTTGCAATGGATACTTATATGCAAATTACGGTGTACGGTAACGCCGAGTGTATAGACGAGGCAAAGAAAATTATAAAAGATTTTGACGAACGTTTTTCGGTCAGTGGAATTGACGGAGAGATTTACTCGCTTAATCGAAATGGCAGGCTTGACAATCCCTCTGATGAGCTTCTTGCTATGCTTGAATGCGCAAAAATACTCTATGATAGAACGGACGGCGCATACGATATAACCTCGTTTGCGCTATCGCGTATGTGGCAAAACTGCGAGGATGAGGGAATACAACCAACGCAAGATGAGATAGATGCTGTGCTTAGTCTGGTTGGAATGGATAAAATTACATTTGACGAGAATGTAGTCGAGCTTGACGGCATTTTTGGAGCAGACCTCGGCTCAATCGCCAAAGGCTATGCGGGGCAACGTGTGGTGGACAAGCTTGTTGATATGGGTGCAAACGGCGGTATTTTAAATCTTGGCGGCAACGTTTCGGTATTTGGGGAAAAGCAAAACAACGAGCCGTTTAAGGTGGGAATAACCGACCCGAATAACCCAGATAAGACCTGCGGATACGTTCAGGTTGATAGCGGACACGTTGTAACCTCGGGTAAATATAACCGCAACTTTGAAATAGATAGTGTTACATATCACCATATAATCGACGCGCGTACGGGTATGCCCGTAGATAATGAAATTGCATCGGTTACGGTTATTTGCGACGACGGAATGTGGGCGGACGGACTGTCAACTGCGTTGCTTCTATTGGGTGTTGACGGCGCGCTTAAATACTATAAAGACTATGGCGGCTTTGAGGCTGTGATAGTCAAAAATGACGGTTCAATAGTAAAAACAAGTGAAAAAACGCCGTTTTATGTAAATTGATTAATTGAATAATTTGTAAATTTTTTTCTGAAAATTTAAAAAATAAAAGAGATTTTTGAATTTTGAATTTCGGCAAAATTACGAAAAATAAGCGTGTGGCTTTGTGCAACACGCTTATTTTATTATTATAAAAGGAAAACGAGGGCAAAAGTATTGACAAAAAGGTTAATTTGTGGTAAAATTGGCTCAACAGTTGAAATATTATTTTTAACTAATATTATTAACGGAAAAATCTTATCTAAAAGAAAGAGGAGAAAGATTATGAAATCTCGCACAACCATCAAGGCAAGATTGTTAGCGCTTGTTCTCACAGTGCTGATGACTGTCGGCGTTCTGCCGTTTTCGGTCTTTGCCGTCGGTGATGAGGTAAACACCAATGGCAAGCTGGATACAGAGAATGCATTGTTCAGGGCTCCTACGGGCGATCAAATATCTCAAAAGCTCGGTGAAGATCTTCTTTATTATAACAGCTTTGATAGCTACACCGACGGTCTTAAGGCTTGGACTACCTACTCCACCGGAGGCGAGGGTGTAGGTTCTGTAATCCCCGGCGGTAGCGGCGTGGTTATACTTCCCGTTGACGACGGTAATGACGGTCTTGCAATGCAGTATCAGGGCGGCGTTCAGATGTACTTCGCTTGGAACTACGGAAAAAGAAGTGAACAGGATACCGCTCTCAGTGGAAAGTCTTTCACCTTCTCTGCGGACTTTAAGCTCGGCGAGGATTTAAAGCAGGGTAACCTTATCTGCTTACAGTCCTCTGTTCAGGGCTCGGACATTGTTCACTTCACAGCTATCCCCGTTTGGGTTGACGCTGCAGGTAACCTCTATAACGGACAGGTAACCAGCACCATAACAGGTAGTAAAAGTAATAAATCCATTACCGAGGGTACTCTCTGGCAGCAGAACGATATAAACGTTGAGGGTGCAACCTTCCTTACCGCAGACAAGAAGATCGGTGCACTTTCTGCTGACAAGTTCACCAACGTTGCTGTTTCCGTTGACGTTGCGAAAAACTCCTATACGATTTATATAGACGGTATTGCGGTAGCAGAAAATCAGACCTTTGCTTCTGAAGCTATGCTTGAGTACTACAAAGCAGTTGATAAGCAGAACAATGATACCATTGACTACGCAAACGGCTTCGGTGTAACCGCAATTTCTCTTGGATACAGAGGCTCCACCACCGCAGGCAAGACCTCTCTAATCTTTGATAACTGGCTCGTCTATTTAGGTGATTTTGTTGATTTTAATGATTTTAATGATAAAAAATACGATTCCTCTATTTCTGCGGATGATTTTAAGGTTCCTAATGCTGCGGATATTAAAAAATCGTACAAATCTGATGCAAGTTATTGGCAGAAGTTTGAAACTAAAGTAACCGATAGTGGAAATGGGACTAGTGATAACGGTGATGGTTCTTGGACTCTTTCGATGACAGATAATGCGCAGTATCTTGTAACATATAGTTCTACTAATGTACCTGCAATTAAGCAAATGTGGGAAAAAGGACTTGGCGGTGTTGATGTTGCAACATCGTTTGAGCTTACTCTAGACAATTCTAGTACCGTAGGTGGCATTGGAAAAATATGCGCATGGATGCCTGTAACCGAAAGTAGAGGAACAGCATACTCTATTATTATGGTTACTCCTGTTGAAAAGAATGGCGCCAAGGTATTTCAGCTTGCTTGGCCTAATGCTGCGGGTAACGCTGCATCAGCTGTGTTTGCTGAAATTCCGGCAGACAAAAAGGTTAAGGTTGACATAATTTTTGATCTTTCAATGTCAAACGATATGTACTATGTATTCATTGATGACGAGTATGTAGGTGGCAACAGTATTTTCAACGGTAAAACAGGCTCTTTGGATAAGATTACCTATCAAACTGACCTTATAAATAGCTTTAGAGATGTTGAACCTGACAAGGCGGTTAGCGACGGAATAATCTTTGACGGTCTTCGTTTTTATTCCGGTCAGGCTGTTCAGATGGTTGTTGGCAATTTGAATATGTACCATTATGATGATAATGCAGATGATAATTTGCTCAATAACGAAAGCAAAACTAATGTTATACTTCCTGCTCTTTACCACTATCAGGATTTCAACGCTCTTACACTTGGTGCATATTCGGATAATACTCCTAGCCTTCTTGATGGTAAAATTGAGGCGACTCTTACGTCCGGTATAACTGTTATTGATGACGGACGCGGCGACAAGGCTCTTACCGCTACGGATACAGCTTACTATGAGGTAAAACCTAATGCTGCAACCGGAACTAATTTTGTAACCTCGACAGATATCAAGATTGTTGGAAATTTCTCCAGCCCGATATGTCTGTTTAACGGTTGTGCGGTAGATATTAACAGCAATGGTGATGATTTCAATCTTGCAATGGTTTACCTCAAACCCAACGGCGAGCTTTGGATTGCAACAAAGACTGATGATACCAGCTCCGGTACTCTTGTAAATTTTGATGGCGATGTAACTCCTTATCTTACAAAAAAGATTGGTTTTGTTTCCACTGCTACGTTTACTAACGTTGCAGTTGCTGTAAACGTTGCAGAAAATACTTATACAGTTTATGTAAACGGTGTAGATATGACCGGCAAGCTCCAGTTCCTTACGGATACTGACCTTGCTTACCTCAAGGCTGCTACCAATACTGCGGGAGAGCTTACTTTCCCGAACGGCTTCGGTCTTACTCATGTACGCTTTAATATGACTTCATATCTCGCTTATGACAATATTGCGGTTTATGAGTCTGGCGATATCCTCTTTAATAAAATCAACAGAAATCCCATCAACGGTTATTTCAAGGTGGGAAATAACTACTTCTACTATGATAACGGTCAAATCGTTACCGGCGACGATACCGGCGACTATACAAGCGCTGACGGCCTTATTACCATTGGTGAAGACGGTGTTGTAATGAGTGAAGAAGTAGTTGTTACCGATATGCGTTTAATATATAAATATGTAGGGAACGACGTTGTTCCGGTTGACGGAAAGTATAAGGGAATATATTCTTATACTAAGAGTGGTACGAAATACTTCTACGGTGAAGATAAGAAACTCATAAAGAATAAGAATATTGATATAGCAGATGCCGGATTTACTACAGACCTTACTGAGGCTACCGGTTATGCTACTAACGAAAAAGGTCAATCAACCCTCCTTAACGGCCTGAACAAGGTTGACGGTGGCAAAACTTACTTCTACGTAAACGGAATAAGAGCTACCGGATTTTTGAAAGATGACAATGGAGTTTACTTCATTTTCATTAAAGATGATAATTACACTATATTTGCAGGTCAGATGACCTTGGATGGCAAGACGTACTACTTTGATGATACTACCCACAAGGGCGAACTTCTCAACGGTATATGTGTCGACTATGAGGATACAAACACCCCTGATAAATACTATATCGACGGAGTATATCAGACCGGACTTATTGATGCTAACGGAACAAAGTACTTTGCAGATGCAACAGGTGTTCTTAAGACCGCTATCTGTACTGTAAACGGAAACGACTACTACTTCTATGAGAGTGGCGAAAATAAGTATGAGATGGCTGTCGGCGTAAGCATTATTTATAATGGCAGCATTATCAAAATCGGAGATGATGGTGTAATCAATTCGGAAGACGATAGCATTGACGGACAGTGGAGCGAGGTTGACGGCGTTTGGTATTACAGCGACGCATCCGGCAATCTCCAAAGCGGTCTTGCATACATCGAAAAAAGCTTCGACGGTAAAGCAGGCGGCCACTACTACTTTGATAACGGCTTAATGATTAAGGACGCATTTATCGAGGTTTACGGTACAGTAATGTACTTTGGAAAAGACGGTATTGCTCCCACCGGAATTGTATTCGTTGAATATACCGCAGCAGGCTTCCCTGTAAACTCTAGTGTAAGCGGCGACGGTGAATACTTCCACTTTATCGATGGATCTCTTGCTAAGGGTGAAACCACGATTATTCATGGCGCTTATAAATATAGCTTTGAAAACGGTAGAAATGTTGGTAAGCAGACAGTTGAATACCTTGTAGTTCTTGATGCTGACGGTAAGGTAATCGAAAGAGTTGAGATTGTAAACGGCGAGATTCTCGTAGACGGCGTTAAGGTAGCTGATGCGGATTCAGATGTAGACAACGACAGAATTGAAATGCTTTCACACAGCAAAAAGATTTGCGGATATGCAGAATATGCTGAGTGGCGAGTTGATGACACCACTCTTGATAAGGTTGAAGAAACTTCTATGCATAACTTCGACCTCACTAAAAAGTACACAACCTCCAATATAATTGACCCTCTATATGGTTACCACTATTACCTCTGCCAGACTTGTGGCAAGGCGGCAGGAATAACTGAACACACCTATACTGATAACGGAGACGGTACTCATACCGCAAATTGTGAGTGCATCTACGAAGAAACCGGCCTTCCTTACAGCGAGAAATTCGCTTGTGAGTATGTCGGCAAATACGATGAAAACGGACACTGGTCCGAGTGTAAGCTTTGCGGTGCTATCAAGGATGCGGCAAATCATACTCTTGTTGACGGAAATGACGACGTATACCACTACCTCACCTGCGATTGCGGATATCAAATAGAACATAATATGACCCGCGTTGAACATAAGGATTCTACCTGTCGTGAGCAGGGACACACCGAATATATGGATTGTGATGAGTGCGACTATATCTCAGGCAAGGTAATCCTCCCCATGCTACCTCACAACTTAGACGGACGGTACGCAAGTGATGCTACCGGACACTGGTACGCATGTAAGAATGAGCAGTGTGAAGTTCGTTATTACTTTAGCGAACACAACTATATAACTGTTCCGGAACTTGCTGCAGGTTGTACCACTAACGGACATAATGAATATCAGCTCTGCACAGAGTGTGGTTATGAGAATGGCAAGGTTGTTGAGTCTGCTCCTGGACACGACGTTGTAGATGTTCCTTATTCCTTTGATGACACTAATCATTGGCAGATATGTAAAAAGTGCGGTGATCGTGTAATTGAAGCTCATAGCTTCGGAAGCGTAATCGATAGTGAGGAAGGTACAAAGGCTTGTGGTATATGCCTTAAAGAAGTAAACTTCAAAGAGCAAACCTGGTGGCATATTCTTGGATTTAATCGCGTAGAGATTGAAGACCATTACTATTATAAATATGCATACGGCGATGTTAAGGACCGTTTTATTGAAATTGGCGGTGTAAACTACTACTTCGACGAAAACGGATATCTCGTTAAGGCTCAGGCACTTACCATAGTTGATACCATTTACGTCTTTGATGCAAACGGTGCACTCGTTAAGAACGAATCAAACTATGAGTGTAACGGCGTATATTACGTCATCGATGCGGACGGTAAAGCTACCGTTAAGGATGAAGATGACGGCGAATAAACCGTAAAATTAAACTCAAAAAAGAGCAGGCTCGCAAGAGCTTGCTCTTTTTATAGGTAAAATTGTGCAAAAAATACAACTAAAAAATAAAAAAATGAATATTCAATTTTGTGCAAAAAGTAGAAATTTCAAAAATAATGAAAAATTTACTTGCGCAAATTATAATAATATGGTACAATAATGTGTAAATTCGGCGTTGTGTATAAACTGCACAAAAGTCGAGTAATCAATATCAGTGAAAGGAGGAGTAAGATGCCAACCTTTAACCAACTTGTCAGACAGGGAAGAAAGAAGTCGGAGTATAAGTCCAAGGCTCCTGTTCTGCAGCACGGCGTAAACACCATTAAGGATATTACCACCGACCAGCCTGCACCTCAGAAGCGTGGCGTATGCACCAAGGTTACAACCACCACCCCGAAGAAGCCTAACTCTGCTCTTCGTAAGATCGCAAGAGTACGTCTTTCCAACGGTATGGAAGCAACCACGTATATTCCCGGTATCGGACATAACCTTCAGGAGCACTCTGTCGTTCTTATAAGAGGCGGAAGAGTTAGAGACCTGCCTGGTGTTCGTTACCACGTCATCAGAGGTACTCTTGATGCGCAGGGCGTAGCCAAGAGAAACCAGTCTCGTTCCAAGTACGGAGCGAAGAAGCCAAAGGCCGGAAAGAAATAATTTCGGCGTCAATGCGTAATGACAGAGCAAAATCGGTAAAACGGTTTATTTATATATAGATGTAATCGGATTTCACCGTCTCTGCACATTTACGGGATTTAAAATTCACGAGTACCTGTGAATTCATCATTTATGAAGGAGGGAAGGAAAAGTGCCAAGAAGAGGTCAGATTTCCAAAAGAGATGTATTACCGGATCCTATGTATCATTCTAAGCTCGTTACAAAGCTTATAAACAACATTATGGAAGACGGTAAGAAGGGCGTCGCTCAAAAGATCGTATACGATGCTTTTGAAATAGTCGAGGCCAAGACCGGTAAGGGCGCTCTTGAAGCGTTTAATGAGGCCATGGAGAACATTATGCCTAAGCTTGAAGTTAAGGCAAGACGTGTTGGTGGTTCTACTTACCAGGTTCCTATGGAGGTTCGCGAGGAGCGTAGACTTACTTTAGGTCTTCGTTGGATTCGCGTATATGCAAGAACCCGTAGCGAAAAATCTATGGCTGAAAGACTTGCAGGCGAAATAGTGGACGCACTCAACAGCACGGGCGGAGCTTTCAAGAAGAAAGAAGAAACCCACAGAATGGCA
>JAZOML010000020.1:0-5972 GCA_045653945.1 Eubacteriales bacterium
GTTTCAAAACGAGATCATCGGCGCTAAGATCGGCCAGCTTTCTACCACCGAGTTTACTAACGTTGCTGTTCAGGTTAAGGATAACCAGTTCAGAGTATTCGTTGACGGTGTTGATATGACCGGCTGGAAGCTCTTTATGTCTGAAAGTGCTAAGACTGCTTATGAAACTGCAGGCGGTGGATATACCGCAGACGGCGGATTTGCACTTACTCACGTAGCTTCTCACTACCGTGAGACAACCAGCGACTTCTTTGTACACGATAACACCACTCTCTACTACGGTGATGAGTTTATCGTAGGCGATAGCAGTGCTTATCAGCTTTTCAATGCAAACACTGAGACTGGCTTTAAGTATGAAAACGGCGCTATCTACTACTATGAGGGCGGCGTAAAGGTTGCGAACACGACCACCAAGGACGGCGTTCTCACAACCGATGAAAACGGTAAGGTATTCTGTGGCGAAAACGCAGTTACCAATATGAAGGACGTTTACACAGTTCTTGGCAACGGCGACATTGTTCTCGTTGACGGAATTGTTGCTGGCTTCTATCAGGTAGGCAATAACAAGTACTTATACGACGGTGCTGAAAAGGCACGCATTGTTAATAATAAGGGCCCGTACACTTGGGGCAATATCGGATACGCATTTGATGAGTACGGTGTTGCAAGCCTCTTTAACGGTGTAGCAGGCGATAAGCTTTACGTAGACGGTGTTCTTCAAACCGAGGATAGCGTAGAATCCTTTGCAACCAATAACCCTTTCTACTATAAGGGCTACTACTACTACATTAAACTTGATGATGCGGTAGACGGTCAGACAAACCTCTTCTTCGATGATTCCGGCGAGACCATAGTTATTAATAACACCGTATACGTATTCGACGGCTACAAGGCAACCAAGGTTGCTGACTGCGTAATCGGCGACAAGTACTACAATGCAAACGGCGACCTCGTTAAGAAAGCGTTCTTTGAGGGACTTAACAAAAACGGCGAAACCGTTTGGTATCACGCTGATACTAACACCGGCAAACTTCTTACCGGTTGCGTATTTGACGGTACTGTTTGGTATTACTTCGCAGACGAAGACGCTGTTGAGCCTTATGTTGGTGAAATTACTAATGGAGTATATAAGTACGACTTTGACGGTGATGCAAATACCGAGGATACTTACAGATTCTACCAAAACGCCGTACTCGTTATGGACGAGGGTTATACCGGATACATCCCCGATGCCAATGGCGATCTCTACGTAACCACCACAACTGCTCCTGTTGAATACGATGATAAGTGGTACGTTGCAAAGGATGCAAATGCACCTTACGCCCTTATTCTTGCGGACGGCATTATTGGTGACGTTCTCTATGCAACCGGTGATATTGTTGAGGGAGATGCTGAAGGTGTAATTTACGCAAACGTTCTTAACGACCCCAAATACACCTTCGGTGATGCTTCTAAGGCAGCTCTTGAAGCTCTTGCAGGCAATAAGGACTACACCTCCATTTACAAGTACGTTAACGGCAAGCTCGTTAAGGATACTGAAAACGTAAACGCAAACGGCGATAGAGCTTATGACTTTGGAACTGACTACGTTGGTACTCTCCGTGATAACTATGACAAGAGTGCTGATGATTACGTTTGGGTTGACGGTTATACCGTAACCGACGGTATCCACTTCGTAAGTGGCGTTGAAATGTACTTCAAGGACGGTAAGGCTTCCGCAGGTCAGGTTATGGACGATAAGGGTAACATTCACGACTTCGGTCCTGACGGTCTCAGAATTCCCTCTGAGAGTGGCGAGATAGTCGACAAACCTCCTCATAGCGTAAAGGTAACTATTATGCTCAAGGACGGCGATACCGTAACAAGACTTGTATATAGAGAATTCTATCGTCTCTACGGTTCTTCCTACACATTTGTACCCGGTTGGTATAACTGCTACGGCTACACCATAACCGTTAACGGAGTTGAGGTTGACGGCAAGGCGGTAATTGAGGCTTCCGATACAACTGATACCGAAATTGTTGTAACCTATGATTCTTCTATCGATGCTCACGTCTTTGTTCTCAAGTCTGATGAGTGCGTAGCTGCAACTTGCATGCAGGGCGGAAAGAACGTATACGTTTGTACCGCTTGCGCACGTGGCGGAAAATATGAGGAAAGCACCGATATAGATCCCGATAACCACAACCTCGATACAACAGTAACCCCTGCAACTCAAAGCTCGGTTGGTGTAATAAAAACCACCTGTAAAAACGGCTGTGACTACAAGGAGATCGTATATAGCCCAATGCTTGCTCATGCTAATACTCATACTCATACTTGGGTTGAGGTTGACGGTAGCAGAGTAGAGGCAACCTGTGGCGCAAACGGTGAGGTAAAATACACCTGTGATTGTGGAGCAGAGAAGACAGAAACTCTCTATGCAACAGGAAAGCATAACTACGTTTCCTTTGCAAGCACTGAGGCTACCTGCGCTCAGTACGGCTCAGTATCTTATATGTGTACCGAGTGTGATTCTGAATACGTAGTAGAAATTCCCTGCACTCACGACCACGTTGCAAATCCGAACACCGGCGTACAAATTCCCGATACCGATCCCGATTACGACACCTTCGTTTACGATTGTGGCGTTTGCGGAAAGGCAGCGATAATCAACGAAAGAGTTCCCGTTACCGATGACGAGGACGATGACGAAAATCTGTAACTAACAATAAAAAGAGCCGAGGCATACGCCTTGGCTCTTTTTTACATTAAAACCCTTGACAAAACGGTAAAGTAAATGTATAATTATAATGATAAATTATGATTACTTACCTAGGAGATACAAAATGGCACAGGATAAGAAAATGGTAAAAGAAATTACGTCTATGGACGAGGATTTCGCAAAATGGTACACTGATATATGTAAAAAGGCGGACTTGATTGATTATAGCTCGGTTAAGGGGTGTATGATTATCCGTCCTTACGGATATGCAATTTGGGAGAATATTCAAAGCATACTTGATAGTCGCTTCAAGGCAAAGGGACACGAAAACGTATATATGCCTATGTTTATTCCCGAAAGCCTTCTTCAAAAGGAAAAGGACCACGTTGCAGGCTTTGCACCGGAGGTTGCATGGGTAACACACGGTGGTAGCGAAAAGCTCACTGAACGCCTTTGTGTACGTCCTACCTCGGAAACGCTTTTCTGTGAGCACTTTGCTAACGTAATACACTCATACCGCGACCTGCCTAAGCTTTATAACCAGTGGTGTAGCGTTGTAAGATGGGAAAAGACCACCCGTCCCTTCCTTCGCGCAAGAGAGTTCCTTTGGCAGGAGGGACACACAATGCACGCAAGCGCACAGGAGGCTATTGACGAAACCGTTCAGCAGCTTAACGTGTACGCCGATTTCTTTGAAAACGACCTCGCTATTCCCGTAATTAAGGGAAGAAAGACCGAAAGCGATAAGTTTGCAGGAGCTGAGGCTACCTACGCTATCGAGGCTCTTATGCACGACGGTAAGGCTCTTCAGGCTGCAACCTCGCACTACTTTGGCGACGGCTTTGCAAAGGCTTTTGATATCACATTTACCGATAAGGAAAATAAGACACAGTATCCTCACCAGACATCTTGGGGAAGCACTACGCGTATGATTGGCGCTATTATAATGTCTCACGGTGATGACAACGGACTTGTTCTTCCCCCTGCAGTTGCACCTATTCAGGTTGTAATTCTTCCTATTGCTCAGCACAAAGAGGGCGTTCTTGATAAGGCAAACGAGCTTAAGGACAGACTTTTAGGTAAATTCAGAGTTAAGCTTGACGATAGCGATAACTCTCCCGGTTGGAAGTTTGCGGAATACGAGATGAAGGGTGTACCTGTACGCCTTGAAATCGGTCCCCGTGATATTGAAAACAACGTATGTGTTCTCGTTACAAGACACAATAGAGAAAAGACGGTTGTATCTCTTGATAACCTCGAAGAGGAAATTGCGAAGAAACTCGCAGAGGTACGTCAGGGTATCTACGATAAGGCTCTTGCAAATATGGAAAAGAGAACCTATCGTTGCACCTCTCTTGATGAAATCAAGACTGCTCTTGCTGAAAACGGCGACGGCTTTGTAAAGGCTATGTGGTGCGGTGAGGAAGAGTGCGAGGATAACGTCAAGGCTGAAACGGGCGTTGGCTCTCGTTGTATTCCTCTTATTCAGGATGCATTTGCCGACAAGTGTGTTTGCTGCGGCAAGCCCGCTAAACACGAGGTTCTCTGGGCTATCGCCTACTAAACTTAGAAAAATTCCGCAATACTGCGTTTCATCCTTGGGTGCGGCTCGACTTACGGTAAGTAAGCCTTCGCCTTGCGCCCTGCGTCGCGCCTTGTCTTGCAAAATTTTTCGTCGTTTAGCTATGGATTGAAAATTCCGCAATACTGGCAGGCACGCGCCTGCAGGCGTAAAGGGCTCCCGCCCGTAGCACAACTTTAACTAAAACAAAAAAGCAGTGATTTTAAATCACTGCTTTTTTTATTTATTTTACAGTTAAAACAACCTTTCCGACGTTTTTGCCCTTGTAGAGAATATCGTGCGCCGCCTCTGCCTCAGTTATTGGAAGAACTGCGTGAATGGTGGGCTTTACCTCGCCGCTTTCAATTTTCGGGAAAACATTGCTTACAAGCTCGGCAAG
The DNA here is from genome assembly GCA_045653945.1 of Eubacteriales bacterium. Classification (GTDB taxonomy): domain Bacteria; phylum Bacillota; class Clostridia; order Oscillospirales; family CAG-272; genus SIG673. The sequence continues at coordinate 4,666 of JAZOML010000020.1, forward strand.
AATTTGAGCCTTTACCGACGGAGCTCTTGAACGGAGTGTGCTACCGATTATACGGACGTTGCGAACGTATATGTTTTTGAGGTCTATCTCGGTTTTCTGACCTGCAAGAGCGGCAATCATAATCCACCTTGCTCCGTGGGTAAGGTAGTGGATACATTTGCCCATAATCTCACCGCCAAGACAGTCAATAGCCACGTCAACGCCGTGTCCAGCATCAAGCTCCTCTTTGAGCACAAGCGATATGTCCTCTTTTGTTGTAACAACAACACGGTCTGCGTTAAGATGCCCAATAGATGCGGCAATCTCATCGGTAAGAACGGTAGTGATAACTCTTGCACCGAAAGCCTTTGCCATAGGAATAATAACGCTTGCAAGTCCACTTGCGCCTGCGTTCATAAGCAGGGTGTTGCCCTCTTTAAGTCCACCTTCCATAAAAAGATTAAGGTAAGCGGTAGCAAATGCCTCGGGAATAGCGGCGGCCTCAACCATTGAGCAATTTTTAGGTACAGGCATAAGCATATCGTATTTGACCGCAACGTATTCGGCATAACCGCCGCCGCCAAGCAGGGCACAAACCTTATCGCCTATTTTCCAGCTTGATTTTGCTTTAGCCTCATCGCCCATTTTAGTGATAACACCCGCAACTTCAAGACCCATCCATTCAGGACAACCGGGAGGGGGCGGATAGTCGCCTTCTCTTTGCATAAGGTCGGCTCTATTAAGAGCTGCGGCGTGGATTTCAACCAAAACCTCGTCGCTCTTTATTATCGGGTTAGGAACTTCGTCCCAACGGAGTGAACGGTCGTCGTTTACAAGTATAGCTTTCATATTATTTCCCTCATTTTACGTATTTTTTGCATTCATTCAGACAGTTAAGTATATTTTCCCTGCCAATCATACGGTTTTTGTACCACGGCTCGTATTCGTGAGAAAATAGCAGTGTATTTATTCTTTGGTCAGCTCTGATTTTTTTAAGCGTTTCAAAGTATCCGCTTTTCGTTTCAAGCGAGCAACGGAACATACCTATTCCCGCTCCTTGAAGACCGTCTCCTGTAATCAGCGTTCCGTCATTTGCATCAAAAACGCCGATAAAGTCCTCTGTATGACCTGCAAGCGGATATGTGCAAATTCCATCGTCAAAGTCGGTTACACCCGTAACAATTTTTATATCGGGAGCAAGAGTTAAAACGGTGTCAAGTCCGCCTGCGTGGTCGGAGTGCCTGTGTGTTACTACCAACGCATTTATATCGCATAAATTATATCCAAGCTCTTTCAGTGCGGGAACAATATAATTTTTAACGTCGCTT
>JAZOML010000021.1:0-14174 GCA_045653945.1 Eubacteriales bacterium
TCTAAAAATTTCAAGGTGTATCATTCACTATTGATTTTTTGACTAAAATGGTGTATAATAAAAATGAACCTAACATAAGGTTTCAATTATTTACTGTGACCGTATATATCAGTAACCATAAAAAGAAGGTACGGGTTCACATTATTTCCGCTACCCGATATGCGGCTAATAAAAGGTCGGGGTTCACATTATGTCCCCTATTATATGTAGGGGACTTTTTATGTACATAAGAGGATAAAATGCAAATAGGAAGTTTATATTTTGTCAAAGATGAATTTTATGAAAGATTTAAGGATTATGGTTTATTGGAAAACAAAATAATCGTAGATGGTAAAGAGCACAACAGACCTTGTTGTTACTTGTTTAAGTTTAATGAAGATAACGAAGACATCTATTGGTTAATCCCTATTTCTTCACAAGTAACAAAGTATGAAGAACAGTATCGACATTCAATGGAGAAATATGGAATGTGTGATAATATCAGTTTTGGTTATGTGCTTGGTGAAAGATGTGCGTTTTTACCTCAAAATTTATTTCCAGTAACAAAAGAGTATATAAATAATGTTTATATTGATAAGAACACTAACAGACCAATTAACGTTCCTGTTGATTTAATGGCTGAATTAAATGCCAAAGCAAGAAAGAAAATACGCTATAATAAAATGGGCAAGAAATTGGGATTGAGCAACGCATTGGGAATATATGAAGAATTGAAGAAAGATATATAACAATAAAGGCACCTTTTAACAAGCTGAATAAGCATTAAGTGTTGGTATGAGTTGGTGCAAATTTGGTGCAAAAACCTATAGAACGATACGAAAGTTATGCCACGATATGCGATGAAAACGCCATAAAATCACACAAAATGGACGTTTTTCAACGATATTTTGGGGTATAAACATTTCCGAGAAAACTCCAAGAGATAAGTTATTATTTCTTATATCACAAACCTCGCACCGCTACGGTGTGGGGTTTGTTTTTTTGTGCAAGGAACTGTGGCTGTCCTCACGGAGCTGTCGCTCCATTGCGGTTCGTGCTAAAAACAGTCCACCGGACTGTTTTCATAACGCCCTCACAGTTCTCCAAGAGATAAGTTACTATTTATCATCTTACAAACCTCGCACCGCTACGGTGTGGGGTTTGTTTTTTGCCTATTTACTTTTTAATAAGTATGTGCTATAATTATGTTACCGAAGCTTTAATTAGTTTGGATTAACGGAGGTTACTATAATGGCTAAGGGCAAAAGATTTGAAAAGATTTACAGTCAAGGGCTTGGCTCTATGGAAATATGGGTTGACAGGGAAACGGGTGTGAATTATCTATACCGTTCAGGTGGTTATAGCGGCGGACTTACGGTTCTACTAGACCGCGAGGGAAAGCCTGTGATTACTCCGATTACAAACAGTACTTGGAGCGAGGACTAACAATGCAAATTTTCAAAAGCACTTTAAACACTCGTCCTATTTTAAAGGACAGTTTTAAGTATATTCGCTCCGATGTGCCAACTGAGATTTCGGAAAGCGAAGCAAAGTGGCTCATTTCAAACGGAATAACAACCATAATTGACCTACGCACCGATAGGGAAAGAGAAAAAAAGCCTTGCCCGCTCGCTTTTGATAGCCGTTTTGACTACCGCAGTGTTACGATAAATGGCGGAGATAGCGTTCCCGCAAGTACAGACGAGGTATCAAAATCTTATATCCGTATGGTTGACGAAAATTTCAACGTATTAATTGAGTTTTTATTAAACGCAAAGACGGGTGTTCTCTATTTCTGCGCCGCAGGAAAGGATCGCACAGGTGTTGTTTCGGCGGTTTTACTGCACAAGCTCGGTTTTGGTAGCGAGTACATTATAAGCGACTATATGAAAACAAAGGACAATTTAAAAGAGGTTTTTACTGAATTTTCAAAGCAAAATCCAAGTGTAGATATAAATATAGTTATACCGCAGAAGCGATATATTGAGGAATTTTTGAATTGGTATACCGAAAATAAATAAGGCTATGCTTTTGGCATAGCCTTATTTACACATTTTAAAAAGTGTTTCCAAGAATTTTTCTACTGCTCGGGTAAGATAGCGGTCTTTTTTTACAAAGGCATAGGTTGTGCGTTTAAAATCGCCAAGACTTTTAAAGCTGACGTTACTTCCAAACTGATTTTGCCAAGAAAACGAGGGGATAAGCGCCACTCCCATATCCATTTCAATGTATTTTCTTACGTAAAACGGGTCATCTGTGCGTATAATGATATTCGGTTCAAATCCAAGAGCGTGGCATACGTCAATCGATTTTTTAGCAAGGCTGCTATTCTCGTTCATAAAAATAAAACTTTCTTTTTCAAGCTCGTTTGCCGATACAGTGCTTTTTACGGACAAAGGATTGCTTTTTGAAACGGCAAGGACAATATCCTCGGTAATCAGGGGGCTGCCCACGTATTCCTTGCAAAGAGCCATATCGTCCGATATTATAACATCATATTCGCTGCTTATCCCCTTATGCCTATGCTCAATATTAAATGACACCAATGGGTAACTTTTCTTAAACTCCTCAACCACCGCAGTAACTATGCGTCTATTAGTGGCAACAAGTAGCTTTATTTCGCCTTCAATTTCACCCGTAGACTCGCAAAGCTCATTTTTTGCGTCCTCAATAAGAGTTAGTGCGGTGCTTATTTTTTTATAAAATTCACGCCCGTAGGAATTAAGCACAACCCTATTATTTTCCCTATTAAACAACGCAACACCCAGCTCTTTTTCAAGTCTTTTAACCGTTTGAGAAATATTTGACGGCGGTACAAGAAAAAACTGTGCGGTTTTTGAAAAATTTTCGGTCTTTGCCGCGTGGCAAAAGTATTTTAATTGAAGCAGGTCCATTTACATCACTCCTTTTTTACAGTATAACATCTTTTACTGTAACTGTCAAGTTATAGTAGGTATATTTTATCTTATACTTTACAGTATACAGTATTTGTGTTATAATATAACAAAACACCCGAAAGGAATAATAAAAATGGCAGAAATTCTTGAAATAACAATGATTGTCAGCTTTGGTATTTCGTGGCCCGTAAACGTGGTCAAATCCTACAAAAGCAGAACGACAAAGGGCAAAAGCCTTCTCTTCCTTGCACTCATTTTCTTTGGATACATAGCGGGTATAGCATCAAAGCTTGTAAACGATGCCTATATGGCTCAGTTTACCTCAAAGTGGTACGTTCTTTTCTTCTACGTGCTTAACTTTATAATGGTTGGAACGGATATGATTCTCTATTTCCGCAACCTTGCACTTGACAAGAAAAGAGCAAAGGAAGTAACCGTAGATGAAAATAATTAAGGATATTTTTTACGACGGCGAGCTTTCACTTGACGTTTATCTTCCTGATAATAAGAGCTTTAAGACTTTTATTTATATTCACGGCGGTGGACTTGAAGCAGGTTCAAAGGAAGATGCCAAGCCGTTTGCTCCCTATCTTGCAAAGCGAGGAATTGCCACTTTCAGTATAAACTACCGTATGTACCCGACTGCAAGGTATCCCGAATTTATCGAGGACTGTGCAAAAGCGGTTTCGTGGATTACGTCGAATTTGCAAAATTACGGAAATTGCACCGAAATTTATATTGGTGGCAGCTCGGCGGGCGGATACATTTCCCAGATGCTTTGCTTTGATAAAAGGTATCTTGGGAAGTACGGTCTTGTTCCCACAGACTTTGCGGGCTTTGTGCTTGATGCAGGACAACCGACCTGTCATTTTAACGTACTTCGTGAGCGTGGGATTGACGGTCGCCGCATAATAGTCGACGAAAGTGCGGCACTTTACCACATCGGAACCGACGAAAAGTATCCGTCGATGCTCATTATCTATTCCGACAACGATATGCAAAACCGTCCCGAGCAAACCGTTTTGCTTGTATCTACCTTAAAGCATTTCGGACACGTCGATAACGTAACCGCTAAAATGATGCACGGAAATCACTGTGAGTACGTAAACAAAATGGACGAGCAGGGCGAGAGCGTTTTCGGAAAGCTGATTTACGAATATATTAAGTAATAAAAAAGACCGAGGTGAAGTGAACCCCATATAGTTCACTTCAGAAATCGGTCTCTTTTTTATTTACCAGACAAATAAACCTAAAATGTCATAAACCAATGCTGCAACTGAAACTGCAAATGAAATAATAGCAAATACAACTCCCATATTACCTAAAAGAGTTTTTTCAGTCTTTTGGTGAGAAATGACAGTAAATATCCCGCATACAACCGCAATTAAAAAAGTTATAATTGCAAGCGTTAGCAACAACATAATCCAAGGCATTGCATTTTCACCAAGATGCTCCCTTATGCTTTTGCCACCGAGATTAATCAAAATTCCAGAAAGTATATTTGCAATAGATAAAACCAAAGCAATAACGCCGAGAATAAAAGGCGGAACTTTTTTCATTACATTTTTGATTTCACTCAAATTTTCTTTTGAAGCTTCAGAATTACAATCCGTAACGAAATTCCCGTTATTACCAAATTGCATTTTCATTTCACGTCACCGCAATTAATAAACTATGTAAGGATCGGGTTTTCCAAGAATAGCAATGAGGTCTAAAATTGCACCGATATAGAATAATCCACCTGTGAAGAGGTAAATAACTCCCATAACGGTTTTTCCCTCATAGAATTTATGAGCACCGATATAACCCAAGAGCAAACAAAGTAAAAATGCAACCCATTTGCGTCTTACACGTGCACCGATAGGATATCCCGCATTAACGTTGGTATTGACGTTCTGATTTTGATTCTGATTGCTGTTGTTAATAACAATCTGAGGAGCCGCCTCGGTCTTTGTTTCCTCTACCTGACATCCGCAATAAGGACAAATTACCGCCTTTCTTAAAATTGTTTTGCCACATTCCTTACAGAATTTGGTGTCCTGCTGAACAGTCGTGTTTTGATCCATTGTATCAAATCCTCCATTTTTTCATAAGTTTAATTTTATATAAACTTAATTTGAATACATTATAACACATATGGGGTGCAATTGTCAACCCATATGTGTATTATTTTTCTCAAAAAAATATGATAATATTATACATATGGGAATTATATAATATGGAGTGATATTATGAATATTTTAAAGAAAATCAACCAAATGCGTCTTGATCGTAATTGGTCTATATACCGTTTATCTGTAGAATCCGGAATTTCTCAATCAACGCTAACGAATATGTTTAACCGAGAAACCCTACCCTCGATAACAACACTTGAATGCATTTGCAGTGCTTTCGGTATTTCAATGTCTGATTTTTTCAAAGAAGATAGCTCTGATAAAGATAACGAAGCGGAAAAAAATTTAATCACGTTATACAAAAATGCTTCGCCCGAAATTCAAAATGCCATCCTTACAATATTAACCGAGATAACAACACACAGTAATTAAAATTATAATGTTTTTCACTAAAAGGTCTTGACAAACGCCGTCGGTTATATTATAATAGAAAGGAAGTGAAAATATATTCGGCTTTGACAGGGCAAAAGATTCCTAAATTTGCGATCATCAGAGAGCTGCCGTACGGTGCAAGGCAGTGGCGCAGTCGGAAATCGAACTCTCCCTTGAGCCTTCAACTGAACGGTATAAAACCTAGTAGGAAGAACGGGCTTCTCCCGTTACAGAGATAGCATATATTTGTATGCAATAAGGTGGGCTTAAATTTTAAGTCAATCAGAGTGGTACCGCGAAAAGTTTGCTTTCGTCTCTGTCGTTTGTTCGACAGAGTTTTTTTATTTTCACCGCTTTCTGAAAAATTTCTATAAACGGCTTTTGCCATATTTCAAATTATATTATTTTATAAAAATATAACATTTACATAAAGGAAAACACATTATGAAAAACGTAGCAAAATACCAAAAGCAATTCTTCCCTGCGCCCAAAACGGCGATGAAGTGGACTGAAAAGAATTACATTGAAAAGGCTCCCAAGTGGTGCTCCGTTGACCTTCGCGACGGAAATCAGTCGCTTATAATTCCGATGAGCCTTGAAGAAAAATTAGAATTTTTCAAGCTGCTCGTTGAGGTAGGCTTTAAGGAAATTGAGGTCGGCTTCCCCGCTGCAAGTGAAACGGAATACACCTTCCTCCGTACACTTATTGAGCAAAATCTTATTCCCGACGACGTAACCGTTCAGGTTCTTACACAGAGCCGTGAGCATATCATCCGCAAGACCTTTGAGGCGCTCAAGGGCTGCAAAAGCGCTATCGTTCACCTTTACAACTCAACGTCGGTTGCGCAACGTGAGCAGGTTTTCAGAAAGTCAAAGGAAGAAATAATCAAGATTGCCGTTGAGGGTGCAAAGCTTTTCAACAAGATAGCAGAGGAAACGGGCGAAAAATTCCGCTATGAGTACTCTCCCGAGTCCTTTACGGGTACTGAGCCTGAATTTGCTCTTGAAATATGCAACGCTGTGCTCGATATATGGAAGCCCACGCCTGACCGCAAGGCTATTATCAATCTCCCCGTAACCGTTGAGGTTTCTATGCCACACGTTTACGCAAATCAGGTTGAATATATGTGCGACAATTTAAAGTACCGTGAGGCAGTTGAGGTATCGCTCCACCCCCACAACGACAGAGGCTGTGCGGTTGCGGACTGCGAGCTTGGACTCCTTGCAGGTGCGGATAGAATTGAGGGTACACTCTTTGGTAACGGCGAAAGAACAGGTAATGCGGACATTGTAACCCTTGCGCTCAATATGTATGCGCAGGGAATTGACCCTGAGCTTGAGCTTTCGGATATGCCAAAAATCACCGAGCTTTACGAAAGAGTAACGAGAATGCACGTTTACGAGCGTCAGCCGTATGCAGGCAAGCTTGTATTTGCTGCTTTCTCGGGTTCACATCAGGACGCTATCGCAAAGGGTATGAAGTACCGCGAGGAAAAGAACTGCGCTACTTGGACAGTCCCATACTTGCCCATCGACCCCACCGACGTTGGCAGAGAGTACGAAACCGACGTTATCCGTATCAACTCCCAGTCAGGAAAGGGTGGTATCGGTTATTTGCTTGAGCATAACTACGGCTACGTGCTTCCTGCAAAAATGCGTGAGGATGTCGGCTATGCCGTCAAGAGCGTTTCTGACCACGCACACGCCGAGCTTTCACCTGCGCAGGTGCTTGAAGTATTCACAAATAGCTACGTCAACGTTGAAGCTCCCTTCAAGCTTATTGATTGCCACTTCGTAAGAGGTGAAGAGGTTAAGGCTTATCTCACCGTTGAAAAGGACGGTGAGCATATTGAGTTTACCGCAAGAGGTAACGGACACCTTGACTCGGTTGCAAATGCTATTAAAAAGCATCTTGGCGTTACTTTCTCTGACCTTACCTACGAGGAGCACGCGCTCTCGCAGGGCTCTACCGCAAAGGCTGTAACCTATATGAGTATCACTCTTGAAAACGGCAAAAAGGTTTGGGGAGCAGGTATTCACGACGATATTATTGTTTCCTCTATCAACGCACTTTTCTCCGCTGTTAACCGCAGCATACAATAACTAACTATTCAAAGGAGATTTACCGTTATGGCAATGACTATGACTCAAAAAATACTTGCCGCACACGCAGGACTTGACAGTGTTGTGGCAGGTCAGCTCATAAACGCAAGGCTTGATATGGTGCTCGGAAACGACATCACCTCTCCCGTTGCAATAAATGAATTCAAAAAGTACGGATTTACCGAGGTTTTTGATAAAGAAAAGGTTTCTCTTGTTATGGACCATTTCGTTCCCAACAAGGATATCAAGGCGGCTCAGCAGACAAAGCAGTGCCGTTGCTTTGCAAACGAGTGCCAAATTAAGAATTACTACGACGTTGGCGATATGGGAATTGAACACGCTCTTCTTCCCGAAAAGGGACTTGTAGGCCCCGGCGACGTTATTATCGGTGCTGACTCCCACACCTGTACCTACGGTGCTCTCGGTGCTTTTTCAACCGGTGTAGGTTCTACCGATATGGCGGCGGGAATGGCAACCGGTCAGGCTTGGTTTAAAGTCCCCTCGGCTATCAAATTTGTGCTTACGGGTAAGCTTAAGGAGTGCTGCTCGGGTAAGGACGTTATCCTTTACATAATCGGCAAGATTGGTGTTGACGGTGCTCTTTACAAGTCTATGGAGTTTACAGGAGAGGGTATGCACACCCTTTCTATGGACGATAGACTTTGTATGGCTAATATGGCTATCGAGGCAGGCGCAAAGAACGGTATCTTTGAGGTTGATGACGTAACTATCGCTTACTATGAGGAGCGTAAAACTCACCCCTATACCGTATACACCGCAGACGAGGATGCTCCCTACGACGAGGTTATTGAAATCAATCTTTCCGAAATTGAGCCCACCGTTGCCTGTCCGCATCTCCCTGAAAACACCAAGAACGCAAGCGAGCTTTCCGACATTAAGATTGACCAGTGCGTCATCGGCTCCTGCACAAACGGACGTCTTTCCGATATGGCGGCGGCAGCTAAAATCCTTGAAGGCAAGCATGTTGCAAAGGGTGTACGTTGCATTATTATTCCTGCAACTCAAAAGATTTATATGGAGTGTGTAAAGCTCGGATATATTGAAACCTTTATAAATGCAGGCTGTGTTGTTTCAACTCCTACCTGCGGTCCGTGTCTTGGCGGATATATGGGTATTCTTGCAGAGGACGAGGTCGCTATTGCAACCACAAACAGAAACTTCGTCGGCAGAATGGGGCATATCACCTCTAAGATTTACCTCTCAAGTCCCGAAACGGCGGCAACCTCGGCAATTACGGGTTACATCACCGACCCAAGAGCTATATAAGGAGGACGTAAGACAATGATAGCACACGGAATTGTTCATAAATACGGCGACAACGTTGACACCGACGTTATTATTCCTGCAAGATATTTAAACACTGCAAACCACGCCGAGCTTGCGAGCCACTGTATGGAGGACATCGACAAGGATTTTGTAAACAAGGTAAAAAAAGGCGACGTTATGGTCGGCGGAGCTAACTTCGGCTGCGGCTCATCAAGAGAACACGCACCTATATCCATTAAGGAAGCCGGCATTTCGGTAGTTATTGCCGAGACCTTTGCAAGAATTTTCTACCGCAACGCAATCAACATCGGTCTTGCTATTCTTGAATGTCCCGAGGCAAGTGAGAAAATCCAGGCAGGCGATGACGTTGAGGTTGATTTCGACACCGGAGTTATAACCAACCACACAAAGGGAGAAACCTATCAGGCTCAGCCCTTCCCTCCGTTTATTCAGGATATAATCGCAAAGGGCGGTCTTTTTAATTCTATTTCTAAAAAGTAAGAGGCTACAAAATGGAAAAGAAAATTACAGTTTTAAAGGGCGACGGTATAGGCCCTGAAATAGTAGACGAGGCGCTGAAGGTTCTCGATAAAATCGCTACAAAGTACGGACATAAATTTGATTACACCTATGTTGACATCGGTGGTTGTTCCATTGATAAATTCGGAGTACCGATAACTGACGAGGGTATGGCGCTTTGCAAGAGTGCGGATAGCGTTCTTCTCGGTGCTGTTGGCGGTCCAAAGTGGGATAGCTGTCCCCCTGCAATCCGTCCCGAAAAGGCTCTGCTTGCAGTCCGCAAGGAGCTTGGACTTTTTGCAAATCTACGCCCCACAAAGCTTTTTAAGCAGCTTGCGGATGCTTCTCCTCTTAAGCAGTCTATTATTGGAAACGGCATTGACCTGCTTATCGTAAGAGAGCTTACGGGTGGCGTTTATTTTGGCAAAAGAGTAACCGAGGAGGTGGGCGGCGAGCTTGTAGCTACCGACTATATGCCTTATTCCGAGCACGAAATTGAGCGTATCGGACGCGTTGCTTTTGAAACCGCTATGAAGCGCGGAAAAAAGCTGGCATCCGTTGACAAGGCAAACGTTCTTGACACATCACGTCTTTGGAGAAAGACAATGCACCGTTTAGCCGAGGAATATCCCGAGGTTGAGTACAGTGATATTCTCGTTGACAATACCGCTATGCAGCATATCAAGAACCCCACACAGTTTGACGTTCTCGTTACCGAAAATATGTTCGGTGATATTCTTTCCGATGAGGCTTCAATGCTCACCGGCTCTATCGGTATGATGCCCTCTGCTTCGCTTTCGTCGGGCAGCCTCGGTATGTATGAGCCTATTCACGGCTCCGCTCCCGATATTGCGGGTATGAACATCGCTAACCCGATAGGTACAATTCTTTCCGCCGCTATGATGCTCCGCTATTCCTTTGATATGGCAAATGAGGCTGACGCTATCGAAAATGCGGTCAACGCAGTGCTTGACAAGGGTTATCGTACAGGCGACATTATGCAGGACGGCTGCACAAAGGTAACCTGCTCTGAAATGGGCGACCTTGTGTGTGCAAATATATAAAGAAGATACGGTCGCTTTTGAAAAAGCTCCGCAAAACTTCTTTTACACCGCCACCGTCAAGGTAACGGTGCAAAAGAACACTTCGTATAGTTTTCTCAAAAATAACGCATTTCCTCATACATCAGCAAAACAAAAGCTCCTCGTTTCGAGGAGCTTTTTGTGTCTTTTTTCCAAAAAACTATTGCAAAATAACGCATACTGTGATATAATATGGTTGTCACACAAAATTTAATAACAAGTACTATGGGATAACTCTCTATTTTTATAGGGGGCTTTATATCTATACCTATTTGTCAATAATGAATTTAGCAAAAATGCAAATTCCACTTGACGATAGGTAGAGTTTTCTCCGTACTTGTTAGGTTTTGTGTGACAACAATCGGAGTTTGCGTTTTTCGGTGTGTGCAGCTTCGGTTGCTCACACCTTTTTTATTTTATACTTATATTGAAAGGATTTACTATGGACGAAAAAGTTTTGATCAGAAGCGAAGTTGACAAAAAAAGAATGAGCATTATGTACGGAATTGTGTCGGCTTTTTTTGCGGCAGGTGCGATTTTATTTTTGCTTCTCTTTATATTAGAGGATGATTATACTTACTATTATAGCTTTGATTATGGTTATGGTTATAGTTCATCAGGCTCTATAAACTCCACGCGTTCCGCGTTTGATGCGGCAATACAGGGCGAGGAAGGGTATCTTGTGATGCTAATTATTTCAGGATTTTTTATTTTACTTGGAATTATTGGTTTTGTATTTGCATTTGCTCACACTAGATGCAAGCTTGAGATTACTGAAAACAACGTAAAAGGAAAAAGCTTGTTTGGCAAGCAGGTGGTTCTGCCTATGTATATGGTTTCCGCATATTCAACCCGCAAATTTTTATCCACCATTGCGGTAGCAACCTCGTCAGGCTTAACAAAATTTGCACTAATTAAAAATTACGAGGAAATTGGTGCTGTTTTATCACAAAAAATAAATGAAAGACAAGAGCAAACCACTACAACAAAGACGAACACCCAAGCAAAAAGCAATTCTCTTGATGATCTTGCAAAAATAAAAGAGCTTCTTGATATGGGAGTAATTACTCAAGAGGAATTTGACGCAAAGAAAAAAGAAATTCTCGGTTTATAAAAACAAAAGGAACAGCGTGACACCGAAGCTGTTCCTTTTTTATATTTGATTTTAAAACAGCGGCTTTAAATTCTTATAGCTTATTGCCATTTGTCCCCAGTCGTCGCCTGAATCTGGGGCGTTATCCTGTTCAACGAGGGCGTTTTCAATACCGAGGCTATCGCAAACTGTGATAAGCGGTTTAAAGTCGATAATTCCCTCTCCGCAAGCACAAATGCTGCCCTTGGGTTCCGTTTTCATATCCTTAAAATGCACGTCGGTAACTCTTTCTTTACCGAGCTTTTTTATATAATCAAGAAAATCATAACCTGCGTACTTCATCCAGTATGTATCAACAATAAAGGTCATTTCAGGTGCGTTTTCTATCATATAGTCGTAAAGCGTTACGCCGCCGTCCTTGACAAACTCTATATCGTGATTATGGTAAGAAAAATTCATCCCCGCCGCCTTAATTTTCTTTACGGGTTTACTGATATCGGCAATAAAACGGCTTACGCCCTCTATGGTACGCTCATATTTATTATCAAGCCAACCAAGACCGATTGTGGGGCAGCCGTAAATTTGGTGTTCCTTTATCAGTGCATCGGTGTCGTTTATGATACGGTCAAGGGGAGAGTGAGTGCAGGTTATCGGCATATCAAACTCCTGCGAAAAATCACGGAGCTGATACGGGTCCATTTTGCAAATTGCTGACATTTGTGCTATTTCGTATCCGATTTCCTTCATCGCCTTAAAGGATAGATAAAGGTCCTCGGGTGTCTGCGTTTTAGTTCTTATCGAAAAAAACTGTGCGCCAAGCTTCATAACGGATATACTCCTTTTTTAAATTAGCTTTTTCTTGATTATAGCACACGTCAATACCATTTTCAAGTATTTATTTTGTTTTTTTTAGGTGTGGGTAAGCTTTTTCAATTCTTTTTTTCTGATAGCTTATCTCTTTTTTAGTGCCGACAAGAGCTAAAATGAAATCAAATGTGAGAACTGCCGTAGCTGCAACGTCTATCGCCAAAAATACTGTGCGATTTACGCCCGAAAATGCAAAAATCACCGCAGGGTGAATAAATTTTATAAGCAAAACGGCAAAAAGTCCGAAAACAATCGCACCCGCAAGGCAAATTCTACCGTTCAGGTTCAAAAATCGCTCCGAGTAGTCCCACCACCTTTGTCCGTAAGCCTTTTCCATAATGAAGGACGTGAGGTATTCAAGTGCGCAGGCAACTGCCGCTCCAAGCACAAATATTAAAATAGGGCTTTGCTCCCTGCCGAGCAAAAGCAAAAAAAGCACCGCACCTGCACCGTATATAGGGCAATAAGGTCCGCAAAGAAATCCTCGGTTAACCGCCTTTTTTTCTTCAAGTGAGCAAAGGACCGTTTCATATACCCACCCAAGCACACTGTAAAATACAAAATAAAAAAATATTTCCTCTAATCTAAACATAAAAAATCACCGTTTTTAACTTATTTTAAGTAAAACGGTGATTTTTATTCATTTATTTAAATTTTCATTATTCAGCGGTGTAGTTATCAAAGTATCCCTGAATAAATACGATAGGAGTTCCCTTGTCGCCCGAGCCTGAGGTAAGGTCGCAAAGAGATCCGATAAGGTCGGTAAGCTGACGGGGGGTTGTACCCTCGGAAGCCATCTGACCGATAAGCTCGCCGTCCTTTGCGTGAATCTTATCCTTTATAGCCTGACGGAGTGCCTCGCCCGAAAGGTTTGCAAACTCGTTATCGGCAAGGTATTTGAGCTTAAGCTCGTTAGGAGTTCCCTCAAGACCTGCGGTATATGCAGGGGAAACAACGGGGTCTGCAAGCTCCCAAATCTTTCCAACGGGGTCCTTAAATGCGCCGTCTCCGTATACCATAACCTCGATGCGCTTGCCCGTTTCCTTCATAAGTCTATCCTGAATAGCATCAACTATCGGCTGACAATCACGGGGGAAGAGCTTAACCTGATCCTCGGTTGCCTTGTTAGAGCCAAGAAGACCGTAGCTTGCGTTATAGCCGCTACCGTTTACGGGAGCATTGAGGATTTCGTCAAGTCCGTATACTTTTTCCGCGCCTGCGCTCTTAAGTATACGCTTTGTTCTTGCTCTTGTGTGAATATCACAGTTGAGAACGTTCTTGGTATAATTTAAGATAGCCTTTGCGTTGTTTGCAAAGATAATCTCGCAGTCCGCACCGCTCTCACGGATAAGCTGCTCGTAATATTCAACGTAGTCAACACCTGTAAATCTATGCTTTTCGTAGCCGAAAAGCTCACGGTACTTTTCAAGTGTAAGCACGTCCGCATAAGGATCAACGCCCTTATCGTCAAGCATATCGAGGCTTACAAGGTGATTTCCAACCTCATCAGAAGGGTAGGAAAGCATAAGAACTATCTTCTTTGCTCCCTTAGCGATACCGCGAAGGCAAATTGCAAAACGGTTACGACTCAAAATAGGGAAGATAACACCAACGGTGTCACCGCCGAATTTTACTTTAATATCCTCTGCAATGTCATCAACGTTTGCGTAGTTGCCCTGAGCACGTGCCACGATTGACTCGGTCATTGCAACAATATCGCGATCGCGCATTTCATAACCGCCGTCTTTAGCAGCGTCTATGCAAGAGTCAACAACGATCTTAACAAGGTCATCACCCTGAC
>JAZOML010000022.1:0-12363 GCA_045653945.1 Eubacteriales bacterium
CATAAGAGCAAGCCTGCCCGAAATAAACGCGGCATTTGTGTTTACAATGTCGCCTATGAGAATTTCCGTTCCCACACATAAAATTTCCGCATTTCTGATTTGCATAAAATTTCCTCTTTTTCTTTTTACAAAAGTTTTTGCCTCGCTTTTTTCAAAAAGCGAGCGCGGTTGAGGGTGCGTAACCCTCAAAATACCGCCGTTTCTTTTTTGCAAGCTTTTTTCTTTGCGGCTGCAACCACCAAAGAAAAAAGCGACTGCGTGAGCAGGTGAGGGTGCTTATTAAAACTTTAACTATGCCCTCTCTTGTTTTTTTATTTAATTACCACTTGACTACTCTGTTTTTTTATGCTATACTCTAACTGTCAGCGTATTTATTATATAATAAAAACGCACATAATTCAAGTAATTTATTAAAATTTGGAGGAAAAATTTTATGATGAAATTTGACAAAACTCTCCCCGTAGGACTTCAGCTCTACACCGTAAGAGATTACCTTGCAGCCGACCTTATCGGCACTCTTAAAAAGGTAAAGGCAATGGGCTACGACTACGTTGAGCCGGCAGGTCTTTACGACTACACCGCAGAGGAGTTCCGCAAGGCACTTGACGATATCGGACTCACCGCTATCTGTGCTCACGTTCCTTATGCTGCTATGAAGGCAGACATCGACAAGGTTATCGCCGACTACAAGACTATCGGAATTAACTACATAGCAATTCCCTACCTTGAGCCCGATGACCGCCCCGACGGAAAGAACTACGACGAGTTCCTTAAAAACGCATACGCTTTTGGTAAGAAGTTTGCCGAAAACGGTATGACTATGCTCTACCACAACCACGATTTCGAGTTCACCAAGCTCCCCGACGGCAGATACGCACTTGACGCAATGTACGAGGGTATTCCTGCCGAATATCTCCAAACCGAGCTTGACTGCTGCTGGGTAAAGGTAGGCGGCGAGAACCCTGCTGCTTATATCAGAAAGTACGCAGGCAGAGCACCTATCGTTCACTTAAAGGACTTTGCAGGCTCCAAGACTGAGAATATGTATAACCTCATCGGACTTGCAGCAACCGAGAAGGTAACCAACACCTTCCAGCTCCGTCCCGTAGGCTACGGCAGACAGGATATCCCCACCATACTTGAAGCTGCTCTTGAAAGCGGCACAAAGTACCTTGTTGTTGAGCAGGACAACTGGGGCGACCAGACCGCACTTGAAGCGGCTGAGATGTCCAGAAACTACCTCAGAACACTTGGCTTCTAAGCAGGCACGCAAGTCAATCTAAGCTTTAGTTTACACCATTTGATGCATCATATAATATCGTTAAAACAGGCTGACTTAACCAAGTCAGCCTGTTTTTTTATTTGTTAAAAGTTATATTTGTAGGTTAATACATCAGAGCTCATACTATATATGACTCCGCCTCGTCTATTCTCAGTTTTTTTCAAAATTCCATATTCGGTCAATTTATTAAGAACTTTAATCGCTCCTGCACTTGACATTTTTGAATTTATATACTTTAAAAACATTTTATAATTAAAATAATCACAAGGATTATGAACAAGTATTTTTTTTACATAAACCAGCTCTGTTTGCGTTAAGACGTCTCCGGTTTTCATAAGATGCTTTGCTATTTCCTCTAGATTTTTATATACAAAGCTGTATTTTATGGAAGTTTCAAGTACATACCCAAGAAAATAAGTTAGATCGTTTCTAGTATTTCTGGTTTCGCGCAATGCTTTATAATAAGAATTTTTACTTTCATTTATTGCCTCGCTCATAAAATAAGGCGCATCAACGATATTGTTTATCCAGTTAAGCCAAAATGACACCATACGTGCCGTTCTTCCGTTATAATCAAAATACGGATGCACGTACAAAATATAGTAGTGGCATATATATGGTAGCAGAACTCCGTATTTCTTGATGTTTTCAGAAGCATTTGCAAAAGCAAACATACTGTCCATACATTCGTCTAATATATGATGATCCGCGCCTTCATAATTGTCTATTGTTACGGAATCGTCGCGGTAAAACGCGCCGTCTTTAAGTTTGCAATCTTCATCAAGGCAGTCGTTGCTCAAAATGGAATATAGCTTTAACAAATTATCTTTATTAAACTGAGGCTTTTCGTTAATTATATATTTAACAGCATTCAGCATATTTTTAACGATAATGTCGTTTTTGTCCTTTAAATTACCATTTCTTTGTATTTCTGCTATTCGTTTATGTGTAGTGGGAACATTTTCAATAGCAAGAGAGCCCTCAACCTCAGAAAACAATCTTGACACAATAATTTGATCAACGTTTCTATCAAATAGTGAGCCTTGAGATACATCAAAATCAGATAGCAAAATTCTAAGATATTCTTTTCGCAAAGAAAGTAAATATTTTCCATCAACATAGAATAAATGTTTTGAATTAAAAGTTTTAAGCGGCAACTTTTTTAAATAATCACAACCCTCGTCAAGCATACAGTCCTTTGTATCTAAAAACTCTCGAAATCGCTCGCCGGAAAGCATTATTCCAATCTTTTGATTATATCGTAAATCATCTATTGTGTAATATTTCTCTCCTAGCATAAACAAAAGTGCCTCATTACTATCCATAACAACCTCCGTCATCGTGAAATATACATATAGTATAACCGTTTTTTTTCGATTTGTCAACCCTTTTATAAACCTTTTGATAAACCTTTTTGCCAAATCATGAAATAAACGCAATTTATTTTAACATTATTAAAGGCGCCGCATATACTGTAAAAAAAGGAGGACTACGGTTATGAATAGCAAGGGCTTAAAGGAAAAGCTAAACAAAATGTCGGATATGGAGCTTTACACTCTTATCCATACGGTTGCACTCGCATCGGGGCTTGACGGTGCAAGAGCACAGGCGCTTACGTCGGATATTCCACGCCTGCGCCGTATGATTTCCTCACTTAGCGATGAGCAAATCGCCACAATGCTCTCCTCAATCGGCAGGAACGTCGATATAAATAAGCTTTTCGGAGGAAACTGATTATGGATAACGGCAATTTTCCCGATTTAGGGCAGCTTCTCTATGCCCTAAAAGACAATCCTCAGCTCCTTCAAATGCTAATGAGTATGATGAGCGCACCGCAAAAAAACGAGCCACGTCCCCCCTCACCCGACCTTATGAGCCTACTCTCGGGTATGCAAAATAACGGCTCATCACCCCCGCCAAGTGAAAAATCGGGAAACTCCAAGTGCGAAAACGGATTTTGGGGTGCCACCCAAAATGACAGTATTCTAGGCTCAAACGAAGAAAACGCAAAACGCATAAACCTACTGAACGCCGTCCGCCCGTATCTTAGCGAAAGCAGGCAAGCAAGACTTGACACCGTGATAAAACTGCTTAAAATAGCGGGAATTGGCGGACTTTCTAAAATTCTTGGCGGTAAATGATATGTACGTAAGAAGCTATAAAACCCTGCCGCAAGGCACTGATAAGACCGACAGCGCAAAGCCACTTGATACGGCTGACAAAGAAAAGGTAATTGACAAAACCGAGCCGCAAGCGAAAAAAAGCCGCTATAAGGCAAGACGCAAAATGCCCGAATTTCACCCACCCCACTCCGAGCCTACCTCAGATAACACACCGCACGATAGCGAAAACACCGACTCTCTCGGTAGCGAAACCGACTCACGCAATCATCAAAACGCTCCAAAACCCGACTCACATACCCCCGAAAACACCGAAAAAAGCACCCACGCCCCCCTCTATACGCAAAACGAAATGCTCGTCTTGGCGGTAGCAGTGCTCCTGCTCCTTGAAGGTGCGGACGATATACTGATTTTAGCCCTCGGCTACGCTCTCTGCCCGTAGGTCATTATTATGGCTTTGTTTTTTATTTTTTCGCTTTTCTTTTTCCACCTTTCTTGAAAGAGTCGGTAATCACCGACAGGCAAATAACTAATTTGGTGTAAAATTTACACTATACATCACGGAAGCGTGGTAAGAGAAGTTCTTTTGGTCGGTAGCACCGACAGGCAAATAACTAATTTAGTGTAAAATTTATACTACACATCACGGTGGCGTAGTGAGAAAAGTTTTTGCCAAGCTTTTTTCAAAAAGCGGAAAAAATAAAAAGTAAAAAAATTAAAATAAACACCACGGAAGCGTGGTAAGAGAAGTTCTTTTGCCTACCTTTTCTTTCAAGAAAAGTAGGAAAAGAAAGTTCTAAAAATGAGCAACACCTCATATACTACCCCGAAAGCGTTTTCCGTTAGGGAAAGGCGTGGAAAGGATTTTTGTATATGAAATTTTTGTGTGCTTTTTTTACCGTTATCCTTGTGCTATCTTCTTCTTTTGGTGTACCCGTCAGTGCAAAAAACGACGGCTACACATTGGAAAGCGACGCAAAATCCCTCATTTTAATTGAGGCAAACACAGGCACAGTCCTTTACGAAAAGGACGCCGATATGCCGCTTCCACCCGCCTCAGTTACTAAGGTTATGACAATGCTGCTCGTTATGGAAGCGATAGACAGCGGCAAAATTTCACTTAACGACCTCGTTTCGGTCAGTGAATACGCCGCAAATATGGGCGGCTCTCAGGTCTACCTTGAAGCAGGTGAGCAGATGAGCGTTGATGAGCTTTTAAAATGCGTTGTCGTAGCCTCGGCAAACGATGCCTGCGTAGCTCTTGCCGAGCATATTGCAGGCAGCGAGGAGCTATTCGTTGCTAAAATGAACGAAAGAGCTGCCGAGCTCGGTATGAAAAACACACACTTTGAAAATACAAACGGACTTGATGATACCACGCAAAACCACGTTATAAGCGCACGCGATATAGCGATTATGAGCGCCGAGCTTATAGCAAAGCACCCTAAAATCCTTGAATATTCGTCTATTTGGATGGACAGTATAAGAGGTGGAGCTTTTGGTCTGACCAACACTAATAGACTTATTCGCTTTTACAGCGGCGCAAACGGTCTTAAGACGGGCTCGACCTCAAAGGCTAAATTCTGTATCAGCGCAAGCGCAAAGCGAAACGGTATGCAGCTTATATGCGTCGTTATGGGGGCGTCCACAAGGGATACCCGAAATGAAACGGCGAAAAAGCTGCTTGACTACGGCTTTGCAAACTACGCTTACGAGGAATTCCCCGCATCGTCTACGGCGGAAATCAAGGTTACGGGTGCAGCGGAAAGCGTTTTACCGCTCACCTACGGCGACTTCAAGACGGTTATTGATAAGGGTGGCGCAGGCAAAATCGAAAGCACACTCACCCTGCCCGATAGCGTAGCCGCTCCAATCACTAAGGGACAGCAAATCGGTACTCTTACCTATACCTTAAACGGTCAAACCCTTGCCGAAATACCCATAACCGCCGCCTCCGACGCTCCGCGTATCAGCTTTTGGCAAATTTTTTCCCGACTTTTTGAATGCTTTTTGTACTGATCTCACCTATACCACCGCAAGGTGAGTCTCAAGCGATAATTTACCGCGTTTTTGAAATAAAAAACCAATTTTCCAAATAAAAAAGGTCTTAGCCGAAAGTAAGGTGCAAAACTTACACCAAACGGCAAGACCTTTTTTGTTTGGAAGTTCTTTGGTTCCTTTCTTTCAAGAAAGGGACAAAAAATCTCTCGTAGAGTTATTTAGCTGTTATATAGCCAAGACGGGTAAGAAGCTCGGCGGAAAGCATAGCGCCGCCTGCCGCACCGCGAAGAGTGTTGTGGGAAAGTCCAACGAACTTGTAATCGTAGAGGTTATCCTCACGGAGTCTGCCTGCCGTTACACCCATACCGCCCTCAACGTCTCTGTGGATACCTGCCTGAGGGAAGTTGTCTTCCTCGTAGTAGGTGATGAACTGCTTGGGTGCGTGGGGGAGCTCAAGCTCTTGGGGAAGTCCCTTAAATGCCGCCCAGCGTTCAAGAATTTGCTCCTTGGTGGGCTTCTTTCTGAACTTTACGAAAACGGATGCGGTGTGTCCGTCGGAAACGGGAACACGGTAGCACTGAGCGGATATAACAGGCTCGCTTGCCTTGACTATCTCGCCGTTTTCAATCTTACCCCAAACCTTGAGAGGCTCCTGCTCGGACTTTTCTTCCTCGCCGCCAATGTAGGGGATAACGTTGTCTATGATTTCGGGCCACTCCTTGAAGGTCTTGCCTGCTCCGGAAATTGCCTGATAAGTGGAAACGACAACCTCGTACGGCTCAAACTCCATAAGAGGAGCAAGGAGCGGAACGTAGCTCTGAATAGAGCAGTTAGGCTTAACCGCAATAAAGCCACGAGTAGTGCCGAGACGCTTTCTTTGGTCCTCGATAACCTTTGCGTGGTCAGCGTTGACCTCGGGAATCATCATAGGAACGTCGGGTGTCCAACGGTGTGCGGAGTTGTTGGAAACAACGGGAGTTTCCGCCTTTGCGTACTCATATTCGAGCGCCTTGATAGCGTCCTTGGGCATATCAACTGCGCAAAATACGAAGTCAACGAGAGCGCAGACCTTTTCAACCTCGCTCGCATCGTAAATTACCATATCCTTAACGTACTCAGGCATAGGAGCTGAAAGCTTCCATCTGCCGTCCATAACCTCGCCGTAGGGCTTACCTGCACTGCGAGCACTCGCCGCAACACAGGTTACGTCATAATAGGGGTGGTTGTCAAGCAAAGTTAAAAATCTCTGTCCAACCATACCTGTTGCGCCTATAACGCCAACTCTTAATTTCTTTTCCATAGTTTTCTCTCTTTCTCCCGCTTTCTGCAGAAAGCTTAGCACCTACTTTTCTTGAAAGAAAAGCTAGGCAAAAGAACTTCTCTTGCCACCACAGCTTTTATGTTCAGCGGAATGTTTATTTTTTATTTTTTTATTTACTTTCTATTGCAAAAAAGAAGGGGGACGTGGGTGAATTTACAAGGCAAAACTTAGACACGCAAATCCTTTTTCTGTCATAGTGAGAAAGCATTTCTTCAAGCATCTCGCCCTCAAGTTTGCCTTCCTCGTGTCCGGGGTAGACGGCGATAAGAATAATACCGTCGCTATCGAGCAGTGAAATTGCGCTTTCAACTGCGATTTTCGTTGTCGGACGCAGTGTAGTGAGCGCCTTGTTGCCGCTCCCGGGCAGGTATCCGAGGTTAAAAACCCCCGCGCAAATCTTCTCGCTAACGTAATTTAGCACGTTCGAGTGGCTATCAAGTATCAGCGTGCAGTTGTCGGGACAACCCTCATTTTTTAAGGTTTGACGGGTGCTTTCAAGCGCCTTTTCCTGAATATCAAAGGCGTACACCCTGCCACTTTCACCAACCGCCCTCGAAAGCCAAGCGGTGTCGTGTCCGTTACCCATTGTAAAGTCTATGACAGTTCCGCCCTCTTTTATGTGAGAAGCCAAAAACTGCTTTTCAAGTCCTATAAGGTCTACCACCGTACTTTTCCCGCTTTCTGAAGAAAGCTTGGCAAAGCCTTCTCTTACCACGCATCCGTGATACGTGGTGAAAATTCTCACCTTGTTTTCTTCTTTTCCTTTACAGTATTTCCTTTACAGCTTTCGCTATGTTCTCGGCGGAGATGCCGTAGTAAGCGGCAACTTCAAGAGCCTTACCCGATGAGCCGTATGTATCGTTGATACCGACTCTCTTAATCTTGGTCGGGCACTTTTCGGAAAGCACCTCACTTACCGCGCCGCCAAGACCGCCGATAATGCTATGCTCCTCGCAGGTAACAATCTTGCCTGTCTTCTTTGCGTATTCGATGAGAAGCTCCTCGTCAATAGGCTTAATTGTAGCGATATCAATAACCGCCGCATCAATGCCCTCGGCTTTAAGAGCCTCGCGAGCTTCAAGAGCCATACTTACGGTGATACCCGTAGCAACGATAGTAACGTCCTTACCGTCAGCAAGAACCTTGCCCTTGCCAATCTCAAAGGTGTAGCTTTCGTCATAAATTATCGGCATCGGTGCACGTCCAAATCTCAGGTAAACGGGGCCGTAGTGCTTAATAGCCGCCTCAACCGCCGCTCTTGCGGAAACGCCGTCCGCAGGGTTGATAACAACCATACCGGGAATTGTACGCATAAGCGCAATATCCTCGTTGCACTGGTGGGTTGCGCCGTCCTCACCTACGGTGATACCTGCGTGAGTTGCGCCGATTTTAACGTTTAAGTGAGGGTAACCAATCGAGTTTCTTACCTGCTCATAAGCTCTGCCTGCCGCAAACATAGCGAACGAGGAAGCGAAAACGAGCTGTCCTGTTGAGGCAACACCTGCCGCAACACTCATCATATTGCCCTCGGCAATACCGCAGTCAAAGAAACGTTCGGGGTAATTCTTTTTCATATGAACCGTCTTGGTTGCTTCCGCAAGGTCAGCATCAAGAACGATAAAATCATATTTTTCAGCAAATTCAATGAGAGCCTTACCGTAAGCATCTCTTGTTGCAATCATATCTGCCATTTTTACGTTTCCCCCTTCCTATCAGTTAAGCGACGCCAAAATTGCGTCAAGGTCTTTTATAGCTACCTCGTAAAGGTCAGTCTTGGGCGCAGCGCCGTGCCACTGACACTTGTTTTCCATATAGGAAACACCCTTACCCTTTACCGACTTTGCGATAATTACGGTGGGCTTACCCTTGCAAAGCTTTGCAGCCTTGATTGCGCTCTCGATTTCATCAAAATCGTGTGCGTTTATGGAAATAACGTTCCAACCAAATGCCTCAAACTTTGCCTCAAACGGCGCAGGTCCGATAACCTCTGCCGTCGGGCCGTCAATTTGAAGTCCGTTTTCATCAAGTACTACACAGAGGTTGTCGAGCTTGTAGTGAGCGGCAAACATCGCTGCCTCCCATACCTGACCCTCCTCGCTCTCACCGTCGCCAAGGGCGGCGTATACACGGTAGTCCTTCTTGTTGTATTTTGCAGACAACGCCATACCGCAAGCTGAGGAAATTCCAAGTCCGAGCGAGCCTGCCGACATATCAACACCGGGAATACCCTTCATATCGGGGTGGCCCTGAAGATAAGAGCCGAGCTTTCTGAAGGTCTTTAAGTCCTCAACGGGGAAAAAGCCTCTATGCGCAAGTACGGAGTACAGTGCAGGCGAGGTATGACCTTTGGAAAGCACGAATCTGTCGCGGTCTTCCATCTTCGGGTTTTTGGGATCAACGTTCAACTCCTCAAAGTAGAGGTAGGTAAGCACGTCAGCGATTGAAAGCGAGCCGCCGGGGTGTCCCGAAGCCGCATTGTAAACCGCCTCAATGATACCTTTGCGCACGTTAGTCGCTATCTTTTGAAGCTCAATTTTGCGTTCTGCTGTCATTTATGTATTTTCCTTTCTTTTTTAACTCGTACGCGCTCACACACGCACAAACAATAATTTATTATATTATATATCATTAGTTGCAGTTTGTCAAGTATTTTTCACGCTTTTCGAGAAAAGCTTAGCAAAAGCTTCTCTTACAAACGGAGCAGGGTATTTGCGTAAATTTTCAGCCAATTTTTACCCTACTCCGTTTGTAAGAAAAATTTTTATAAATCTTCGTCAAACAGTGAACAACACCCGATAATTTGCAGCTGACAGTATATTATACAACAAATTCAAAAGGGCAACCTCGGATGAGGTTGCCCTTTTGTTACTGATTACAAATTAAAGTATAGTTAATCGCGTGATATTCGGTATCCGTCCAGGTAGCCCAATAATCCCCCTTTGTGATATTGTCCCACTGCGAGCGAGTGCCAAGGAAGGTGATGGTCTGAAGATTTTCGCAATTCAAAAACGCCCTCTTTTCAATAGCTGTAACACTGCTCGGAATTGTTACGTATTTAAGCGCCGTACACTTTGTAAAACACTCAGTCGCAATAGTCGTCAGTCCGCTCGGAAGCACAATGCTTTCAAGCGCCTCGCACTGCTTAAACGCCCTTTTATCTATTTGCTTTACCGTGCTCGGAATAGCTATGCTCTTGATGGCAGTCCACATAAACGCACGCTCGCCGATTTTGGTAATTCCCTCAGGCAAAACGATATTTTCGAGTGCCTGACAATTTGCAAAGGTGTCCCAGACTATCTCGGTAACGCCGCTCGGAATATTAACCTCGGTCAAAAGAACACAGTTTGCAAACGCCGCACGTCCGATTTTCGTAACACTGCTTGGAATAGTAACCGTCTTGATTACGTTTGCCTCCGTCTCGAACGCCACAGCCTCGTTAAAACCCTCGGCGGCTATCGCCGTAACCGCTTTGCCGTTGTAGGTGCTTGGTATTACTATATTTTCTGCCGCTACCGCAGTGCCTCGACTAACCTCATACGTGCCGTCCTCAAGCTCTTTAAATTCAAGCCCCTCGGTATACACCTCTGGAGTTCCTTGATTTTGGTTACCTCCACTCTGCTCTCCGCCCTCATTTTCCTCGTTGTTACTTAGCGGCGGTAGTTCCTCAAAACACGATACCATACCACTAAGAAGCATAGCGAAAAGCAAAATAAACGACACAAAAACCAAAAGTTTTTTCACAATACCACCTCTTTATTGTTTTTCCTGCCTACATTATACTATAATTTCCTTGTTTTGTAAAGTGCATATTTTCCCCCTGCACAAAGCTTAAATTTCGTTGACCACGTGTGCGTGGCAGTGATACAAGTGAAAAAAGGCGGAGAGAACTTGTTCTCACGAGCCTTTTAAACGAAGTAGCACGGGTGGGGTTTTGCAAAGCAAAACGGCGACGAAAACCTACACTAAATACCACGGTGGCACGGTAAGAGAAGTTTTTGCCAAGCTTTTTTCAAAAAGCGGGGAATATCTTGACAAAACATAATTTATATTATATAATATAAAGTGAGATAATATTGCCACGAGGTGCTTATGCTAAACGAAGCTAAAAATAGACTAAAAACCGAATTTGATACGGCGGTGCAGGAAAAAACACTCAAAAAAGCAGTGCTTTCCCGCCCGAAAAATAAAAACGAGGGCAAAATCACACTTACCCCCTTTTCAAAGGACGGACAAACCCTCATAAAATGCGAAAAATTTACAAACGATAATAAAGCACTCCAAAGCATATTGACCGTAAAAGAGGCAAACGAGCTTATTTTTGACGCACCCGATAGCTTCAAACAAATAAACCTCGTAGGCGATAACACAACGCTTGAGCTCATCGTATCCGATAAAGGCAAATTCCACTTCACGGGTACACTAGCAGGAGCAAAAGCGGTAAACGTAGCAAACGGTCAGGATAAACAAAAACACTATAAAATAACCCCCGAAACCGACGGCGAATTCCTTTACCTTCTCGGTATTACCGATAAAGACGGACGCATCCACGATAAAAAACAGGCGAAATTCCGCCAAATCAATAAATTTATCGAGCAAATCGAAACGGTAAGCGAGTACCTTCCTAAGGACGAAATTACAGTTTGCGACCTGTGCTGCGGAAAAAGCTACCTCACCTTTGCCGTCTACCGCTACTTTACACACCATAAAGGTATGAAGGTCAAAATGTACGGCATCGACCTTAAAAAGGACGTCATCGACTTTTGCCGCCAAACGGCGGATAAGCTCGGCTATAACGGTATGCGATTTGAGTGCGGCGACGTTTCAAAATTCACCCCACCTCAAAAGCCCGACCTCGTAATTTCTCTCCACGCCTGCGACGTAGCAACCGACTTCGCTATAGCAGGAGCGGTCAAAAACGGTGCAAAGGTTATACTTTCCACCCCCTGCTGCCAACACGAAATCAACTCGCAAATGAAATGCGAAGCACTCTCGTTTATATGCGACCACTCAATCCTAAAGCAAAAGCTTAGCACTGCGGCAACCGACGCCCTGCGAGCCCTGATGCTTGAAATCTACGGCTATAAGGTTACAGTATGCGAACTTATCGACCCCGAGGAAACACCCAAAAACGTCATTATCCGAGCCGTCAAAAACACACGAAACGGTAACCTCGCAAAAAAAATCACACAATATAAAGCAGCCTGCACACTGCTTGGCATTGAACCAAAGCTCTCTAAGCTCTTGCCTCTGCCAATAATCACCGACTTGCCCAAAATATAAAACCAAACACCTTTCAATCGAATTAACGGCAAATAAAGTAATCTCTAATTAATTGCACTGCATTTGAATAATATCGGTCGGGAGCGCCCGACAGCGATATATTGCTCAAATCCTTTCAGTCGCACTAATTACAACAATATGTAATCTCTAAATAATTACTTTAAATTAGAACAGTTTCGTCAGCAACGGAGTTGCAGTGATGTGTAGATAAAAAGACGGAGAGAGCTTGCTCGCGTGAGTCTTTTATCGACACAGAACGTGTCGTTAGGCAAAGCCGAACGGGACGAAACCCTTACACTATATTAATTCAACAAAAGTTTTTGCCAAGCTTTTTTCAAAAAGCGAAAAAAACAAAAACG
>JAZOML010000023.1:0-21465 GCA_045653945.1 Eubacteriales bacterium
GCTCCAACCAACATAAGAAGTAAAATAATAACTCTTGAAAACTCAGGCCATGATGCAAAATCCAACGTTGCAAAACCTGTAGTTGAAATTATTGATGAAACAGTAAATGCAGAATGCTTAACAGTATCGCCGACATCAGCTGCACCGCCTTGTAAAAGTAAGTTTGCTGTAATAACCGCTATCGCACCAATGACGATAATAAAGAAAATCTTAACCTCAGAACTGAAAGCCTCTTTTATTCTTTTTTTGCCAACTAAATAATATGATGTGAAATTTACAGAAAATAGTAGCATAAATACAGTTACAACAATTTGCGAATACGAAGTGAAGCTGTTAAAGCTATCGTTTTTGATGCCGAAACCACCTGTACCTGCGGTGCTGAGTGAGGAGCATATTGCCTCAAATACTCCCATTTTATCGTCAAGCCCGAAAATATGACCGCCTATAAGCAAAAGGAACTGTAAAAAAGTAAAGCCAAAATATATAGCATAGAGAATAAGAGCAGTTGTCTTAACTCTTGGCACAAGCTTACTAACAGAAGGACCGGGGCTTTCCGCTTTCATTATATGCATATTTGTTGCTCCGCTCAGAGGAATAAATGCCATAACGAAAACTAGCACACCCATACCGCCTATCCAGTTGGTAAAGCTGCGCCAAAGCAAAAGCGACTTCGGAAAATTCTCAACGGCAGGTATTATTGATGCGCCGGTTGTAGTAAATCCTGATACGGTTTCAAAAAACGCATCAATGTATGATGGTATTTGTCCCGAAATATAAAACGGCAATGCGCCGAAAATAGAGAGGATAACCCAACTGAGCGATACAATTATAAACCCTTCCTTTGAGTACAAGGTTTTATTTTTTGTTTTACCCAAAACCAAAAGTGCGCCAAAAACACCGCAAATCAGTATTGAAAGAAGAATTGCGTTTATCTCCTTTTCGCCGAAAATAAGGGCGGCAACAGCAGGAATAAACATAAACGCAGCCTCGAACAGTAGTATCCAGCCGAGGATATTTTTTATCATTCGGAAGTTCAAAATACAGTCAAGCCTTTCTTGTTACTTTAAAATATCTGTTATATCACCAAGAGGCATACATTCGGAGATGATTATAACTGAATCTCCTGGAAGAATAGTATCGTTACCACGTGGAATAATAACGTTCTTTTCTCTGATAATTGCAGCAACGAGGATGTTGTTTTTAAATCTTAACTCTGATAGCGGCTTACCGATAACGGGAGAATTATCTCTTACGATAAATTCCGCTGCGGAGGCTTTTCCTGGAATAAAGTTGTAAAGCGTTTCAACGTCGCTTTCAAGAGTATTTTCAGTTGCTCTTGCATATCGGATAATCATATCCGAGGTTATAGTTTTGGGATTTACCGTTGTATCGATATTTAAGTTAGATGCGAGTGCGTCAAAGTCGGATTTAGTGATTTTAGTTATGATTTTTCCGTTGCAGTGCTTTTGCATAGCAAGAGAAAGGAACATATTTTCTTCATCAAATTCAAGAAGCGAAACGAAAGCGTCGGTATCAGTAATTCCTTCTGAAATAAGGGTGTCTGTATCTGTTGGCTCTGCGTTGATAACGGGAATTTTGTTGAATTCAGATGCAAGATGCTCACAAACCTGTCTGTTTTTTTCGAAAATTTTGATTTTCATACCGTAATTGGGAAGCATCTGGCAAAGGTAGTGCGTAATTTCGCCACCGCCCGCAATTATAACACTTTTGGCGGCATTAGATTTAAAACCGAGTTTTTTAATGAAATCAATAGCATTTTTATGGGAGGCAACGATGGAAATGATGTCCTTTTCCTTGAAAACAAAATCCGCCTTAGCGATGTACGCCTCGTTATCTCTTTCAATT
The DNA here is from genome assembly GCA_045653945.1 of Eubacteriales bacterium. Lineage (GTDB taxonomy): Bacteria > Bacillota > Clostridia > Oscillospirales > CAG-272 > SIG673. The sequence goes on from JAZOML010000023.1 coordinate 1,867, forward strand.
GTACAAATAAGAACGTCGGATTTTAATTTAGAAACAACGTCTTTAACCGCCATATCTGCAAGCTTACTGCCTTCGGGGATACGGAGCTTGATAAGCTCAACTGTGCCTCTTGCAAAGGTTTCGATTTTAATTGCCGATGGGAAAAGCAGGAGTCTTGATATTTCTTTAGCGGCGACGTATTCAGGACTAATAACCATTGCAAGTCCAAGCTCATCTTTTAAATATGGTGCTTCAACTCGGTATTCCGGCGTTTCGACTCTTGCAATAGTTTGGCAATGTCCTTCTTTTTTTGCTATGAGGCAACAGAGAAGATTAAGCTCGTCCGAGCCTGTAACTGCAATAAATAGGTCGGCATTGGCAATTCCTGCTTCCTGCTGTACCTTATGTGTTGCACCGCTTCCGACAATACCATAAACGTCGTATTTGGTAGTTATTTCGTTTACATTTTCAGCGTCTAGGTCTATAACCGTAATCTTGTTGTCTTCCTCGTTTAACTGCTCAACGAGGTTTTTACCGACCATACCGCAACCAACGATAATAATATTCATGTATGCTCTCCTTTATAGAGTAGATAGAAACATTATACATTAGTTTTGTAAAAAAGTCAAGTTAGATTATCATAGAAATCTATTGAAAATAATTGTGCAATGTGATATACTGTAAAATACGGAGGATTGAGTTATGTTACTTAAAAACGGTAGACCACAAAGCTTTGAGGGAAGAATTGCTAAAGAAGTTAAGGTGTATGATTTTCTTGATGCGCTTGGAATAGAATATCAAAGGGTGGACCACGAACCTGCAATGACTATGGAAGCGTGTGTAGAAATTGATAAAATTCTTGAAACTAAAATGTGCAAAAATCTATTTTTGTGTAATAGACAGGAAACGCAGTTTTACCTTTTACTTATTCCGGGGGATAAGTCTTTTGTAACAAAAGACCTGTCCGCGCAAATAGGAAGTTCAAGACTTTCTTTTGCTAAAGGAGAGTATATGGAAAATTATCTTGATATTACGCCGGGTTCTTTAAGTGTTCTTGGTTTGTTGAATGATATTGATAATAATGTGCAATTATTGATAGATAACGATGTTTTGGAAGGTGAATACTTTGGATGTCATCCCTGTATAAATACATCGAGCTTACGATTTTATATGGATGATTTTAAAATAAAAATACTTCCTGCGTTAAACCATAAGCCAATTTATGTTAACCTATGAGGGTACTTTAATGTTTAGAATAATGTTTGTGTGTCACGGTAATATTTGTCGTAGTCCAATGGCTGAATTTATCTTTAAGGATATGATACAAAAGCAGGGAATTGCGGATGAATTTACCGTTTTATCCTCTGCTACAAGCATAGAGGAAATATGTAACGGTATCGGTAACCCTGTTTACCCACCTGCCAAAGCAGAGCTCGCAAGACACGGTATTTCTTGCTCGGGTAAACGAGCAGTACAGCTTAGAAAGAGTGATTACTCAAAATACGATTTATTTGTATGTATGGATAGCGCAAATGTTAGAAACGCACTGCGTATTTTAGGAAATGACATTGAAAATAAGGTTTGTAAGCTGATGAGCTTTACCGAAAAGGGCGGCGACGTTGCCGACCCTTGGTATACCGATAGATTTGATGTAGCGTATTCCGATATATACGAAGGCTGCAAATTACTTTTGCAAAAAATAAAAAATCGACACTAAGGTCGATTTTTTTAAAGGTCGTCCGCATCTTGTATCGGCTTGTCATAGGGGTCATCAGTCGGTACGCCTGTATATGAGCCAAACGGATCTGTTATAATTTCGTTATCATACGTGTCAGATTGTGTTCTAGCCTTGTTCATTGCGGTATTATTTGTAGATTTTAAATACTTTTTTTCGGTTTTGTTTTTCATTTTATCACCCCTAAAATAGTTTGCGATATTTTTGCCCATTTATTTTGAAAAAAATTGGAAGGAATTTTAAGATGATAAATTTTAGTGAGCTTGTTAATAAACAAAGGGAATTCTATTTAAGCGGTATAACGCTTGATGTAAAATATCGTTTAAATGCGCTTAAAAAGATATTTTATTCAATTAAAAGATATGAAAAGGATATTCTAAAAGCTCTTAAGCTTGACCTTGGTAAATCCGAGCTGGAAGGGTATATGTGTGAGATAGGTATGGCGCTATCCGAAATTGAATATATGATAAAAAATACTAAAAAGTTCTCAAAAAAACGAAAGGTTAAGACACCACTTGCACAGTTTCCCTCAAAAAGCTACGTGCTACCCTGCCCATACGGTAATACACTGATAATGAGCCCCTGGAATTATCCGTTTTTACTTACAATCGACCCGCTTGTAACAGCGATAGCGGCAGGAAATACGGCAATAGTTAAGCCAAGCGCATATTCACCTGCAACAAGCGAAATTATATGCAAAATTATACACGAGTGCTTTGAGGAAAGCTACGTTGCAGTAGTTACGGGAGGAAGAACTGAAAATTCCGAGCTTTTAAAACAAAAATTTGACTTTATTTTCTTCACAGGAAGCCAAAACGTAGGTAAAGAGGTTCTTCGTAATGCGGCAGAGCATCTTACTCCTGCTGTACTTGAACTTGGCGGTAAAAGTCCCTGTATCGTTGATAAAACCGCTAATATTCCTCTTGCCGCGAAGCGTATAGTTTTTGGAAAATTCTTAAATTGCGGACAAACCTGGGTTGCCCCCGATTATATTCTTTGCGATAAATCTATAAAGGAAGAGCTTTTAAATGAGCTTAAAATGCAAATTGCAAAGCAATATGGTGATAATCCACTTGAAAATGAAAATTATGGCAAGATAATCAGCAAAAAACATTACGATAGAGTTTGCTCGCTAATAGAACAAAGTAAGGTTGTTTTTGGTGGAAAAACCGATGACGTATCACTTAAAATTGAACCTACTGTAATGGATAACGTTAATATAGATGATGCAGTTATGGGCGAGGAAATCTTCGGACCTGTTTTGCCGATTTTGACATATGACAGCTTTGGGGAAATTTTTCCACTCATAAATAACGGTCAAAAACCTCTTGCGTTGTATTTTTTCAGTGAAGACAGAACTAATATAAAAGCTGTTACTGAAAAAATTTCATATGGCGGTGGCTGTATAAATGACGTAATTATCCACCTCGCAACAAGTGAAATGGGATTTGGTGGAGTAGGGGAGAGCGGTATGGGTGCATACCACGGAAAGGTTGGCTTTGACACCTTTTCGCATCTCAAAAGTATAGTAAATAAAAGCACCAGACTCGATCTTCCGATGCGTTATCAACCCTATACTGATAAAAAAGAAAAGCTGATACGTAAGTTTTTGAAATAAAAGTAGCGTTATCACTCCTTTTGTGTTAGTTATATTTACATTGTGGCACAATTTTTATAAATATAACACCATTTTTTGATAGAAGAATTGTATAGATTGCAAATTTTCTTCTAAAATGAAATATATCTAAATGATAAAGTAAAAAACACCTCGGTTGAGGTGTTTTTTGTTATTGGCGGAAGCGGTGGGATTCGAACCCACGGTACCGTGAGGTACAACTGATTTCGAGTCAGTCCCGTTATGACCACTTCGATACGCTTCCAAATAAATATTAAACCGAAATTGGTTTAAGTCTTGTCAAATAGGCTGCGGGACGTCAGTCCCGTTATGTCCTGTTGCCGTTACCGCATCTCGGTTGGCTCACAGGTTTGCCAATCGTTCTGCGACGGCTGCCACTCCTTTTTGCTCCCTGTATCACCCACTGGGTGTGGTCGCAAACGTCCCCACTTCGATACGCTTCCGAATATTGATTTTTAATCAAGCTTTTGTATTATAACACAGTTTTTCAAAAAAATCAAGAGGATTTACAAAAAAGTATTGTTTTTTTTCGAAAGTTAAGTTATAATTTATTATAATGAATATTTTGAGAGGTATTTTTATGAAAATCGGTTTGCTAGGGTTTGGCTCGATGGGAAAAACTCACTCTTGGTGTGTAAATAATCTTCGTTATTTTTATAAGGATTTACCGTTTTCGGTGGAGTATTCAGGAGTTTGCACCACAAAAGACGAAACGGCTAAAAGAGCTGCTGATTTTCTTGGTATTATGCGTTATACTACCTCTGAGGACGAGTTAATCAACGATCCAAGTATTGATATTATTGATATTTGTACCCCGAATATCTATCATTATGAAACGATTAAGAAGGCTATTGCGGCAGGTAAGCACATTTACTGTGAAAAGCCACTTTGTGTTACCTATGAGCAAGCAAAAGAGGTAGCGCTTCTTGCTAATGAAAAGGGAATTACAACTCAGGTTGTGTTCAATAATCGTTTTTTGCCTGCAATTATGCGTGCGAAGGAGCTTGTTGATAGTGGAAAACTCGGTAGAATACTATCGTTTAGATGTGAGTATCTTCATTCAAGCGCAACTGACCCGAATAAAAATGCCGGTTGGAAACAAAACAAAGATATTTGCGGCGCGGGAACACTTTTTGACCTAGGCTCACACGCAATCGACCTTATCTATTATCTTTGTGGAGAAATTGTCAGCGTGAAAGGTAAGAGTCAAATTGCGTACCCTTCAAGAAAGGGTATGGACGGCTCTGTTTGGCGAACAAATGCCGATGAGGCTTTTTATATGATATGCGAAACTAAAGGTGGAGCAGTCGGAACTATTGAGGCAAGTAAGATTTCAGTTGGAGCAAACGATGATATAAATCTTGCGGTGTACGGTGAAAAGGGTGCTATAAAATTTTCCCTTATGGAGCCTAACTGGTTGCATTTTTACGATGCTGAAGCCGAGGGTGGAAACTACGGTGGTAGCCGAGGCTTTACCAAAATTGAGTGTGTAGGTAGATATGACCTGCCCGGTGGAATTTTTCCATCGTTCAAGGCTCCTATCGGTTGGCTCAGGGGACATTTGCACAGTATGTATTCATTTTTATCCGCTTGTCATAATAAAGTGGATGCGTCCCCTTCGTTTGATGAGGGTGTTGAAGTGCAAAAAGTATTAGAATTGGCGTTAAGGAGTGATAATTAATGTCTTTTAATGATAAAATATCTCATAAATATCGCATAATTGGTATAACCGGTTCGATAGGTTCAGGTAAGAGTTATGTGTCAAATCTATTCAAAAAAGAGGGTTTTCAGACGCTTGATGCAGATGAAATATATCATTACCTAACTGATAGACCAACCAATCTTACCAAATCTATTTCTGATGAATTTGGAAACGGTGTTTTGAATCACGACGGTTCGCTTAACAGAGCAGCTCTTTCAGAAATTGTGTTCAATGATGATGATAAGCTTTTAAGACTTAACGAGATAACGCACGGTATAGTTATAGATACTATATTGGAAAAATGCGAAGAGTATTATGCTAACGGAATTACAACGATTATTGTTGAGGTTCCTTTAATGTTTGAAAGTGGATTCGATAAGCATTGCTCTGATATAATTTTTGTTACTGCAAATGAAAAAATCAGAATTGAAAGAATTATGGCTCGGAACGGCTTTACAGAAGATGAAGCAAAAAAACGAATAAAAAAACAAAAAAATATTGATTTATATATTGAAAAATGCGATTATATATTGTATAATAATGATGATGTTGAACTACTTGCGGCATTTTTACGTATTTTTATGGAATTATTTTACACTTAAAATCAGGAGGAAAGTATAATGAATAACATTTGTAAAGAAATTGGAAGCTACGGTCTTGTTCCCGTAATTAAGATTGATGATCCCGAAAAGGCAGTTCCACTTGCTAAGGCGCTTTGCGATGGCGGTCTCCCTGTTGCAGAGATAACCTTCCGCACAAAGTGCGCAGCAGAGGCTATTTCACGCATTACTAAGGAATTTCCAGATATGCTCGTTGGAGCTGGTACGGTTCTTACAACCGAACAGGTTGATCAGGCTGTTGCGGCAGGCTCAAAGTTTATCGTAAGCCCCGGATTTAATCCTAAGGTTGTTGCATACTGTGTAGAGAAGGGCATTCCGATAGTTCCCGGCACATCACGTCCCTCTGATGTTGAGGCGGCTATTGAGCTTGGACTTGACACCGTTAAGTTTTTCCCTGCCGAGGCTGCAGGTGGCGTAGCAATGCTTTCCTCTATGGGTGGTCCTTACGCTGGAATAACCTTTATGCCCACCGGTGGAATTGACGAAAAGAATCTTATGAATTACCTTACCTTAAAGAATGTTCTTGCTTGTGGCGGTAGCTTTATGGTTAAGAATAAATATATCGCCGAAAACCGTTTCGACCTTATTACCGAAGACGTTAAGGTTGCTATGACAGCTATGCTTGGCTTTAAGCTAGCTCATATCGGCGTTAACTGTGAAAACGCTGATGAAGCAAAGAAGGCAGCTTTCCTTATGGAAAAGATGTTCGGTATGACCGCCAAAGAGGGCAATAGCTCCGTATTTGCAGATACTCAGTTTGAGTTTATGAAGGAGCCTTACCATGGCGCAAAGGGACATATCGCTATTTCTACCAACTTTATTGACCGTGCAGTTGCTTATTTTGAACGCAACGGCTTCAAGTTTAATAAGGACAGCGCAAAGTATAATGATAAGGGTGGACTTGTAGCAATTTACTTTGAGGACGATTTCTTTGGGTTTGCTATTCACCTTGTTCAAAAGAAGTAATTTTTCCTAAAACATCACCAAAACGGATTTCGCATTTTTACGAAATCCGTTTGCGGCGTTATAAAGACAATATACTAATTTAATTTTTGGATAGGTTTATGTTAGAAAAACTTGCAAAAGCAGAAGAAAATTATAAAAATATTGAGGACAAGCTCTCAGACCCCGATGTTATTTCAAATAACGAGGAATATACCCGCCTTATGAAGGAATATAAGGCGCTTACTCCTATTGTTGAAAAATACCGTTTATATAAACAAACCGAAAAAGAGCGTGATGAGGCGCAACAGCTTATGGACGAGGAAGACGAGGAGCTTTCTTCTCTTGCTGAAACGGAGTATTACGAAAAAAAGGAAGCTCTTGAAAAAATCCTTGATGAGCTTAAAATACTTTTGTTGCCAAAGGATGAAAACGACGATAAAAACGTTATAGTTGAGATTAGAGGTGGCGCTGGCGGAGAAGAAGCGGCACTGTTTGCATCGGTTCTTTACCGTATGTACGGTATGTATGCCGATAAAATGCGGTACAAAATTGAGCCTATGAACGTAAACGAAACCGAGCTTGGCGGTATAAAGGAAATTTCCTTTATGGTTATTGGCGAGGGCGCGTATTCTCGTCTTAAATTTGAAAGTGGCGTTCACCGTGTTCAAAGAGTTCCTGAAACCGAGTCGCAGGGTAGAATTCACACCTCAACTGTTACAGTTGCAGTTTTACCCGAAGCTGATGACGTTGAGATTGAGATAAATCAAGCCGATTTGAAGATTGAAACCTGTAAAAGCTCGGGCGCAGGCGGTCAGCACGTTAACAAAACAGAGTCTGCGATAAGAATTATTCATAAGCCGACGGGAATAATTGTTGAATGTCAAGAGGAACGCTCGCAGTTCAAAAACAGAGATAAGGCTATGAAGATGCTGAAAACTAAGCTTCTTGATATCAAACAGCGTGAGCAGGACGATAAAATCGCTTCTCAAAGACGCTCCCAGGTTGGTACAGGCGACAGAAGTGAAAGAATAAGAACCTATAATTACCCTCAAGGTCGAGTAACCGACCATAGAATAGGTCTTACACTGTATACACTTGAAAGCTTTTTAAACGGTGATATCGGTACAATGATTGATGAGCTTATTGCAGCAGATACGGCAGAAAAATTAAAGGAAAGTAATAATGAAGAGTGAGATACTTTGCGATAAACAAAGTGGAGATATTGAAAAGGCGGCAAAAATACTGCAAAGCGGTGGCCTTGTTGCCTTTGCTACCGAAACCGTTTACGGTCTTGGTGCAAATGCACTTGATTCAGAGGCGGTCAAGCGAATTTTTGAGGCAAAGGGAAGACCGCAGGACAATCCGCTTATAGTTCATATTTCTGATTTTTCCGAAGCGGATAAATATGTTTATGTAAACGACTTAGCAAGAAAAATAGCGGATAAATTTATGCCGGGTCCGATAACGGTAATTTTGCCGAAAAAGAATGTAATTTGTCCGGAGGTATCCTGCGGACTTGATAGCATTGGTATAAGAATACCGCTATATAAACCCGCAAGAGAACTGATAAAAGCGGCGGACGTACCAATTGCAGCACCTTCGGCTAATATATCGGGTAAGCCTAGTCCGACGAGAAGTGCACACGTTATTGACGATATGTTTGGCAAAATCGAGTGCATACTTACAGGAGATGATTGTAGCGTCGGTGTCGAGTCCACCGTAATCAAGGTAACGGGTGAGGATAGCCTGATTATCTGCCGTCCCGGTGGAATTACCAAGGAAATGCTTGAAACGGTTTGTTCCGACGTATCGGTTGATGCGGCTGTGCTCGCAAAATTTGACGGAAAACCCATTTCTCCGGGTATGAAATACCGTCATTATGCTCCAAATGCGCAGGTAACGGTTCTTGTTGGTACAGAAAAACAGTTTATGGATTATCTTGCTGATAAGCAGGATTTTGCGATTCTTTGCTTCGACGAGGATATAAATTTACTTAAATATGAAAACAGCATTTCGCTGGGAAGTGTAAATGATTTAAGTGAGCAGGCAAGTAGACTCTTTGCCTGTTTGCGTGATATTGACGCAAGTGAAACTATTAAATACGTATACGCAAGGATGCCAAGTCAAAGCGGTGTCGGTCTTGCAGTATACAACCGCCTCATAAAAGCGGCTGGTTTTAATATAATTCAGCTTTGATAATAGACAATACGAAAGGATATACAAAATGGCGAAAAAGAAAAAGGATAATGAAATTCCTGAACCTCAGGTCATTGCAGAAGCAAGACCGCAGTATATCACCGATACGATAATAACCAACTATATGCCATATGTAATGAGCGTTATCGTTTCAAGAGCAATTCCCGAAATTGATGGATTTAAGCCCTCTCACCGTAAGCTTTTGTATGCAATGTATAAAATGGGGCTTATGAAGGGTGAGCTCCGTAAGAGCGCAACGGTTGTCGGTGCGGCAATGCACTATAATCCCCACGGAGATATGGCAATATATGAAACACTTATACGCCTTACGCGTGATCACGAGGCACTGCTTCACCCATTTATAGATTCAAAGGGAGCATTTGGTAAGCATTATTCGTCAGATATGGCACCTGCGGCCAGCCGTTACACAAACGTTAAGCTTGACCCTTTTTGTGCGGAGATTTTTCGCGGAATAGACAGGGATGCGGTAGATATGGTACCAAACTACGATAATACCGATGTTGAACCGGTACTGTTACCCACTTCGTTTCCTAATATACTGGTTTCTTCTAATATGGGTATTGCAGTTGGTATGGCGAGTAAAATTTGCTCGTTTAACCTTGCAGAAATATGCGATGGAACAATTATGCTTCTTAAAAGACCGCATATGTCAAGTGAGGTTTTGCTTGATTATATTAAAGCTCCTGATTTTGCAAGTGGTGGATATCTTGTTTATGACAGGAATAAACTTGCGGAAATTTACGAAACCGGTAGAGGCTCGGTAAAGTTACGTGCAAAGTACGTTTACAACAAAGAAAATAACTGCATAGATATTGTTGAAATTCCGTATACCACCTCTGTTGAGGTTATTCAAAAAAATTTCATTGACATTGTAAAAAACAATTCTATAAAAGATATTGTCAATTTTCGTGATGCAACAGACTTCGATGGTTTTAAGCTTTCTATTGATATTAAGAAGGGCGCTGACCCCGATGCACTTATGCAAAAGCTTTACCGTCTTACCAAGCTTGAGGATAACTTTGAGTGTAATTTTAACGTTATTATCAATGGAGCACCTAAGCAACTTGGTGTCAAAGGAATACTCGAGGAATGGATAAAATTCAGAATTGAATGTATTCGCCGAGAAACGCAGTTTGATTTAAACGAGAAGAATAAAAGATTACATCTTCTTTACGGTCTGCAAAGAATTCTCCTTGATATTGACCTTGCAATAAAGATTGTTCGTGATACAAAGTCTGAAAAGGATGTTGTTCCAAATCTTATGAAAGAATTTGACCTAGATGAGGAGCAGGCAAACTATGTTGCGGATATTCGACTTCGCGCTCTTAATAAAGAGCATATAATGAGCCGTCTTGCTGAAATCGAGAGTCTCGAAACTGATATAAATATGCTCACCGAAAGACTTGTTGACGAGAACAAGATTAAAGCACTAATTATTGAACAGTTAAAGGAAATCAAGAAAAAATACGGCATACCAAGAAAAACCGAAATTATAACTGAAACTGACGTTGTGATTGCCGAAGCTGAGCCTGAGGTTGAAAGCTATAAGTGTAAGATTTTCTTTACCGAAATGGGTTATTTTAAAAAGGTTAAGCTTACCTCGCTTCGTATGGCTGACGAGCATAATCTTCGTGATGGAGATGCAATTAGTTACGAGCTTGAAAGTGACAATACCGAGCTTTTGATGTTCTTTACCGACGCAGGTCAGGTATATAAAGCAAAGGTTGACGATTTTGAACCCTGCAAGGCTTCGCAGGTAGGTGATTACGTACCTACAAAGCTTGGTTTTGAAACAGGCGAAAGGGTTGTAGGCGGTATTTGCCTCAAAAAAGAGTCTGACGGCGGAAATATCGTCTTTATATTTAAAAATGGTAAGGGCGTAAAAATACCGCTCGAAAGCTATGTGACTAAGGCAAATAGAAGAAAGCTTACTAACGCTATGTCAACCGTAACACCTTGCGTATACGTTGGATATGAAAAGGAACCGTATGATATAATGCTTATATCTGATAACGGAAGAGGTCTTGTAGTTTCAAGTGAAAACGTTCCGTTGAAAACAACAAGAACATCAAACGGTTCAACATTAATGACTTTAAAGGCAAAGAATTTTGTCCAAAAGGCAGAAGCGGCGACTGAGGAAAAATACGGTCAGTACAAAAAATATAAAAAGAGCATACCCTCGTCAGGTGCGTTCTTAAATAAAAATTAAGAGGTAAAATAATGTCTGATAAAAACAAAAGTGGATACTCAAAGGCAGTTAGATATACTTGTATTGCTCTCGCGGGACTGACGCTGCTTGGTATTATTACTACAATAATAGTATATTTTATATAACTAAAAAGGCTGAACGTTTTTGTTCAGCCTTTTCCTGAGAAAAGTTAGATACTCGTATTTATCTTGTAAAAAAATGTAAGTTTCTTTATTTTATTTTATAAAAATACTTGCTTTTTAAAATTATATATGTTATAATCACATTAATAGCGGTATATCCGCAAAAAGAAATGCTCAAAGGAGAAATTTATAATGGCAAAAGTAGAATTAGGCTTTGATAACAACGCAAACAGCGGAGTTGCAGTTGACACCTCTAAGAAAATGCGTATCGGTATCGTTGGTACAGGTTGGATTGCAGATGCTCACATCATTTCTTACCTCCAGCAGCCCGACGTTGAAATCGTTGCAGGTTGCGACCTTATCCCCGGCAAGGCAGAGACTTTCTTTAAGAAGCACGGCGTTGAGGGCGTAAGAACAGACTTCACCTCTTGCGAGGATATGTGTGCTCATCAGGACGAGCTCAAGCTCGACGCTGTTTCCATTTGTACATATAACCGTCAGCATGTTCCCTGTGCAATTCAGTGTATGAAGGCAGGCATCCACGTACTTCTTGAAAAGCCTTTCTCTGTAACACTTGAAGAGGCTATTGAGTGTGTAAAGGTTGAAAAGGAGACCGGTATGGTTCTTTCTATCGGCTTCCAGCCCCGTCTTGACCCCAATATGATTATGGTTAAGGACGTTGTTCAGAGCGGAGTTCTTGGTGATATTTATTACATTCAGACCGGTGGCGGACGCCGTCGCGGTATTCCTACCCCCTTCGGTACCACCTTTATCGAGGACGAGACCGCAGGTCTTGGTGCTCTTGCTGATATCGGATGCTACTCGCTCGATATGGTACTTAATGCTATCGGCTATCCCAAGCCCCTCACCGTTTCCGGCTATAAGTCCGATTTCTTTGGTAAGGACCCCAACTACTCCGGTTACGCAAAGGAAAAGAGAGCAGAGTACGCAGCGAAGTTCGGCGTTGATGACTTCGCAGCAGGCTTTATCCGTCTTGAGGGCGGCATAATCGTTTCCTTCCGTATCGCTTGGGCTATGAACCTCGATACCTCGGGAGATACCATCATATACGGTACTAAGGGAAGCCTTCGTATTCCTTCCACTGAGTGCTGGAACGGCTCTATCGGTGGCGACCTCACCATCTACCACGAGGTAGCAGGCAAGCAGGTTGAGACCAAGATTCCTATGATAGTTCCTTCTAAGGACGATCCCGGTAACTTCTACCGTAAGATCAGAACCTTCCTTGACGCTTGCAAGAACGGTACTCCCGCTCCTGTTCCCACCTCTCAGATCATCTACAACCAGGCAATCCTTTCCGGAATTGCTAAGTCTTCCGACCTTGGTAAAGAGATCGAGATTGTTATCCCTGAGATCTAAGCTTACACCGATTAACATAAAACCCGAGTCAATCGACTCGGGTTTTTCTTTTTTTATTAAAACATATTTCTCAATCTATCCACACTCTCATACAGCTTTTTTACACCATCGAAAACATTATCGGGAGTGTAAGCATTAAGGTAACAGTCTGCTTCAAGAGTGAGAAAACCGCTATAACCTACCTCTTTTAATGCTTTGACTATTTCTATAAAGTCAATTTGCATTGAAAAGGGAATTTGGTGGCTATCGTGCCAACGGTCATTATCGTGGATATGCAGAGCTTGGAGTCTGCTACCGAGTGCACGAATCATCTGCGGAGCAGATGTACCCTCGCCCATCATCTCAGCGTGTCCAAGGTCAAGGCAGGCGACAAGGTAATCGTCGTTTACTACGTCAAGGTGTGCATTGAAATCCTCGGCGGTTGCACAAGCGGCAAAGCTCGCCCTGTCCGTTTCCTTATCCCAGCCCCACATATTTTCTGTGGCAATTTTTACACCGCAACCCTTAGCGAAGGGAAGAAGCTCATTATACATTTCCGCATTTTGCTCGGCGTTTTTGTAGTTATCGGGGTGGATAACACAGATGCTTCCGCCCGCCTCTGCGGTGTATTCAATAGCTTCCTTCAGCCTGCTATATACCTGCGCCTCACGAACAGGAAACGGTGCGTGTGATTGGTTACAAACAATACCGTTATCAGAAGCTATTTGTTTTAATTTTCTTGCGTGAGCAAGGGCATTTGGTGAATTTAACGGGTGAGGTGTGTCGGGGTAACGCATAGCAAACATAGAAAAGTCAAAGGCATCAAAGCCTGCACGTGCGACAAGCTCAACCGCTTTTTCCTGTCCAACGTGTTTTTCTATTGAGCCGATTTCAGTCGAAACTCTCATATAATACCTCAAATCTTCGGGAAAATGTAGTGCATTGGTATTCCGTTTTGGTATTCTATAGCAACCTCGCCAAATATAAGCGGACGAAGATAGTTAATACCTGACTCGGTTATACCGTTTCCTTCATTATTAATATATTCTCTTGGAACAGCCTTTACCTGATTTGCGATTTTTTGCACGTCAAGAGCTTTGTAGCTTACCGAATACGGAGTATCGTTTTCTCTTATAATTGCCGACATAACGCCTGTTTGACCGTTTGTGGCCGAAATAACGGCGTGTTTTCCGACCTCAAATGACTCAGTAATGTCGGTAAGAGAGGAGAGGTGTGAGGCGCATCTTTGGGGAGTGTTAAGCTCAATTGAACGAACCTTGCAACCAAAATGTTCTTTAACCTTATGTTCAAGTACTTTTGCTGCCCCCGAAAGCTGAACGTGTCCGAATTTATCAACGTTAGAGCCGTCTGCACCGACGTAAACGGCGTTTTCGTTCTTAATTCCCTCGGAAATTGCAACAAGCACATCGGGGTGTGTTTCCCATACCTTTTCAATATCCGCAAAGAAGCGGTCATAGGAAAAGGGAAGCTCGGGAAGGTAAATAAGGTCTGCGCCCTGCGTATATGCAGTATTTGAAAGGGAAGCGGCGGCGGTGAGCCAACCCGCATCACGCCCCATAACCTCAACAACAGTAACACATTTTTGCGTATAAACCGCAGTATCACGGCGCAGCTCCGCAAAAACGGTTGCTACAAATTTCGCCGCCGAGCCAAAGCCGGGAGTGTGGTCAGTGCCACAAAGGTCATTATCTACGGTTTTTGGAACACCGACGACATTTATGTCAATATCGTGTGCCTTTGCGTATGCGGAAACCTTTGCGGTTGTGTCCATAGAATCGTTACCGCCTATGTAGAAAAAGTAGCCAATTTCGTACTTTTTAAGCAAAGAAAAGAGGTTTTCGTAGAATTTTTCGTCTTCGGTTGGTTTGGGTAGCTTGAAACGGCAAGATCCAAGCGCTGCACCGGGTGTATTTTTTAAAATTTCAAGCTTTTCTTCTTTTCCTGTAAATATCTCGGAAAGGTCGTAAAGTCGTTCCTTGATAAAACCGTCTATTCCGTTTGCCATTCCGTATATTTTGTGAATATTTGAGCTTTGAAGCGCACCTGAAATTACTCCTGCAAGAGAGGAGTTGATAGCGCAGGTTGGGCCTCCGGATTGACCTACGACTGCGTTGTTACCGTATCTTATCATTTATATATTTTCCCTTCAAGAATTAGTTTAAAAATATTATAACACATAATGTAAAAAATTACAATAACAAAATATTAAAATAGTAGTGAAATTTCAAAAAATATATTAAAATGAAATCATTTAATTGGGAATAGGTTTAATTTTGATTTTTAGTTGCATAGATGATAATATGTTAATTTAAATGATAAAACCGCCAATAATTGGCGGTTTTAATGTTAAAGTAGGTGCGAAGCCATTTTTTTCTTTTTCTTTGATTTTTCGGTGGTTTCCTCAACAACTTTTACTTCGGTAGAGGTGTTGACGGCTGCAGCTGTTTCGATTTTTTTCTTTCTTGTTCTTTTTGGCTTGATAGGTGCAGGAGCTTCGATTTCAATAGGTGTTTCCTTGTATTCTGTTACAAGTTCTGCGCTCAATCCAACGTCTGCATTTCTGATTGCGTCGATGTTATCGATAGCAACTGGCATCGGCTCGGGAGCAGGAGTTACAAACTCGTCGCGTCCGATTCGATAATTTCTTGGAGATTGACCTGTACTTTCTCTGAATACGCGGTTAAATGTACGCTGATTTTCAAAGCCTGATGCGGCATAAACCTCCGCAACGGGAATATCAGTGGAGCGAAGAATACTCTTAGCACACTCAACTCTCAAATTATTTAGATATTCCTTAAATCCGATACCAAGCTTGTTGGAGAAGAGGTGCGAAAGGTGGAATCGGCTAACTCCCATTTCGTCCGCAAGATTATCAAGAGAAATTTGTTCTCTGAAATGTATAGATAAATATGTAAGAACTCTATTTGAAAGATCGCTTGTTACACCGTCGTGAATCTCGGCGAAGCGAAGCTTGGAGGTAACAATATTAACCATTAGATTTACCCAAGCATAAGCGATGTTCTTATCTCTTTCGCTTGAAAGCGCTGAAAGTGCGTAGAGAAGCTGACTTGGTACGTATGTTGCTTTCAAAACGGGGGAAGCAGGGCGAAGCCCGCTGTATCTCTTAATTATTTCAGAAATCAACTCTACCTTAATATTAATAACATATACAGTGGTGTTTTCGGCTGCGGGAGCTATGCAGTGAAGCATACTCGGCATAATAAATACGAAATCCCCCTTTTGAAGCTTGTACTCAAGCGTTCCGGTTGTAAGGGCTGCCTCGCCGCTTTCAATATATAAAAGCTCGGCTGAGGTATGGAGGTGCGGTTGTATACGCATATCCGATACCTTTTGTATACGAAGCGCCTCAATGGGATTTTCACAATATGAACTCATTTGAAATAAACCTCATTTCAATATCTTTTAACAATCTTTGTAAAATGCATTATAGCACAATTTTTTGCTAATTGCAATAGAAAATTGCTATTTTTTCAAAATAAAATTGTTTTTTGTCAATTTTAGACGATTATATTACAATAATATTGTAGGAATTTCAAAAAAATATTTTGAATATCTTGCGTCGATATGCATGATATATGCAAAAAATATGCATAAAACTGTGTAGTAATTTAAACAATTATTCTGCTTGAAATTGATGTGATATATGTTAAATTACATAAATATATATTTTTATGCGATATATTTCGTGATTTCTATTGACAAAATTGAAAAAATATGTATAATAATTCATAACAAAACTAATTCAAAAGGAGCTAAACAAAAATGGCTGACAAGAAAATTAAAAAGGTCGTCCTTGCGTACTCGGGCGGACTTGATACATCGATTATTATTCCGTGGCTTAAGGAAAACTATGATAACTGCGAGGTTGTTGCTGTTTCCGGCGACGTTGGACAGGGCACAGAGCTTGACGGACTTGAAGAAAAGGCTATAAAGACCGGCGCTTCTAAGCTCTACGTTCTTGACCTTAAAAAGGACTACGTTGAAAATTACATATATCCCTGCCTCAAAGCAGGTGCGGATTACGAGAGCTATCTGCTCGGTACCTCTCATGCACGTCCTTGCATTGCAAAGGGACTTGTTGATATTGCTATCAAAGAGGGAGCAGATGCTATCTGCCACGGTTGTACCGGTAAGGGTAACGACCAGGTTCGTTTTGAACTTACAATCAAGGCATTTGCCCCTGATATGAAGATTATCGCTCCTTGGCGTGAGTGGGACATTAAGTCTCGCGATGAGGAAATTGACTATGCTGAGGCTCACAATATTCCTCTTAAGATTAACCGTGAAACTAACTATTCTAAGGATAAGAACATCTGGCACCTTTCTCACGAGGGACTTGACCTTGAGGATCCTGCAAACGAGCCTATGTACACCAAGGAAGGCTTCCTTGAACTTGGCGTTGCACCCGAGGTTGCTCCCGATACTCCTACCTATGTAACGATTACCTTTGAAAAGGGTATTCCGGTAGCAGTTGACGGAGAGAAGCTTGATGCTGTTTCTCTTGTTGAAAAGCTTAACGCGATTGGCGGAGCAAACGGTATAGGACTTCTTGACCTTGTTGAAAACCGTCTTGTAGGTATGAAGAGCAGAGGAGTTTACGAAACTCCCGGCGGAGCAATTCTTTACAAGGCTCACGAGGTTCTTGAAACCATTACTCTTGACCGCGAAACTACCCACTATAAGAAGCTTGTTGCTCAAAAGTACGGTGAGCTTGTATACTTTGGTCAGTGGTTTACCCCTCTTCGTGAGGCTCTTGACGCTTTCGTTGACGTTACTCAGCAGCACGTAACCGGTGAGGTTAAACTCAAGCTCTACAAGGGTAACATCATTAATGCTGGTGTAACCTCTCCGTATTCTCTCTATGACGATGAGGTTGCTTCCTTTGGTGATGACGGCGGCGCTTACGATCAGAAGGACTCCGCAGGATTTATCAACCTATTCGGTCTTCCGATTCAGGTTCAGGCAAAGCTCAACAAAAAGCTCGGAAAATAATTTTAAACAGTTTATTTTGAAAGGTCTTCTTATGAAATACATCAGTGGCGGTGTATGTGCGGCAAAAGGGTTTAAGGCTGCAGGCATACACTGTGGAATTCGCAAAAACAAAACTAAAAAGGATCTGGCTCTTATTGTAAGCGAGAAGAAAGGTACTGCCGCAAGTGTTTATACCACCAATCTCGTTAAGGGTGCGCCTATTACCGTTACCAAGAACAATATTTCCGACGGATATGCTCAGGCTATTGTTTGTAACAGCGGAAATGCAAATACCTGCAATGCTAACGGTATCGAAATCGCAACCGAGATGTGCGAGCTTGTTGAAAAGTCTACCGGCATAAAGGCAAACGATGTAATTTGCGCTTCCACCGGTGTTATCGGTCAAGTGCTTGATATTACACCTATTGCACAGGGTATGCCCGAGCTTGTTACCCTTTTAAATGATAACGGTAGTGAAGATGCCGCAAATGCTATAATGACCACCGATACCAAGCTTAAAGAGGTTGCTGTTGAATTTGAGGTTGGCGGTAAAACCTGTAAAATAGGCGGCATCGCTAAGGGTAGTGGAATGATACACCCTAATATGGCTACTATGCTTGTGTTCATTACAACCGACTGTGCTATTTCCGCTGAAATGCTTAATAAGGCAATTAAAGAGGACGTTAAGGATACCTTTAATATGATTTCCGTTGACGGCGATACTTCAACCAATGATATGCTTTCCGTTATTGCAAACGGTATGGCAGGAAATGATGAAATCACTGCTGAAGGCGAAGCTTTTGATGTATTTGTTAAAGCACTCAATTCCGTTACCACCACACTTTGCAGATGTATTGCAAAGGACGGAGAGGGCGCAACAAAGCTTCTTGAATGCGAGGTTATCGGTGCAAAGGATAGCGAAAACGCAAGAACTATTGCAAAAAGTATAATTTGTTCCTCACTCACTAAGGCGGCTATGTTTGGCGCTGATGCTAACTGGGGACGTGTTCTTTGCGCTATCGGTTATAGTGGAGCAGACGTTGACGTTAATAAGGTTGGTGTTTCATTTATTTCCGAAAAGGGTGAAATATCTGTTTGCGAAAATGGAGCAGGTATTGATTTTTCCGAGGAAAAAGCTAAGGAAATACTCCTTTGCGACGATATAAAAATTAAGGTTACGCTTGGCGACGGTAATGCTTTTGCTACCGCTTACGGATGCGACCTTACTTATGAATACGTAAGAATTAACGGTGATTACCGTACCTAAAATAATAAAACAAGCCTTGACACACTCGAATAGTGCCAAGGCTCGTTTGGCGCTTATGGCTTAATATATTTACGCAATTTTAAGGGAAAAATAATGGGAAAATGTAGAATTTATTTGGTTAGACACGGAGAGAGCGAGGGCAATAAACGACGTAGCTTTCTCGGACATACCGACCTGCCGATAACCGAGCTTGGACATAGACAAGCCGAGGCGGCGGCTGAGTATTTAAAGGACGTTCCGTTTGACGCAATTTATTCAAGTGATTTGCTTCGAGCTTATATGACTGCCGAGCATATTGCGGAAAAAAAGGATATGAGCATAATCGCTGATCCAATGATGCGTGAAATTTATGCGGGTGAGTGGGAAGACCAGCTTTTTGATGATTTACTTGTGAAATTTGAAAAGGATTTCTCCGTTTGGAAAAACGATATCGGTGCTTCAAGATGTACCGGTGGTGAAAGCTTTGTTGAGCTCTACAACCGAATAATTCCTGAAATAACAAGAATTGCAAGAGAAAATGAAGGTCAGACAATTTGCATTGCAACACACGCAACACCGATAAGATGCGCAAGACTTAAAGCCTACGGCTACGGTTTTGATAAAGCTAAGGATATAGGTTGGACAATGAACGCATCGACGACGGTTATTGACGTTGAAAACGGTGAGTTTACAATTGTTGAAGACCAAATTACCTCATATCTTGACGGTATCGGCACTGTATTGCCGAAAACAGTTTAAATTTGAAAATAAAGGTGAAAAACCAACTTGGTTTTTCTTGTGTATAAGAAAGGACAAAAA
>JAZOML010000024.1:0-5275 GCA_045653945.1 Eubacteriales bacterium
CCGCCCTCTGCATCAACCTGATAAGAACCGATAAGCGTACCGATTGCGGCGTTTTCGGTTGGGTCAATCGGGTAAACAACCGTTCTTGGAAGCGCATTGTTCATCGTCATTCTGTCAAAGAGCTTTGCCATATTTGTAATAGATGCGCCGCTATCACCGATTGTGTCAAAGCCTGTGTCCGCACCAAGCTTTTTTAGTGCAACGGAGTTGGGGTTACGGAGCACGCCGTAATGAAGCTGCATTACCCACTTTCTCTTGACGTACTCGCCGCCAAAGAAGATGTTCATAGAAGTAATAAACTTATCGGTTTCTTCAGTGGAAAGTCCGCCGTTGTTCTTATAAGCGGATGCGAAAATATCCTCAAGCTCCTTGTCGTTCTTTGGTAAAGTATACGGCACGTATTCAAGACCGTGGTCAGCGGTTACACAACCGTTTTCGTCAAAGAAATCAATACGGTTTATAAAAGCCTCTTTGAGCGACTTTATATCGGCAATCTCAATGCCCGATATATTTGCAAGTTTATCAACGTAAGCCGTAAACCCGCCGTTGTTTACCTTAAATATATTATCGGGACGGAAGGCGGGAAGAACCTTAACGTCAAAATCCTTATCCTCGGCAATAATCTTGTGATATTCAAGGGTATCAGTGGGATCATCGGTGGTGCAGAGCGCAACGACGTTTGATGCCTTTACAATTTCCTTTGCCGACATTTCGGGGGTGGAGAGCTTCTCGTTGCAGAGCGCCCAGACCTCATCGCAAGTATCAGCATTTAAAACGCCGTCATAGTCAAAATATCTTTGAAGCTCAAGGTGAGACCAGTGATAAAGCGGGTTTCCTATAAGCTTTGGCATACATGTAGCGTAAGCCTTGAATTTTTCATAGTCGGAAGCATCACCCGTTATATATTTTTCGGGCACACCGCAGCTTCTCATCGCACGCCACTTATAGTGGTCGCCACCAAGCCAAAGCTCGGTTATATTGCGGTAAGACTTGTTTTCAGCTATTTCCATGGGGCTTATATGACAATGGTAGTCAATAATCGGGAGCTTTGATGCATAGTTTTCATAAAGCGCCTTAGCGGTATCGGTTTTAAGTAAAAAATCCTTATCCATAAACTTTTTCATTGTTTTTTCCTCGTTTTTTATATTTTCGATTTGATGGTTGTTAACAATTTTGTCATATATTCTTGTATGTAATAAAATTAAATCCAATTTCGGTTTCAAGATAAGTAAGTGATAGCGCTTTTTCTATATCCTGCGGGCTTGATTTATGATAATACGGTGTCATCTTAAATAAATTTGAAATATCATCGGTGTTATCAAGCACCATTTTACCCTCGATAGTTTCTTCGTCTATCTTTTTTAATAGCTTGTTTTCAAAGGTCGACGGAGGGTTTTTATATGGAGTGTTATAAACCGCCTGCTTAAGCTCGTATAGGTGATTTTCGGATGGACTAACCGTAATTAAAATACCACCCGGTTTTAAAACACGGTAAAACTCAGCCTCATTTAGCGGAGCAAAGAGCGATAAAACCACATCAAACGTTTCGGAGGCAAAGGGAAGAGAATTTATACTCGCAACTGCGTATTTGCCGCATAACGATTTTGCCGCCAAAGCAACAGCATCCTTTGAAACGTCAATTGCATAGGTTGTTGGATACCTGCCTATTTCAAAAAATGCAGCAACTAATTTTTCAATATAATATCCCTCACCGCAACCTGCATCAAGCATTGTGAACTTGAATTTTGTATTTTTGTAAATAATTTCTCTTAGCTTTTTAACAATAGGGAAGTAGTGTCCTAAATTCAAGAAATTGCGTCTTGCAAGAAGCATTTCCTTACTATCACCGTGTCCGCCTTGCTTATTTCCAAGTAAAAGATTGACGTAACCCTTTGATGAAATATCATAGCAATGGTGGTTTTCGCATAGGTAGGAAGCCTTTGTTTGACGCAATGGTAAAGAACATTTTGGACAGATAAACATACTATTTTACCGCCTTTTTGAATATAATACAATTATACACCACATATACCCGTTTGTCAAGGCAACTAATTTACATTTTTGTATTGAATTAACTATATAAATAATATATAATAATATTAGTTTTTATTTGGAGGGTGTATAAATGAATGCTTCAATACTTGAAGAGGTTATCAGTATTATATCAGAGCAACTTGCAATAGACGTAAATGATATTTCGGTTGACAGCCTTGTTGTTGACGAGCTGCACGCCGATTCGCTTGACGTTGTAGAGCTGATAGTTACCTTTGAACATAAATACGGTATAACCGCTACCGATGAGGAAATATTTGAGCTTACAAATGTTGAAAGTGTATATAGGCTTATTTGTACCAAGCTTGGTATAGGCGACGGTCCAATAGGCGGAGATGATGGTCAGATTTCTTGGTAAAGGGGCTTTATTATGGGATTTAAGGACGGTTTTAAAAAGGCGTGCACCTCAGTTAAGGATGCAGCTTTTGGATTTGCAGATACAGTAAAGCAGGAATTTAAAAAAAGCCAACTAAAAAATGAGCTTTCAGAGCTTTATGAAACGCTTGGACAGGTAAGATACGGCGAAATTCTTGAGGGTAGCAAAACATCCGAGGAAAGTGTAAAGCTATTTGAAGAAATTACAAGAATTAAAGCTGAGCTTAGTGCACTTGAAACGCACGAAAATATGGATTCAGATGATAATTTATGTTCGTTCTGCGGCAAAAAACTTCCGACTGACATAACATACTGTCCATATTGCGGAGAAAAAACAAAAAATGAGGATTAAAAATTAATGAATACGGAACTTAAAAAAGCGATTGCAGTGTTTTTTATAGGTTTTTTCACCTTTGGAATAGGAAATCTTATATTCCTTTACATATTTTCCGATAAAACAAATACTTTTTGTGATGGTAAGATTATTGTTCCTATGCGTGAGGTTGTTCTTAATATTATCACGCTTGGAATTTACGGCGCTGTTTGGGTATATAAAATGGGGAAAAAGGCTGATATGCTTGAGGATAACGAAAATGTAACTCCATTAACAATAATTTGTGCTATTATTGCGCTTTTCCCAGTAAGGTGCTTTTCTATGTCGGTTATTTACTATAGACACAAAATAAACGAAGGATTTTAAATTATAAATGATTGCAATTGGATGTGAAAATATATCACTTTCGTTTGGTATTGATGTTATACTTGATAAAGTAACCTTTAGTATAAACGAAGGCGAACGTTTGGGTATTGTAGGCGTAAACGGGGCCGGTAAAACCTCTTTGATACGCATTTTAACTGGTGAAAGCGACAGTGATTTTGGCAAAGTATTTCTCGCCAAGAACTTAACGCTTGGGGTGCTTAAGCAGCACGTCGGATATGAAAGCGACGAGTGTATTTACGATGCTCTTGTAAACGAATACATTGAACCTTTAAATGTTGATATTAATGCTCGCGAACAGGCGAAGGGTGAGTATTTAAGCCGAGTTAAAGGCTTTTTAAAAAATCTCGGTTTTTCCGAAAATGAAATGTATAGCACTCCTGTAAACGTGCTTAGTGGTGGTCAAAAAACAAGAATTGCACTTGCTTCATTGCTTTTAAAAAACTATGATATATTGATACTTGATGAGCCTACAAACCACCTTGATATAACAGCACTTAATTGGCTTGAGGAATATTTGCGTTCAATCAGAAAAACTGTTATTGTAATATCTCACGACAGATTTTTTCTTGATAAGGTTACAACCAAAATTCTTGAAATTGAAAATCATAAAGCCAAGCTTTATAACGGCAATTATACATTTTACATTAATCAAAAGAAAACCGATAGGGAAATTCAAGAACGGCATTATAAAAATCAGCAAAAGGAAATTGCGAGAATTGAAGCCTACATTGAGCAACAAAGACGTTGGAATAGAGAAAGAAATATAATTGCTGCTGAAAGTAGAGAAAAGCAACTTGCGAAAATGACCAGAGTGGAACGACCTGATGCGCTACCGGATAAAATAAAGCTATCTTTTGGCTCTGCAGGACGCTCAGGTGATGACGTTTTGTCAGTTCGTAAGCTTTCTAAAGCCTACGGCGAAAGAGAACTCTTTACCGATGCGTCTTTTGAGGTAAAATACAAGGATAGATTGTTTATTTTCGGTGAAAACGGTTGCGGTAAATCCACTCTTTTAAAGATAATTGCAGGTAGAATCCCCGCCGATAAAGGTGTAATTGATGTCGGATATAATGTTTATCCAGCATATTATGATCAAGAAAATCAGGATTTAAACCTTGAAAATACAGCAATGGACGAGCTTTGGAGCACAAATGAGAGTCTATCGCCCGGTGAAATCCGTTCAATTATGGCGCGATTTTTGTTTTATGGTGATGCTTGTTTTAAACGCGTATGCGAACTTTCAGGGGGTGAAAAAGCAAGGTTGACTTTTGCGAAAATGCTGATGTCCAAGAGCAATTTGTTGATACTTGATGAACCTACAAATCACTTGGATATTAACAGCAGAGAAGCGCTGGAAAACGCCCTGCTAGAATACGAGGGTACTATAATTGCTGTTAGTCATGATAGGTATTTTATTGATAAACTCTCTACTAGATTGATAATTTTTGGTGTATATTCTGATAACACCTTATTAGATTATAAAGGTGGATATAGCGATTTTTTAGAATATAAGACTAAATATATAGAACAAAACACTCCTGAATGCGCATCACAAAGTATACAAACGGCAGCTAAAACCGATTACCTGAATAAAAAGGCAGAGCAAGCTGAAAGGCGTAAGCACGCAGCAAAAATCGAACGTTTTAAAAAAGAAATGCAGGTAATTGAAGGTAGGTTATCTGAGATAGACTTGGAATGCGAAAAATGTGCAACTGAACATCAAAAACTGGCAACGTTATTTGAGGAAAAGGAAAATCTGGAAATTAGATTGCTTGAAATATACGAATTTTTAGAAAATAATTCTGAAGAGAAATAAAGCGTTAACAATGTTAACGCTTTATTTCTTTTGATATATATTATACTAAATATTTGTTATTTACCAATTATCTAAAAATTGTAATATAAGAAAATAAATTTTCTTTACAGAAAACCTTTAAATGATGTATTGTAATATTTATTTTATTCTATAAGGAAATTTATTTGTTTACATTAGTTCAAAAAAACAAATTCTTAATAGAGATTGTTTTAATGAACGATTATACATTTTACAAGTTTCTATTAAGAAATTTAAATGATTAATATAATTTATACTAACGGCAAATGCTGATATATATGATACAAACATTT
>JAZOML010000025.1:0-62378 GCA_045653945.1 Eubacteriales bacterium
TGTCAGCAGAATGAGGCAGACAGCGAGCGCCTAAGGGGAACGCTTTGCTCACTTGGGTACGAGCTTGCAAGTGAGGAGAGCGGTGCGGAAATCATTCTTGTTAACACCTGCGCGATACGTGAGCATGCCGAGATAAAGGCGCTCTCATCGGTCGGTCAGTATAAGCACTTAAAGGCTAAAAATCCAAAGCTTATAATAGGTGTTTGCGGATGTATGGCAGCCGAGAAGCATAGAGCAGATCAGCTTAAAAACAGCTATACCTACGTTGATTTCACCTTACCGCCTGCAAGCGATACGCTTCTTCCCGAGCTGATTTTCAAGGCTGTTCACAAAAAGCGCGATTTCACTCATCTTGAGTCTGCACCCCAGCTTTCAAACGTTCAGCCTATACGTGAAAAGGGAAGCAAGGCCTGGGTCAGCATTATGTACGGGTGTAACAATTTTTGCACCTACTGTATTGTTCCTTACGTTCGCGGCAGGGAGCGTAGCCGAGAGCCTGAGGCGGTGCTTGGTGAGGTACAGGAACTTATTAATGACGGAGTAAAATTTATCACCTTACTTGGGCAGAATGTTAACTCTTATTCCCCTGCGTCAAGAGATAATTACGGCTTTGCCGATTTACTTACCGATATTTGCTCGCTTGAGGGCGAGGCGATTATAAGCTTTATGACCAGCCACCCAAAGGATGCAACCGAGCAGCTTATCGACGTTATTGCGGAAAATCCGCCAAGAAAAGGGAAAATCGGTATTGCAAGAAGATTTCATCTTCCTCTGCAATCGGGCAGCGACAGAATTTTAAAGGCTATGAACCGTCATTACGATACAAAAAGATATCTACATCTTGTTGACTATATGAGAGAAAAAATGCCCGATATCGCCCTTACAAGTGATATTATTGTCGGTTTCCCCACCGAAACCGAGGAGGAATTTCTGCAAACGCTTGATATTTTAAAGCGTGTGCGCTTTGATAATGTTTACTCATTCATTTATTCAAAGCGAAACGGTACTCCCGCCGCCGAAATGGAGGGGCAAATTCCAGAGGATATCAAGGGAGAGCGTCTGCGTAGACTTCTTGAGGTTCAGGTTGCAATCGGCAAAGAAAAGTATCTTGACTCACTGGGTAAAACCTTACGCGCGCTTGTTGAGGGCGTAAGCAAAACTGATAACACAAAGCTTACCGCTAGAACGGAAGGCAACCGACTTATACATTTTGAGGGCGATACCTCTCTTATAGGAGAGTACGTTCTTCTCCATATCGAAAGAGCCGAGGCGCAGGCGCTTTTCGGTAAATTTATAGCAATAGATTAAATTTGATTTTTTTACAACGGTATAACCTAGACCGATAAAAAACTTTCAAGACGAGGCACGACGATGCGGTGCAAGGCGAAGGCATACTTTGGTGTATGTCGAGCCGCACCCAAGGAAGAAACGAAGTATTTGAAAGGAATTTTACTCGGTCTGTTGAATTGAAAGGATTACATAAAACCTATGACTCCGATGATGCAGCAATATTTAAACACAAAAAAACAGTACCCCGACGCGCTTCTCTTTTACCGCGTGGGCGATTTTTACGAGCTTTATTTTGACGATGCCGTAAAAGGTTCAAAGGCTCTTGAAATAAGGCTTACGGGTAAGGACTACGGCGAGGAAGAACGCGCCCCTATGGCGGGTATCCCCTATCACGCAGTTGATAAGTATATCGCAAGACTTATTGCAAAGGGCTTTAAGGTCGTTATATGCGATCAGGTTGAGGACCCTGCAACAGCAAAGGGTATCGTAAAGCGTGAGGTAACGAGAATCATTACACCGGGTACGGTTACCGACAACACAATGCTTGACGACACGCAGTATAACTTTATGTCATCGGTATTTATTGAGGGAAATAAGGCTGCTATTGCATTTGTGGACGCATCTACGGGTGATATAAGCGCCACGCTGCTTGAGGGCGGCGACCTTATACACAAAATTATGGCGGAATCCGAAGCATACAGCCCCCGTGAAATAATAATCAACTTGCCCGTTGACGAGCATCCTCGTCTAAAAGAATACTACGTTGAAAGACTACACGCAATGGTTAACGATAATCTTGCAGATAGCTTCATATATGAGGACAATCTTCTTACGGTTAAGAGGCAGTTTGGTAAACCGTATGCCGAAATGGGACTTGAAGACCGCACTATCGTTTGCTGTGTCGGTGCGCTACTTGCATACGTTGCAAACTCTCAAAAAACCGATATGTCATATATCAAGAAAATAAGTGTTTATTCAGGCGGTCAATTCCTTGAGCTTGACCCGAATACAAGGCGTAATCTTGAAATTTGCGAAACTATGCGCACAAAAGAGAAAAAAGGCTCTCTTCTTTGGGTGCTTGACCGAACAAAGTGCTCTATGGGCGCAAGACTTCTTCGTAAGTGGCTTGAGCTTCCGCTTGTAAATGCACATTACATAACAAGACGTCAGGAGGCTATCGAGGAGCTTAAGGAAAACTATATGCTCCGAGAGGAAATTGCAGAGTCGCTTCGCTCCGTTCTTGATATTGAACGTCTTATGGCAAAGGTAGTTTACGGCACTGCAAACGCAAGAGATTTAAGAGCTGTTGCCGAATCGCTTGCGGTTATCAAGCCGATAATCGAGCTTATGAACGGTGTCGAGTGCGATGAGCTTGTCAATTTAAAGATTTCTCTTGACCCGCTTGACGATTTCGTAGATACGATTTTAAATTCTCTTCTTGCCGACGCACCGCTCACCGTCCGAGAGGGAAAAATGTTTAACAAGGGTGTTAACGCAGAGCGCGACGAGCTTGAAAACCTGCTTGAAAACAGTCAACAGTATCTTGACCAGCTTGTAGAGGAGGAGCGTCAGGTAACGGGCATTAATAACCTTAAATACGGCTATAACAGAGTCTTCGGCTATTATATTGAGGTTACTAACGCAAATAAATCCGAGCCGCTTCCCGACTACTACATCAGAAAACAAACCCTTACAAATGCCGAAAGATATATTACTCCTAAGCTAAAGGAGCTTGAATCGGCAATTCTCGGCGCCTCTGAAAAGCTTTGCGCACTTGAATACCGTATGTTCTGCGAGCTTCGTGATAAGACAACGGCATACACTGAAAAAATACAAAACAATGCCTCGCTTATCGCCTTGCTTGACGTTTACGTCAGCCTTGCCGAGGTTGCCGAGCGCAATAATTTCGTCCGTCCCGAAATTGGATATGACGACGTTATTTCGATTAAAGACGGACGACACCCCGTTGTAGAGCAGTTTGTTCGAGATAGCTATTTTGTGCCAAACGATACCTATCTTGACACAAAAAGCAACCGTCTTATGCTTATAACCGGTCCTAATATGGCAGGTAAATCTACATATATGCGTCAGGTTGCGCTTATTACTCTTATGGCGCAGGTCGGCTCGTTTGTTCCTGCCGCCGAGGCTCATATAGGTATTGTCGATAAGATTTTCACAAGAGTCGGCGCATCCGACGACCTTGCTTCAGGTCAGTCAACCTTTATGCTTGAAATGAATGAGGTTGCCTATATTCTCAAAAACGCAACCAAGCGCTCACTTATTATATACGACGAAATAGGCCGAGGCACAAGTACGTTTGACGGTATGAGTATTGCAAAGGCTGTTGCCGAGTACACCGCAGGAAAAAAGCTTGGCGCTAAAACACTGTTTGCAACACACTATCACGAGCTTACTGCACTTGAGGACGATATTCAGGGTGTGGTAAACTACAACATCGCCGCAAAGAAAAAGGGCGATGACATAATATTCTTGCGGAAAATTGTCAAGGGCAGTGCAGACGAGAGCTACGGTATTGAGGTTGCAAAGCTCGCAGGCGTACCAAATGAAATAATCAAGAGAGCCAAGGACGTGCTTGTCGAGATTGAAAACGGCTCTTCTGCGCCAGTGCGTGAGAAAAAATCAGCTGAGCCTGACATCGGTATTAATTTCTCGTTTGCAGATATGGCAAACGCCGAGCTTGCTGAAAAAATTAAAAACTGCGATATTAATACACTTACACCTATTGAAGCTCTTAACTTCATTTTTGAACTCAAAAAACTCGTATAAAAATCCCGAAAGGAAC
The DNA here is from genome assembly GCA_045653945.1 of Eubacteriales bacterium. Taxonomy (GTDB): domain Bacteria; phylum Bacillota; class Clostridia; order Oscillospirales; family CAG-272; genus SIG673. The sequence continues at coordinate 4,094 of JAZOML010000025.1, forward strand.
AAAAAATGGGAATAATTAACGTTCTCGACCCACAGGTCGCTAACTTAATAGCAGCAGGCGAGGTTGTTGACCGACCTGCCTCGGTAATAAAAGAATTGCTTGAAAACGCAATCGACGCAGGCGCAAAAAACGTTACCGTCGAAATTAAGCGCGGCGGTATAACCTTTATGCGTGTAACGGACGACGGATGCGGTATGTCGCGCGATGACGTGCCCGTATGTATTCGCAGGCACGCAACGAGCAAAATACGCACAGAGGGCGACCTTGACGGAATTTTAACGCTAGGATTCAGAGGTGAGGCTTTGGCGGCAATCGGTTCGGTTTCCACGCTCCGAATAATGACAAAGCAAAAAGAAAGCACTATGGGTACGGTGCTTACCTGCTCGGGCGGAGAAATACGTGAAATAATCGAAAGCGGCTGTCCAAATGGAACAACGATTATAGTCGAGGAGCTTTTTGCAAACGTACCCGCAAGAAGAAAATTCCTCAAAAAAGACACATCTGAGGCTCTTGCCTGTGCGGCAGTAGTTGAAAAAATTGCACTTTCTCGCCCCGACCTCTCTATCAAGTTTATTTCGGACGGTGTAGTTAAATTTTCAACAAGCGGCGATAACAATTTGCAAAGCTGTATTTATGCCGTCCTCGGAAGAGATTTTGCAAAAAAGCTGGTGCAGGTACACGGGCTTACGGGCGGTATCGAGGTAATCGGATACGTAGGTACACCTGAAAATATAAGAGCAAATAGAAATTATCAAAATTTCTTTATAAACGGACGTTACGTTAAGAGCCGTACAGCTATGGCGGCGCTTGAACAGGCGTTTAACTCATACATACCCTCGGACAAGTTCCCCGTATGTGTGCTTGAGCTTAAAATACATCCTGCGCTTGTTGACGTAAACGTACACCCTGCAAAGCTTGAAGTAAAATTTTCAAACGAGCAGGCGGTTTTTGATGCAGTATATTCCGCTGTAAGAACCTCGCTTGAAAGCAAACTGCCCCGTCCCGAATTTTCACTGAAAACAAAGGACGAGGTACGACGCGAGGCAACGGCAAATGCTTTTGTGCCGATAAAGGATAGCCCTTCGGATATCAGCGAGGGAAAAGGCACTCAAATAACCATTGCGGATATGGAAAAGCGTTCGCAGGCGGTATCCGACAGGCATCTTTACGGTGTTTCCTCCGAAAACGAGCTTCCCCCTCATTTGCGCTATACGCAAAAAACGGAAGAATCGAAAACCTCATCTTTGCCGTTTTCAATTGACACAACGGTTGATAGCTCAATTAATCAACAAACAACAAGGGAAGCTCCCGTAAGTACCCAAAAAGAAGAGCCTAAAAATATTCCAACCGTAGAGTTTGACGACAGTGCGTTTTCGATACCCAAAGCGCCTACAATTGCACCCGTAACACAAAAAAGCGAGATTACTATCCCCGAAAACAAGCCTGGCACAACTGAAAAGCCGCAATATTCGGTAAGCAATATTCCGCGCCCCTCAGCTACCGCCGAAATAAAAGAAATACCGCCTTACAAGTATCTTGGTGAGGCGTTTAACTCATACGTTATGATTGAGCTTGACGGTGTGCTTATTATGATTGACAAACACGCAGCACACGAGCGCATACTCTTTGAGGATATGAAGGAAGGACTGAAAAACGGTGCGGATAGCCAAATACTTATGGTGCCGCTTATCACCTCACTTTCCAACGAGGAGCTTGACGCTGCACAAAGCTACAAGGCGGAAATTTCCTCAATGGGATATGAGTTTTCAGCGGAAAGCGCACGTGAGGTACAAATAACCGCAATTCCGACCTGCATAAGCTCAGACGATGCCGTTACGCTTTTCGTTACCGTTTGCGGTCAGCTTGCATCAGGCACCGGCAGTCTTGACGTAACAAGAAATATTTTCTTTGAGCAGGCGCTCTATCAGGCATCCTGCAAGGCGGCAATCAAGGCAGGCAGGGTTTACGATGAAGCATTTATTAAGTGGGTATGCGACAGAGTTGTAACCGACCCTGCAATTCGCTTTTGCCCTCACGGACGCCCTGTTGCATTTGAGCTTTCTAAGGACGAAATCGAGCATAGATTTAAACGTAAATAATTACTATAAAAGGATATACAAAAATGTCAGAACCAAAGAAACTTCCATTTACAGTGCTTAAAACCGAGGGCAAAGCCCGTCGCGGCGTTATGCACACCGTTCACGGCGATATTCAAACTCCCGTATTTATGAACGTAGGCACAAGTGCCGTTATAAAAGGCGGAGTGGCTCTTCCCGAGCTTGTTGACTGCAAGTGTCAGGTCGAGCTTTCAAACACATATCATCTTCACATACGTCCGGGCGATAAGCTCATCAAAAGGCTTGGCGGACTTCACAAGTTTGCAGGCTGGAACGGGCCTATTCTTACCGACAGCGGCGGATTTCAGGTATTCTCTCTTGCAAAGCTCCGTCGCATAAAGGAAGAGGGCGTATATTTCCAATCGCATATGGACGGTCAGAGAATTTTTATGGGTCCCGAGGAAAGTATGCAAATACAGTCAAACCTCGGCTCTACTATCGCTATGGCGTTTGACGAGTGTATTGAAAACCCTTGCGAATATAACTATGCAAAGAAAAGCACCGAGCGGACAACACGTTGGCTTATCCGCTGCAAAAAGGAGATGGAGCGTCTTAATTCTCTTCCCGACACGATAAACCCAAACCAAATGCTTTTTGCAATCAATCAGGGTAGCACCTATGATAATCTGCGTATCGAGCATATGAAGCGAATTGCCGAGCTTGACCTTGACGGATATGCTATCGGCGGTCTTGCGGTTGGAGAAACGGCTGACGTTATGTATCATATAATCGAGCAGGTCGAGCCTTACGCACCTGCCGAAAAGCCCCGTTATCTTATGGGTGTCGGCACTCCGCAAAATATTCTTGAAGCAGTACGTAGAGGCGTTGATTTCTTTGACTGTGTAATGCCAAGTAGAAACGCAAGACACGGTAATCTTTTCACTTGGAGCGGTAAGCTCAATCTCTCTAACGAGAAGTTCTTTGACGATGAGCGTCCACTTGACCCCGACTGCGACTGTCCCGTATGTAAGACTTATTCAAGAGCATATATCCGTCATCTTTTCAAGGCAAGAGAAATGCTCGGTATGCGACTTTGCGTAATTCATAATTTGTATTTCTACAATACACTTATGGAGCGTATCCGCGAAGCTCTTGACAAGGGCGAATTTGAGCAGTTCTTCCACAAGTGGATAGATATTTTAGGTCAAAAGATATAAAAGAAAACGGCACTTTAAAAGTGCCGTTTTTATTTACCCTATTAACCCTGTAATAAAGATTTCAATACCGATGAGTATCAAAATTACACCGCCAAGCACACTCGCTTTGCAGGAAATAAAGTCGCCGAATTTCTGTCCTATAAACACACCCGCAAGGCATATTATAAAGGTAAGCGCGGTTATTATCGCAACACTTATCAGTGTTTCCCAAATATTCTGCTCCGCTATTGCAAAGCCAACCGAAAGCGCATCAATTGACGTTGCAATTCCCTGCACAATAAGAAGCCAAAGGGTGAGAGGCTTACTATCATCCTCGCAATCACATTTCTTTTTAAGTCCCTCATAGAGCATCTTGCCGCCGATAAACGAGAGAAGCGCAAGTGCAATAAATGGTATGAATTTTTCAAATATCGCAAACTGCTCTGCAAGTGTATGCACGCATATCCAGCCAATAAGCGGCATAATTCCCTGAAATACACCAAAAACGGTTGCTATAAGCAGTGCCTTTCGTTTGTGCATTTTCGGCTCGTGAAGCCCGTTTGCAAGGGAAACGGAAAATGCGTCCATTGCAAGTCCTACGCCAAGTGCAAAGCTTTCTAAAATAAGTATCCACATAATTTTTAAACCTCTTTATTTTATCCTTACTATTATAACATAAGGAAGAAAAAATGTCAATTACCCCTTATAATTTTTAGGAGATACACCTATATTTTTCTTAAAAACGCTTGAAAAATAGTACACGTTTTCAAATCCGCATTGCTCTGCTATTTCGCTAACCGAATATCGTCCCGTTATAAGAAGCTCCTTTGCGTATTCAAGGCGAAGGTGAGTGAGGTATTTGACAGGTGGCATACCGTATCTTGCGATAAAAAGCTCTTTAAAATAAGAATAGCTCATACCTGTGCAGGCACAAAGCGCTCCGTAATCAAACTCTTTATTTTTAAAATTTTCTATCATATATTCGTGAGCAAGGTCAAGCTTTTTGGCTTGGCTTGACGGCAAATACATAGTGTTTTGCTTTTGCAGAGCAGCTATTATCTCATAAAAAACCGACATGCATTTTGCGTAGTATCCCTCTTTTTTTGCAGACCATAAATTATAAATTTTAAGAAAGTTATTTTTAAGTTCCGCCATATCGGTAAGTCCTATTCCAACACTCGGCATAGAGGTATCGGTATCAAAATATATATCGATACAAATACCGTTTTCCTCCTTTTCAACACGGTATTCATATCCTTTATCAAGCTTCGGAAGGTAACGTATACTGTTTTCGCAGTCGGTAATTTCCACACCGTTAAAGTAGGTTTTACCCTTACCCGATATAAAGAAAATAAGCTCGTAAAGAGGGGGAGCCGGGTTATAATTAAATATTTTCTTTCCCTGCATTTCCTTTGACGTTTCATATTTTGCAACGGAAACTATTTTGCTAATATTGATCGCTGCATCATCAAAAATTTTCATTTTATCACCTCGTTTTTTATTGTATCACACAAAATATTTTCTGTCAATAATCACCGTCATAAATTATAAAAAATCATAATTTCAATTTACATTTTATTTTTTATATTATATACTGTAAGTAACGTGAAAATAAAAATCGGAGGTTTTTATGACTGACAGAATACAACGACTTGCAACAAAAACCGTAAACGGCGAAATTTGGGTTGAAAGCATTCATCCCGAGTTTGACCGTTGCGACGTTTTCCTTGACCCTGATATAATGAACGCAAAGCGTTCCGCTGAGTACATTCTCGCACAAAAGCCTTTTATAAACGAGGACACCGCCCTTACCGGTTATCTTCGCTTTGATGACGATAGAGTTTTTGGAGATATTTTCGGGCGAAGCGGTCACCCGAATTTCGCATTGCGTAAGCTCTTTTACAACGCTCCGGTTGACGAGCTTTGTACTTTTGAGTGGCAGCACAGTGTTGCCGACTTCAACAAGGTACTCAAAATAGGTATCCAAGGCTTTAAGAACGAAATTGCCGCTTCAAGACTAAAAAACACCGACGAAAAAAGCAAAATCTTCCTTGACGGCGTTGATAGAATAGCCGATGCCATTATCGGTTGGGCAAACAAGTGTGCAGACGAGGCACAAGCTCTTGCAAAAAACGCTTCAAGCGACGAGGCAAAGACAAGACTTAACAAGCTCGCCACCGCTCTTCGCCGTGTTCCCGAGCACCCCGCAGAAAGCTTTTACGAGGCGGTTCTCTCTGTTTACATTATTTACGCATTTGTTCCCGACAGTATCGGTACGATAGACCGATTTTTCTATCCTTTCTATGTAAAAGATATTGCAAACGGCACTCTTACAGTGGACGAGGCAAAGGAATACCTGCAGGAGCTTTTCCTTATGCTTCAGTTCAGAGTTAGCATTAAGTCCGACCGTTTCTACCGTGGCGGTGAGTCGCATTTCTGCGTTGGCGGTTATCTGCCCGACGGAAGCGACGGATTTAACGAGCTTTCACGTCTGGTTGTTGACAGTGTGCTTGAGCTTCCTACCTACATTCCGCAGATTTCCATTCGTTGGACCAAGAAAACACCAACCGAAGTACTCCGCTACACTATGGACTGCGAGCGTAAGGATCCCAACAAGCGTATCGCATTCGTAAACGACGAGCCGAGAATTAAGGCGCTTATGGACATCGCAGGATTTTCCTACGAGCTTGCCTGCGGATACACTATGGTAGGTTGTAACGAGCCGCAGCTCCCCGGCGGTATATATATGGGTGGCTGCGATATTAACTATCCAAAGTGTATTGAATGGATGCTTCTTAACAGAATTGAAGATTTAAAGAAAGCAACCGACTTTGATCAGGTCTACGAAATCTTTGAGCAAGAGCATTCAAAAATGTTCGATAAGGCGGTAGAATGGTATGAAAAATTCCAATCCTTACGAGCAAGGGACACTAATTTTGTAAGCACTATGTTCTTTGAGGGCTCTATTGAAAGAGCGAAAAGCATCACACAGGGCGGCGCTAAAAACGCTATTGCAACGCTCGGCGCTATCGGTATTACCACAGTTATCGACTCGCTTACTGCAATCAAACAGCACGTTTTCGACGAAAAGACCTTTACCATAGAGCAGCTCCACGATGCCCTCGTAAACAACTGGCAGGGCTACGAGCAGATGCGCTCTCATATACTCAGAACCACCAACTTCTTCGGTAACAACCACGAGCTTTCCGACAGTATAGCAAAGCGTGTGGCAACATCTATGGCTGAGTATTTCGCACCCAAGAGAAGCAAATACGGTTACAACTTCCTGCTTGGTAACCTTATCGGTTACAACCAGCATAACAAGTTCTTTGGTGAGCTTTTGATGGCAACCCCTGACGGTAGATACAAGGGCGATGCGATTTCCTTTGGTATCGGTCAGACCGACGGAAAGGACAAAGAGGGGCTTTCTTCTCTTCTTATCTCCGTTGCAAAATTAAATCAAAATCTCATTCTTTGCGGTGCAACCGTTACAAATATTCTTCTTGAAGAGCAACTCATCAAAAACGACGCCAACTTTGAAAAGCTCGTCAAACTATTTGAAGCCTATTTCAAGCTTGGTGGACTTCACTACCAGCTTACCTACGTTTCAAAGCAAGACCTTATCAATGCAAAGGCAGATCCCGAAAAATACCGTTCTTTACGTGTACGTGTAAGCGGATTTTCCGACTACTTCCGCCTGCTTAACGAGGATTTACAGGAAGAGATTATCAAAAGAACCGAGGTTAAAGGATAAATAATTTACAATAAAAATCCCGAGCATTTGCTCGGGATTTTTATACTGTTTATTTCTTTTCGTCATCAGCAAGGCGTTTTTCCGCCATACGGAGTATTCGTCTATCCTGCTCATAGTCAAGCTGATTTAGCGCTTCCTCAAATGGAAGCAACCATATTCCGTAAACCTCGCCCTTTTGAGGCTTGAATTCGCCGTCGGTGTAGTTTGCGAGGAAATAAATTGCGCTTTTGTGGATATATCCGTCTACAAGGTAGCGGTATTCAACCTTAAAGGTGGTATCAAGGGTTACGTCAAGGCTTGTTTCTTCCTTAATTTCTCGAATAGCGGTTTGTACCTCGCTCTCACCGTATTCCATATGACCTTTTGGAAAACCGTTATGTCCTGAGCGGTTTTGAATTATTAAGTAGTGGCGTCTGCCGCCTCTTTTACGCCAAACAACCGCTCCGCAGGAGCGTTCCTTGATATCGCACTTGGTACGTAGGGTACGGCGGACAAATTCACCCTTACCAAGCGAATATGCTCTACGGTCAAATGCGTGGCGGTTTGCAAGGGAAACCTTGAGCTGCTCATACTTTTCTTTCGTTTCATTATCTCTTTTCAGGCAATCGCAAAAGGAAACGTAAGAATTCCAAAGAGTTTTGCCGTGAATAACTATATGAATATATATATTGAAATGATTTTTTTGAGCGGAAAGGAATATTTGATTTTCGCTGTCGGTATCGCCCTTGTGGTTGTAGCCGAGGAGCAAAAGCTCGTCATAATACTGCGGAATTTTGTCAAATGAACGTACCGCAACTGCGATATCAATGATAGGACGAGCTTTCATACCGGGCACTGCTGTACTACCAATATGCGCAATTTCAATAGCAACAGGGCCTAAAATAGCGGTAAGTTCGCGTTTAACGAGCGCACCTGTGGTTGCCCATTCGGGATTGTACGGCATAAGTCTGACAAGCTCTCTTCTTACGTTAGACATTAGCCGTCACTTCCTTTCATTTGCAAATTTTTCCATACAAAATTGATTATAGCACACAAGTTAGTGTTTGTCAATAAAAAATAGTTGGATATTTTCAAAAAACTGTTGACAAATCAAATTTGATGTGTTATAATTTTTGAAGTTATAGGGCTATCGCCAAGTCGGTAAGGCACAAGACTTTGACTCTTGCACTCGCTGGTTCGAGTCCAGCTAGCCCTGCCAACAAAAAGAGCACTCCTTTTGGGGTGCTCTTTTTGTTCGTTCGGAGTCGCAAGACGAAGAACCCGTAAAACTGCAAACGCAGTTTTACTAAGCTCGGCGTTCCCTTTGTTCGCACTGAACTTTGCGCCGAGCAGTTTGAAAGCGAAGCGGTCCAGCTAGCCCGCAGAGCAAATAGAGCACTCCTTTTGGGGTGCTCTTTTTGTTATCCAAGATAGGAAACTCGTCCGCTACTGTAATAATCAATACTTGAGTAGCCTATTTTCATTATCTTTCCACTGCTATAATAATCAATCGAGTTGCTTCCTATACTCATAAGCTTTTCGCTACTGTAATAATCAAGTCCCGTATATCCGATTTTCATAATCTTACCGCTACTGTAATAGTCGATATACGCGCTACCGATTTTCATAATTCTTTCACTGCTGTAATAGTCAAAGCTCGTGTAACCGATTCTCATTATTCTACCGTCGCTATAATAATCAAAAGCAGTGTCGCCTACTCTCATAATTCTTCCACTGCTGTAATAATCAAACGCAGCACCTGCTATTCTCATTATTCTACCGTCGCTGTAATAATCGAAATCGGCACTGCCTATTCTCATAATTTTTCCGCTACTATAATAGTCAAATCCGTAAGAGCCGATTTTCATAACCTTACCGCTGCTATAATAGTCAATACTACCCTGTGCCTCAATAAAAAGCTGACCGTACTGGTCGCAGTAGACAGGAGAGTAGCCGAGCTGTACAAGATATGAAATATCCCTTGAATAGCACGGCTGACCGCCAAAGTATTCGTTTGTAATCTTCACTGCTATATTATTTTCGGTTTTAACCGCAATTCCATTTATATTGCCGTATAGATCAATAGACAGTAACATATATTCACCTCAACATTTTTTATTGTATATACAATTATATCACAGTTTTTAAGGGTTGTAAAGGTTTTTATTTCAAAAAATTTATAGCAGTCAAATACACAAGGGGGATACCATTCCACTGATGGTATCCCCCGCTCCTATTTGAACTGCGCGTCCCTTTATCAGCTCGGCGACGGCAGGTCAGTCCGTTATTCTTTTATTTCGGTTTAAATTATCCCTCCTCTTTCAATTTGATTATTTATATATGATTGTGTGTTATCTATAATCATCACTCCTGACTTCTTTTTAATTTTGCCTTCTATTTCTCTATAACCTTATACCTTCCTTTCCTTATTTCTCGTTTTCCCTCAAACGTCCCGAGGGAAAGCACTTATTCCGTTTTCGGAACAATGAGGCCGTACAGTCCGTCTTTTCTTTGATATACGACGCAAACCTTTTGCGTCTGCTCGTCAAGGTACACGAAGAACTGATGTCCAAGCATATTCATCTGAAGTATCGCTTCATCGGTTGACATCGGTTTCAGTACAAACTCTTTTATTCTAACGGGAGCGTCGGACTGTACGGTCTCGGCCTCCTCAATAGGTTCAACTGCAATCTCTTTCGGGAACACACCCTCACGAAGTCTTTTTTCAAGCTTCGTCTTGTTCTTGCGAAGCTGTCTTTCGATTGAATCCATTACTGCGTCAAGTGCGTTCTGGAAAGTGGAATCCTCTTCCTCACCACGGAACATCATTCCGCCGCTTGTTATTGTAAGCTCAAGTATTTCGTTACCGTTCTTACGTTTACGAAGCGTTACGGTTGCCGTAGCGTCGTCTTTAAAGAACTTATCGTATTTTGAAAGCTTTCTTTCAATGAGCTCCGGTAAGTCCTTGGGAACGTCCATTTGTCTGCCTACGATTTTGATTTTCATAAAATCCCACCTTTGCTTAGGAAATTTTGTCTTGGGAGTTTTTCCCTTTGACACCTTTAGTATATCATCCGCAGAGGTCTAATTCAATGTATTTTTTGTGAATATTCCACAAATTCAAAAGTTACATTTTATTTTATTTGTAGGTATTGACAAATAAAATTCTTTATGGTATAATATATGTAATGCAGCCGAAAAGGGTTACCCTCTCCGGCTGCATTTTGTTTTCTATATCTATTATATAAGCAACATTATAAGCTCCGTCGTAAGTACACCAAGGCAGGCGCACGATGCAACCGTTATCAGGCTACGTCTAAGGAACGCAAGGATAAGTGCTACTGCAAATCCGACAATCGCCGAGATTAGCGATGAGGTTGCAAAGAATATTGCAGGTATGGTCATTACCGCAAGCACCGAGTATGGCACGTAATAAAGAAATGATCTTATAAATCTATTCTCTATTTTATGCTTTACAAGGATAAGCGGAAGCGCTCTTACAAGGTAGGTTACTCCTGCCATAACCAAAAGATAAAGCGCAAATTTAACTGCATCAGGCATTGTTTTCTACCTCCTTTTGCATATCCTCGTCCTTTATTGGAGCAATTATTGCAAACAACAGGCTTGCCACAACGGCGCAAATTATGATAACAAATCCGCCACTTACGTTATCTTTCAGGAAGGGTACAAAATTGAATACACAGCTTAGTGCTATTGCAAACAATACGCAAAGCAACGTAGAGCTGCTTTCTCTACAAGGTGGAACTACTATCGCTATAAACATACCGTAAATAGCAACGCCAAGAGCTGAAACGAGTATCGCAGGCAGAATATTTCCTGCAACTGCGCCAAGTAACGTACCAATACTCCAACCAAGATACGGCGTGAGAGCAAGTCCCGCCATATAACGCTTCCCTACTGTTCCCGTCTTTGCCGAGGACACGGCGAATATTTCATCGGTGTTACAAAATGCTATCCAAAAGCGATCTATGAGTCTTACGCTTTTTCCGAGCTTTTGCGAAAGCGATACCGACATAAGCGAATATCTGAGATTTATGGTCAGCTGTGTGAGGGCAAGCTCCCAAAGTGAACCAAAGCCTGCGATTATCGGTGCGCCTGCAAGCTGACCTGCCGAGGTAAGGTTAAACATTGAAATAAGCACCGCTTCAAGCGACGAAAGTCCAAGCTCACTTACCGCAGTTATGCCAAAAGCAAACGATACCGCAAGGTATCCAAGGCATATCGGTATTCCGTCCTTTATTCCTTTTCCAAAACTGTTTTGTTCCATTTTTTCTTCTCTTTTGAGTTTAAATTATCCAAATAAAGATTATAGCACTTTTTTTATTCAAAGTCAAGGTTTATAAATCAACAAATTTTATATTGATTTAATATAGTAAATTCATTATAATAATTAAATAAAGTACTTGACAAACAATTTTATAAATGTTAAAATCATTATGCTTACATGCAAGGAAAATTTCTATGACAAACGGAACAGTTTTTAATATACAAAAATTTTCGGTAAACGACGGCCTCGGTATACGCACCACCGTATTTTTAAAGGGATGTCCTTTGCGTTGCGTATGGTGTCATAACCCTGAAAGCAAGCTTGCCAAACCCGAGATAATGTATAGCCCCACAAAATGCATCGGTTGTCGTGCCTGCGAGGCGGTTTGTCCGAAAAAATGCCATATTTTTAGCGAGGATAAGCATATATTTGACCGTTAACAGCTGTATGGGTATTTATATGGTTGGGCAGGAAATTGCCTCTATGTGGGGATTTGTTTGCAATATGCATCTTCCCCTTGAGCTCGCTGTAAACGTCGGTCAGGGCTTAAAATCCACAGGACTACCCCGACCTTATCGTCCGTATAGGCGGATACAGTATCCGCTTTAATTGGCTGCCTAAGGTAACAATGAGAGAATTTATTGATAGGTTTAAAAAGGATAGCAGAGTTTAATTTTAGGAGATATTTAAAATGTTTGCAACAATTTTCCCATACATAGCTATACTGCTTGCTCAGATTGGTCTGAACGGTAAACAGTATTCTATGAAAAAATGCGGTACACTTGCCCCCGGACCGTTCAACAGCATTTGTATCAACACTATGCGCTCGGTCATTTGTATCATAGTAAGCCTTATTATTTGGCTTATTGCGGACGGCAAAGCAACAACACCGTTTGGACACCTTATAATTTCCATTTCGGCAGTCGGAACGGCAATAAATTTATTTACTTGGATTATGTCATCAAGACTTATTTCGCTCACGCTTCTTGAAGCGATTTTAACACTTGGAAAGCTTATGGGACCGCTGATACTTGTTCCCGTGCTTTTCAAAAACGAAAGCGTCAGTCCTTTCCAGTGGGTTGCCTGCGGACTTATAATCGTAGCGGTTTTCCTTTTCGTTGAAAAAGGAAACAAAAAGGACGGCTCAACAATCAAGAAAATTCTTCTTGTTGCTCTTTGCGGCTTAAGTCTTGCCGTTGCCGTTGTATTTAAAAAATACTACGTTGCACAAATCGTAAAAAAGGGACTTGGCTCGGTTGAATATTTTACCTTTATCAACTTTGTCGTAGTTATTCTCACATTTGCTATTCTCTTCCCCATTTACTACCATAAGGAAAGCATTAAGCTGAGAGCCGACGGAAGCGATGCAAAGCCCGAGCTTCCCTTCAAAAGGGTTTGGCTTTTCGTTATCCTTGCTGCCGCTTCGCTTTATTTAAACGAGCTTTTCACCGTTTACGCAAACGAGCTTGACGCGGCAATCTACGCTCCCCTTTCAAACGGACTTAACATAGTCTGCACATTCATTCTTGATATTGTAGTTTTTAAGGATAAAATTACAGTTAAAAAGCTTGTCGGTCTCATCATTGTTATTGCGGCGTTTATATTACTTGCATTTTAAATTTTCATAGAAAAAATCTCCCACGATTTGTGGGAGATTTTTGTTTTTAAAGTCCGATCAAAAGTGCCCACGCAAGTCCGTAGTAGCTGATAACGGCGACAAGGTCGTTTACCGTTGTAATCAGCGGTCCTGATGCAACCGCAGGGTCAATTCCAAATCGGTAAAGTGCTATCGGGATAATGGCGCCCGTAAGTCCGGAAATGGTCATTGCAAAGCACATCGCCGTACCTACACAGGCGGCGGCAGACATCGTAAATATAATACTGTAGCTTGCGAAGGCAAATAGGTATGCGGTAACTATTCCAAAGGAAATAAGACCAACCACAACGCCGTTTAAAAGTGCTATTCGCATTTCCTTTGCTATTGTGAGCAGTTGCTTTTTCCAACCAAATTCTTCTTCGATTCCAAGTAGTCGCACCGTAACAGCAAGCGACTGCGTTCCAACGTTACCTGCCATACCAAGTATAAGCGATTGGAAGGAAACAATCATCGGAAGCTCGTCTACGACACCCTCAAACAGTCCGACAACCGCCGAAACACCAAGACCGAGGAAGAGCAGAGCAATAAGCCAAGGTATTCTCTTTTTGAGGCTTCCCCAAAGCGTTTCATCAGGTTCTTGCTCACTACCCAGAGCCGCGAATTTAGCGTAGTCCTCGGCGAGCTCCTCGTCAACCATTTCCGTTATATCGCTTGACGTAATAACACCGAGCAAAACACCGTTTTCGCTTGAAACAACAGGAATAAGCTCCTCTGAATAGGATTTTACACGTTCAATGTTATCAGAAATAATATCCTTATCGCAAACGTAAGGGAAGGCAGTATAAATCAGGTCGTTCAGGTCAACTGTGCTTCGTGCAACAATCAAGTCCTTTAAGTCAATAGCACCGTAGAAAACTCCGTCATCCTCGGTTACGAAAATTGTGTATATGTTATCGTTTTCGGCAGCCTCGGAAACAAGGCTACGCATAGCGCCTTTAACCGTAAAGCTTTTCTTTATCGATATGAAGTTAGTACTCATCTTACTACCGAATTCATCGTCATCATAGGATTTAAGAAGCTCAATTTCCTCTTTGACTTCCTCGTCCTCGATAAGCTCAAGAACCTCGTTACGAGTTTTTTCGTCAAGGTCTTCAAGCACCTCAACCGCCTCGTCGGCATCCATTTGTTCGATAATATCCGCCGCTTCCTCGGCTTCAAGCTCGGATAAGTATTCACCTGCGTCCTCAAGGTACGGAACAACGTCGGACATCGCCTCACTACCAAGTGCGGTATGGAGTCGGTCTCGTTCCTCGGCTTCAAGCTCCTCAAGTACGCTCGCTATATCGTTATCGTGATATTCTTCAAGCTTTTCTTTAATTTCTTGGTCGGTGTATTCACCGCGAATAATTGCAAGTATTTCGGCTCTATAATCTCTCTCTTCGGGAGAAAAAACGTTATTTTCTTCCATAAAAAATCTCCTTTCTTTGATACGAGAAAGGAGATAAAGTGCATTTTATCGCAATACTATTCTATAATGCAACAAAAAGAGGCACAAAATGACACCCTGCCCGTATGTAATTTAATTACAGTTATTTGCGGTCGCCCGCACCCGTCCGTGTTCATACAAGTAGCCTCCTTTATTTTCCATTTTTATTATTATAGCACATATTTTTTAAAATTACAAGAGTTATTTTTCAATATAAGGTGTTTTAAACGGAATTGGGTTTACAGGGTGATTATAACCAAGGCAATATATACTGTCGGCGGTTATAGCCTTTTCAAGCTGCGTTTTAGCAAGTCCGTCAAATCCTCTTGCGTCCGAATATTTGGTTAAAATAGGCATAGAGATACTCTTTTTGTTTTCAGAAAGGTATTTTTGTCCCGTTTTATTTGCAGCAAGAAGCACCGTATAGCGTGGGTTCTCATTTTTATCGACATCAGTTACACCAAGCAGATAAGCTATCATTTCTCGACGAAGTCGTGCAAGAGTGTAGGTTTTAGTCGGCAAAAGCGAAACAAAAGCCTCGAAGCTTCCCGCCTTTTTAGCACAGGATTTCAGCGCATTTATAATTCCGTTGCCGTTATCAAGGCGCATATCAACACGTAGAGCGCCGAGAAGGAAATCGGAAATTCCAACAAGACCTGCATTTACATCAAAATTTTCGCTATACGAAAGAAGACGTGTTTTTTCGGATATATCACCTTTCTTTATTGCCGTTCTTGCATCGGTTGCTCTGAAATTTTCAGTGCGGTGGATAACGTATGCCTCAATAGGATAAAGACTATTATTTAGTGCACGGAGATATTCGATACCGAGTATATCGTTGCTTCCCGACGGCAGCTCCTTGCCGTAATAGGTCAGATATGCGCTTTCTCTTGCGTAGATTACTGATGTATCGCGATTTCTCTGAGCATACTCGTTCATACTGCTGATAAATTCGGGATTGTCAAGATTTTTTGCGTATTCGGCAAGCGCCTCAACGCTGCCACATTCAGAACCAAATGCAAGCACCGACGCCATAATAGAGTTTGCAATATATACTCCTGCACGTGCAAACTGTTCTCCTGCCGAGCAGGAAAACGGAAACGGTAGCTCAAGCACTGCATCGAAGCCGTTTAACACCGCAATTTTTGCTCTTTCGTACTTATCGTAAATAGCAAAATCGCCCCGTTGAACGGTATTTCCGCTCATAATTGCAATAACTGCGTGGTCGGGATATGCTTTTTTTATTTCACGTGCAAGTAGAGCGTGTCCGTTATGAAACGGATTAAATTCGCATATTACCGCTACTGATTTCATTTTACGCAAAATCCTTTCAAAAAAATAGCAAAAAACTATTGCAAAATTTTATAAGTTGTATTATAATTAATTATATACTAAATTCTACCTAAAGTCAATAATAAATATTAAAGGAGATATAAAAAATGAAAGTACTCGTTGTTAATGCAGGAAGCTCATCCCTTAAGTATCAGCTTCTTGAAACAAAATCCGATACACTTCTTGCGAAGGGACTTTGCGAGAGAATAGGAATCGACGGCAAAATTTCACACAAGCTTCCTGATGGCAAAGAAATGAAAAAGGCTGCATCAATGCCTAACCACGCAGAGGCTATGAAAATACTTATCGACACCCTCACTGACAAGGAATACGGTTGTATTTCATCTATGAATGAAATTGCTGCTGTAGGACACCGTGTTGTTCACGGCGGAGATTACTTTAGTGGCAGTGTTATCGTAAATGATGACGTTATTGCAAAGCTCGAAAACTGCCGCGAACTTGCACCTCTTCACACTGGTCCTGCACTTATGGGTATCGCTGGCTGCACAGAGGTTATGCAGGGTGTTCCTCAGGTTCTTGTTTTTGACACTGCATTCCACCAGACTATGCCCGACTATGCATATATGTACGGTCTTCCCTACGAGGCTTATGAAAAGTACAAGATTCGCCGTTACGGTTTTCACGGTACCTCTCACCGCTATGTTTCCGCTGAAATGTGCAAAATTCTCGGCAAGGTTGAGGGCACAAAAATTATAACCTGCCACCTTGGAAACGGTTCTTCTATTTCCGCAATAAAGGACGGCAAGAGCGTTGATACCTCTATGGGCTTCACCCCCCTTGAAGGTCTTGAAATGGGCACACGTTGCGGTAGCATTGACCCTGCTATTGTAACCTTCCTTATGGAAAAAGAGGGTATGACTCCTTCCCAAATGAACGACTATATGAACAAAAAGAGCGGACTTCTTGGTGTTTCTCGCCTTTCCTCTGACAACCGTGATATTGAAAACGGTATCAAGGAAGGTCATCCCGGCGCAATTCTCGCAAACAATATTCTTGAATATCAAATCAAGAAGTACATTGGCGCTTACGCAGCCGCTATGGGTGGTGTTGACGCTATCGTATTTACCGCAGGTCTTGGTGAAAACAGCGTTGACCTCCGCCGCGACGTTTGTGCAGGTCTTGAGTTTATGGGAATTAAGATTGACCCCGAAATGAACCAAAAAGCTTTCCGTCAGTCCGAAATTATCAAGATTAGCACTGATGATGCTACCGTCGGCGTTTATGTAATTCCTACCAACGAGGAGCTTGTTATCGCAAAAGATACCGCTGCTCTCATCGGAGAGTAATTCCTAATAAAAGCAAAAGGGCGATTCATTTTGAATCGCCCTTTTTTACTTAAATAAATTTTTCTTTGCGTTCCTTTTATCCGCATATTAGCCAATAAGCAATGAGTAAAAACCAAATTAAATTATCGTTCCGTATTTTGCTTTTTTAAACCTTTTGCAATAAATAATGCATATTATTTCTATTTATATTTAGAGTAAAGATAAAATTTGTTTTAAATAAAAGTTTCAAGATATATTTTCGATGCTCTTATATCTTTTGACTGTTCTTCTCCCGTTATTTCTCTTTCAATAATAAGGTTACCGTCAAATCCGACCTTACGGAGTTTGTTTATGAATGCAGGGAAATTAACCTTACCCTCACCAATTCTCGTTTCCTTGCCAAGCTCCATACCCTCAGTGGGATATTTTCCGTCCTTGGCGTGTACCTCCATTACATACTTTCCGAAGACATCAAGCGCGTCAACAGGATTCGCCTTTCCGTAAAGGATAAGATTTGCAGGATCAAGATTGATACCGAGATTACCTGTACCAACCGCTTCAATGGTACGAAGCAGGGTAACGGGTGTTTCCTGTCCCGTTTCAAAGAGGAAGGACTGCCCGTTTTTCTTACAATATTCCGCAACAACACGAACAGCGCATACTACCTCGTGAAATTCCTTACTGTTTGGGTTTTCCGGCAAAAATCCAACGTGGGTTGCTATTTTTTCTACGCCAATTTTAGTTGCAAAATCAGAACCGTTCATTAAATCCTGAATTCTTCTCTGACGGTACTCGGCAGGTACAAGTCCAAGGGTGAGAGGACCGTCATAGAAAATCCAAGCGGTAGGTCCCCACCAACCGCACCAAAGCGTTGTAACGGTTATCCCGTACTTTTCTCTCATTTTGTTGATGCGGTCTGCAACCTCAACGGTATATAAATCTAAATTCCAAATTGAAAGCTGACATCTGTCAAAGCCGTAATCGTGTACTGCTTTGAATTTTTCTTCTATATCACCGTCATCAATATTTATAAGAACTCCGAGCTTCATAAAATATCTCCCTATATAATTATCATTTTTATCAGTATATCAAATATTTAAAATTATGTCAATATATTTTTTAAAAAAGGCGAAACGCATTTTAATTGCATTTCGCCTTTATTTTTTCAGTTAAAAAGCTTTTGTACCGCATCGATTTCGGCATCAGTCGGCAGGGCAACGTCGGGCAGTGTGTTTTGCATATCAAGGGAACGGTATTTTGAGCCTGCGTAGTTATGATAGGGTAAAATCTTAACCTTAACTACATTTTCAAGCGGCTTTAAAAATGCCGCAATTTTCTCTATTTCAGAGTCGTTGTATTCGGGTACATACGGTATTCTGATTTCAATTTTCTTCCCTTTTAAATTTATATATTCAAGGTTTTCAAGTATGGTTTTATTGCTTTGACCTGTACATTTTATATGCGTTTCTTCGTCAAATGCCTTTATATCATAAAGGAACGTATCGGTGTATGGCATTACCTTGTCAATATTTGTCTTTGATACAAATCCGCAGGTATCAACAGCGGTATTAATACCGTTTTTCTTTAAGGCTTTAAGCAGCTCCGCACAAAAATCGGCTTGCATAAGACACTCACCGCCCGATAGGGTTACACCGCCGCCCGAATTTGAATAAAAATCCTTGTCTTCAAGCAAAATCGGGAGCAGCTCGTCAACTGTCATTTCCTCGCCGTAGAGCTTTAATGCTCCGTTTAAGCACTCATCTTCACATTTTCCGCAACCGATACATTTTACGCGGTCAAGGGTATGTATGCCGCTATCAAGCTTATGAACACCGCTTGGACAAACCGAAACACAGTCGCCGCATAGGGTACATTTGTTATCAAAAAATGCAATTTCGGACTTAAAAGAAATTCCCTCAGGGTTATGACACCACACACATTTTAGAGGACAACCTTTAATGAAAACAGTTGTTCTTATTCCGTCGCCGTCGTGGACCGCAAAACGCTTTATTTCAAATATTCTACCTTTCATTTTACGCCTCGTTTATAGCTTTGATAACTGCTTTGGCTAAAATTTCAGAGCCCTTGTTATTATAATGTACCCAGTCGGTGCGATACGGCGCATCAAGCGTGCAGGACAGGGGATAAAGGTCGTTTATCTTTACGCCAAGCGGCAAAAGCACCTCTTTTGCCTTTTCGTTATAGGCATTGATTTCCTTATTATATCTCATAAAGTCGGGTTTGCCCCACTCCTCGATAACCGAGGTGCTTGTTGCAAAAACAATTTTGGCATTAGGGAAAACGGCGCGAATTCTATCGTAAACACGCACAAGCATTTTGCCGTAGTCGTTTATTTCGGTAAACGGCTCGTCGCCCATAAGACGCAAAACGTCCCAAAGTCCGTTATTCCAGTGAACAACGTCTATCTCATTTGCAGGGATATTTGCCGCCCACTCGTGAACGTAACGAAACGTATACTGCGCCCAGCGACAGTTATCATTTGGCGCAAAGACCTCTGCCTCGTCCTTTAAAAGTTCTTTGACGTAAACGCCGTATCCGGGACTGCTCGGCGGCGCTCCGAATCTTATCGAATCGCCAATCAAAAATATCTTTTTCATACCAAAGCCTCCGTTTGCTTTATAAATGCGTTTTGCTCTTCCTTTGAAAGTGTAACGAAATATGCATTCCAACCGCATACTCTTACCTGAAGCGTTGCATATTTTTCGGGATTTTGCTGCGCCGCGCGTAAATCGTTTGCATTAAATACGTTTCCGTGCATAGCAAATCCGCCTCTTGCAAAATAGGTTTTGACAAGTCCGTAAAACGCATCAAGTCCATCATCTCCCATCACGGCTGACGGATGCAAAACAACGTCAAGAACAGAGCCTGTCGGGTATTTAGAGTGATCCATTTTCGTTACTGAATTTATGAGCGCAAGGATACCGTTTCTATCCATTCCGATGCAGGCGCAAAGGTTTTTGGAAAGCGGCTCGCCCGTTTTTCTTCCGTCGGGGGTTGCAAGAGTCCTTTTTCCGTAGTAAAAGCAATGGTCAATACTAAACAGTGCCGCCTTAAAGACTCCGCCGCGGGAATTTGGTTGACCGTTGGTAATATCTGCGCAGTAATCCGAAATATCCTTTGCTACCTCATCGGCGTGCTCGTTTCCGTTGCCGTATTTTTCGGGCATTTTCTTTACTTTTTTCAGAAGTCCTTCGCTTCCAATCCAGTCGTTTTTGAGAATTTCAAAAAGCTCGGAAAGAGTAAGTATTTTTTCATCGTAAACGAATTTTTTAACTGCCGTCAGGCTATCGACAAGCGAGGCAATAGAATAAAAATACAGCGAGCTGTTGTTATATTTTGCGCCACCCTCAAAAACGTCTGCGCCCTGCTTTGCACTATCATCGTACATAGCGGAGTGAAGGGTATCGGGGCCGATTTTATCATAATATTTTTCAATGCTACGAACGTAATCAAGGCACTTTCCCGTCATAAAGGAAATTTGTTCCTTCACGGCTAAAAGAAAACCTTCAAAGGTATCAAGGGATACGCTCGGCTTTACGCCTATCATTTTACCGGTTGCAACGTCGATGCCACCCGAAAGCACGAATTCTACGGCTTTTGGCAGGTTAACGCCGCCGTTTCCCGTACAGCCGATTTCCTTACCCCAAACGGCAGGCTCATAGCACCCGATGGGCACGTAATCTCTTGCATCAGACTCTTTTATTCCTACGCTCATAAGAGATTTTATAGCAGTATTATCGTTGCAAAGCACAAACGAGCTTTGTCCGTTTCTGATACATTCAAGCACCTTTTTTACAAAATCAGCAGGTGTTTTATCCGACACGCGAATATGAATTTTAGGACTGTAAATATCCATTTCACGATACGTTTCAACGATAAGGTAAGACATTTCGTTTGTTACCTCGTCACCGTTTTCATCTATACCCGCAAGACAAAACGGAAGTCCAAACGGTACCTTTGCCGCCGAAAATTTATTTAAGAAAAATTTAAGCATTTCCTTAATTTCCGTTTTTGTGAAAGTGCCGTTTTCAAGGTCTTTTTTATAAAACGGATATAAAAGAACGTCAAGGCGTCCAAGCGTTCTTACTCTTGTTTTATATACGTATTCGTGCAGGAAAAAGTAAACTATAATTAGCTGCATAGCCTCGTAGGAGTTTGTCGGAGCTCCGCTCGCTATACTTCGGAGCGCTTTTTCGTTTTCGGCATTAAATGGAGCTATGGCATCGGCAAGGCGGTTGCAAACGGTGATACAGGCTTTAAGTACCGTTTCGCAGGCGGTGTAAAACTCTATCTGCTTTTTTGAAAGGTTATCCTTGCTCTTTTCTTTAATTACCCTCTCATGAAGTCCTGCAAATCCGATTTCAAGCAAAAGCTTTGAATTTGGCGAGGTGTGTCCAAAATCGGGAATTGCCGTGTATGCCCCGCATTCCTTTGCGAGAGCAACTTCATCTGATTTTTCCTGCAAACGCTCTTTTATTATAGAGTCGTGCCATATATTCCAGCGTTGAATATCTATTAAACCGCCGTCAAAAATCTTATCCTGAAAAATATCGTCGGTATCAATAGCTATACGTGATTTTTCGCAGATAAGGGCAAAGGTATCGGCTTTAAGAAGGGCGTGGTTTTCGCCGTTATCACGCTCCATAAGCTTATAAAAAAGCTCATTAAGCTCTGTTTTGCTAACTCCGCTTTCATCTATCCAGTTTATATTATCAAATTGGTTGCGAAGTGTTTTGTTACTGAAGTCAAATATTTTCATTTTACCACCTTTAAATACGCATCAAAGTATCTTTTTCCAAGCTCTCGGTATAAGGCACCATTTATATTCCCTCTGCATCGTTCTTTTTATCAAAAAGCGCGTCGTAGTCAAGGGGCTCTGCCTTTATATCAAGAGCCTTTTCGATATACTCAATTACTTGATTTGTTATTATGCGAGTTCCTTCCTTGGTGTAGTAGTGTGTAAGGTCGGAGTGGTATTCCACCGGTGCATTTACCATAAGGGTATAGAGGTCATTTACCGTACCGCCGTTATTTATTACTATCTCACACGCCGCCGCGTTGTATTTTTCGGTATCGGCATTGAAGCGTTTTATTTCGCCGAAAAGATGCTCCTGAACGGGAGTAGAGGTGGCAAATATAAGCTTTGCCTTTGGAAAATAAATTTTAATAAGCTTACAAATACGGTCAATATTTTCCTTATACGTTTCAAGGCTGACGAGGTTTTTGCCGTCAAGCATAACGAGGTCGTCCCACAGTCCTGCGTTAAAGTGAACAAGGTCAACGTCATCACCGCACCCAAATTCGTTTTTCCAATCGGGCAGGTGTCTTATTATATAGGTGGTAAATCTACAGTTATCGTTAGTAAAGAAAACCTCCGACGTATTTTCAAACGCAAGTTTTACGTATTTATCGTATCCCTGACGGATAGAGTCGCCGATAAGCACTATCTTTTTCATTTTGATTCTCCTTTAGTTTCCTTTGATTTATTTCCGAGTATTATACCTGTCGAAATCAATAAAAATGCAACAAGGTACTGTATTTTGAAAATGTCCTCGCCAAGCCACATAGCACCAAAAATGCAGGCAAATAGCGGCTCGGTGAATTTGATAATAAACATTTTTGATACGCTTACAGTACGCAAAAGATAAGTGTACAAAACGTATGCAATCATAGATGCAGTGCAAATATACAGAAATACGAATATCGCCCAAGGGGAGATTTTAGGTATTCTTCCACCCATTATAAGCGCCGCTATAAGCATAATAAGACCGCCCGAAAGCGAAGATAATCCGTTTATCCAAAAGGCAGAGTTATTATTTGCCACACTCTTGTTCATCACCGAGGAAATAACGGTGCAGACAGATGCCAGAATAATAAGAATATCACCAAAAGCAAAGGTTACTCCCTGACCGCTTACGTTGATAGCGACAAGTCCCGTTTCGGGATCGTAATCGTATCCCACACTGCTCCAACGGGCAAGGCTATTATATGTACCGTCGTTTTTGTGGTATTTTTCCTCGATTATTTTTCTGTCGGTCAGAAGCGTCTTGAACATATCAAAAATCCTCCGTTTGATTTTTCTTCTTGACTACATTATACGCCTATACGCGAAAAAGTCAATGAATATTCCAAAAGCACTTGACTATTCCGAAACAAAAGTTTATAATGTTATCGGAGGATAACGCTATGATAGATTTTTTTAACGACGATATTTGTGTAAGCAAAATAATTACCGCTTGCTATGTACCAAGCGGTAAGGGAGATTCTGTTTTTAACGACAGACACAGCCACGGACTTGCACTCCATATAAGCGGAAGTAAGGAATATTGTTTTGGAAACGGTAAGGTTTTAAAGGTAGCTACGGGAGATATTATTTATCTGCCAAAGCATTCCGATTACGTTGTCGTAACAAATGAACCCGGAAATTGCTACTGTATAAATTTTGATATTCCTAAGGATACGGACGGCGAGCCGTTTATTTTTCACACAAAGAATACAAGCAGTTATGTTGACCGATACAAAAGAGCCGTTCCCGTTTGGACTAAAAAGGAAACGGGCTGCGTATCCCTTGTAAAGGCTCAGCTTCATAACATAATTTATTTGATGCAGACGGAATACTACACCTCATATATAGAAAGCACAAAGGCAAAAAAGATACTCCCCGCAACAGAATACATACGTGAGCATTTTCTTTCCGAGATAATCAGCATTGAATATCTTGCCGAGCTTTGCGGTATGACAAGCGTTTATTTTCGCAGTATTTTCAAGAGTATCTTTGGTGTTTCGCCTATTGCGTATATAAATAATCTGAAGATAAATCACGCAAAGGAGCTTCTTATGAGCGGTATGTATACCGTAAGCGAGGCGGCGATGCTTTCGGGATATTCAGACGCAAGTCATTTTTCAAGAGAATTTAAAAAGGCGGTGGGTGTTCCACCCTCCGAATACAAAAAAGGTTGAGCAAAATGCTCAACCTTTTTTACTTTCATAAAGTGTTCTTGCTTCTAGACAAACGTAGCCTTTCATAATATGGCGTATCTTTGCAGGTGATAAATTGGTAAATGCTTTTATAAGCTCTTCTTTGGTTTCATTTAACCCGCAGATCGTGATTTTTTCGTTTTGTGCCCACTCAATAACCTTTATTTGATATTTGTACGCCTCGGTAAGTGCCGTTTTTTCTTCCTTGGGGATTTGCGGATCAAACCAGTCTATGGCGTTTTCACACTCTGCACTAAATGAGCGCATCGAAAACGCGCCCAAAATAATCTCAAATACGTTTTTGCCCTCACTCACCACTTCTCCATTATAAATTTCTTTGTATGCGGCGGTGTTTTTTAGGTATATTCTTACCTTGATTTCGTACGGCTCACGGTTTACGGCATAGAAATAATGCTTACCGTCTATATTTTTTCTCCTACGGTTATTGGATCGTTAAGACAACCAACAGTATCAAATTTGACCTCGGGAAGTACGGTGAACGCCGATTCATTTTCGCCCTCAAAAAAATCATTAACTTTCCATTTATAATCGTTTGGTAAGCTATACATTTGCGTTTTCCTCCGAAATTTTACTATATCTTGATATTAACATATCAAGCACTTTTTTTCAATGTGTTTTTTACTTAATTTATGGACTTTTTCACAGTGTTTGTTAAATATTATTTAAATTCGGTATTTTTTCGGTATTTGGCAGGCGATACGCCGTAGCACTTTACAAAAACTCGGTAAAAGTCGGACGGGCAGGTATATCCGAGTCGTTCCGCTATTTCAAAGACCGACATATCTGTGCGCAACAGCAGTTCCGCACCTATTCCCGCCCTAAGATACGAGCGGTATGCAATAGGCGGCATACCGTATGCCTTTATAAATCTGCGGCGAAGCTGACTTTCGCTGATATGCACAAGCCTTGCAAGCTCCTTCGTACTGTGAGAGCACGAGTAATAAAGAGCGATAAAGCGCGCTACTCTTTCCGCCAATTCGTCCTTTACTCCGTTAATTGATTTTTTGCTGTCTGTCGATGTTATTTCAGTTTCAAAGCAGGTTTGCAAATCAAGAATTAGCGCGGCAAGGCGAAGCGGCACTTTTATATCAATATCACGGTCGTTATCATCGCAAAGCTTATCTATTTGCAGAAAATTTTGCGCTACCTCGGGATATTTTTTATCCGAAATGACCGTTGGAATTTTAACATTTTCGGGGATTTCGGCACGGCTTCCGAGCAGTTTTTTTACACTTTCCACAGTAACGTAAATATAGCGACAAAGAAACGGCTCAACGTCCGTCAGCGAACGCGAGTAGTGATGCGAGCCGTCCTTAACAAAAATGAGATCCCCTTCGCCGACAGAGTAAAACTCTCCGTCACAAAGAATAATTCCTCTTCCCTGCTTACAAATTCCTATTTCGTATCTGTCGTGATAGTGAAGATAAGGAAAATCATCGTAAAACGGTATTTCTATCGGGCTCTTATCGTAGTAAACAACAATTTCCTCCGACGTTGGAAGCGTTTCAAATATTACCTTATAGCTAAATTTATCTGCGTGTTTTGGCATCATTTTTGCACACCTTTCCAATGGAATAATATCAAATTTAACATTATAATTAAATTATAACACCGAAACTCAAAAAAATCAACCTCCAAAAGAAAGGATTTTTTAACATGTTTGATCTCACGCTTACCGGTATGTCGCTTTCGGTAGATTTTACGGCAGGGCAAATTGCCTCGCTTATAATAGGCGGCAAGGAAAGAATAGTATCGAAATCTCCGCTTTTTACGTTTTGCACAAAAGATAAGGACGGAAATGAGATTTTAGCAAACGCCTACGACGCTAAGAATTGCACCTTGACCGAAAACGGTGCGATTTACACCGATTTTAATATAGAAAAGCTAAATGGCACCGCCGTAACCGCAACACTTGAAAATAAGGGTGGCGAGGCGGTATGGGGAATTTCAATCGCACCCAAAAACTGCGAAACGGTTATAGAGTGGGTAGAATTTCCGTTTGCGGTTTTACCAAGCTTAAAGGAAAACAACCCTTGTGGCGACGGAGGCGAAATTCTGTTTCCATATAATGAGGGAGCTATCGTTTCCAACAACGATTACAGGGACGCATCGTACT
This sequence comes from Eubacteriales bacterium, assembly GCA_045653945.1. Lineage (GTDB taxonomy): Bacteria > Bacillota > Clostridia > Oscillospirales > CAG-272 > SIG673. The sequence continues at coordinate 30,205 of JAZOML010000025.1, forward strand.
TTCCGCATCTTGATATACAGTATCCGTCTATGGGCTGCTATTCGGCTTTTCCTTATATGCTCTCATCTCAGCTTATTTCTTATCTTTGGGAGGGGTGCGGTCTTTATATCGGCGCTCACGATAAGGAAGGAACTGTCAAGGGTATCAGCTTTTACCATTACGGTGACGGTATTGGTATTCAGCTTCGTCTTTACTGCGGCACTGAGTTTGGCCAGACCTACGTATGTGACTACCCTATCGTGTGGGCGGCTACCGACGGAAGCTGGCAAAGCTCAGCCGAGCGTTACCGTGAATGGTTTGAAGCCGAAATAGGAAAAAATCTTACCAAAACGTTAGATGATAAAACTCTGCCAGAGTGGTATGCAGACTCACCGCTTATCATATCGTATCCCGTCCGAGGAATTCACGATATGGACCAAATGACACCGAACGCTCTGTTCCCTTACACAAATGCCCTCCCCCTTATTAACGAGGTAAAACAGGCAACCGATACGAGGATTTTGGTAGCACTTATGCACTGGGAGGGTACTGCCCCTTGGGCTCCGCCTTACGTTTGGCCGCCTTACGGCGGCGTTGATGCGTTCAACGAATTCAAGGATGCGCTTCACAGTCAAGGCGATATGCTTGGTGTTTACTGCTCGGGCTTTGGATATACAAAGCAAAGCAATCTTATAGCCGATTATAACTGCGAAAAGGAATTCAGCGAGCGTGGGCTTGCTGCGGCTATGTGCGCTTCTCCAAAGGGAAAGGTGGAAATCAGTAGAATATGCACAGGGCAACGCTCGGGTTACGATATCTGCGCGGCGTCCGAGCTTGGCAAGGAGATACTGAGGGAGGCCTATACTCCGCTATTTGAAAGCGGAATTGATTATGCGCAAATCCTTGATCAAAACCACGGCGGAAGTCAGTATTTTTGTTACAGCAGGGAGCACGGTCATCCGCCCGTACCCGGGAAATGGATGACGGAAAATATGAAAGCGGTGCTGAGCGAGTGGAACAGACTTGCACCGAATATGCTGTTTGGCTGCGAGAGTGCAGCGGCTGAGCCGTATATTTCAAATCTTCGCTTTTCCGACAACCGATTTGAGCTTAACTATATGAGCGGAAAAGCCGTGCCGCTTTACTCCTACATTTATCACGAATATCTTCGCAACTTTATGGGAAATCAGGTTTGCTGTCCGCTTGAAAGTTCGGCAAAAACGCTTTGCTACCGACTTGCCTATTCCTATGCGGCAGGCGACAGTATGACGCTCGTTTTCACGCCAGACGGTAAGCTGATGTCAAACTGGGGCACAAGAGATTTTGACCACGCTCCCCAAAAAGAGCCGGTTTACACGTTAATACGGAATTTAACCAAGCTCTATAAAGAAAAAATGCAAAAATATTTGCTTGGTGGCAAAATGGTACGCGGTGGTTCGCTTGAATGTGGTGAGGTGGTGTTTAAATCATCAAATCCGACAAGAGATTTACATCTGCCCGAAATTCTTTTCAGCGCTTGGGAGCTTGATGGCACAAGGGTGCAGCTCCTTGTTAACCCAAGCGAAAACGACGTTTCCTGCGCGCTTGACGGCAAAAAAATCACTATTCCCGCTCTTAGCGGTGTTGCGTTTGAAATTTAATAGCAAAAGAGCACGGAAAAATCCGTGCTTTTTGATTTAATTTATTTTGATTTCGTCTTGCGTATGAGCGTTTATTTTATACGGCTTGCCGTTTTGGAACAGGCAATGCTCCGCTACAAGGTAGCTTGATACAAGTCCGTTTTCGTCAATATAAAGATCGCGAATTCCCCACGGATATTTTTCTGTCGGTGAAATTCCTGCAAAAGAGCCGCAGTGTATCATTTTTTTCTGCCGTATTCCTTTGGCAAGTCCTCAGCACAGGCATAATGTGAATGTCCGACGAAAAGGCATATTATACTCGGCTCGTTTATAAGCTCTATTTCCTCTTTTGTATAGCAGGGTTTAAAATAATGAGAGCAAAGAATAATTTTTTTGCCCTTATTTTCATCAATAATTTTGCGAATTTCGTTTACGCGCGGCGGCGTGTACGTGCCGTCGCTATGCTCGGCAGGGTCAAGGTCAGCCCCGTAGCTATCCCACATAATAAAGACGGTATCATCTATTACTACTTCGCCGTTTCGTGAGTTCCCCGTTATCTTTTGCCAACCCTCTTCACCGTACTGCTCGTGATTGCCTGCCAAAGCAAAATACGGTGCAGGAAATTTACATACGTACTTTTCAAAAAAACGTGCGGTATAGCTTTCGCCCTTTGAAAGGAGAGTCCCCTTTGAAAACCATCCCCAATGGTCAAGTGAGTAATCTCCAAGCATAAGTATATAATCAATAGGGTGTTTTTGGTGCTCTTCGTTTATTTGATTTACAAGGCGTATTGCCTTTTCGTCTATTGAAATTTCACCGTAGCTATCCTGACAGTAGTGAAAATCGCTTATAAATAGTATTCTTTTCATTTTTTATTCTCCCGTTATAGCGCAAAAGAAATATTCGTTTATCTTCTCAGCTGTTAAGGTCATACCCGTTTCAGTCCAATACCGCAGTGCTTCAAGAAAGGTGCTTGCTATGTGATTTATAGCATAGTCCTGAGGTAATCGTTTCGATATTTTGTCATCAAAGAGTGAGATATTGACTTTAACGAGTTTTATAAGGTCTGCCTTAAAATACTTGATAAATAGCTCTCCGCTGCTACCTGAAATTAGCTTTAAAATGCCATTATCGTTCTTTTGAAAATGTCTGAAAAGATGCAAAAACACAGTATCGGATGCATCACAGTCGAAAATATGACTGTGTGCTCTACTGTTCCCCATAGCACTTTCAAGCACGTGTTCAAAAAGCTCCGAGCAAAGCTCACGCAAAAGGAAATCCTTTGTTTCAAAATGTGCGTAAAAGGTTGCTCTACCAACGTCTGCCTGCTCAATTACCTCGCTTATGGTTATGTTTTCAAAGCTCTTTTTTGAAAGAAGTTCGGTAAATGCCGAAAAAATCGCTTCTCGCGTCTTTCTTCTTCGTCTATCCATAGCCATTTTCTCCGTACATTTTCATTTTTTTGTTCGAAACTGAACAATTAAAAAAATTAATATGTTGATTTATTTTCTTACTGTGGTACAATAATACCGAACAAAGTGTTCTGTATTTGGTAATTATTATACCACATTTCAGTTAAATAGTCAAGGGGGATGTTGTTTTATGGAAGCAAAGAAAAATATACTCATTGCTTTTTTACTTAATTTAGGGTTTTCGCTCTTTGAACTTATCGGCGGTATGCTTTGCGGAAGCGTGGCTATAATTTCCGACGCTCTTCACGATTTTGGGGATGCGTTTTCGCTCGGAATAGCTTTTTTTCTTGAAAAAAAGAGCTTACGTCAACCCGATAAGCATTACACGTTTGGATATGGCAGGTTTTCGGTGCTTGGCGGTCTTATAACCACCTGCATACTGATTTTCGGCTCGGTTGCAGTTATTTTCGGTGCAATTTCAAGAGCCTTTGATCCTGTACCGATAAATTATGACGGTATGATAATTTTTGCTATTATAGGTACATTTGTAAATCTCTGCGCAGTTTTCTTTACCAGACACGCATCTTCTATTAACGAAAGGTCGGTTAATCTCCATATGCTTGAGGACGTGCTTGGGTGGATAGTTGTTCTTATTGGTGCTGTGCTTATGCGTTTTACCGATTTTGCTCTGATTGACACCTTAATTTCTATTGCTGTCGCAATTTTTATACTGATAAATGGACTTAAAAATCTTATAGAAATTATGAGAATTTTCCTTTTGAAAACGCCAAAAGGCGTATGTATTGAGGAAATTACCGAGCATTTGCTTGAAATTGAAGGAATTACCGATATACATCACGTTCATTTATGGAGCATTGACGGACAAAGCGTCTATGCTACCTTACACGCGGTTATAAGCGGTGATGCATATAACGTAAAGCAAAAAATAAAAGAAGAGCTTTTGCATTTAGGGATTGTCCACGCAACCGTAGAAACGGAAAACGAGGGTGAGGTGTGCAATCAAAGAGAGTGCAAAATCACACCTTGTGAGCATCACACACATCATCACGGACATCACCATTAAGTAAAAAAACTGATTTCATAACGAAATCAGTTTTTTCTGTTTTTTGTATACTGTGTTGCCACCATAACCGCAGGAATAACAATCAGTTGAATAGCTATTCCGGGTATGGCATTAAAAATAACTCCCGAGAAGAACGCCTTGATGGCAAATCCGTTGCCGTTTAAATTAAGGAGTATAATTTCCGCTATGCACCTAATAATTCGCCCAAGCACCATTGAAATCAAAAGCGAGCAGTAAAGTCCTGCCAACCTTTGCTTTTTAAAGCAGGCATATAAAAGTGCAACGGTAATTCCATAGGTCGCCATTTCAAAGGCTACCGCTATTGCAGTCGGATACATTACGGGTACGGAAAATATAAGCGATCTTGCTATCGGCAAAATAAATCCAAGAGCACCGCCGTATTTCCAGCCGCATATAAGTCCGCACAAAAATACAGGTATATGCATCGGCAAAAGAATTTTACCTATAACAGGGATTTGTCCCGTTAGCATAGGTAAAACGAAGCCTATCGCCAAAAACATAGCGAAAAGGACTAATTTTTTTATACGTTCATTCATTTTTAATTTCCCAATAACTTATCAATAGTCCTATTTTTGAATTTAATTTAATTTATTTTTATAGTAAAAGCTTATCTCCTTATATAACCAAATGCTCATTGGTGCGTAATGAGATACGAGTGCGACGCACCGACATTGATTATATACGCCGCACTCAGTGCGTCGATGATATGCCAAGCCTGCGGTTTGGATAAAAAAAAGAACGAAGCGATTTCTTCGTTCTTTTTTTGGCAGGGGCACTAGGAGTTGAACCCAGCTCAGGAGTTTTGGAGACTCTTATTCTACCGATGAACTATGCCCCTCTATTTGACTGTACTATTATAGCACAGTCAAGTTTGGTTTTGTTTAACTAGATGTAGAGTTTATTTGAACAAAATGTTACTTTAATCGTTTACGTATTCGTGGTAGATAGCGTTCATTGCTTTTTCAAAATCGCACTCGTCTACACCGATGATAATATTAAGCTCACTTGAGCCCTGGTCTATCATACGGATATTAACGTCTGCCTTTGCTATCGAACCGAAAATTCTTGCCGCAGTTCCCTTTGCGTTCTGCATACCGCGTCCAACAACCGCAATAAGTGCAATTCCGTCATTAACTGCAATATGGTCAGGGTTAACAGCAGCGGTGAGCTTTTCAATTATGCGATCACGCTTTCCATTAAGAACGTCGCTTGCTACAACAACAGTCATTGTATCAACGCCGGAAGGAAGGTGTTCAAAGGAAATATTCTCTCTTTCAAGTACTTCAAGAACACGGCGACCAAATCCGATTTCGGAGTTCATCATATCCTTCTCAATAAATATGGTGGAAAAGCCGTGCTTACCTGCGATACCCGTAATAACCTTTTGATGGTCGTAGCCCTCGCTCTTTGCAACAATCATAGTACCTGCCTGCTCGGGTTGGTTGGTATTTCTGATATTTATCGGGATACCCGCCTTGCGAACAGGGAAAATGGCGTCCTCGTGAAGAACGGTTGCACCCATATAGGAAAGCTCACGGAGCTCACGGTAGGTTATCTTGGAAATGGTGCAGGGGTCTTTAACAACACGGGGGTCAGCCATAAGGAAGCCGTTAACGTCGGTCCAGTTCTCGTAGAGGTCAGCCTCTACTGCACGTGCGACTATTGAACCCGTAATATCGGAGCCGCCGCGACTAAAGGTTTTAATCGTGTCGTTAGGCATAATTCCGTAAAAGCCCGGAATTACTGCGTTTTCGTTTTGCTTCAAAACCTCGGAAAGAACCTCGTTGGTTTTTTCGGAATCAAGTGTTCCGTCCTCGTTAAAGAATATTACGTCGGCTGCGTCAATAAACTTATAACCGAGAGCCTTTGCAAGAACCTTACCGCTGAGGTATTCTCCGCGACTTGCTGCGTAGTCTCTTCCTGCCTTATGAATCATTGAGTTTTTGATATGCTCAAACTCTGCACTGAGGTCAAGCTCAACACCGAGGTCTGCGATAATGGTGTTATATCTATCCATTATAACAGCAAAAGCCTCGTCTATGTTCTCACCCTTTGCGGCAAGCTCATAGCAACGGTAAAGAAGGTCGGTTACCTTAATATCGTCCTTGCATCTTTTACCGGGTGCGGAGGGAACGACGTACTTTCTATCGTTTTCAGCGTTGATAATTTTAATTACTTTGCGGAATTGATTGGCGTCAGCCAAAGAGCTACCGCCGAATTTTACTACCTTAACCATTTTAAAACTCCTAAAAAATTATAATTAGCCATATTCTATTATATTCAAGTATGTATATTTTGTCAAGAAAAATATATTCAAATTGACGATTTGCACATCAATTCATAGCAAAAAATATGCTATTTTATCACTTTTGTCGAGCAAAAAAGGAGTTTTTATGCCAAAGATTAAAATCAGTTTAACCAGCTTAATTCTGCTTCCGCCCGTGATATTTGATCCCAGCGGTCAGACACTTGCGGCGCTTATTTCCGCATTTTTACACGAGTGCGGACATCTTGCCGTAATTTTTATTGCGGGAATTGGTGCAAGTGAGGTGAGAGTAACTCCATACGGGCTTGAAATCGAAACAAGACGTAAATACCGTAGTTTTTTTGAAGAGTTACTTGTAAGCTTGGCGGGGTGTACGGTTAATTTTCTTATCTTTTTAACGTTTTGGCGTACTACGGGTTTGATACAAAGCATAGCCTATGCCTCTCTTGTCTTTGGAATTCTCAATGTCCTGCCTATAATTTCGCTTGATGGCGGAGAGGCACTTCGCGCATTTTTTTCTATTTTTCTTTCACACCGATTAGCAGAGAGAGTAAGCCGTTGTGTATCCTTTATTACTCTGCTTATGCTATGGGTTCTTGCCGTTTACATATTTCTTTTTTCGGGATACAACTACTCTCTTTTTATAATGGCGGTCTGGCTTTTTGGCAAAATTTACTGCACATAAAAAAGCACCCGACGGGTGCTTTTTTATCAGGTATTTCTGTCAACAACCTTCATTTTTTTGAGGTTGCCAATCTTTTTGGAGCGTTTTTCAAGCTCGGCGAGTACGTCGTCAAGCGGAAGCTCACAAATATTCATCATTACCATAAGGTGGTAAATAAGGTCGTTTACCTCGCCGTTAAGCTCGGTCTTGTCGCCGTTTTTAGCGGCGATAATCGTTTCGGCGCACTCCTCACCAACCTTTTTGAGCACCTTATCAAGTCCCTTTTCAAAGAGGTAGCAGGTATATGAGCCTTCCTCGGGATTTGCTTTTCTATCGGCAATAACTGCTTCAAGGCTTACCAGCGGATTTGCCTCGGGCACTTCCTCATTTTCGACAATAGTACGGTAAAAGCAGCTTCTGTTACCCGTATGGCAGGCAGCTCCGTTTTGCTCTACGTAAACGAGCAGGGTGTCCTCGTCGCAATCGTAGTCAAGCTTAACAACTCTTTGGGTGTGTCCTGACGTTGCGCCCTTATTCCAAAGCTCCTTACGGCTTCTGCTGTAAAACCAAGTATATCCTGTTTCAAGGGTTTTACCAAGCGACTCCTCGTTCATATATGCGAGCATAAGTACCTCTTTGGTCTTATAGTCCTGAACTATTGCGGGGATAAGCTCGCCCTTTACAAAAAATTTCTTTAAATCTTCCATTAGTGTTTCCTCTTACTTTCTTACGGGAATATTGTAGCCGTCAAGATACTCTTTTACCTGACCGACGGTTAATTCTTTATAGTGAAAAAGCGATGCGGCAAGTGCGGCATCTGCGTTTGCCTGCGTAAATACGTCTTTAAAGTGCGACAGTGCTCCGCCGCCGCCCGATGCTATAACTGGTATTGACACTGCATCGGTAACAGCTTTTGTAAGTTCAATATCAAAGCCTGCCTTTGTACCGTCTGCGTCCATACTGGTAAGCAGAATTTCGCCTGCGCCAAGCTTTTGAGCCTCGACTGCCCACTCAATAGCATCAATTCCCGTATCAATTCTTCCGCCGTTTATATAGACGTGAAAGCCCTGCTCGGTCTTTTTAGCGTCAATTGCGATAACAACGCATTGGTTACCAAATTTATCAGCCGCGCGTGAGAGCAGATATTTATCCTTTACCGCAGCGGAGTTTACCGCAACCTTATCCGCTCCTGCAAGAAGTATGGTCCGGAAGTCCTCAACGGATCTAATTCCGCCGCCAACTGTAAGCGGCATAAATACCTCTCTTGCGGTTCGTTCAACGACGTCAACTATCGTTTTTCTTTCCTCGTTTGATGCGGTTATATCAAGGAAAACAAGCTCGTCCGCTCCCTGCTCATTATAGAGGCGAGCCGCCTCAACGGGGTCGCCTGCATCACGCAGGTTTACGAAATTCGTTCCTTTCACCACTCTGCCGTTTTTTACGTCAAGGCAGGGAATAATTCTCTTTGTTATCATAGCTTATCCCCTCACTATCCGTAATGCTTCGGTCAGAACAAGTGTACCGCTATAAAGCGATTTTCCACAAATTGCTCCATAAAGGTTCATATCCTTTAATGCTCTTATATCGTCTGCGGTCTTAATTCCGCCGCTTGCGGTTATATCACAGCTAACACTTTCGGAAAGTGCTTTGAGCATTTCAAGGTTTGGACCTTTTAGCGAGCCATCGCGGCTTATATCGGTGAAAATTATATTCTTAACACCAAGTTTTTCGCACTCACGGGCGAAGTCTATGTAGTCAACGTCGCTATCTGACGTCCAGCCCGAAACACTGACCTTGCCGTTTCTTGCATCAATACCAACCGCAATACGCTCTCCGTAAAGCTCAAGCGCCTTTGTAAGCAGAGCCTTATCGTTTATTGCGGCAGTGCCGAGAATTACACGGTGAACACCGTTTTCAAGGTAGGTTTTTATGGTATCAAGGCTTCTGATACCACCGCCAACCTCTATTATCATATCAACGCTATCGACTATCTTTTTAATTGTTTCATATCCGTCGGGCTTACCCGATTTTGCACCCGTTAGGTCAACCAGATGCAAATATTTTGCGCCTGCGCCTTCAAATTCCTTTGCCGCTACCACAGGGTCAAGTGCAACCCTTTCAGCTGTGTTATAATCTCCCTGATAAAGTCTTACCGCTTTACCGTCAAGAATATCTATTGCAGGTAAAATAACCATTGTTTTATGCCTTTCGTTTATACCAAGTCCTTGAAGTTTGTGAGCAGTTTAAGTCCGTTTTCACCGCTCTTTTCGGGGTGGAACTGAGTGCCGTAGACGTTGCCGCTTGCAACAACCGCCGTTACCTCTTCGCCGTAGTCGGTTGTGTATGCGAGTTGTTTTCTATCCTTACAAACACCCATATACGAGTGAACAAAGTAAAAGCACGAGCCGTCGGGAATATCCTTTAACAAGGGGGACGCATTTACGGTTTTAATTCCGTTATAGCCTATATGCGGAATTTTGTAGGTTTTATCCGTCTGTCCCGCTATAAGCTTAATAACCTCGCCTTTAATAAAGCCAAGTCCTGCGCATTCCTTAAATTCGTAGCTTTTTTCAAAAAGAAGCTGCATACCAAGGCAGATGCCAAGCAGTGGCTTTTTCTCTGTTTCCGTTTTTATAAATTCGGGGAAATTAAGGCTTTGCAGTCTTTCTATCGCATCAGGAAACGCTCCAACACCCGGTAAAATAAGGGCGTCAGCCATCGAAAGCTCCTTTTTATCGTCGGAAATAAAGCAGTTTGCCCCAATGTATTTCAGCGCATTTTCAACGGAGTGGAGGTTACCCATACCGTAATCAATAATACCAATTTTTTTCATATCCGTTTACAGTACGCCCTTTGCCGATAAAATTCCACCGTCATTTGGTGCGGTTGCCTCTTTAAGCGCTCTTGCAACCGCCTTATAAATTGCCTCGGTGATGTGGTGCTGATTTACACCGTATTCGCTCTTAACGTGAAGTGTTGCGCCCATATTGTATGCGAGTGCACGCATAAATTCAAGCGTAAGCTGAGCATCGTAATCGCCTATCATAGGCGCGGTGGTATCGGAGTTATAAACAAGGAAGGGTCTGCCGCTTATATCTACCGCCGCAAATGCAAGTGCCTCGTCCATAGGCACAAATGCGCTGCCAAAGCGTTTAATACCGCCCTTATCACCAAGGGCCTGCGCAAAAAGCTTACCAAGAACAATTCCCACGTCCTCAACGGAGTGATGTCCGTCAACGGCAAGGTCGCCCTGCATTTCAAGGGTAACCTTGAAGCCACCGTGTACGCAAAAGGAGTTAAGCATGTGGTCAAAAAAGCCTATTCCCGTCGTGCCGACAAGCTCGCCCTTCTTCTCTCCAAGCGTTAAGGTCATATTTATTTTTGTTTCCTTTGTATTTCTTTCGAGTGATACGGTTTTCATTTTCCCATCTCCTTTAAATACTCGTTTACTGCCAAAATAAGTGCGTCGGTTTCGCTTGGCTTTCCTGCCGTTATACGAAGCGAATTTCCTGCGGCTCTTACCGATATATCCTTTGTTTTAAGGTAGGCGTGGAGCTTTTTTGCCGCTCCGTCATTTGCAAATCTGAGGTAAAGGAAGTTTGCATTGCTCCTTCTTATAATAAATGAAAGCTTTTCTTCAAGGGGCTTGAGCGCATCATACATACGGAGAGCCTCTGCCTTGATTTTTTCAACGTTTTCGCCAATCTCGGTGTAATTTTCAATAGCCACCGCAACAGCCTTTTGAGTTATACTGTTGAGGTTATAGGGGCTTTTGGTCTTTTTAAGCGCCGAGATAAGCTCCTTATTTGAAATTGCAAAGCCACAACGCAGTCCTGCAAGTCCGATTTTTGATACCGTCTTTAAAACGATAAGATTGGCTCTTGCCTCTGTATCCGCTATAACGCTCTGGCATTTCGGAGCAAATTCCATATACGCCTCATCACAAACGACAATAGCATCGGTGCTATCCGCAAGAGCCAAAATCTGCTCACGGGTATTCATTTCACCCGTTGGGTTGCAGGGGTTAGAAAAGAGTACAAGGCGCACGTTTTCCTTTTCAATCGCACCCGCAAGTGCAGAAAAGTCGATATCCATACCGTCTTTTTTTGCAACCTTAACTATTTCGCAGCCTGCAAATTCGGAATAAAATGCGTACATTGAAAAGTCGGGTTCAAATATAAGAATTTTACCGCCCTCGCAAAGGAAGGTATTTATTATAAGGTTGATAAGCTCGTCCGAGCCATCGCCTGCGACTATTCTCTCGGGAGATACGCCTATATGCTTACCGTATGCTAACAAAAGCTCGGTCATATCGGGGTCGGGGTAGCGGTTAAGCGTATCGTAGGTTATCGCCCCGTTTATAGCGTCAAGCACCGATTTAGGCGTATCGTATGGGCTTTCGTTTGCATCAAGCTTTATTTTCGGGCAGGACGTATCAGGCACGTACTCCTTCATTTCCTGCACTCTTTTTGGTATGTAGCTATACATTTTCTTATTTCTTTCTTACTTTAATAGAATTTGCGTGAGCGGTGAGTCCCTCAGCCTCAGCAAAGCGGATAATATCGTCTGCGTAGGTGTTAAGGGCATCGCTCGAATAGTAGAGATAGCTTGATTTCTTTACAAAGCTATCAGTGGAAAGTGCCGATGAAAAACGTGCAGTGCCGTTTGTGGGAAGCACGTGGTTAGGACCTGCAAAGTAGTCGCCAAGCGGCTCGGGAGAGTTTGCTCCGAGGAATACCGAGCCTGCGTTTCTAACCTTACCGAGAAGCTCAAACGGCTCGTCCACCATAAGCTCAAGGTGCTCGGGGGCAATCAGGTCAGATACCTTTGCCGCCTCGTCAAGGCTATCAACGATAACTGCCGAGCCGTAAGCAAGGAGCGATTTTTCAATTATATCAGCGCGAGAAAGTGTCTTTATCTGCTTCTCGATTTCCACCTTAACGTCCTCAACAAGCTTTTTAGAGGTTGTAACGAGGATAGATGCCGCAATCGGGTCGTGCTCCGCTTGGCTCATAAAGTCTGCCGCAACGTATGCAGGGTTTGCGTTTTCGTCCGCTATAACGAGAATTTCGCTCGGACCTGCAAACATATCAATATCAACCGTACCGAAAACAAGGCGCTTTGCGGTAGCAACGAAGATGTTACCGGGTCCTACAATCTTATCAACCTGCTCAATGCTTTCAGTTCCGTAAGCCATAGCGGCAACTGCCTGCGCACCGCCAACGGTAACTATGTCGGTAACACCTGCAACCTCGGCGGCATATATAACCGCAGGGTTTACGCCCTCGTTTTTAGGGGGAGTAACCATAACGATACTCTCAACTCCTGCAACCTTTGCGGGAATTGCGTTCATAAGAACGGACGATGGGTATGCAGCCGTACCGCCGGGTACGTAAAGTCCAACGCGGCGAAGCGGAAGAACTCTTTGTCCCATAATCCTGCCGTTTTCGTTTGAAATCCAGCTATTCGCCTTTTGCTTTTCGTGGAATGTACGGATATTTTCTGCCGCGAGGTCGATGGTAGCCTTAAGCTCGGCGGGTACTTTTGCTATTGCCGCAGCCTTTTCCTCATCGCTCATACGAAGTGAGGTGAGCTTAACCCTATCAAATTTCTCGCTATATTCAAAAAGCGCCTCATCTCCTCTTGTCTTTACGTCGGCAAGAATATTTTTAACGGACCTTTCGATATCATCGTTTGTATTATCAGCTCTGTCCTTTAGCTTTTTTATAAGCTCGGGAAGTGTATTCCCCGTATAAACCGTAAACATTGTTTTTCCCTTTAACCTTCCTTATTTTCGCTTTCAACTACACCCGCAAGTGCTGAAATAAGCGTATCAAATTCATTTTTCTTGGTTTTTATTCTTGAAATATTAGCAATAAATCTTGCCGAAATGGGAGCTACGTCCTCATAAACCTCAAGTCCATTTGCCTTTAAGGTTGAGCCGGTTTCAACTATATCGACGATACCGTCGGAAAGTCCGAGTATCGGAGCAAGTTCAACGCTTCCCTCGATTTTAACAACCTCAACGTCAATTCCCTTTTCGTTGAAATAATCCTTGGTTACGTTCGGGTATTTGGAGGCAACGACCTTATGACCGTAGCCGTCATAGAAATCCTTACCCTTTATTCCTGCAAGAGCAAAGCGGCATTTACCGAACTGCAAATCAAGAAGCTCGTAAATAGATGCCCTTGCTTCCATTATGGTATCCTCACCGACAACTCCGCCGTCGCAAACGCCACGCTCAACATATGTTATAACGTCAGCCGCCTTAGCAAGAACAACCTCAATATTATCGCCAACCTTAAAAAGTAGCTTTCTGCCCTTTTTATCCTCGTCAAGCTCGGATATATCGTATCCCGCCTTGCCAAGGTATTCAAGAGCCTTTTTCTCTATTCTTCCTTTTGTAAGTGCAAGTCTTAACATAGTAAAAGTCCGTCCTTTCCGTTATATCATAAATACTGTTTTTTCGTTATTTTCAAAGCAAACGAGCTTTGAAAATCCGGACTTTTCCGCATATTCCATTGCTTCTCTCTTTGTGCTTAAGGGTGAAAGCTCCGCACCAACCGTTGTGGCGACATATTTAGTAGCATTTCCGAGATTTGCAGTATCAAAGTATACAAGCTCTCTTATTTCGATTGAATTTGTTTTTGTTGTCTTTTCACGAATAAGAGTATCAGCAACCTCGCTGATATTTATACCAAATCCCGTCGCACATATATCCTTATCAAACTTTGATATGAGGGTATCATATCTACCGCCTGCAAGTACGGGTTCACCTGCTCCTGCCATATAGCCCTTAAATACTGCGCCTGTATAGTAATCGAGTGCGTGAACTATACCAAGGTCAATAACAATTTTATCTTTATATCCTGCATCACAAAGTGCAGTATAAAGTTTTTTTAGATATGCAAGTGCGTTTTGGGCATCGGTGTTGCCGTCGGCAAGCTTATTTGCCTGTTCGAATACCTCTTCTCCGCCAAAAAGGAATGGTATTTTCTTTATTTTATCGTAATCCGATATTTTATTGGCGTCCTTTGCTTCAACGAGCTTACGGATTTTATCTGCCTGCTCAGTGTCAAGGTCAAGTTCTGAAACAAGAGCATTATAAAAACCGACGTGTCCAAGCTCGAGCTTAAAATCTCCACCAAAGGTCGAGAGCGTTTCTATAGCCGTTATCATACAAAGCAGGTCTGCGTGTATTCCTGCAGCGCCGAGAATTTCAACTCCGCTTTGCATAATTTCGCTCTTTCTTCCCTTATATCCCTCACTAAGTCTATATACCTTTTGATGATAAAAAAGCTTTACGGGGGTGCCGTTTTCAAATTTGGTGGACGCCACACGGGCTATCGGTGTGGTGTTATCTGCGCGAAGCACAAGAAGTCTGCCGTCAGGAGCGGTAAGCTTATACATTTGCTCCTGCGAAAGCGTGCTGCCTGCGTCAAACACATCATAATATTCAATAGCAGGAGTTATTATTTCGGTAAATCCCCTGCTTTCATAAAGCTCAGTGAGGTCATTTTCAAGCTTTCTAAAGAGCTTTGCCTCGCCAAACATTATATCTCTTGTTCCATTTGGAACGTTTCTCTTATTGCCTGACATTTATCTATATCCTTTCAATATGGGTTAAAAAAAGCTGATTTGGTCGCTACCGTCGCCATTTGGTGATGTACCGTCCGTTTTTTTACTAGTTGGCTTTGCCGAAGGCTTTTCGGGAGTGCTTGATTCACCGAACATTCCAAGGTCGCCAAAGCTGAGCTGTGCTGTTTCTCCAAGTCCATCGAGCGCGCCGTTTCTCTTTAGTATTTCAATATGCTTTTTGGAAATCTGCGCTCTTTCACGAAGCTCCTCAACAGAAAGAACTCCGCCGCCGTTCTGCATAACATCCTCAATACTCTCTGCCGCCTTTTCGCCAAGCTCGGGTAGAACGCCAAAGGGGATACGAAGCTTACCGTCCTCGGGTGTGAATTCTCTTGCCTTTGATTTATGTATATCAACCGGCAAAAATTCAAGTCCTCTTGCGTAAAACTCAACGACAAGCTGCCAAATCGGTATCATTGATTTTTCCTTTTGTGTTGCACTGTTACCCTTTTCGGTTATCTGTCTTATCTGCTCCTTTACGTACTCCTTGCCCTTGATTGCTATTTCAGCATCAAAGCCCTTTGGCGCTACGGTAAACATTGCACCGTAAAAAGCAAGTGGATGGTATATCTTATACCAGCCAAGGCGTATAGCTGAAATATCATAAGCAACTGCGTGTGCCTTTGGGAACATGTATTCTATCTTGTTACAAGAGTCGATATACCATTCGGGAACACCCTTTTCACGCATCTTACCTATTTGTTCTTCGTTTAAGAATTTATTCTTTTTACGAACGGTTTCCATTATGGTAAATGCATCTCCAGGTTCAAGTCCTGCGTGAGAAAGGTAAACCATTATATCATCACGTGTTCCAATACACTCTTTAATTGTACAAGTACCGTTGGTAATTAAATCGCGTGCATTTCCAAGCCAAACTCCCGTTCCGTGAGAAAGTCCCGAAATTTGAAGAAGGTCGGAAAATGTGGTCGGCTTTGCTTCAACAAGCATCTGCCGAACGAATTTCGTGCCAAGCTCGGGCAAACCAAACGTGCCCGTAAGCGAGTCTATATCCTCGGGTGTAACTCCAAGCGGCTCGGTAGACAATAGAAGGTCGTAAACCTTTCTGTCGTTCATCGGCACGTCGGCAATTTTAACACCTGAAAATCTTTCCATATAAACGTACTTAGTCGGTACATCGTGTCCGAGGCAATCAAGCTTAAGTATGGTATCGTGCAAATGGTTAAAGTCAAAGTGAGTGGTTATTATATCCGAACCCGCTTTATCCGCAGGGTGCTGAATAGGTGTGAAATCATATATTTCGTTTTCGTGAGGAATAACAACTATACCGCCCGGATGCTGACCTGTGGTCTTCTTTGCACCGATACAGCCCTCGACAAGTCTTTGTACCTCTGCTCTGTTAAGATTTTTGCCCGTTGCTTCCTGATACTTATTTACGATAAGCTCTGCAGTTTTATCAGCAAGCGAGCCGAGCGTTCCTGCGCGGAAAACATTTTCCGCTCCAAACAGAACCTCGCAGTATTTATGTGCGTCCGCCTGAACGTCGCCCGAAAAGTTAAGGTCAATATCCGGGGATTTTTCACCGTGAAAGCCAAGGAAGGTTTCAAACGGTATTTCGTGTCCGTCGCAGATATATTTCGTTCCGCAAACAGGGCAATCCTTATCGGGAAGGTCAAAGCCCGAACCTACCTCACCGTTTAAGAAAAACTCACTATGCTTACATTTAGGACAGCGGTAGTGAGGCGGTAGCGGGTTAACCTCAGAAACACCCGCCATTGTTGCAACGAATGACGAGCCAACCGAGCCTCTTGAGCCTACAAGGTATCCCTTGCTTTCGCTATTAGCTATCAGCTTTTGAGCGATTATGTAAAGAACTGCAAAGCCATTTTCTATAATAGGCTTAAGCTCTCTGTTAAGTCGGTTTTCAACAACATCGGGAAGTTTTCCCTCAAATCCGTACCATTCCCTTGCTCTTTTCCAGCAACGCTCCTGAAGCTCCTCGGGTGCGCCCTCAATTTTTGGAGTATAAGAGCCTCTTGGTATAGGAAGTATTTCAGAGGAAATCATATCCGCTATTTTATTGGTATTTTCAACAACTACCTCATAAGCCTTTTCCTCGCCAAGATATGAAAATTCCTCAAGCATTTCCTCGGTTGTTCGGAAATAAAGCCCACTGTCAAAGCCAATATCCTCCTTGAACTTTTCGTGGATAAGTACTTGACGGTAAATATCGTCTTCAGGGTTAATAAAGTGCGCATCACAGGTTGCGCATACGGGTTTATCAAGCTCCTCACCAAGTCTTACTATCTTGCGGTTAAGCTCTCTTATTTTTTCAAATCCGGGTGCGCTGTAATCAGACACACTTTTCATTGAAGCCCTCTCGTTTCTATCGAGCATAAAGGCATTATTGCATAGCGGTTGAATTTCAAGGTAGTCGTAATATGAGGCTATTTCCTTTAATTCCTCGTCGTTTTTACCCTCTCTTACTGCCGTGTAAAGCTCTCCCGCCTCACAAGCCGAGCCTACTATAATCCCTTCTCTGTATTGGTCAAGTAGTGTTTTGGGCACTCTTGCAACGCGGTAAAAATAATCTACGTAGCTCTTTGAAACTATTTTATAGAGGTTTTTAAGTCCTGCCTCCGTTTTAACAAGAAGTATTACGTGGTATACGTCCTTTATCTGTCTTGGGTCTGTCTTATCGGCCATCGTTCTTGACATCGACGCAGTATCGAGAATTCCGTCCTCCTTGAGCTTTTGACACATTTTATAGAATATCTTTGCCGTTACCTCTGCATCATCACAGGCTCTGTGGTGGTGGAAATCCTCTAAACCAAAATATTTCTGAAGTATATCAAGCTTATGCTTTTTAAGGTCTGTATTTACAAATCTTGAAATTGCCAGAGTATCAATATATGTATTTTTAAATTCATACTCACATTCAGCACAAGCAGTTCTTATAAAGCCTGTATCAAACGCCGCATTATGTGCAACAAGCGGGCGTTCTCCACAAAAGTCAAGGAAGCTTTTCAGAGCCTCCTTAATAAAAGGCGCACCTTCAACCATTTCATCGGTTATTGAAGTAAGCTCGGTTATTTCTTCAGGTATTGCTGTATTGGGGTTGACAAAGGTATCAAATCTGTCAAGAATTTCATTACCCTTACATATTACCGCACCGATTTCTATAATTTTATCCATAACACAGGACTTACCCGTCGTTTCAATGTCAAATACGACAAATTCGTCCTCTGCAAACTTACATTCTCTATTACCGAAAACTGCCTTTGCGCTATCGTCAACAAGGTAAGCCTCGACACCGTAAATTACTTTAAGTGGCGGCTGACCGCCCTTTGGTGTCATTTTGTCAAGCGCCTCCATCATCGGCGGAAACGCCTGTACGTTTGCGTGATCTGTTACCGCAAGAGCTGTATGACCCCAGCTTTTTGCAAGTTTAAGTATTTTTTTAGGTTCGATAATTGCATCCATTTGCGAAAGCTGAGTATGCATATGGAGTTCAACGCGCTTCTTCTCTGCTCTATCCTTACGTACGGGAGCGCAGCTTATCTGCATAATCGCAAGTGGTACAAACTCATTAGTATTTGTATAAGTATCTGCCTCTACGTTTCCGCGAAGCACTATTGCAGGTTCACCCGACAGTGTTTCGAGAAGCTTTCTTCCATCAGCTGCGTCAAGAACCACTTTACAAGGAACGGAGCTTTCGTTATCTGTGATACAAAAGTTTATAACGGTCTTCTTTCCCTTACTTATATCCTTACTCTTAGGAAAAAACGCCTTACCCATCAACGTTCTTAATGTTCGCTCGGGAACGCCGATTTCATAAAGAGGCGTAGGCTCCCCGATTGCAAACTGTTCACCATAAATCGGTGCAGGCTCGGAATAATCAAACTGCAGATACCCGCTTCTGATAGCTGTGTCGCTTATACGGGTTATACCAACCGTTTTTTTATGAACAGTCGCCCTTGGAGTGCTTGATGCCATAGCTCGCGGCATATTTTTATCAAGTCTTTCATGCAACTTTCGTGCTTTTTCCTGACGCTCTTTTTCAAGTGCATCATCGGTAATTATATCAACCGAATATTCAATATCAAACTCTTCCTTCAGTATTTTAGAGGCTACTATATGGGTATTATCGGAATACATAAGCTCTATTCCGCCGTTACCAAAGCCTATTTTTACGGTAATATGCTTATTTTGGTCATCAACCTCTACAACATAGTCATTGAAAAAGCCTCTTGCTACTACGCCTCTAAACTGAAGTTCAAGAAGCATATCATCTACATATTCTTTAGTCCAAAGCTCTACCCCGTAATGAGTTACTATGTGTACGTAATTAAGAGCATAGGCGCTTTTGATTTCAGCTTCTACTCTTCTTATATCCACCTTACGGTATACTCTTGGAAAATCTACCACAAGCTCAAGCATTTTGTTTGGCTTGTCCACTCTTGCTCTATAATCCGTAGCAGAGGCAATAATTTCTCTTGACATACCCGTAGCTTCATATTTTGACAGATATTCAAGCAAGGTTCTTTTTTCAGCCATTTTGCGCTTATACTCCTTTCAATTAAGATTGATTTCGTTATTATTTTTACATCCGATTTATTTCGTCAATAAGCTCAGATATGATATTTTCTTCTTTGATTTTGCGAATAATCTCGCCTTTTTTTATAAGTATTGCTTCACCCTTACCGCCTGCTATTCCGATGTCGGCCTCACGCGCCTCTCCCGGTCCGTTTACAACACAGCCCATAAGAGCAACGGTTATAGGTTTTTTTATTCTTATTTCGCTCTGCCTGTTTTCAAATTCATTTACAAGAGCGATAAGGTCTATCTGCGTTCTTCCGCAGGTTGGACAGGAAACAAGGCTTACGCCACTTTCGTTATAGCCTGCCGCTTTAAGTATATCTCTTGCCGCTTTTATCTCGTTTATCGGGTCTGCGGTCAGAGAAACGCGCACTGTATCTCCTATGCCGTCAAGCAAAAGCGAGCCTATACCAAGCGCACTTTTTACAGTACCCATTCCCATACTGCCCGCCTCGGTTACGCCGATATGCAACGGATAATCACATTTTTGGGCAAGAAGTCTATTTGCCTCAACTACGTTTTTTGTGTTTGAGGATTTTACCGAAATTATAGTATCATAAAAATCGAATTTTTCAAGAAGCGATGCGTGATAGAGTGCGCTTTCAGCAAGAGCCTCGGGGGTTGGAGAGCCGTATTTTTCAAGAATTTCTTTCTCAAGGGAGCCCGAATTTACTCCAATTCTTACCGGAAGTCCGTTTACTCTACAAGCATCAACCACCTGCTTTACTCTATCGTCCGAGCCGATATTTCCCGGGTTAATTCTTATTTTATCTGCCCCTGCATACGCACACTCGATAGCCACCTTATAGTCAAAGTGTATATCTGCGACAAGCGGCATTGTAACGCCTGCGTTTTTGGCGGTATAAAAAATTTTTGCTGCATCCTTATCGGGTGCTGTAAAGCGGAAAATATCGCATCCCGCCTCCTGCATTTTCAGTGCCTGAGCAACACAGCTATCAATATCACTTGCAAGAACATTTGACATTGACTGAACGCTTATTTTATGTTCACTGCCTATACAAAGCGAGCCAACCTTGACTTGTCTTGTTTTTCTTCTCGTTATCTGCACTGTGCTATGCTCCTTTCACTGTCTTACTTAAAAATCAACGCAAATGCGTCTTTAAATGCCACAAATACAACAAGTGTCATAAGCAGCGTTATCCCGATAACCGTCGTCCACTCTTCGATTTTTCTCGGTATTGGGCGGCGTATTATCGCCTCAATTATAAGAAATATAATCTTTCCACCGTCAAGTCCCGGGATTGGAAGAAGATTAAATACTCCAAGGTTCATTGAAAGTACTACTGCGATATTCAAAACTGAGTTAATTCCAAGCTTGGCCGCCTCTCCGATAACCTCGCCGACGCCTATCGGTCCGGACATATGCTCAAGACCGTATTTACCGGTTATCATACCGGAAATACTGTCAAAAACCTGAGTTATGGCATTTGTGCTACCGTAAAACGATTGCTTTAAGGTATTTACAAAATTCTTTTCCTCAGCATATACCTTAAAATTAATAACTCCAAAGGTTACACCTTGAGTTTCAGCAGTTGGAAATTTAACGTTTTTAAACGTAAGCTCCTGTCCGTCTCTGATAACCACAACGTCAACGGGGTCCTCGCCGTCAGCAAAAATGGAATAAACAAGCTCGTCGGCGGTATGAACTTTTCGGTCTCCCACCTTAATAATTTCATCGCCTGACTTGATACCTGCAAACTCCTCAATTTTAAGTTCCGGATTAGCCGTATCTGTAAAAAACGCAATTTTGGTAGAACCGTATTTTTCCGTTCCTATAACAATTACCGTCATAATAACAAAGCCTAAAAGGAAATTCATAAAAGCACCTGCGGCAATTATAATTATTCTTTGCCATACGGGCTTTGAAGGAAAGGAATCCTTAGATATTTCCGTTTTTTGCACAGTTACGGTTTTACCGTATTCATCCGTTATCTCTTCCGTACCGTCCTCAATGCTATTGTATCCCCCTATCGGGAAGGCTCTAAACGAGTACACCGTACCGCTTTTTTTACTTTTTTTAGAAAGGAGCTTCGGTCCCATACCGATGGCAAATTCATTTACTCTTACACCGAAAATACGACAAGCAATAAAGTGTCCAAGCTCGTGAACAAAAATCAGCACACCGAAAACGATGACCGTTATTAAAAATACTCCTATTGTTCCCATAAAGGGGTTCCTCCGTTTGTTTTAAGCGTTTTCTCTTACGCTCGCTCTTGCTTTTGTATCTGCCTCAAACACTGCCTCGGGCGAAATTCCGTCGCTTCCCGACTTAAGTGTTGCGCTTTCAACAAGCTCAAAAAGCTTTGGAAGTGAAATTTTGTCCTGCAAAAACAGGGCAACCGCTTCCTCGTTTGCACCGTTGAGAGCCGCACCGTAGCTACCGCCCATTTTATGCACTCTTTTTGCAAGTGAAAGAAGTGGGAAGGTTTCGAAGTCAGGCTCATAGAAGGTCATTTTTGAAAGCTTAGCAAAATCAAGCGGCTCTGCTATACCGTCTATACGCTGCGGTGCGGTCAGCGCATACTGAATACAGGAGCGCATATCGGGTGAGCCGAGCTGAGCGATAATCATATTATCTTTATATTCCACCATCGAGTGAATTATGCTCTCGCGTTGAACTATAACGTCAATCCTCTCGACTGGTTTATCAAAAAGCCAAGCTGCCTCGATAACCTCAAAGCCTTTATTCATAAGAGTCGCACTGTCGATAGTGATTTTAACACCCATATTCCAAGTCGGGTGCTTTAGCGCCTGCATAGCCGTAACTGTAGCGAGCTTTTCTTTAGTATACCCGAAAAAAGGTCCGCCCGATGCCGTTAGGATAATTCTTTTTACGTCCTGACTTCTTCCTGCCTTAAGCGATTGCCATACGGCACAGTGTTCGCTGTCAACAGGAAGAATTTCCTTGCCCATTTTTTTAGCAAGTGGCATTACGTATGCGCCCGCAGTAACAAGGCTTTCCTTGTTTGCAAGTGCAAGATTTTTTCCGCTTTCAAGCGTTCTTACAGTCGGCATAAGACCAGCAACGCCTGTAATAGAGTTAAGAACGGTATCCGCATCACTTTCGAGCGCAACCTTTGCCGCTGCGTCCTTTCCGCCGATTACGGTACAGTCTGTATCCCTTATTGCTGCTCTTAACAGTATCGCCGCATTTTCGTCGTTTACTGCGCAGAGCTTTATACCGAATTCGCGTATTATCTGCTCCGCTTTAGCTATATTCTTGCCACAGCTTACGGCTGTAACAGTATAGCCTTGTTTTTTTGCAACGTCAAGCGACTGAGTACCTACGGAGCCCGTACATCCAAGCACCGCTATTTTTTTGTTTTCCATTTTATCACCAAGCAGTAAAGAGATTTACTCCAAAGCCTGAGCAAACCACGCAAACGGCATATACGAATACTGCAACGGTAATAAGTGAATCAAATCTATCCATAACGCCACCGTGTCCAGGGAAAAGCTTACCATAGTCCTTTATGCCGTATTCTCTTTTTAAAAGCGAGGCTATAAGGTCGCCTATCTGACTTACAAGACAACCGACAAGGGCAATACCAAGAAGCATAAAGTAATTAGGTACCTTTCCAAAACCAAAGTGCATTACAATACCGACAATAGACATTATAACCACTCCTCCAACGATACCGCCGATAGCACCCTCAACAGTCTTTTTTGGGCTGACGTCGGGTATAAGCTTGTGTTTTCCAAAGAAAACTCCGACAAAGTATGCCGATGCATCGCATATCCAAGGAAGCGCAAAGGTTATAAAGAACAATGCAAGTCCGTAGTCTGCATTGAAGTCGCGAAGAAGCGTAAATGCAGAAAAGCCAAAGCTTAGATATACCGTCATAAGAGCCGATTGGGTTGCCGTTGAAAGCTTAATCTCCCCCTTTGAAAATACCGCCGCTGCCATTACGACTATGAAATAAATCATATATAGAAGCAGCATTATCGCAAGATAGCGTTGACTATCAACGATAATTCCTTTTCTCAAAAGCAAAAGAAGTGCCTGCGCTGTAAACGCCACCGTGAGTGTGGGAACAGTTATCAGGGGCTTACTAAAAAGTCCCGTACATTTTAAAATTTCGCCTGCTCCAACCGTTCCTAGAACAGCGAAAAAGAACACAAGTGCCCAATCACAGGGGGCAATGAAAAACGGTATAAGTATCGGTATTCCGAAAATAGATGTCAGTATTCTCGTTTTCATGCTATCACATCCTTAAAAAGTTATTTTACTGCACCAAAGCGTCTTGTACGCTTATAGTACTCATCTATTGCCTTTTGCACATCAGCAGAAGTAAAATCGGGCCAAAGCGTTTCGGTAAAGTAAAATTCCGCATACGCCGCCTGCCAGAGCAAAAAATTTGACAGTCTTTGCTCGCCCGCAGTTCTTATAACGAGGTCAAGCTCAGGGCTATCCGATGTGTATAGCGATTTTGAAATATCTTCTTCACTTATACAGTCCTTGCCTGAGTCGATAAGCCTATTTACCGCACTGACAATTTCAGCACGCGAGCCGTAATTGAGTGCAATATTTAAAATTTTTCCTTTGCTTTCCGTCAGCCTTTCAATTTTTTCCATTTTCCCAAGAAGCTTTTCAGAAAGTCCGTTTTTTTCTCCGATAAAATGTATACGCACGTCGTAATCCGCAGTACGCTTTGACACCTTATCAAGATATTTTTCAAGCAGGGACATTATTTTGTCAACCTCGTCCTTAGGACGTTTCCAATTTTCGGTAGAAAACGCATAAAATGTTATAGCCTGAACTCCGATTTTATCGCAGTATTCGACTATTTTCTCAAAGGTTTCAGCACCAACAATATGCCCTTGGTCTCTTGATTTGCCGCGAGCCTTAGCCCACCTGCCGTTTCCGTCCATAATAAACGCGATATGCTTTAAATCACTTCCGACCTTTACAAGCTCGCCGCTTTCGGTATAGACGGGTAGAGTAAAATTATCCATAATACACCCTTTAGGTTAAATAGACATTATTTCCTTTTCTTTTGCAGCGCCGATGCTTTCGATGTTCTTAATGTACTTATCGGTCAAATCCTGAACGTTCTTTTCAGATGCCTTCTGCTCGTCCTCGGTCATCTCGCCGTTCTTCTTCATATCCTTAATCTTGTCATTTGCATCACGACGGATGTTACGGATAACAACCTTTGCATCCTCGGTTTCTCTTTGTACCTGCTTTACAAGGTCCTTTCTTCTGTCCTCGGTGAGAGGCGGAATAGAAAGACGGATGGTTTTACCGTCGTTCTGAGGCTGAATTCCAAGGTCGGATGCCTGAATTGCCTTTTCAATCGCCTTAAGAAGCGACATATCCCAAGGATTGATAGCGATAGTTCTTGCATCGGGAACGGAAATACTTGCTACGCCGTTAATAGGCGTGGGTGAACCGTAGTAATCAACGGTAATTCTATCAAGAATTGCAGGGTTTGCCTTACCTGCTCTGATGGTGGTGAGCTTGCTTTCAAAGCTCTGTACGGATTTTTGCATTTTGGTTTCAAATTCTTTGGTATCGAGTTTCATAATTTTTCTTTCCTTTCGTTTATGTAAATTTTATTTTTTCATTAAACTGTTAGAAGGGTGCCTATCTTTTCACCCGAAACGGCCCTTACTATATTTTCGGGGTCTGCAAGTCCGAAAAGAAGCACCGTCATTTTGTTTTCAAGTCCAAACGTTGCCGCAGTAAGGTCGATAACGCCGAGGCGCTCACTGATTATTCTATCGTACGTGATGTTATCAAGCTTAACTGCCGTCGGATCTTTTTTGGGGTCAGCGGTGTATACTCCGTCAATGTTCTTTGCAAAGAGAGATGCGTCAGCTCCAATCTCCGCCGCGCGCAGAAGTGCGCCCGTATCGGTGCTGAAGTAGGGGCTACCCGTTCCTGCTCCAAAAATAACAACCTTACCCTCGTTTAGGTATTTTACCGCCTTATCTCTATCGTATGCCTCGCCTACGCCTTGAATTCCGACTGCAGTCATAACAACTGCGTCAATTCCAGCATTGATAAAGGTGTCCTGAAGTGCAAGTGCGTTCATAACGGTTGCGAGCATTCCCATCCTGTCCGCTCTTACTCTATCCATAGCTCCGCTTTGTCTGCCGCGCCAAATATTTCCACCGCCGCAAACAACTGCAATTTGAGTACCAAGCTCACATGCCTTCTTTACCTTAGATGCTACAAGGTCCATAAAATCGTAGTTATACAGTCCCTTGCCGCCCTCAGCAAGTGCCTCACCCGAGAGCTTCAAAAGCACTCTTTTATACTTTGGTCTATCCATTTTGGTTTCCGTCCTTTCAAATACATTGATATAATATAATTATTCTTATATATTATATACTATTTCCATATAAATTTCAAGGCTTTTTTTATATTTTAATATTTATTTTTTTACAGCGCAAAAAAAATGCCTTCCGTTCTTTTTACAAACGGAAGGCAAAAAATATCAAATTTTCGATTGCGGGTGCGATTGAAATACGTTTTTACATCAATCAAAGGTTGCAACCGGCTCTTCGGGCTGCTCGGTTTTTTCCATTGAAATCAGGTGGAATACGGGACCTAAACCCTTATACATCTTGTGTTTTTCCTTTTTGAAGGTGGCGGTAACTGTAAACCATTGACCGTTTTCACACTCAACGTTACTATCCGCAACGGTAACAACTCCGTGAAAGGTTGTATCGTCAGCGCAGCAGGTCATAACCATCCTACCAAAGGCAAACTCGTTCTTTTTAAGCGCTTCATCGCGCACCGTCATACCCTTGACTTTAATAGTTTTGCCAACGTATTTATCAAGGTCCTCAGCCATATCGCGATACCATATAGCATAATCTCTTTCGGACACCTCAATAACGGGGGCGTCTATATCAAAAGGCAGGGGGTCTTCTATATTGTCCTGTTCAATTCTACCGTCAGTGTACTCATAGATAATACCTACTCTACGACTTACTGCTCTTGCGGCGCTATGAAGCGCCATAATATCGGTTGAGGGGGTACATCTATTAAAAAATACAACACTGCAGCCCTGAAGCTTATCAAACATAAGGCTTCTCATATTAGCGTTATACGCCTTAAATGTTGTACTATCAACACACATAACCTCTTGATAGACAAACCAATTTTCAGGAATTACGTCATAAAAAACACTTGCAGGCCACATACCGTTAAGCTCAACCATAACTCTCTCTGCCTTATGCTTTTTGAGGAGCGCCTCAAGGTTTTCGGTTGTAAGCTCGGACGGCTCGTCGATTACCTCAACAAAAACCTGACCGCTATATGCACTGACGTCGTATTCTTCAATTCCCTCTTCGCATAAAAGGATAAGGGTGCGTTCCTTATTCTGAAAACGCTTGTCAGCCATTGTTTCGTGTACCATTTTGGTCTTTCCCGATTCAAGAAAGCCTGTAAAAACGTATACTGGAATTTCCATTTATATATGTCCTTTCAAATCCTAAAAACTCGTTTAATTAAACCCCGAGCAGCAATTTAATCTTATTTTCATCTATTTTTGCGCCAATTACACAAAGTCTTCCCGTGATACCTGCACTGCCGTATCTTACGTCGGGCTCACCCGGTACGTAGTCAAAGTGTATCCACTGACCGTCCTGCCCCATAACAATACCCTTTGCACGTAAAATTATGCCGTATTCTTCCTCTTTTTCAAGCTCGGAGAGAATATTTTTGATTTCGTCTACGGTAAAGCGCTTGGTTGTCTCATAGCCGCAGCTTGTGAAAACCTCGTCAGCGTGATGATGATGGTGATGATGTCCGCACTCACAGTCCTCGTCTTCGTGGTGATGGTGGTGGTGCTCGTGGCAACCGCACTCACAATCCTCGTCGTCGTGATGATGGTGGTGGTGCTCGTGGCAACCGCAATCACAGTCCTCGTCGTCGTGATGATGGTGGTGGTGCTCGTGGCAACCGCAATCACAGTCCTCGTCGTCGTGGTGATGGTGGTGGTGCTCGTGGCAACCGCAATCACAGTCCTCGTCGTCGTGGTGATGGTGATGCTCGTGGCAACCGCACTCACAATCCTCGTCGTCGTGATGATGGTGGTGGTGCTGATGCTTTATAAGCTCTTCAAGCTCTTCTTTAAGGGTGTCATTACCCTCGATTGCCTCTAAAATTTGCTTACCGGTAAGCTCGTCCCAAGGTGTTGTTACTATAACCGCATTGGGATTTTTCTCGCGAAGGAGCGCAAAGGCAACGGCGATTTTTTCCTCGGTCATACCGCCCGTATGGCTCATAATTATAGCCGAAGCGCTCTCAACCTGATCGTTATAGAACTCACCGAAATTCTTCATATACATCTTGCACTTGGAAGCATCACAAACCGCAGTGAAGGAGTTAAGCCTTGCGTCCTCGTTTTCAACACCCTGAACGGCTCTGATAACGTCGGAAAGCTTGCCAACGCCCGAAGGCTCAATGAGTATTCTATCGGGGTGGAATTCGTCAAGCACTTGTGCAAGAGCCTTGCCGAAATCTCCGACAAGCGAACAACAAATACAACCCGAATTCATTTCCGTTATATTGATGCCTGCGTCCTGTAAAAATCCGCCGTCAATACCGATTTCGCCGAACTCGTTTTCTATAAGAACAAGCTTTTCGCCTGCATAAGCCTCTTTTATGAGCTTTTTGATAAGCGTGGTCTTTCCCGCACCGAGAAATCCCGAAATTATATCTATCTTGGTCATAAATATTACCTCACTTGCATATTTTACTTCAATATATAATTATATCCCCTTTTTACCTCAATGTCAAGGGCTTAAAGTGGTTTTAATTTAAAATATTATATCATTTATAAATAATTATTTTTCGGTTATTACTTGACAAATCAATATTAATTTGTTATACTGTTATAGAAATATTTATCGGGATGTAGCGCAGTTGGGGACGTTTGCGACCGCCTCCGGTGGAGGATTCAGGGAGCAATAAGGAGTGGCAGCCGTCGCAGAGCCTTGCGATAGCTTTGGCGATGCGGTAACGGCAACAGGAAGCGCAGCGGACAACTGCTAACAAAAATTGAATATTTATCGGGATGTAGCGCAGTTGGTAGCGCGCCTGGTTTGGGAGCATGCAGGCGGCTTTCGCTTCTTGATTTTTCAAACGCTCGAAAACCCTTGAAAACATTGACTTTTTCGGTTGTTACCCTTTTCAAAAAAACACCGACAAAATGTTTTGACCACAGATTTGACCACTTACAGAAATTGACTAAAAATCGAATAAAAATCACACATCGGGGTGTGGCGCAGTTGGTAGCGCGCGACGTTTGGGACGTCGATGCCGCAGGTTCGAATCCTGTCACTCCGACCATTTGGGCTCTGAAAAGCGATTTTCAGAGCCTTTTTAATTATGACATCGTTTATATCATTGTAATTAAATTATACATTATTTGACATGTTTCGATTTTTATGTTATAATATATACGTATTGGGGCAATTTTGGCTTGTTAGGAGGACTTACTATGCTTTCATTGAATAATTTACTTCTATATGAATATTTTCCAGCAGAACTCCCAGACTGTTTCTCTACAAAAAAGATCGTAAATCAAATCACTGCTATCAAAGGAAAAGCTAACGCTTCTAATCAAAAGTGCTCTACTCCGTTATACTACAGCGGATTCAAAAATGAAACAGCGCGGAGAAAATTTGCTGTTCCAAATTTTTATCATTACTTAAAAGCTGCCGACTTTATTGAATCACAACAAGCTGATATTTTATCTATTACGAATTCAACGATGCATTCTTTAACTGCCCCGAGAAACAAGGCACCGGCCGAGGGATTCGCTTTTTCAAAACGATCCCATACCAAAGGTGAAACCAAAGAGATTGTTGAAAAAATGTATCTCAATAATTCATATATGATAAAATTGGATATTGAATCTTTTTTTGATAACATTTATACACATTCTTTGGCTTGGGCTATTCATACAAAAAGAATAGCTAAAGCAAATCGAAGCAACTCTCTATGGGGAAACAAATTGGATTCAGTAGTACGTGCCTTCAACTCTGATCAAACAAACGGAGTTTTAGTAGGCAACGCGATATCGAGAATTTGTGCAGAAATAATTTTATGCAAGATAGATAAAGAAATCCATAGCCACTTTGAGGGGATAACCTACGTTCGTTTTGTAGATGACTATTTTATTTTTGTAAAAAATGAATCTCAAATACAGGCAATAATTGCGTTTATAAGACAACAGCTTGCCGAGTATGAATTGATTCTTAATGAAAATAAAGTTTCAATTATCCAAAGTCCTTTCCTGTTTGATTCACCTTGGATTGATGAATTAAAATTGTTTTTGCATTGCGCTCCTGATCCTCTACTTAACAAATCTTTTGCATTATACAACCAATTCAAAGATGTAAGTATCTTCAAGTATGTTTTAAAAGTTATCGCCTTTCGAAATGTTTCAAATGCTCAGTGGGATTGTTTGGAATCAAAACTATATAATTTGTGGACTAAGTTCCCATCCTTATCTGAATTAATAATTAAAATACTGCTAAAAAATAAAGATAAAATTCACACCAATAAATTAAAAACCGTCTTATATTCTATCACAGAAAAATGTTTATCTTTTAATTTCCAACAAGAGTTAGTTTGGATTGTTTGGGCTGCAAAAACATTCAATATAAAAATCAATCAAGACTTCGTGATAAAAATATTAGAATCTGAAAATGATTTATCAATTATCATACTGTTAGATTGTATTAACTCAGGTATTATAAATAAAACCGCAAAAATCACAAATGCAATTGATAAGAAACGCAAAGAATTAGAAGATTTGGATATTGATGAAAATGGAAACAGTGGAGCTATATTATGGACAAATCATTGGCTATTAGCGTATGAAGCTCAATTTCACCATTGGTTAGATTCACCCACAAATCAATTTAAGGTTATAGAAAACAACGAATTTTATAAAAAGTTATTAGACCTCAATATTAACTTTTATGATTCGAATTATCAAATACCGGTAGATACAAGTCCACGTCAATCAACACGTCTAACCAAAGCAGACATCAAACAGTATCTTGAACTTGTTAAATCAGCTATCGAAAACAATGACTCCACCTCGGTTGAAAAAATAAAGGACGTCAATGGCAGTCTTTTAGACAAACTCAATAGTGATTCTTATTTTAAGTAAGAATCTGCTTGTTTTCTTTGATTACTCCGATGCAATTTTTGAGGGGCGACCGTTCGTGGTCGCCCCTTCCTTATGCCTGTTTCGCCTTTTTCTTCTCGGCTGCGATTTCCGCTTTCATCGTTTTTATAAGCTCTGCGAGCTTTTCCTCGCATTCCTCTCGTGTCTTTGCGTAGACATTCTTGGAGATGCGTTTGCCGCCCACTCTCGGTGTGAACCGCCCCTCGTAGAGGTGGTCGTTTATCATCGTCACGCAACCCGTGCCGGGCTTACGGATCTTGCCCTTGTAGGGCTCAAATTTCGGCTCTGTGGCGGTTTTGGGCGTTGGCTGCTCACTTACCTTTGTAGGCGTCGGTTCGGGCATCTGCGCATCTGTACCGCCGATTTCGCGGTCGATTCTCACGGCTGCCTGCTGTTGCATGGTGTCGGTGATATGGCTGTAGATATTGAGCGTGGTCTCCGCGCTGATGTGACCGATCATGGCAGAAAGGGTCTTAATATCCATGCCGTTTTCAAGCGCCATGGTTGCAAAGGTATGGCGCAGGTCGTGGAAACGGATCTTCTTGCACTGCGCTCGCTTCAGTATCTTTTGGAATTTGCCGTATATTGAGTCGGGATTCCTCGGCTCTCCTTCCTTGACGGGTGATGGGAACACCCACTCGCAGGTGGCATTTTTCTTATGCTCCGCAAGGATATCCAGCATATCGGGCGGCAGAATGAGCGTTCGTATCGAGGATTTGGTCTTGGGCTTGGTGATCTGGGTCTGTGCGCCCTTCTTGACCACCTGTCGTCTGATGTGGAGCTCGCCTGTAGCGAAGTTGACGTCCTTCCACTGAAGACCGAGTATCTCCCCTCGGCGCATACCCGTGGTCAGCTCGAGGAGGAAGAACTCGTAGTATCCTTCCTCGTTTGCTTGGATCAGAAACCGTCGGATCTCGTCCTGCGTCAGCACCTGCATCCCCTTTGCTTTCTTCGGAGGCAGTCGGCAGCCGATGGCGGGATTGGTAGTGATCAAGCCCTCGGTCACCGCCTTTTCGAGTGCGGTTCTACAGGTGGTGTGGCAGGAGCGTACCATGCGGTCGGACAAGCCCTCACCGTAAAACTCTGTGAGCCTGCGCCTGCCGCCCTTCTTCAGCCGTGCATAGAACTGTTGTAGGTCGTTCTGCGTGAGCTTGTTCATCGGTATCTTACCGATTTCGGGGATGATATGGTTGTAGATTCGGTTCTCGTAGCACTCTTGCGTTGTCTGTCGGATCTTGGGCTTGGAGAAGTTCTGATACCAGAAGTCCATCCAATCGCCGAAGGGCATATCGGGCTTGATCTTCTCGCTTCGTCTGCCGTGTTCCTCGCGGAGCTGTTTGAGCCGTTCCTCGCACTCCGCTTTCGTTTTTGCGGTTACGCTTTTTGTTTTGGCGTAGCCGTTTTCCTTGTAGCCTACGACGAGTCTGCCTTCCCATCTGCCGTCATGGCGCTGAAAGACCGATCCGTCACCGTATTTTCTCTTTGCCATTGCTTACTCCTTTATCATAATTTTTTGCATCATACTGCCCACTACGGCGGATGCGCTTTTCTGCATATCGCTCGTTACGTGGGTGTAAGTGTCCAGCGTAAAGCTTGCATTTGTGTGACCAAGTATGCCTGCCAAGGTCTTGGGATCCACGCCACCCTGTGTTGCGTGAGTCGCAAAGGTGTGGCGAAGGTCGTGGAAGCGTATCAGCGGAAGCTCGGCATTTTTCAGTATCACCTTCAGTTTACGGTAAGCGCTGGCAGGGCTG
>JAZOML010000026.1:0-19258 GCA_045653945.1 Eubacteriales bacterium
CACTCTATTAAAAGACTTCACGAGTTTTCGGGATATAACTGTGTAGGAATTAACTACCTCGGCGACTGGGGAACACAGTTCGGAAAGCTTATGGTGGCATACAGAAGGTGGGGCTCCAAGGAGGCAGTTGAGCAGGGCGGAATTGACGTGCTAGTTGGCCTCTACGTCCGCATAAATCACGAAATAGACGGCGATCCCGAAAAGGGAATTGCACCTAACAAGGCGCTTGGGGACGAGGCAAGAGCGGAATTTACAAAGCTTGAGCACGGCGATCCCGACAACATCGAGCTTTGGAAGTGGTTTAAGGAAATTTCAATGAAGGAATACGAAAAAACCTATGCTCAGCTTGATATGACCTTTGATTCCTATCTTGGCGAGTCCTTCTATACCGACAAGATGCCTGCTCAGGTACAAAAGCTTCGTGATATGGGGCTTATGAAGATTGACGACGGTGCATCTATCGTTGACCTTTCCGATTACAAGATGCCGCCTTGCCTTATTCTCAAACGCGACGGTTCAACTCTTTATCCCACCCGTGATATTGCGGCGGCGGTTTACAGACACGATACTTATAATTTCGACAAAGCTATATACGTTACGGCAGACCAGCAGTCGCTCCACTTCAAGCAGTGGTTCAAGGTTGTTGAGCTTATGGGTTACGATTGGTACGACAAGCTCGTCCACGTTCCCTACGGAACGATAAGCGTTGCAGGTGTCAAGCTCTCAACAAGACACGGAAACGTACTTTTACTTCGCGACGTATTCGGTCAGGCAATCGACAAGGTACGCTCGGTTATAAACGAAAAGAACCCCGACCTTGAAAACAAGGAAGCGGTTGCTGAGGCAGTCGGTATCGGCGCAATAATCTACTACTACCTGCTCGGCGGTATAAATAAGTCCTCGTCATTTGTTATGGACGATGCGCTTTCCTTTGACGGAAATACAGGCCCCTATGCACAATACACCTACGCACGTACCTGTTCAATTCTTGCAAAGGCTAACGAAATGGGTATAACGCTTGACGGCTTTAACGAAGCTACCGTTACCGAGGACGAGGAATTTGCCCTCGCAAAGCAAATTGCGCTCTTCCCCGAAAAGGTTAAAACGGCGCTCGACACCTACGAGCCGTCGGTTATCACACACTATATTTTCGACGTTGCAACGGCGTTCAACCGCTTCTACCACAACTGTACCGTACTCAATGCGGACGATGAAAAGGTTAAGAAAACACGTCTTATGCTCACCAAGGCAACAGGCAACGTTCTCAAAAATGCTTTCTCACTTATTTGTATGAAAGCCCCCGAGAAAATCTAAGGCAGCAACACCAAAGAAAAATCTAAAACACTACACAAAATAAAACCGAAATAAAATTTTGCAAGACGAGGCGCGAGCGCAGGGGCAAGACGAAGGCTTACTTTCCGTAAGTCGAGTCGCACCAAGCGATAAAACGAAGTATTGCGGAATTTTAGACGGTTTTGGAAAGAGGATAATATGAGTGGACACAGCAAATGGCACAACATACAAGCCAAAAAATCTAAAACCGACGCCGCAAGAGCCAAGGTATTCACTAAAATCGGAAAGGAAATGGCGATAGCTATCCGTGATGGCGGCCCTAACCCGAATAGCAACAGTAAGCTTCGCGACCTTATTTCCAAGGCTAAGGCTAACAACGTTCCCAACGATAACATTGAGCGTATTATAAAGAAGGCTACCGAGGAAAAGAAGGACTATAAGGAAATAACCTACGAGGGCTACGGCCCCGGCGGAGTTGCGGTTATCGTTGAGGCGGCAACCGACAACACCACAAGAACTGTCGCAAACGTTAGAGCGGCTTTTTCCAAGTATCACGGAAACATTGGTACGCAGGGCTGCGTTAGCTATATGTTTGAGGAAAAGGGACTTATCACCATAGAAAAAGAGGAGTGCGACCTTGAGGAAGACGAGCTTATGGAGCTTGTTCTTGATGCAGGTGCTGAGGATTTTGACGCCGAGGACGACGATTTCTACGAGATAACCACTGCTCCCGACGACCTCACCGCAGTACAAGAGGCAATCGTAGCAAAGGGTATCAAGCTTGCAGGCGCCGACCTTTCAAAGATTCCATCTACCTACGTTGACCTTGACAGCGAGGAGGACGTTAAGTTTATGACGCTCCTTCTTGACAAGCTTGACGAGGATGATGACGTTCAGCAGGTTTACCACAACTGGAACGGCTAACTTTCCGCTTTCTGAAGAAAGCTTGGCAAAGACTTCTATCACGGGCTCCCGCCCCGCTTTCTGAAGAAAGCTTAGCAAAGACTTCTCTTACGGGCTCCCGCCCACAGCACAACTTTAAGTTTATGCTAAATCTATGTTAAATATAGAACGTATAGAAAAAGCTCCCCACTTGTGGGGAGCTTTTAGTTAGGTATCTTATTTCTTAACAGAATACCGTCTTTGCCAAATATACATTCCGTTATTATTCTTGAAATTTCATTTATCGGCTCGGAGCAGTTATTTTTCAGCCACTCGTTTACAAGGGAGTTAACTCCGTTAAGGTAATACATCATCACGTATTTTCGGTCTGTTTCCGGATACTGAAATCTACTTAAAATAGGATTGAATATATTTTCAAACAAACGTTTATAAACGTTTTCAAAGCCAAAGTGTTTTATATGCTTAACCGCCGTTTGAAATATCTCTCTATTTTCCTTGATATACGTAAGATAGGGAACAAGGTATTTATCACATATAAAAACAAGTTCTCTAAGCTCACTTTCCTCTATATTAAATGATATAAGCTTTTCGTCGTTTTCAAAATAAGAAAGAAATTCGTCAATAATATACCTTGCTGCCTCGTCAAGCAAATCACCTATATGCTCGTAATGAAGATAAAACGTAGTTCGGTTAACACCTGCTGCTTTGCATATATCACTGACAGTAATATATTCAAAGCCTTTCTTTTTAAGCATAAGGATCAGTGCCTTATCCATCTTCTTTGCGGTATTAAAATATTTACTTTCGTTTTTATTCATTTTTTCTCCTATCAAAAGGCGTTATGCATTTTATTTATTCTCCTCGCTTATCTGACGTGCAAGCTCTACTATTTCGTATGCGTATTTTGCTTTTCCTTTTTCAAGCAGCTTTTTATAAATAGGGTAATTCAAGCCGCAGCCGATAAATCCGACAATTCCGACAACAATTCCGAGTGCCATAGTCAGCACGCCATTTCCAAGCACTTGCATAGCAAGGCACATCCCAACGCCTACTATAAGCGTTGATATTATACCAAAGGTATAGGTAAATACCGTTGCCGGTAATTTAGCCTTATTATCAAGCTTCTTTAAGGCTATTATTTTTGAGTTATCCTTTGGGGCATACTCCTTTGCGATAGATTCTGCTAAAATTTTGTCTGTATTCATTTTTACAAACCTCCTTGATTTATTTGGTAATTTTATTATACCGTATAAAACCAAAGAGTTGAACAACATAGCGAGGGTATTTTGTTGAATTGAAAAATCCGCAAATAAAATTTTGCGGATTTTCTAGCTTACTTGTATACGTCAAGCGCGGTTTTGATAAACGCCTCTACCGCTCGGCTCATATATCTGTTCTTTTTAAAGCCGAGGTTCAGTGTACGGAGCGAGTTTACGTTACTTAATTTATAGTAAACGCATCTGCCCGTTTCAGGTGAGGAAAAAACAAGCAGGTCAGGTATCATTGAAATTCCCATACCTGCTCGGCTCATATTATATGACGTAATGAGCTGGTCGGGATATATTTTAACCTTCGGAGTAAAGCCTGCTTCTTCGCAAAGCTCCATTGAGTGTCTGTGTGAATAGTTACCCTTTTTAAGTATAACGAAGGTTTCGTTTTCAAATTCCTTTAAGTCAACCATTGGACAATCGTTTTTGAGGTGCTTACCGTTTTTAATATCGCGTGCAGTCATCATACAGTCCTTTAGGCGCTCGTTTATTTCAAGCTTTTTGGGTACGCAAAGTAGCACGTGCTCGGTTGTTATGGGGTATGTATCGTAAAGGGTGGTATCAAATTTATAGTCAATGAGCAGGTCAGCCTCCTCTGAAAGCAACTTATTTTGAAGGTCGTGAGAGTTACTTTCCACCATTTCTATATCAATACCGCCATATTTCTCCATAAACTCAATGATTATTTTGGGGTAGATAAATGAGGAAATATAGTTTTCGCCGCTAACCGTTATATGTCCAGTTTTTAGCTTTGAAATATCGGAAAGGCGTGTTTCAAGCCCTTTTTTTATTGCTCTTATGCGTTCGATAGCCTCTATATACACCTTGCCCTCGTCGGTCAGTGTTATGGGTTGGCTGCTTCTGTCAAATATCGTTATACCAAAACGTGCCTCAATCTTTTTAATCGCAGAGGAAAGGGCAGGCTGGGAAACGTACAGGTTTTTCGCCGCCGCCGAAAAGCTCTTTTCCTTATAGACCTCGTAAACGTAATCAATCTCGTCGTACATAGTGTTTTTCCTTATAAAAAATCTTTATATTTTTTTATCTATTATTAGATATGATTATAGCACAGCGACGTTATAAATACAAGTTATAACAGGGAATATTTACAAAATGTATAAATTTGGGGCAATTTAGGTACATTTTTATCGCATTTAAGGTATTTTTATATAGCAAAAAGCGTCTACCGTAGTAGACGCTTTTTTACTTGTTTAAAATTAAACAGCTCTCTGAACCTTACCGGCTCTCATACAGTGTGCACATACGTATACGGACTTGTGAGCGCCGTTTACAACTGCCTTAACCTTTCTTACGTTAGGCTTCCACATTCTGCTGGTCTTTCTGTTCGAGTGAGAAACGTTGTTACCAAAGGTAACTGCCTTCTCGCAAAATTCACACTTTGCCATCTCTTTAATCCTCCTCTAATAATCAAGTTCACGGTACGTTAAGCTCTTGTCAGCTTACGCTACGCGAACCTCTGCATCCGAATTATCGTTACTATTATAGCACAAACGTTTTCAAAATGCAATAGTATTTTCAAAATTTTTTATTTTTTCTTTTTTGCCGACTTTTTGCGATTCGCTTCCTTACGCGCAAGAACCTCGGGAGTAAGCTCTTCTTCTATTATTTCGGGTTCATTTTCTCTCAGTTTTTCCTCTATAAGCTCGCTTTCGCTTTTTCTCTTTGTCTTTTTAAAGCTGAACTTATTTTCGGTCTTATCCATTATTCGGGTTATATTTGCTCGATGCTTATAAACTACTATTCCCGCTATAATAAAGGCAAACGTCAGTCTTATTATAGAATAGTAATTTCTATATTCAAGGCCCTTTTCAAGGTTATGAAGTATAAGAGGCATCGCCATTGCACATACAACAGAGCCTAGCGAAAGGTATTTTGTTACAAACACAAGAAGTATAAACAAAACGCCGATTACAAGAAAAGCAACGGAGTCAACGTACAAAATAAACATAAAGGTTGAGGCAACTCCCTTGCCGCCCTTAAATTTATAAAAAATAGGAGCAACGTGTCCGATTATGGCGAAAACTCCGCCAATATATGCGCCTGTAATACCAAGCAACAGTGTACCGATTATCATACCTGCAACACACTTAAGCATATCGCCAAGCAGAGTTATAAGTGCAGGAAGCCAACCGTAATTTCTCATTACGTTAGTCATACCAGGATTTCCGCTTCCCTTTGTTCTTATATCCTCTTTATAAATAAACCTGGTAATAAGTATTGCGCTGTTAACCGAGCCGCAAACGTAGGCGACTGCTATTATAGCGAGAATATATCCAAGATAGGTAAATACGTCGGCAGTGCTCCACTCAAGCTTAAGGTCGAATATTCCGAATTCCCAAATTTCCCACGAAAAAAGCGGTTGAAAAATACTGAACATTATTCTGCACTTTCTCCTCTCTCTCGGATTATGAGCTTAATCGGTGTACCCTTAAAGCCAAACACCTCACGCAAACAGTTTTCGATATATCTTTGATACGAAAAGTGGAAAAGTCTTGCATCGTTGCAAAATAGCACAAAGGTTGGTGGCGCTACCGAGTTTTGTGTCATATAATAAATCTTTAGGTGTCTGCCCTTATCGGACGGAGGCTGTACTCTTGTAACCGCATCATTTAGCAGGTCGTTAAGGACACCCGTTGTTATACGCTTCCTCGACTCCTCGTATACGGAAAGTATTTCGGTAAAAAGCTTATCTATTCTTTGTCCCGTTTTTGCAGAGATAAATAGGAGCGATGCGTAGCTCATATAAGCAAGTGATGTTCTTATCTTTTTGGTAAACTCATTTAAAGTGCTATTATCCTTTTCGATGAGGTCCCATTTATTTACGCAAACGATTACCGCCTTGCCTGCCTCGTGAGCAAAGCCTGCGATATGCTCGTCCTGCTCGGTAATTCCCTGCTCAGCGTCTATCATAACAACGCACACGTCCGCTCTTTCAAGTGCGAGCTTGGCTCTCATTACGCTATATTTTTCAATCTTATCGTCAATCTTATTCTGACGGCGAATTCCTGCGGTATCAATAAAATTGAAGGTACCGTACTCATTTTCAACACGGCTATCAATCGCATCACGGGTTGTACCTGCGATATTTGATACTATCATCCTCTCCTCACCGAGAATTTTGTTAATGAGAGAGGATTTACCTGCGTTAGGCTTACCGATTACGGCAACGTTTATTGCTTCCTTTTCCTCACCGTTTTCATTATTTTCAGGAAAATAGCTCACTACTCTATCAAGCAGGTCGCCCGTACCGTTTCCGTGTACCGATGAAATCGGGATAGGGTCTTCATTAAAGCCTAGTCCGTAAAACTCATAAAAATCAAGCGGCGGCATACCTATACTGTCGATTTTGTTTACGCAAGGTATAACGGGCTTACCGGATTTTAAGAGCATAGTTGCAATATCTTGGTCGTCAGCGGTCAAACCTGCGTGAATATCACACATAAAAATTATAACGTCAGCGGTTGCAATGGCAATCTCAGCCTGCGCGCGCATATGCTTTAATATAGTATCGCCCGTTTTAGGCTCAATTCCACCCGTATCGACAAGAAGCATATCGTGTCCGCACCAATTAGCGTCAAAATAAATTCTATCACGGGTTACTCCGGGAACGTCTTCGACTATCGAAATACGCTTACCCGTAAGCTTATTAAAAAGTGTGCTTTTGCCGACGTTTGGGCGTCCGACAATGGCTACGATAGGTTTCATTTTACGTTCCCTCCTTTAATTTCAGCGTCCGAGCAGGGCGTCAATAAACGTACCGCCGTCGCTATCTACAAACTTAATTTTTACGTTAAGAGCCTCTTCTATTTCATTTGGCGTTATTCCGTCAAGCGTAAGGTCGCCCTCGGCTCTCAGCATTACTCGAGGCAGCAAGAGTGTATCACCAAGCTCTCTATCCTTTAGCTGATTTATTATATCAGCGCCCGTCAAGAGTCCTGCAACCGTTATGCTTTCGCCAAAGAAATCGTTTCTTATTTTATATACGTGTACCTTAAGTCCCTTAACTGATTCTTCCGTCTTTTTTGCAAGTGAGCAAATGAAATCATATGCAGAGTATCCCGTTGCAACCGAAACGGTATGCTCCACAATAACATCCTGTTGCGTTTCAAGGGCAAAATCAAACTCACCTTGCATCGAAGCAATCATACCAACGCCGTTTTCTATTTGCGGATACCCCTCGTAATAGTCCTCATTATGGAGTGGCAGACCGCCCTTAATGTAAAGTTCATCACCGCAAAAGAAAATTCTGCTACCGTGCTTTTCAAGGCACACGTCAGCGAATTTTTCGACCTGCTCTACAACCTTTACGCACTCATCAGGCTCAAACGCCTCAAGCGGATAAAGATTTTCACGGAAGCAGGTCATACCTGCTGGAACAATCGAGCAGCTGACAAGTGATGGGTGCAGTTTTTCAAGCTCACTCATAGTGTAGTCAAGCTCTTTTCCGTCGTTTATACCCTTACAAAGCACTATTTGAGCGTTTATTTCAATACCTGCATCAGCAAACTTTTTAAGGTATGAAAGTACAAGCCCTGCGTTTTTGTTCTTCATCATCTGAACGCGAAGCGACGGGTTCATTGTATGAACGGACACGTTTATAGGGCTTATTCTCATTTTAATTATTCTGTTAACATCACTTTCCTTCAAATTCGTGAGCGTTACGTAGTTGCCCATCAAAAATGAAAGTCGGCTATCGTCGTCCTTGAAATAGAGTGTATCGCGAAGTCCTTTTGGAAGCTGGTCTATAAAACAAAAAATACACCGGTTCTGGCATGAGCGTTTCTTATCCATTAGATACGTTTCGAACTCAAGACCGATATCGGCGTACATTTCCTTGATTATAAGGATTTCAAAAA
This sequence comes from Eubacteriales bacterium, assembly GCA_045653945.1. GTDB lineage: Bacteria > Bacillota > Clostridia > Oscillospirales > CAG-272 > SIG673. The sequence goes on from JAZOML010000026.1 coordinate 8,342, forward strand.
ACACTCCGTCCCTTTCAAGCCCTATATGAACTCTTGTATCGGTCAAATAGAAGCGGTAATCAAGGACGTCGTTTACCTCGTTTCCGTTAACGGTGTGAAGCTTGTCCCCGACCTTTACGCCTTTTTCTTCGGCTAACGAGCCGGGGGCAATTCCATACACTGTTACCATGCGGATAACTCCTTTTGATATTACTGAGCTACTTTAATAAGCTCCTTGCCGTTGTATGCTCCGCACTTTCTGCAAACTCTGTGGGAAAGGTTGTACTCACCGCACTTGCACTGAGTCATTCCGGGCATATCGAGCTTCCACACGTTGGAACGACGCTTATCACGTCTTGCCTTAGATACTTTTCTCTTCGGTACTGCCATTTCTAAAACACCTCCTGTTTTTACTTTTGCCGAAATCGCTTACCGACCTCGGCGAGCGAAAACATCATTATAATATAATATGCGCTATGGCAATATTATCAAATTAATTTTTGGGCTTAAAATTTTTGAGTGCCGCCCATCTAGGGTCAGGCTCTTTAAGTGTGCAGGAGCAATCGCCTTCGTTTTTATTGCATCCGCATTTAGGACAAAGTCCCTTACAATCCTCGGAGCATAGGCTACGCAAGGGAAGTGAAAGGAGTAGCTCCTCCGAAATTGCCTCGTCAATACAAACTGCGGAATTTTCGTTTACGAGCAGGTATTCCTCCTCATCATTATCCGCCTCAAGCTTAGTTGCAACGGGGCGTTCAAATTCAACGGAACACTCACCCGAAAGCTCTTTTAAGCATCTTGCACACGTTGTGCGGTACGAAACCTTACAGGTTGCCCGAAGAAGCATATAGCCGCCCATATCCTTGACCTCACCGCAAATAGATGCGTTTTTGTCAAGCTCATAACCGTTTTCGTTCCATTCAAACGGTATTTCATATGAAAATTCAATGCTTCTTTTTTCACCGCGAAGCAAGGGTTTTACGCTTATTTCCATTACGCATATCTCCTTTTCGCTTCAGTGAAAAATCGCAACTCGGGAAATGTACCCACAATGCTACGGATAATATTATACACTATCACTGTCAATTTGTCAATATCTTTTTACAATAATTTTTATGTTAAATATTAAAAATATAAAAAGGTCTTGCTTTTGTCAAGACCTTTTATAATTTTTAGGTATCTTCTTCCCAGCCGCGTAGGTATGGAACCAATTCAAATATCTGGTCCTTTGCGAGCTGCCACTTATCGGCTGCCATCATTTTTTCCTCGTCGCTCATAGTCGAGGAGGGATAAAGAAGGAACATATTTCCAAGATACTTTGCTACGTCGCTTTGGTCATACTGTGTTTCAGGTCTTGCAAGGCTGTTGATAGGGTTAATGTCCTCGTCCTCGCTATACTGAGTATAGTGAGTACCCGATACGCCGTACTGAAGAATGTTACGGAATTCCTTATTGGTATTGATAAGCTTAAGAATATCAAGGCTTCTCTTTACTCTTGCTCCGTCCTTTTCGGAACCCATATTGTTAAGTCCAATGCAGAACATGGAGTCGCAAAGATCCGTACTCATTTTGAGAGTGCTTTCGCTTTCAGCAGAGTATTCACCAACCTTGTGTACTGCCTCTCTGTAAACGTCAAGATTATTGTGCTTATTCTCATCCTTAAAGAGTTTCTCGGTTGCAAGTGTACCGCCCTTGATTTTTGCGATTGCGAAATCATATTCGTAGCCGGGCTTTGCTCCTGCGTAATTTTTCTTGGTAAACTCAATATATTCTTCATAAGAAGTAAACTCAATCTCAGTATATATCTTCTTACCGTATTCAGCGTCTCTCTCATACTTTGCCTTAACGTCGTTTACAAGCTGCTCATACATCGCCTTATTTTCAATTCCAACGTAAGAGCTCTTATCGTAGCCGTGTCCGCCCGGAGAGGTAAATTCACTTACGTACTTATCATTGAATACTACGTAATCGTACTCACCGTAGGTATAGTTATTCGGAATAGCAAATACATTCTTAGAGGAATTCGGATTTGCAGGGTCAGACGGTCTGGTTACGTACTGCATAGCGTGGGTATATGATACGTTCTTAAGATCTCCGTACATTGCGTTAAGGTAAGAATTCAAGGGCGCAAGAGCCTTTTCTTCATAAAGAATATCAAACATACCGTACTCAATGTCGTTTATTTTGAGCGGTTCTCCACTCTCATAAAGTGCTCCGTTTCCACCCTCAGGGGTGTAGCAAAGGAATATATCAAGTGTACCGTTGAGAACCTCAGACGGAAGGTTGGTAGCTTCCTTTACACCGTAAGGAAGCTTATTGCCATTTTTGTCGGTATAGTAGTAGTCAACGTTTGACTTTCTGATTTCCGCAAGATCATCCTCACTAACTGTGGTAATATCCTTAATAAGAGAGGTATTATAGGCAGCAATTGCATTTCTAACCTTAGTAAATATCATCGAAGCATAGTCTTCCTCGTCGATAAGTATAAGGTCGATGTAGGTGTTATATCTATTAACTGCTATACGGCTTAGCTCCTTTTCAACAAGCTCGATAGCCTCGTTGGTTGTATTCTTGCCTTTTATGCTGTAAATGCAAATGGTTATCGGGTCGTTGTTAGAGGTTGTGGTAAACTCATAATCTCTACCGCCCGCCGCCTTTCTTGCAAGCGCTCCCTCGTCATTGCCACAAGATGCCATCACAAATGATGACACTATCATCAGCACACAAAGAAAGAGCGAAATTAATCTCTTTTTCATTAAAAAATCCTCCTGAATTTTTGCGCATCGTAATATATATAAAACTATTTTACATTATTTAGAAAAAAGTGTCAAGTGATTTTTTCTTAACTTTTAGATACAATTACTTTTAAATATAAAATAATTAAGCGCGCGTAATTTATATTTATAATATATAAACAAATTTCGTACACATTTTTTATACAAATACACAAATTTATCGTTTTTGTGCACAAAATTTAAGACAAATATTTGTCGGCTGATTTTTTAATCAAGATAATCCTTTAAACGCTTAGAGCGACTGGGATGACGAAGCTTACGAAGAGCCTTTGCTTCAATTTGACGGATACGTTCTCTTGTGATATTAAAGACTTTTCCTACCTCTTCAAGAGTTCTCGGTCTGCCGTCCTCAAGTCCAAAGCGGAGAGTGAGAACCTGTTCTTCTCTGGGAGTAAGGGTACGAAGTACCTCAATAAGCTGCTCACGAAGCATAGCCTGTGCGGCTGCCTCGGCAGGTGCGGGGGAATCCTCATCGGGAATAAAGTCGCCAAGGTGGCTATCCTCTTCTTCACCGATAGGAGTTTCAAGAGATACGGGGTCTTGCGCAACCTTCATTATCTCGCGTACCTTTTCGGGGGACATATTCAGCACCTTTGCAATTTCCTCAGCGGTGGGCTCTCTGCCGTTTTCCTGAAGAAGCTGGCGACTTGCTCTTGATACCTTATGTATGGTTTCAACCATATGAACGGGTATTCTGATGGTTCTTGCTTGGTCAGCTATTGCTCTGGTTATAGCCTGTCTTATCCACCAGGTTGCATAGGTAGAAAACTTATAGCCTTTCTCGTAATCGAACTTATCAACCGCTTTTATAAGACCGAGATTTCCCTCCTGAATTAAGTCTAGGAAGAACATACCCTTACCAACGTATCTCTTAGCAATACTTACAACAAGACGAAGGTTTGCCTCTACAAGGCGCTTTTTAGCGCTTTCGTCGCCCTCTGCCATCCTCTTTGCAAGTTCGTGCTCCTCCTCACTTTCAAGAAGCGGAACACGTCCGATTTCCTTAAGATACATTCTTACCGGGTCATCAACTACAACGTTCGCCTCGGTAAGAGCCGCAACCATATCCTCAGCGGAATCAAGCTGTTCAATTTCGCTTTCGATATCCTTGAGGTCGCCGATATCCATATATCCCGTAACCTCAATACCGTTCTTTTCTAGCTCCTCATAAATTCTGTCCAATTGGTCAAAGTCGAAGTCCTCATCCTCCATTGCCTCCAGAATTTCGTTCTGAGAAAGCGAGCCCTTCGCCTTTCCTTTTTCAACAAGCTCGTTTAAATCAAATTTCTTATCCTTCATTTTATTGTCTATCCTTTCAAGGTATATTTTAAATTTTATTTTTTATCGTCATCGGAGTTTCTGCGTTTTGCCGCAATCAGCTTTTCTATATCGGTTTGAGCCACCGCCTTAGCATTATGCAAAACCGTTATATTGTCAAGCAGCACCTCGTCGCTTGCGCTTTCAAGACCGTTACGCTTCATTTGTATCTCGTAAACCCTGTTCATTTCCTCAGAGGTAAAAATAGCTCCAAGTGCTCCAACGTCGTTTATGCCCTCGCTATGAAGTCGCAATAGCTCCACGAATATACGTTTATTGAACGAAGTAACGAAGTCATCGGCAGTCAGTTTAATTACTCCCGAAGTAATTTTTGTGATTTTTTCGGGGTAAAGCATAAGTATACCGAGAATAGCCTCCTCCGCCGCCGCTGCCTTGGGATTTGCGGAGTATTCGGGGTTTATTCTATCACCCACGCCCATAGCCTTGTTTTGAAGCTGCTTATCAAAGTTAGCCGTCCGTTCCTTATTTCTTGTTTTTACCGCTTTTTTAACGTCAGCCTCAATGCTTTGAGGTGTGAGTCCAAGACGTTTAGCCACCTTTTCGATATAAAGCTCTCTTTCAACAGATGAGGGTACAGAGGCTATTTCCTCACAAAGCTCCTTTGAAGCCTTAATCTTGCCGTCAACACTTTCTATATCGTATTTGGCAAGAACGTTTTTCACAACGTAATCGAATTTAGTGTCGCTTCCATTCAAAAGTCGTCCAAAAGCCTCTGCGCCGTACAGCTTAATGTATTCGTCAGGGTCCTTTGCCCCTGTAATGTTAAGCACTCGCACGTCAATTCCTGCCTCGCCGAGAATTGACGCCGCCCTATCCGTTGCACGTCTACCTGCGCCGTCGCCGTCGTAGGAAATCACAACCTTACCCGTGTAACGCTTTATAAGACGTGCCTGCTCTGAGGTTATTGCCGTTCCAAGTGTCGCTACCGCATTTTCAAAGCCTGCGTTATGGAGCGCTATTACGTCCATATATCCTTCACAAAGTATCATACACTCACTTGCGTGTTCCTTTGCGTAATTAAGAGCAAACAGGTTTCTTCCTTTATTAAAGGCAGGGGTATCGGGAGTATTTAAGTATTTTGGCTTTCTATCGTCTAATACTCGTCCGCCAAAGCCGATTACCGCACCTGTTGTATCAATTATTGGAAACATTACACGCTCACGGAAAAACGGGTAGTAGCCTTTTTCGTTCTTACCTGCAAGCTTTGCCGCCACCATTTCGTCTTCGGTATATCCGTTTTTTCGCAAGTGGTCGATAAGCTCGTACCCCTTTGCGGAGTAACCAAGTCCAAAGCGGTCTACCGCTTTTTTGGTAAGTCCTCTTTTGATAATATATTGCTTAGCCTCATTAGATGTTAGCAGCTGTGAACGGAAAAATCTTGCCGCCGCTTTATTAATTTCAAGTATGCGGCTACGTCTTACGCCACCTCTGTTATTATCGTCCTCAGGAATCGTTATTCCCACACGCTTTGCAAGGTAGTGAAGCGCCTCAACGTATTCAAGGTTTTCCGACTTTCTGACAAAGGTTACAACGTCGCCTGCTGCCCCACATCCAAAGCAATAGAATGTTTGAGTGTTACGAAAAACGACAAACGACGGCGTCTTTTCGTTATGAAATGGACAAAGTCCCATCATATTTGAGCCCGACCTTTTAAGCGTAACGTATGTACCGATAACGTCGGCTATATCGTTTCGCATTTTGATATCTTCTATTATGTTATCCGGTATCATACTTCTCCTTTCCGCTTTCTGAAGAAAGCTTGACAAAGACTTTTCTTACGGGCTCCCGCCCAGTGGTTAATTTATAATTTTGTATAAACTTAAATTGGCAATATTCTATTGCCCTCGTTCCACATTTTAGGCAGGAACAGTTGACGGTAGAGTGTTACAGCGTATCGGTCCGTCATACCTGCGATGTAGTCGCAAACAACTCTCGCAACCTCCTCGCTTTCAAGCCAACGTTTTTGTTCCGCAGGCATCTTTTCGGGGTTTTCAAGGAAAAATCGGTAAAGAGCCTCAAGCAGCTCCTCTGCCTTCCCCTCCTCACCCTTAGCTATCGGGTTTTTATAAACGTTTTCAAAAAGGAAAGCTCGTAGTTCAAGCGTAGCCTCTTCGATTTCTCTTCCCATTTTAATATTAGCACCGCCCTCACTTGCCTTAACAACACTTTTTGTCATCGTATCTATGCGTTTGCCATGACTATGACCGAGTGTGTTACGAAGTGCAAGTGGAATATCGTCCTCAGACATTATTCCTGCACGGCAGGCATCGTCTATATCGTGGTTTATATAGGCAATTCTATCCGCGTAAAGTATTATATTTCCCTCGGGAGTTGACGCAGGGTAGCTTGTACCAGTATGGTGGAGTATGCCATCACGCACCTCTTTTGTGAGGTTAAGCCCCTTGCCGTTGCCCTCTAGCTTTTCGACAACACGTAGGCTTTGTTCGTTATGTGTAAACAGCGGGTTATACACTCTTTGAAGTAGTCTTTCGCCTGCGTGTCCAAACGGTGTGTGTCCGAGGTCGTGTCCAAGCGCCGCCGCTTCGGTTAGGTCCTCGTTCAAGCGGAGAGCTCTTGCCACTGTTCTTGCAATTTGAGTAACCTCTAGCGTATGTGTGAGTCTTGTACGATAGTGGTCAGCCTCAGGTGAGAGAAAGACCTGTGTTTTATGCATAAGTCGGCGAAACGCCTTACAGTGAATTATCCTATCTCGGTCTCGCTGAAAATCCGTTCTTATATCACAGGGAGAAATTTCCGTTTCACGTCCTTGCGTGTATGCGCTTTTGGTTGCATAGGGAGATAGATATGCTTTTTCGTATTCACAAAGCATATCTCTTACTGTCTTACTCACGGATAACTCACCTCGCTTTCGGTGTCGGTATCTATAATATACGCAAAAAAGTCCGTAACTACTCTTTTTTGCTACGGACTTTTTATTTTTTTGTATTTTTTTGAAAAATAGTGTCGTTTATTTTGAAAAGCGTTTTCCGGTTTCAGTTATCACAATTCTGCCTGCGCCCATTTCCGCTATCTTTTCACAAAACATATTAAACGTATCGGGCTTTGCGGCAAGACAAAGCAAAACTGTATCCGTAAATTCGGAGCTATCCTCTTTAATATCAAGCGCACCGATAACGGGTATCAGCTTTTGGTAGTCGGAATAGGAGCATTTAACAGAAAATTCGGTATATTCGGCGTAGGTTACGATTTTAGCCGCATTAACTGCATCTCTTGCGCTTGCGCTATATGCTCTTACAAGACCGCCTGCGCCGAGCAGTATTCCGCCGAAATATCTTGTTACAACGATGACTGCATCGGTAAAGCCGCCTTTTTGAATAACGCTTAAAATCGGCACGCCTGCCGTCCCCTGCGGTTCACCGTCGTCGCTATATCTTGCGCTTCCGTTTGCAAGCATATAAGCATAGCAGTTATGGGTAGCATCACCGTATTTTTTACGAATTTTCGTAATAAATTCCATTGCCTCTTCCTCGCTTTTAACGGGGCGGGCGTTACCAATAAACAGTGATTTCCTTTCGGTAAAAGAGGTCTCCGCCTCTTTTTCAAGAGTAATATATTCTTCCATACCGAGGCGCATCCTCCTTTACATTATTTATTATAAGGGCTCTTTGGTGCTATTTCATCAAGTCGGTTAAGAAGCTTTTCTACTCCCCTGCCCGTTTTGGCAGAAATAAAGAACACGTCCTCCATTTCTGCATCCTCAACAGTGGGGCGAACAAAGTCCTCTTGCTTTTCCGCAACATCGCATTTATTAAATACGTAGAGTATAGGCTTATCACCTGCTCCAAGCTCTGCAAGGAGTTCTCTGGTTACGTTCGCCTGCGCTCCACACTCGCTATCCGATGCGTCCATAAGCATTATAATAACGTCCGCGTATCTAACCTCGTCAAGAGTTGAGGCAAAGGCTTTTATTAAGTGGTGGGGCAGGTTACGGATAAATCCTACCGTATCGGTAAGAAGGGCAGCCCTGCCTGAGGGAAGTGTAAAGCGTCTTGTGGTCGTATCAAGCGTTGCAAAGAGCTTATCCTCAGCAAGTATTCCTGCATCGGTCAGGTAGTTAAGAAGTGTTGATTTTCCCGCATTGGTGTAACCCGCAATCGTTATTTTGGGCATACCGCTTCTATCTCTTTGCGCTCTTTGAGTGCGTCTGTTACGCGCTATCGCCTCAATTTGATTTTCAAGCGCAACTATTCTTTTCTTAATATATCGGCGGTCTGTTTCAAGCTTTGTTTCACCAGGTCCGCGTGCCGCAATGCTACCGCTTCCGCCCTGTCTTGACATATCAACTCCGCGTCCGACAAGTCGTGGGACTGAATATTTCAGTTGTGCAAGTTCAACCTGCAGCTTACCCTCTCCACTCGTTGCGTGGAGTGCGAAGATATCAAGTATCAGCATACTGCGGTCAATAACGTGAGGCCCGTTAAGTCCGTCCTCGATATTTTTAATTTGAGAGGGAGATAGCTCGGTATCAAAGACCGCAAGAGTAATTTCGGCGGTTTTGCAAAGCTCCGCAAGCTCCTTGACCTTACCCGAGCCTATATACGTTGCAGGGTCTGGGCGGTCCTTTTGTTGAATCATACGCGCGGCAACCTCACCGCCTGCCGTTTCAACAAGTCGCCACAGCTCTTCAAGAGAGGCAAGTGCCGCGCCCTCGTTCTTGTCGGTCATAAGCTTAACGAGGACTACTCGCTCTTTTTCTTCACCCTCGAAATTATTTTTAAGTTTATTTTTAGCCATATTTTCTCCGTATTAATATTTTTCGGCGAATTCCGATATAACCTTTATGTAGTTATCCGCCGCCATTTTACAAAATGTCGGATAGTCGATTTCCGCAACGCCGTCAGCCTTATCGGAAATAGCTCGCAGCACTGCAAAAGGAACTTTATTTACATAGCAAACGTGTCCTATTGCTGCGCCCTCCATTTCACAAGCGATTGCTCCAAACTCGGAAACAATACCTGCCTTTACCTCTTTTGATGCAATGAACTGGTCGCCGCTGGCTATTGTACCGAGGAGTGTATTTATGCCGTTATTTGCGGCAATATGAACAAGAAGATTACTTGCCCTCTCGTCAGCATCAAAGTAAATAACGTTAATTCCCGAAATAAGTCCCTTGGGGTCGCCAAGAGGTGATGTATCCATATCGTGTTGAACAACCTTATCGGCAACCGCTATATCGCATACGTTAAGCATATGAGAAAGCGAGCCTGCAACACCCGTATTTACTATAACGTCGGGCTTAAATTCCAAAATCATTGTTTGTGTGCAAATAGCCGCAAAAACCTTTCCGATACCGCAAACCGCTGTAACAACCTCATTTTTGCCGAGCTTACCCGAAACGTAGGTAACTCCGCTTATAGTTTTTTCGGATTTTTCGGTCATTTTTGCTCTGATGCCCTCAATCTCGACGGTCATCGCTCCAATAATTCCTATCATTTATATATACCTCTTTGCGTTTTTTATAATTGTACCATATTATTTATATAATTGCAAGAGGGGGGAGAAAAAAAGCAAGACTTTATCGGTCCTGCTTTGATGTATTTATGGAAGAAATAAGCATCACACGAATGCTTGTGCAAGTATTATTTAATGATTTATAAGTGTCCTCATCAATATAATTTGTTTTGAAAAGTAATTCAAGCCAATAACCAGTTTCGTTTGCTTCCTTAAGAGCAATTTGAAGCTTTGCTATAAAATCGGCTTTACCATGAGCATAGTGGGCTTCGCGAATATTGGCACCTATACTCGTACCACTTCTGCCAATTTGATTTGAAATGATAGATTCCCGCTTTTCTTTTAAGGATTTTACAAGTTCAATAATTGAAACGGCAAAATCAATAGACCGGCTTGATAATTTATCTTCTTTCATATTTTCCTCCTTATAATGAAGCATTGACTCCGTCAATATGAAGCAGTTGCTTTGCAACTATGAAGTGCTCACTCCGTTCGCATGAAGCGAAGCACACAAATAAATTAGCGAAGCGACTTCATCAGGCGAAGCCGTCTTCATAAGCAAAGCGTCTTAATAAACCGAAGGTGTGCTTCATTCAAAAACAAAAATCGAACACTTCTGTGTTCGATTTTTGTTTTTGTTGGTGACCCATCGGAGGCTCGAACTCCGGACCCACAGATTAAAAGCCTGTTGCTCTACCTACTGAGCTAATGAGTCATACTTTTCTTGAAAGAAAAGTATGCAAAAGAACTTCTATACACATTTTCAGTACACACAAAACCTTTTGCAAAATTCTTTCAATCAACGCTTAAATATAATAGCACAAAAAATAATCTTTGTCAATAGTTTTTCCAAAAAAACTTTATTTAGGCATTATTTTCTTTATTAAGCGCCTCTATAACCGCCTTTGCGAGCTGATCGGCGCAGGACGTATTTTTAAAACCACAGGTATTTCCCGCAAGAATTTCATTTATTTCAGTTGCGTTTTTTCCCTCAACGAGCTTACCTATCGCTTTTAAATTTCCGTTACAGCCGCCGAAAAACTCAACGTTTTTAACAATGCCATCCTCGATATCAAAGGTTATTTTTCTCGCACAAACACCCTTTGTTATATACTCGTATTTCATATTCTTCTCCATTTTTTTGATTTTATGTTAAATTGATTTTCTTTCTTATCTCGAAATAAAAAAATCACGTAGTGATTCGATACAAACGAGGTCTACACAAGACTTCGTTTGTATCGAAGTTCTTTTACGAACCTTTCTTTTAAGAAAGGTGGAAAATCACTTAATCATAGAAGCAAGAATTTCAGCCGCCGAAGCAAGAGCCTTATCT
>JAZOML010000027.1:0-9597 GCA_045653945.1 Eubacteriales bacterium
GTTTGGGACCAGGATGTCGCAGGTTCAAATCCTGTCATTCCGACCATAAAACACCGTAGGACTTTTGTCCTGCGGTGTTTTATCGTTTGAAATGATAGGTACAGACCTTCGACCGAGTTTTGCGATTTTTGTTTAACAAAAACGGCGGACTTGTACGCCGAGAAAAACTCTAAGCTACTCGCAGAGTAGCAAAAGCAGACGTGAAAATCCTGTCATTCCGACCATAAAACACCGTAGGACTTTTGTCCTGCGGTGTTTTTTTTATTTAGTTAGGCTTTTGCCATTTTTTCATTTATTTATCTTTTTATCAAAAAAGCGGTCGCCTTTTTTATACGCGAAAAAGTCGCATACAAGAAATATCGCAAGGTATATCGGTATTCCTATCAAGGATATCACGGGATACGTCAAAAATTCAATTCCTGCAAAAGGTGAGTGCAGCCAAAACATTGAGTTTATATCGTATGCTATCGCCTCGGAAGAAAGTGCGCTAAAAACAAGGTTACAGTAGCCGCCAATCACACCCATAACTACAACCGAAATGATTATGTTTTTTATATTTCTTTTAACGTCAATTTTTATATAGCCGAACAGTGGGAGCAAGAGGACGTTAAAAAGAAGTGTGGCGTGTGCGGCTATACTTTTGAAATTACCGTAATCGGCAAGTGTAGGGTTATTTATAAAGTCAACGTTAGCAAACATACCTACAAGCGTTGAGATTATTCCAAACCAAAATAGATAATCCCCGAAAAACTCACCGAGCTTGGATTTTTTATTCTTTAAAAACGCAAAAATAAGTGCCGACCACATTACCACGTTGCAGGGATATATCGGCAAAATCAAATTTGGTGTTTCGCTTAAATACTCTATTGCATTTCCGCCCGAAAAAAGCTTGAATATAAGCAAACTATAATGAAACAGTATCGTAAATACCGCTATTGAAATCAAAATAATATTTTGTGTACGCTCTTTTTTTACCTGTTTTTTTACAACCCATAATCCAAGCGCAATTAAAACTATAAGTATAAAATTAAAAATTATTAGTGTACCCATAAAATTTACCTTATTTAAAATTCTTATTTTATAACGAGGTAATTATACCATATATTTATGAATTTTTCAATAGGTTTCGTTTTCTTTTAGGGTATATTCACCGTTTTTGTGCAAAAACTATTTCAAAAGATTTTTTGGGGGTATATTATGGAAGCAATTTGGGAGAAAAGTGTTGATGATATTAGATTTGATGCGTTAAGTGGCGACAAAAGTACCGACGTTTTGATTATCGGAGGAGGTATTGCCGGTATTTTATGCGCCTACAAATTAAAAAACACAGGAGTTGACTGCACTTTGGTTGAGGCAACTCAAATTTGCGGCGGCATTACAAAAAACACAACGGCAAAAATAACGCTTGCGCACGGTCTGATATATGACAAAATGATAAAGCGTTTCGGGCAAGACAAGGCTAAACTTTACGTACAGGCTCAGATTGATGCAGAAAAAGAGTACGCTTTACTTTGCGGCGGTATTGACTGTGATTATGAAGCTAAGGACTCATACGTTTATTCTTTAGACGATACTAAAAAAATTCAAAAAGAAGTGAGTGCGCTCAAGGCTCTTGGTGTAAATGCGGAGTTTTCCGATGCAAATGAACTGCCTTTCAAGGTTGCGGGTGCTGTTTGTGTAAAAAATGAGGCGCAGTTTAATCCGCTTAAATTTCTTTATGCGATAGCAAAGGATTTGCCTATTTATGAAGACACAAAGGTTTTGGAGCTAAAGCCTAATTTGGCTATAACAAACCGCGGCAAAATTGCTTTTAAGAGAGTTGTAGTCGCCACTCACTTCCCTTTCATAAATAAGCACGGCTTTTATTTTTTGAAGCTTTACCAGCATCGTTCGTACGTTTTGGCATTAAAAAATGCGCAGGACGTAGGTGGAATGTACGTTGACGAAAGCGACACGGGGCTTTCGTTTAGAAATTACGGAGATTTACTTTTGCTTGGCGGCGGTGGGCACCGTACGGGCAAAAAGGGTGGGTGTTGGCAGGAGCTTGAGGCTTTCGCAAAAAAATATTACAAAAATGCCGAAATTGCAGGCAAATGGGCTACGCAGGACTGTATGACGCTTGATGATATTCCATATATCGGGCAGTACGGTAATTCAACCCCGAATATGTACGTTGCAACCGGCTTTAATAAGTGGGGTATGACAAATTCTATGGTTGCCGCCGACATTCTTTGCGACCTTATTTGCGAAAAAAGTAATCCGTATGCAAAGTTTTTTTCGCCTTCTCGCAGTATTTTGCGCCCTCAACTTGCGATTAATACACTTGATTCGTTACTGGGGCTTATCACTCCTACCGTTCCGCGATGTCCTCATCTTGGTTGTGCGCTTAAATACAACAAAGTCGAGCATTCGTGGGATTGCCCCTGCCACGGCTCGCGCTTTGATGAGCACGGAAATCTGATTAACAATCCTGCCACAGATGATAAAAAGATGTAATATACCACTTGACAATTAAATGAAAGAGGTTTATAATTATTAAGGTATATTTTTAAATTTTTCAACTATAAAGGAGCTTACAGCTATGTCAAAGAGCATTCAGGATATCCTTGACCTTATCAAAGAAAAGGATATTAAAATGGTCGACTTCAAGATGGTCGACAACAACGGTCAGTACAGACACGTAACTATCCCTGCAGAGAATTTTTCCGAAAAAACTATGGTAAACGGTATCGGATTTGACGCCTCCAACTACGGTTATGCAGTTGTCGAAAAGAGCGATATGGTATTTATTCCCGATCCCGACACCGCAGTTATCGACCCTTTCTGCACCATTCCTACCCTTTCAATGACAGGTAACGCAATGGTTATCGACTACCCCGAAAACCGTCCTCTTGCACAGTATCCCCGCAACATAATCCGTGCTGCTGTTCAGCAGATGAAGGATATGGGTGTTGCAGACGAAATGTTCATTCTCCCTGAGTTTGAGTTCTATCTCTTTGACGACGTTCGTTGGTCGGTTAACCCCAACTGCATCGCCGCTTCCGTTGATGCTGAGCAGTCCTATTGGAACAGTGATTCAAACGGTCTTGGCGTTATCGTTCCTAAGCAAAAGAACTATCACATTGCAAAGCCCTTTGACGTTTCCTATGAGTGCAGAAGCGAAATGTGTATGCATATGAAGGACGCAGGAATTGAAATCAACTATCATCACCCCGAGGTTGCTGCAAGCGGTCAGTTTGAGATCGAGCCTGAGCTTGGCGAGGTCGTTCATATGGCTGACGCAACTATGATGATAAAGTACATCATCCACAACACCGCACTTGCACACGGCAAGACTGCAACCTTTATGCCCAAGCCAATTTACGGCGAGGCAGGAAGCGGTATGCACGTTCACATGCTTCTCTTCAAGGACGGCAAGCCCGTATTCTCCGACGACAACGGCTATGCGCATCTTAGCGAAACTGCACACTACTTTATGGGCGGTCTTCTTAAGCACATCGCCTCTCTCTGTGCGATTACAAACCCATCCACCAACTCCTTCAAGCGTCTTGTTCCCGGCTTTGAGGCTCCCGTAACCGTCGGTTACGCAACCTCCAACAGAAGTGCGGTTATCAGAATTCCCGCTTATGCAAAGGCTCCCGAGAAGCGTCGCTTTGAGCTTCGTAACCCCGACGCAACCTGCAACCCCTACTTCTGCTATGCAGCAATCCTTATGGCAGGTCTTGACGGTATCAAAAACAAGATTGATCCCCACGCAAACGGTTGGGGTCCATACGATTTCAACCTCTTCCACCTTCCCGAGGAGGAAAAGGCAAAGCTCACCGGACTTCCCACCTCGCTTCCTGAGGCTCTTGATGCTCTTGAAAAGGACAACGATTACCTCACCGCAGGCGGAGTATTCCCCAAGGAGCTTATCGCAAATTTCATCAAGACAAAGCGTGCTGAGTGCTCTGAAATGTCCAAAATTCCTCACCCCGCTGAGTTTGATAAGTATTACAACCTTTAATAAAAATTTCAAAAGCCCCGAGAATGCTTGGGGCTTTGATTTTTAAATATTTAGATATTTTTTGCTACTTATTAGATATTATTAGATACATTTAACAAGATTTCAAGACTTACAAATTTCAGTCCGATACATTTTCACAACCGTTTTAAAGCGGCAAATTTATTGATAAGCACCGACCTTACGCTTACTGAAATAGCTTATGAGCGCGGTTTTTCCTCTCAGGCTTATTTCAGCTATGCATTTTAAAAGCGTATTGGGGTTACACCAAGACA
Organism: Eubacteriales bacterium; assembly: GCA_045653945.1. Lineage (GTDB taxonomy): Bacteria > Bacillota > Clostridia > Oscillospirales > CAG-272 > SIG673. The sequence continues at coordinate 4,279 of JAZOML010000027.1, forward strand.
ATATGCAAAGGCTTTTATAATAGGTACAACAAGTAATTTTTTATCACTTATGGGTAAAATCAAATCATTTTTTATTTTTCCTATTTACAAAATAAATGAAATCGTGTTATACTACGAAAAACAAAGCTTATAATGAGGTACAATACAATGAACGAGTTAGAAAAGCAAAACACAGTACGTGCAGACGGACAGGTTTCAAAGCAGGTATCCTTTGAAGGTAACCCTGAAGGAAGTCCAAGATTTATGTTCGTCGGAAATTCCATAACAAGACACGGCCCGCTTCCGAGCATAGGTTGGAATAATAACTGGGGTATGGCGGCCTCCTGTAAGGAAAACGACTACGTACATTTAATTATATCGGAAATTACAAAAAAACATCCCGACGCTGCATTTTGCATTGTTCAGGCATCTGTTTGGGAGTGCAATTACACAGATAAAAATTATGACGAGTGGTTTTCACACGCAAAGGACTTTAATCCCGATGTGATTTTTTGCGCTATTTCGGCAAACATAAACGAAACGCTTTTCACAAAAGAGCTTTACGTCGAAAACATAAATTCTCTTCTCACGTATCTTTCAGGAAATAAAGCTCCTAAAATTTTCCATTCCTCTTCTTTTTTTGAAAACAAGGCAAAAAACGAAGCAATAAGCGAATTTGTTACAAAATACGGACACACTCTTGTACCGATAAGCGACATCAAGGACGACAAGAGCAATCTGGCTATCGGTCAGTGGGAGCACGAGGGTATTCAGGTGCATCCCTGCGACAAGGGTATGGCGGAAATGGCAAGACGTTTTCTTGAAGCTGCAAGGTCGCTCATTTAATATAACAAAATGCTTGTTTTAGCATTGACTATAAAACTTTAATGTGATATACTTTAAGCAAATAGTCCGTAAAAGGAGAAAAATTTATGGAAAAGGTCAGATTTGGTATTATAGGACTTGGAAATATGGGTTCTCAGCACGCCGCATATCTTTATGCAGGTGATATAGAGGGGGCTTGTCTTGGTGCAATATGTGATATAAAGCAGTCAAGACTTGACTTTGCAAAGGAAACATATCCTGAGGTTGCGCTTTTTTCCGATTACAAGGAAATGCTTACAAGTGGCACCTGCGACGTTATTCTTATTGCAACTCCTCACTATATGCACCCCGTAATTGCTATTGACGCTTTTAACGCAGGGCTTAACGTTATTTCCGAAAAGCCCGTCGGAGTATATACAAAAGCCGTATTTCCTATGATAGAGGCGACAAAGAAGTCGGGCAAGATGTTCGCGGTTATGTTCAATCAAAGAACCAATCCCGTATACAGAAAAATGCGTGAAATAGTACAAAGCGGTGAGCTTGGCGAGCTTAAACGTCTTGTTTGGATAATCACCGATTGGTACAGAACACAGTGCTATTATGACTCAGGCGATTGGAGAGCCACTTGGGAAGGTGAGGGCGGCGGAGTCCTGCTTAATCAGTGTCCTCACAATCTTGACCTTTGGCAATGGATTTTTGGTATGCCCAAATCCGTAACCTCGTTCTGTGAGTACGGAAAGTATCACAACATTGAGGTCGAGGACGACGTTACCGCTTATGCAAAGTACGAAAACGGTGCAACCGCAGTATTTATAACCACAACGGGTGAGTGTCCCGGCACTAACCGTCTTGAAATTTCGGGTAGCAAGGGTAAGCTCGTTGCCGAGGGTAACAAGCTCACTTGGACAAAGCTTGAGGTTGACGAAAGAGAATATTGTTTTAATGCTCCCGGCGGTTTTTCTCAGCCCGAGCGTGAGGAAATTGTTCTCACTCCGGAGTATGAGATGAAGGAGCAGCATAGAGGCATTACTCAAAACGTGACCAATCATCTTCTCCACGGCGAGCCTCTTATTGCGGAAGGGTACGAGGGTATAAACGGACTTACCCTCTCAAATGCCATTATGCTTTCGACTTGGAAAAATCGCACGGTTGACCTTGACGAGCCTACGCTTGCCGATGAATTCTATGCCGAGTTAAAAAAGAAGATTGACGGCTCGACGGTAAAGAAATCGGGTGGTAGCGACGAGGTTGCTGACCTTTCGGGAACTTACAATAACTAAATTAATACAAAAAAGGTCAAGCCCTTAGGCTTGACCTTTTTCTTTTTATTTTAAATTAAACGGGATGAACGCCAAGCTTAGCGTCGCCGTTTCTTGCGTCAAGTCCCTTGCGCTCGAGCTCTCTTGCGTCAAAGAATTTAGCGGCAACCTGATTAAACAGTGCGTAGGAAAGAACATCCTCATCAGTCATTCCGTCCCAAACCTTGCACTCCTCACGGAGCTTATCCATTTCGGGTTCAAGCAGGTCAGCGGGGCGGCAGGTGATAACGTTTGCATCCTTGCCGAGAATCTTCTCAACAAATGCGGGATCTATCGGAACGGGAGTCGTACCGAACTTACCTGCAACCATATCCTTAAAGTCATTGGTTACGGACTTATAGCGTTCACCAAAGAGAACGTTAAGAACAGCCTGTGTACCAACTATCTGAGAGGTAGGAGTTACAAGAGGAGAATATCCAACGTCAGCTCTTACTCTCGGAACCTCTTCAAGGCACTCAGTGAGCTTTTCAATCTTTCCCTGAGCCTTAAGCTGAGAGATAAGGTTAGAAAGCATACCGCCGGGAACCTGATAAAGAAGCGCATTTACGTCAACCTTAAGAACCTTAGGGTCAAGCTGACCGGAAGCAAGGTACTTCTCACGAAGTGCGCCAAAGTACTTGGATACCTCATTGAGCTTATCAAGGTCAAGTCCCGTATCGTAGGGAGTTCCCTGGAGAGCCGCAACCATAGGCTCGGTAGCGGGCTGAGAGGTACCAAGAGCGAGAGGAGAAATAGCGGTGTCAATTATATCAACACCTGCCTCAATAGCCTTCATAGCGGTCATAGATGCAAGACCTGAGGTATAGTGAGTGTGAAGCTCAACCGGCATATCGCCAACCTTTTCCTTAATAGCCTTTACGAGGTCATAAGCGTCATAGGGCTTAAGGAGTCCGGACATATCTTTAATACAAATAGAATCCGCACCCATATCCTGAATATCCTTAGCAAAGTTTGCAAAATATTCGTTGTTGTGGATAGGAGAGGTAGTGTAGGAAAATGCAACCTGACAGTGTCCCTTTTCAGCCTTAGTAGCCTCAATAGCGGTTCTTAGATTGCGGGGGTCGTTAAGCGCGTCGAAAATTCTGATGATATCAATACCGTTAGCTATCGACTTCTGAACAAAATATTTAACAACGTCATCAGCGTAGTGGCGGTAACCGAGGATATTCTGACCTCTGAAAAGCATCTGGAGCTTGGTATTCTTAACCTTATCACGAATTTTGCGGAGTCTCTCCCAAGGGTCTTCGTTTAAGAAACGAAGGCAGGAGTCAAAGGTTGCTCCACCCCAAGCCTCAAGGGAATAGTAGCCTACCTCGTCCATTTTTTCAAGGATGGGAAGCATTTCATCAGTGGTCATTCTTGTTGCGATAAGCGATTGATGAGAGTCGCGGAGCGCAGTTTCACAAATTTTTATCTTTGCCATAATATTAGCCTATCCTTTCTATTACATAAAGCTTGCAAGGAGAACACCTGCGCCAACAGCCCAGCCGATAACTCCTGCAACGTTGGGTCCCATAGCGTGCATAAGAAGGAAGTTTCTCGGGTTTGCCTTCTGTCCCTCAACCTGAGATACACGAGCTGCCATAGGAACAGCACTAACACCTGCCGAACCGATAAGGGGATTGATTTTTCCCTTTGTAAGGAAGCACATAAGCTTTCCAAAGAGAAGTCCGCCAATGGTGGAAATAATAAACGCGGTAAGTCCGAGAACAATTATCTTAATCGTATCAAGCGCAAGGAAGTTAAGTGCGTTTGCAGTTGCACCAACCGATACGCCGAGCATTATCGTTACGATATTGATAAGCTCGTTTTGTGCGGTCTTTGAAAGTCTATCGGTAACTCCGCATACGGTAAACAGGTTACCAAGCATAAGGAAACCGACAAGAGGGGTGGCATCGGGTACTATTATACATACGATAAGCGTAACTATTATTGGGAAAATAACCTTCTCTACCTTGGATACAGGACGGAGAGTGGTCATCTCTATCTTTCTTTCCTTTTCGGTTGTGAGAAGCTTCATAAAGGGGGGCTGAATAATCGGGATAAGAGCCATATACGAATATGCCGCAATCGCTATTGCTCCAAGAAGATGGGGAGCAAGGGTTTTGGTAACGAGAATTGCCGTAGGGCCGTCAGCACCGCCGATAATACCGATTGATGCCGCCTCAGGAAGCTCAAAGCCAAGGAGTATAGCGCCAAGAAATGCAACGAATACGCCAAGCTGTGCCGCCGCACCCATAAGAAGGCTCTTAGGGTTAGCAATAAGTGCGCTAAAGTCTGTCATTGCGCCAACGCCAAGGAATATAAGCGAGGGGTAAATACCTGTTTTAACACCGAGGTAAAGGAAGTCAACGAGTCCTCCCTCATTAAATACCGTTTTAACTACCTCGGTCATTGACATACTGCTGTCAGTGAAGAATTCCATATGGAATACACCTGCTCCGGGAAGGTTTGCAAGAAGCATACCAAACGCAATAGATGCAAGGAGCAGCGGCTCAAATTTCTTTACAATTGCAAGATAAAACAAAACGCCGATTATTACGTACATCGCAATGTATTTAACAATATCAAGCGCAGGCATTTGAGCAAACATTTGATAAATGCCTGTTTTTTGTATGAAATTCCACATAGAATCGCCAATAGATTGTAAAAATTCCATTTATCTGCACATTTCCTTTCGTAGTATTTTTGTTTCGCAAGAAATTATTAGTTAAGCGAAACAAGAAGGTCGCCCTGATTCATAGTAGCGCCCTGGGAAACGTTTACAGATGCTACGGTGCCGTCCTTAGGAGCCTTGATTTCCTGCTCCATCTTCATAGCCTCAAATGTAAGAAGGGTGTCGCCCGCCTTAACGGTGTCGCCAACCTTAACAAGTACCTTGGTAATTGTGCCGCCCATAGGAGCCTCAATCTTTGTTGCGCCGGTAGCCCCTGCGGGTGCTGCCTTGGGTGCTGCGGGCTTGGGAGCTGCTACTGGAGCTGCCTTGGGTGCTGCGGGAGCTGCTACGGGAGCGGAAGGAGCGGTAGCAACCTCTCCAACCTCTTCTACTTCAACCTCATATACTACGCCGTTTACGGTAACGTTATACTTTTTCATTTCAATATTCTCCTTATAAATGATTACTTTCTTTTTCTAAATGATACTACGCGGAATGCAGCGGGAGCGCCGTTGCTCTCCTCCGCTCTTGCCGCCGTTA
>JAZOML010000028.1:0-22004 GCA_045653945.1 Eubacteriales bacterium
GGCAAGGTAATTTCAAGCTCGCCCGTACCCGCAAAAGCATCACCCGTATCAAGATTTTTATACTCTACCGCTGCACCCGCAACGTCGCAAAGCGAAATTTTTACGCTTTCAAACGGACTTTCGGGACGGCGCAGCGCCATAACTATACCCTTGCCGCTAACCTTATCGTGATACTGCCATATAGCCCACCAGGTCATATCAAAGGTGCTTGAACCGTGATTGGAAAAATCACAAGACAGGTACTTACGGATAGCAAGATACTCGTCGGTCTCCCTCTGGGCAAGCTCCCACTTTTCATCGTCCATACTTTGGAAAATTGCATTATAGTAAGCACAGCCAAAGCTCGGACTGTATGCGCTTCGCAGATCGTAAATGTCGTCAATACACTTAGTGGTGCAGCCCGCAAGCGGTAAAATTTTTGAAATATTACTGTTATGAGTCTGCAAAACCTCGGCACAAGGGTTAAACTCGCACTGATAATCACTTCTGAAAAAGGCAATTGAGCGGCAAAGCATTTCAATATCTATTCTGCGTCCACCCGACGAGCAGTTGTCAATAAGAAGCCCAGGAAAACGCTCGTGCAAAGCATCAAAAAGACGGTAAAGCCCCATTATATGCTTTATTTCGGTGATGCCGAGACGGTTTTCCGTATCGTTTTTCTCGGCAAATTCGGTAAGGTACGGTATGTTGTAATCCTGACGGTAGCAACTCATTTCAAGCTTTTCAATATAAAAGGAAAGCGTATCGAAAATATACTGCCAAGCACCCTCGTTACCGTAATTTATAATATAATCCTTTTCCCCACCGCCAATAAACCAATCAGGGTGTTCTTTGGGCATTTGCACACTGTTTGTTGCTCTTTCGGGCATAGCGTTTTGATATAGGTGATTCCCAAGATAGATATCAACCTTTTCCTTCGCAAGACTCTCATTTGCCACTATATTTTGTTGCCACAAATATCATTTCACGCTTGTCAGTCGCAATTCTTGCCTTAGAATTAAAGGCACGGCTAACCATTGACGGTGTAAACGCCAAGTTCCTCGGCCAAATCGTATATCGTGTAATTTTATCCATTTATTTATCTTTTCTATTTTTGTGCAATCGGTTGTACAAATTAATTATAGCAACCTCCTAGATATTTGTCAATACAAATTTTCTTTGTTTTTTTGACATACATATATTTTCATCGGCATAAAATAGCAAAAAATGAAAGGATTTTTTGCTATGAGAAAATTCAAGGTCTACACCGTTTCCATACTCATTTCCCTTGCCGTAGGTATCCTCTCCGCCCTTGCCACTATGGAGAATATGGATATTTACGCCACCATTAATACACCCTTCCTTGCTCCGCCTGCAATTTTATTCCCGATAGTATGGACTGTTCTTTATATTCTTATGGGCGTAAGCGCCGCTTTAATTTACCTTTCAAGCTCAATGACAAGCAACAAAACCAAGGCTTTGTTTACCTATGCGGTAAGCCTTTTTGTCAATTTCTTTTGGAGTATTTTCTTTTTCAATATGCAAGCGTTTTTGTTATCGTTTATATGGCTTTTGCTTCTCTTAGGCTTGATTATTTTCACAATCATAGACTACTACCCTATAAATAAGGCGGCGGCATTTTTGCAAATCCCCTATCTTATCTGGGTAACCTTTGCAGGATATCTTAATCTTGCCATCGTAATTCTTAATTAAAAGCACCCCATAGGGTGCTTTTTTACATATCGCTTGACATATCCATTTTAATGATATATAATATATAAAAACTGATATTTTGTGCTATAAGAGATTTTTATAAAAATAGTAAACGCAGGAATAACTATACGCACGAAAGCTATTTTTTTGATATACTCAAAAATGTAATTTAATATAGGAGAATATTATGCAAGCAAGAACTTACGATTTTTTTATATCATATAACAGCGCTGACCTTAGTTACGCAAAGAAAATAGCTATGCTTATAAAAAGCAACGGTCTTTCCTGCTGGTGGCAAAACGAGGACAGTAAGCAGGAATATGCTATTGAAATTAAAAACGCAATGGAGCGCTCCGCCGTATTTATCGTTTTGCTTTCGCCCTCAAGCGCCGCCTCCGAGTGGGTAGGCAGGGAAATTCTCTATGCGATACGCAAATATGCCGAAAAAAGCATTAAAATTTTACCTATCGTCGTACAGGAGCTTTCAGACGCCGATTACAGCTATTTTCATCACCTTATCGGTATGTTTAACTGGCTGTTTCTCAGCGCATTTACCGAGCAAGGTGAGCTTATTCACGCCATAACCTCACAGGTTGGGATAGCATTAAAGTCCAAAAGCGAAAACAGTATCTATTCCGCCGCTCAGGAAATCGAAAAGGAACGTTTAAAAAAGCAAAACAGACTTTACAATTTATATGCAAAGGCGCCGCTTGACACCCTTTTCAATAGCTTTGTTTCACCCGTAGTGCTTGACGTAGGCTCTTGCAATGCGGAAAATATAATGACACGTCTTAACGGACGTGTTTACTCCCACCTTGTTTGCGTAGACAAGGATACGGATGCTCTGAACGAGGCACGTCAAAGACTAAAAGACAATACACGTGTATCGTTTTTAGAGGCTGATATCACCAAAAAAGCATTCTCAACGAAATTAAATGAACACCTCGACAGCCTTGGTCTAAGCGGTTTTGATATTATACACATTTCCTCAGTGCTCCTGCACATCAAAAACCCAAAGGAGCTGCTTTCCACACTTCGCGGCACGTTAAACGAGGGCGGCTACATCTTTATTCAAGAGGAGGACGACGGCTTCAATACCGCACATCAAGAGGATAGCGATGAGCTTGGATTTTTCAACGACTGCTTTTACATCTGGAGGCACTCTAAGGAATCGGGCGATAGATTTATGGGTAGAAAAATTGCCTACCTTCTAAAAAAATCGGGATATAGCGACGTTCAGCTTACCTCGTCTACGATAACGTCAGTAGACTTTAACGGTGATTACAAGGAAGACCTTTGGGATATGTACTTCAATTCCGACTATTGGGTTGTTGACAGTCCCGATTACTTTGACAAGGACGATGCCTTTGAAAAGTGCCTCGATTACAAGCTTCGCCATAATAAAATGAAGTCAAGATTTATGCGCGGGCGAATATTCCTAAGTATCGGCGTTATGTTCTATATTGCAAAAAAATAAATTAAAAAGGTCAAGCATTTGCTTGACCTTTTTTACTGATTAAACGTACCTGTCGCAACTATCGGCAAGCTCGCTTACAGTGGATACGTGGAGCGTTTTTCCTATCGCCTTAAACGTCCAGCCGCCGCTTTTTCTATACGCCGCGCCGATTATTATAGCCGTATCGGTTCGAGAGGTATTGCCAACATTATACTCAATAAGAGCCTTTTTACTGTCGGGATCGTAGATGCGTATGTAAAGATTTTTAATAACGTCAAGCGCTTGACGGCGCTCATCGCATTTATAAACGTTAAGAACGAACACGATTTTATCACGCTTTGTCGGAACCTTACTCAGGTAAACCGAAATATTCTCGTCATCACCCTGTTCGTCCCCGTCATCACCCGTAAGGTTGTCGCCGTGATGAACTACGCAGCCGCTCGGATGCTCAAGATTTCCAAAGTATACAAGGTCATTTCCGCCTCCCTGACTCGAAAGCAGTACAACAGAGGAATCAACGTCTATATTATCACCCTGTCTTGCGGGATCCCAGCCAACACCAACCTCAATACGGTTAAGCGGCTTGTTATCCCTACCTCTGATAACAACCTCCTGTCCCTGCCCGAGTACGATTTTTTCACCCGCTCTGCCCCCAAGCTCGGAAATATCGGGGACTGTATAGTCTATCTTCATATTTTCGCAGTATGCACATTGAAAATTGTATTTCATTCCCGTCGCGCAACGTGTTTTTCTTTTAGCGCAACGGCACGAACCTATTCTGCGGCTTCCACACGTGTCGCAGGCAAGAAGATTGGAGTGCGTATCAAAGCTGGGCTGATTCACCTCGCTGGAAACAACCCTTCCCTCTGTTTCCGACAAAGGCATTACGTCTACAACCTTCCACTTACCGCCGATTTGCTCGACACTAAGACCGAAATATTTCTTTGATACGGCGCAATACGCCTTTACAAGCTTTGCCATAATTTCTCCTTTAACAATCAATTACTTTAAGACTTACGCCCTTTCTTACAAGCGTATTTTTATAAAAATACAAATATTTGCGAGCTTCTCTTATAACGTCGTAGGATAGAGTATTACACTTTGGATAGTGCGATTTTTCCCATTTACGTTTACCGGCAAAGAGGCTATCAGGCTTACAAAAATAGTCATAATTAGGTCTGCTATTTGAAATATCCCACGTTGTATCCACGTGAGCACGCGCTCCACCACGCAAAGACACGATATTCCAAGCGTGTCTTTCACCGTTTTCGAGAATAACCCCCGAAATAACATCGCAGCTTATACACTCGTGGTCCATAATTCGCTTGAACGCTTCAGCGAAGCCTTGACAAACGCAGTGGTGCTGTATCAATGCGCCGTAGGCGCTTTGAGTACAGGTGCGCTCCATATCGGTTGCACCCTTATTTTCATAATCAACGGTGGTCGCAAGATAGTTGTGCGCAAGATAAATTTTAGCTTCATTTGGCATACCGGGTAAAAACATCTGACTGCACAGTCTGTCTACCTCGGCATCAACCTCCTCCTCCATTTTATCAAGAGCCGCCACCTTTACGCGATACTTTATGGTGTACTCATAAATATAAGTATGGTTATCAAGAGTGCTGTACTGCGTAAACACCGTCATAAAATGAGGATAAAAGCTTCCGTGTTTTTCAACAAACAAATTGGCAACACGCGACATTTCGCTCGGGTTTGTAGTAACGAAAACTATTTTTTCAGCGTACTCACTAACCTTTTCACAAAGCTTCATTACGCCTTCTTCTAAGGTTTCGATTTCATAAATTTCACGTCGCGGCACGTCCTTGTTTTGATAAGTTACGTTAAGCTCATAGCTTGTACCTCTATAAGAATAGCTATACCTATCTATATAATAAACCAACTTAGGGTACTCACTTATCGCACCGTAAAATTCAGCATCAAAGCCCTTTATGGAATTAAATCTAATAACCGGTTCAAACGCCAAAAGTCCGTTGAGTATCTTCTTTTGCGCGGATTCAAAAAATGCCATAATATTCTCCGTTTGCTTTTATTTTGGGATACCGTACTTTAAGGCGATTACCTCTTGTGCAGTTCTTATCTGTTCTCTGCCTGTTACGTGATAGAAGCGGTAAACCTTTTGACCAGAGCTCTCAGCGCGTTCGACAGCATTATACCCCGCGCTCTTAATTCTGGCAATATTAAACGTAAAGCTATGCTCCTCCCAAGGCTCGTCAAAGCCACCCTCAGGCATTTTCTTTGTTGCATATCCAAGTACTACAAGGTCGTCTATTTTATTTAAACGAGATATTTCGTTCTTGTCAAATAAATAGTATGCTTTTAAGCCCTTAATCGAGGCACGTCTAAGCGAAACGTATCCGGCTGCAATTATCTTTGCTTCATCAAACTCATAAGCACTGTGTTCCTCCCAAGGCTTATCAAATATCGGCTCAAGTGGGTCCTTTATAGCCTTTGCAAATCCGGATATAATAAGGTCTGCAGGCTTTCTGAAATAGCCTACCTTTCTTGAATCGTATATACGGTAAGCCTTTATTCCGCTTACCTCTACACGATGAAGCGCAATATATCCCTTTGTCTTAAGAGCGTCAGGATTAATTTCAATTTTGTGTTCTTCCCAAGCAGCGTCGAACTTAATCTCAAGCGGCTCCTTGCCAAGACCAAGGGAAATAATTTGCTTTGAATCAACGATTTCCTTTTCGCCGCTATCTTTTCTTAATAAATACTTTCCTTCCTCGGTACGCTTAAGCTGCATATATCCCTTAAGCTTAAAGGCGTCCGGAATAAACTCAAGATTGTCGCTCGGCCAAGGCTCGTCAATCAGCGTCTTTCCTCTTTCACAGGCGTCCATAAATTCAATAAGCTCTTTAGCTGATGGACGGTTTACCGCCAAACGCTCAAGCATATCATATATCATCGCCTTATAAAAAGGATTTTTTATCCTAGGCGAAAGCAAGGGCTTTGCCTCATAGTAAATAGCACACGCCGCATAAACGGGATTTCCTGCCTCCTTATCCCTTTGCAGATGCGGAGCAAGATCAACATAATCGGGTAAATCTCCTCCTGAAAGAAGCTCATGGAAAATAAGTCCCAAAGAGAAAATATCGGTTTTCTCGTCGGTGTTTTCAAGAGCCGCGAGCTGGTCCTCCTTGTCCTCTGCATAGTAAAACAACGCCTGCTCGGGAGACATATGGTGCTCTGTGCAGTTATATCCGTCCCCCTTATCGTCTACAATAAAGCTTCCGTCAAAGTCTATAATCTTGGAAGAATACTTTTTCTCAGAGCTTGAGTCCTCTACAACAAGAATATTAGAAAGCTTAAGGTCGCTGTGTACTACCTTTTCCTTATGCATTAATTCAAGTCCTCTGAGCGCAGTGCGGATAACATTCGCCTGTTGCTCAGCAGGTAGGTTGGATACAACACTTGCAACCTCCATTGTATCAAGAGCGCCCGTAACAAACGGAGTTACCTCTATGTATCTGTGCTCGTGTACGAATTCCTCAACCGCAGATACTATTGTAGGGTCAGAAATATGGCGAAGCGCCTGATTAACCTTTGTACGGTAATTCTTAAGCTTTTCAAATCTATCCTTATTCTTTTGATAAGTAGCTTCACTCATACCCTCATTTCTGATAGGTTCAGGAGTTTCATATCGCTTGAATATATATTTTTTACCGTCCTTTACTGCCTGAAGTGATGAACCGCTGGCGAGATTATCTCTCCACGGTGTTATAAGCTCATAGTCTTTTATGAAATCCGACATCAGATTACCCCCTCAGTTCCTGTTGTATCAAATAAAAATCTATTATAGCCCTTATCATACAAAGCAAAAATTGCCTTTTGTCTTTCTACCTTTTTAACAAGAGCGTCTCTTTGACGTGCTTCGTCCTCACGTATTTCAGCTATTACTCCGCCCTCAAGAACTATCGTACCCTTCTCTATTTCTTCCCAGATGCGCGCATAGTTCTTTTTAAAGCAAGCACTCATATAAGCGGCAACCTTCTTTTCAAGCTCCAGAGTAAGGGAAAGCTTTTGTTTGTATACCGTAGCATATTTTTCAAAGGTGGCTACAAAATCCGCTTTATCCTCTATAAAAATATCAAGACTTTCAACAGCAGTATCACTTTCGATGATTGCTCTTATTATCTTTTCTATACCCTGTGCATCTGCAAGCTGCTCATTTAATGCAAAAAACTCCTGTTTTTTTCTTGCTATACGGTTAATATAAGAGTTTTTCTTTTTTATAATTCCCTGGAACAGAGATTTTTCCGCCCTTTTAATTTCGGTATCGCACTGTTCAAGTCCTCTTATGTCAAGCTCACTGTAAGTCCAAGCAAAATCAGAAGAAGTCGCAAGAGCTTTAATCTGCTCTACTACACCGTTTGCTCTTGTAAGCCATTGCTCAAAGCCCTCTATTTCACTTATGAAATCCTCTTTTGAAAGCTTAATATCGTTTTTAAGCTTCTGCAGCTTTTCGCCATACAAGTCAGAGTACAAGCCGGTAATTCCCAGCTTGAAGGCAAACCAAGCATAATATTTACGTAGAATCTTGAAAATTTCATCATTATACGGAGCAAGACGGGCGTCAAAGCCACTGATTTGTTCTCTCAATCTTTTTATCGGAACAGCCAGATAGTGTCTACCCGTAGCAACGTCAGCCTCAAGAATCTCCTGACAGAATTTAACCACGCCCTCGTTTTCGGCAATAACGTCCTTTGCCGACGCATATCTTTCAATTTTCTTACTATCGAATAATATAAGACTTTCAGAGTAGTTAACCTCGAAAATGTCCTCAAAATCCTCGGGCTTGTAAGCTTCCTTTATAGCCGCAAGTCTTTTGTCCGCAAAAGCTTTAAGCTCAGTATAGTCTGCAAATCCCAAAGCCGACATAGCAAGTGTGCTGCTATCGTCGTGTATACCTGCTTCCGCAAAATATTCTTTAAGAGTTTGGCTAACGGATTCCATACAGTTGTTTTCGCTTATTGCTTTTAAGATAACTTCCTCAAAAACAACCTGATTTATAAATTTTTTGGAATCAAAGCAACCGTCAGAGCTATTAAAAAGAATGCAAGGAATCGGGAGCTTCAGATAATTACAGTTTATTCCTGTTCCCTCTTTTGGATTTGCGCACAGCTTTGTAAGCATTGCGCCACCTGCGGTTTCGTAATCATCTTGCGTCTGGCTCATACCGTCGTGTAAAATTACATAGCTTCTGGAGTCGCCTGCCGCAATATTTATAACCTCAACGTTTTTTCCGTCATCGCATTTATTATAAAGAGTAGCCGTTAAGGTTGTTGGGAACAGAAGATCCTTTGGTGGCTCTCTGAAGCCGCCGTTTGCCGCAACCTTGACCATTCCCGTCTTAAGCTTTGCGTGGAGCTCATTTGCAAAGCTATCAAGATATTTTCTTTTTTCTTCTTTGGTTTCTAAGGCTGAAAGCTCCTCGAATACCTTTTTCTCAGAAAAAAGCGGAGAATTAAGCTTAATATCAAGCATAAGAGCCGTCGCTACACGTGAACCGAAATAAGAGCTTGGACGCAAATTTCCTTGTTCTTCAAAATAGCACTCCTTAGTGCCAAAAAATCCCGCAAAGGATTCCTTTACAAATTCTCTGAAGCAAGGATTTTCTATATCACACGCAACTCCTCCAAAGAGAATATCAATAAACTTGTCTTCATCAAACAATGCCTTATTAAACTCTGTTTCCTTAAAGCTACCGTCGCCCCCAACACCGTCCGCAACTATTAATATGGAATCGTCAGCATACGGTAGTGCGTCCTGACCGTTAGGATACGCTTTGCCATCTAACGTCTTATAGGCTTCGCTGAACATTGTCAGTTTCATTTTTTTATTTCTCCTTATTATTTAAGAAAGCGGCTTTACGCCGCTTTCCTTTTTATTTTTATTTTGGCGTTAGCCTGTTACTCTGAGAGTTATGGATTTTACGAGCTTAACGAGAACGTCATCAAAGTTAACGTCGGAAAGACCGTCCTTGGGGTTAACCTTTGTCAAATTAACTCTGTCCCAGATTTCCATTCCGGCTTCATTCCAAGGCCACATATCAGGAGCAAATACAACGAGTCTGGAAAGAGCGGGCTCGAGATTTCCACCGAATTCCTGACCACCGTTAGACCACCAGTCGCTGAGCGTAGCAAGGTCCGCAGGCATATCTGTAGGATAGGTGGGAGCAGTAGCACGTTCGCCAAGAGGAAGCGCCTCGTTATCAGTGTAAACAAGTATAATCTGTCTACGGTACTTTCCACCGTTAGGATTCCAGTCAGACTTCATAGCAAGTGCGATTGCCTCGAGAGCATTCTCGGGGAGGTCTCCGCCTCCGCTGGGTTGAATTTCATTAACGAACTCGTGGAATGCCTCGCTGTCATTAACCTCTCCGGAAAGGGTGAAAAAGTCAGTTTCAATCATAGCGTCAGCATCAATTCCAAAATCTCTGAATACGATAACCTTTACTCTGAGATCGCCGTAAGCTCTGTTTTCAGCTTGCATTTTTTCCTCGAGCTTTTCAGCAAAGCTAAGAGCGTGAGCCTTAGTCATATCAAGAGCGCCCTTCATACTTGCTGTTGCGTCGATGCACATTACAATATCAACGTTATAAGGTGTAAACTGCATATTTTTGTCCTCCAAAAATTAAAATATTTTTTAAAAATTACTTGCGGATGCCTCCGAATACCTATTTTCCCCATTTTCAGGAAAATCTTGGTCGATGTATTAATAATATCATTTTTTTTGTAACTTGTCAATAGTAAAACACACTTTTCGCCATTTTTTTATGTATCAAATTGCCAAATTACCAAAGGATGGCGAAACGAATCGTAATTATTCGCCACACCCCGCAAAAAAATGATAAAATTCCGCCACCGTTTTTTGCGGCAGCGGAATTTCAAGCTTTATTTTGTTATCTTATATCCAAGAGCAATTATAGTTTTCAGAGTTTGTATCGCAGTTATTCTATCGTATTCCTTCTCGGCTTCACTAAGAGCCGCATAAGGCACAAGACAGGGCGTTGTCTTCTTTAGATCGTTTCGTTCTTCACCGTAAACCCAGCCGTCATTTATCCTGCCGACAGCCCAATTCTCGTGAACGTTTTCCGCTATTTTCTCCATTAAAGCTTCAAGCTCGCTTGGAAGCTCTATTTTGCTTGTATCTATCGGATTTGGCCTATACATTTTTTACCTCGCTGTATAATTAAATTCTAAGGCAACGACCTATATGCAACGTCAAGATGTAACGTTGGTTGTGTATCGGCAACAATCTTGCCTTTTATCGAGTCTTTGGGAATAAGATATCCCTTATCGTTGCCAAGCTTAATTGCTCCCTTTATCTTGTTCTTTTTACACATTTTTATTAGCTTTTCTCTTTTCCAACCCCTTGAATTGAGGAATTTCAATGCGTCTTCAACAGTTACGTTGCTTGTGAATTCTGATTCAGGGAAGTCGTGCACCTTAAAATCACGAGGCACAACGCCATCAAGCTCGCTTTCCGCATCATTACACTTTTTGTATATTTCACACGCAAGGGCATTAAGCGGACAATCCTTTTGAGATTTGCCGTTTGCTTTTTCATCAAATAGCGAAGCATAGTAGGAATATCTTTTGCGTTTTTGCTCGAAAAGCTCCTTGCTATAATCTTTGTTGCTCATTTGAGTCATTTCTACTGTTTTTACTTTGCTCTTTTCCTTATCTGAAAGCAGCTTAGCCTCTTCACTTATAAATTTCTCCAAAACCTTTGAAGCATCAGTGAAAATCGTTTTGCGTTTAAAATCTTGTTCCTTTATCTCTTCCGTCTTTTCGTAGCTTACGGTTACCTCATAGAAAAGTCCCGATTTTTCCGATTTTTTGAGCTTAAGGCTTATTACGTCGTTGATTTTCTCTTCGTATTTTTTATTTTTCTCGTCTGCGGTATCGGAGTTTAATTGCAATAAGATTGCATCATCAGGTACTCTCTCTTCTACCGAGAAATAACCGTCTAAAATTCCGTTTTTATTTTTACGAATTCCGTTATATTTCAGTATCAGGGTGCGTGAATCGTATGCCGTTTCCTTGTCCACGTCAAGCTTTGTTTCAACAAGACATCCGTGTAATTTAAGACGTTCTATCTTTTGATTTCCGTCATCGGTTATTTTATTCAGACGCCTGTAACCCATAACTCTTGTAAATGCGTTCCAACGGCGATGCTCAAGCCACGCAAGGTCAATACGCTTATTCATTATCGCCCTCGCCGTATTCAAATCAAGATTATCAATCGGCCCAATCAAGCTGTACATATAGCTAACGAGTATAGAGCTTACTTTATTTTTAACCTCTTCCTCGGTATTATAGAAAATCGAACAATCATCAAGTAAGCCGACAGAAAACAGCTTATACGAATCGTGCATTGAACGTGCAAGACTTGCCCAAAGAGTATAATCGGTATCACCCTCGCCCGCCTTTTTAGATGTGCGGTTGCTTCTGTCGTAGCCTGCGTTTACACCCGTTGCAAACGAATTATAGTGCTCCATAAATATATTATCAGCGCTGTAAACCTTTTTTAAACCGCCAAAGGCGTGCATATATACACCATCAACTTTATTTTTCGTGTTCTTAAAGTTAAGAGCATCACACATATCGCTGTCGTATATTGCGTATGTGATTATAACGTTGTTTTCCTGATTTTTGTCTTCCTGTGCTTTTTTACCGAATTCCCTGCGAAGCTTTTCAGCTACCATCATATTATCCATATCAGTACCAAGAGAAACAACGAAATAATCCGTTTTATAAAGTATTTGCTTTATTTTCTTCTTTCCCTTATTTTGGACGAATATGTTATCCTTAATATCGCACTCAACATATTGTATTTCGCAATAAGGTCTGGAAATACTTGCCTTAGTGCCTCTTATTACAGTGGAATTTTGCAGTATTTCAGGATTTATAGCATTTAATTTATCGTAAAATTCCGTGTCGGTTTCCTTAGATATAACGTTTATGCGGAGCTTACAGCCCAGCATTTGTCCCATCCAATATGCGCTGAGCACCGCTTCCATACCAATATAACCTACACCAAGAACGGTAACGTCCAGAATTTGGTTGTCGGACTTGTCAATTTTATTTTTTCCAAGCTTTTTTCTGCTGATAAGCGGCTGATAAAGGGGAATTTCGCAAAACAGGTTGGTCATCAGGTTGCGATAGCTGTTTACTACGGTGATTACGGGGCATTTAGCCTTAATCCTTTCTTTTTCCTCCTCCAGCTCTTTTTTCTTATTTTCAAGTCGTTTAACTTCGTCATCGGAAAGCTCGTCTTTATTTTTGAGCGCTTTTTTTATACAATCTAAATTTTCGCCGTCCTTTTCGACGTAAAGCAGCATATCCATTATTTGCATCTTTTGAGCTGAAATGTCCTCAGCAGAGAAAACGTATATATTTACACGTTTTTGAGAGCTGGTCATTAAATAGTCGCGGTTGCTGTCCCCCACCAAATCGGCAAGACTGTGCAGGTTAGCGCTTTCCTTTTCATCCATAAGGATATAGGTTCTTTTGCCAAGCTTGGACTTTTTTATATGCAAAATATCATCGTTTACGCAAATAAAACCGCAAGATTTCGCTTCGCTTAAAAGCTCCGTTTTCTTTTCATCGCCCTTGTCCGAATATGCGTCGGTGAATATGCAGGCAGGAGTAGTAAAAAGCTTTTTTTGCGTATCGCGTATGCTTTTAGCAAGAGCAAGAGAACGTTCATTAAGCTCACTGAAATAGTATTTATGCTTCCAACACGGTATTGTCAAAAGCTTTATAGCAGTAAAAATGTTCGTAAATACTTCAAAAATGATAAGTCCGCCTACAATAGGGGCGAGAATATTAAGACAAGATGCGTATACTCCGTGAACGGTTGGATTCCAGCCGAGATAGGAAAACATTTCATTACCAATGTCTATATATTCGGTGTATCCCTCGTCAAGGCTCATTGTTTGCAGGGTGTGAAGCAGGCTGTTAAAGCCCTCCTCAAACCAATTCAGTCCCGAATTCCCAAGAGGATTATCACTGGGGGCAATATTCAGCTTAGCATAATAGCCTACTGCATATCGCAGACACCATATTGCTCCGTAAAACATCGTATAATTGAGTATCTTGGCGGAAATCGGTTTATCCTTTACAATAAAATACTTTATGAATATGTAAAGCGAAACAAAGGTTAATGCGATTGATACATACCAAAGCGCTTGTATCAGCTGTTTTTCAATCACGCCGTACCAAAAAAACTTTACCCCAAAGATCGAAATGGCAGTTATTTCAAGCCAATTAAACAGCGAAGCAAGCTTGCTTGTTTTTTTTAATTTTAGTACCAAAGAAACAATATCAAATAAAATTATTATTGATATCCCGATAGTCAGTGCCCAATTCATTTTTAAAAGTCCTTTCTTTGTGAATTCTTACTCACACACTCAAAAATGTATTCTGCAAATTTTTTATATCCTGCCTCGGTGAAGTGAACTCCGTCGTCCATTCTCAAATCCTTGTTTTCAAGAGATACGGTATAAAGGTCAATCACCCCAAGTCCATACTTTTCGGCAACACGGGAAGCGGCAGCATTTCTTTTTTGTACTCTTGAATTTTCGCCAAGCTCCTCATCTCCCTTAGTAGATGTGGTCAAAACAACGTATACGGGGATACCCTTGAACTCGTTTACAAGGAATTTTATCATCCTTTCATAGTGCTTCTCGTACTCTGCTTGTTCAAGATGCCAACCATGAAGTCCGTTGTTAAACAGCACACACTCAAAGCCGTTGAGTTGAGCCGCAAAATAGCGAATACCCTCACAAAAGAAGGGGTTGTCAAGTCCCTTTGACGTACCAAAGCCGTCGCAGGTTAATTTATCCGATATCGTCCTGAACATCCTTCTTGTACCGCAGGAAATAGAGTCGCCAATGTAGAAAAATCTCTTCTTTTGGTGGTCGTTTGGGTGGTCTATCCACGTGTTATCCCACTCCCAATTTTCAAGCTTGAAGCCAAAGCTGCTTTCCTGATAGGTGAATTCGCTCATATTTATTTTCTCCTTTAAAGCTTAATTTCTTTGCCGCAGCTCTCATACGCCGCTAAAACCAATCTTATCGCCTTTGACGCCTCAAGACCGTCGATTTCAAATTTTCTGCCCTGCCTTACGCAGTCATAAAAATCGTAGATAAGCGTGCTGTGTCCCGTTCCGTATACAGGCTTTGAATATAGCTTTGACGTATTTTCAAAATCAATTTTCTTGCCGTTCAGGTATACGTAGTTTTGCTCAAATCTTATCTCATCATCGCCCGTTCCTACAACAAATTCAACGGGGTAGTCGCTCGATGCCGAATTAGTTGCGCTCAGGATGAAGCTGTTTTCACCATTACAAATAACTGTTGCCGTATCCTCGACCTCAATTATATCTTTAAGCGAAATATTTTCCGTTATCGCCGTCAGGCTCTTTGGAAATCCGAGAATCCATTGAAGTGCATCAAGGGTATGTATCGCCTGATTTATAAGGACTCCGCCACCCTCGGTAGCTTTTTTGCCGTGCCAATTATCGGCAGGATAGTAATTTTTATCCCTGTGCCAATAAACGTGGGCATAAGCGTAATCAATTTTTTTGCCCTTTAAGAAATCCTTTGCATAAACGTAGGACGGATTGTATCGGTTTTGAAAGCAAACAGCAAGCTGCGCCAATGATTTTCTTTCAGCCTCAAGTACTGCTTCAATTTCCTCTTTTTTCATACAAACGGGCTTTTCGCAAAGCACGTTTACGTTACGTTCAAGCGCATATATAGTCATTTCGGCGTGTAGATAATGAGGAGTACATATATGCACAACGTCAGGCTTTTCTATATCCAACATAGACTTATAATCGGTATACCCTTTTATATCGTGATAGAGCGCAAGCTTAGCTTCGTCTATATCACAAATAGCGACAAGGTCATTTTCCCGTTCACGTATTACTTTTACGTGGAGCGAGCCTATACCGCCAACACCGATTACTGAAACTTTTAGCTTCTTTTCCATAATAAACCCTCGCCAAAATACGGAAAATTCAGGTACTTACACGGCAATATCCACCGTTTTTTCTTATTATATCACATAAATCATTAAAATGCAATAATAAGATTAACTTATTTTTTATAATATAACCGTCCGAAAAAAATATTAAACGATGCTAAACGTATTAGCGCCGTAATGCCGCAAAACCGTTAATACTGCCAAACGACAAGCCCCCCTACAAAACACAAAAAAAGAAGGACGCGTGTCCTTCTTTTTGGTTTGAATAAGAGTAGATTTACACAATTTCCCACAAAACCATCTCGCTTTCGTGCCTTTCGGGTAAGGTAAGCTTTGAAAACATTGCTTCAATTGCCGAGACGGGCACTTCACTCTCGCGACTTTGATTTCTATTTAGCTGTTCTTCAAAGTTCGTTTCAAGAAAAACGGTTTCAACTGCCGCTCCGTAGTCCTCAAAAAGTGAAATTTGCATATCCCTCATTTGTGTTGTGATGTTAGTTGCATTCCAAACGAAGGGCTGCTTTTTTCTTAAAAGCTCCTTTGCTCTTTCGTGCGCAAGGGCAACAACTCTGCCTTGATTGTCTTTGGGCGACACGTTAAGCTCTTTTCTTATTTCGTCAAGCGAAATCATAGGTAAATCAGAATAATTTTTCTTTATAAAGGTATCCTTTCCCGTACCCGGAAGCCCCGACATTAAAATTACCTTGCCCCAAGTATCGTTAAACATATCCTGCTCACGCCAAACGGTTTTCCCCTTGAAAAATGCTCTTTGCGAAAAATCGTTTACAAAGCCGTAGGGCTTAGTTAAACACCCAAGCTCACCTGCAAGAGCGCTGCAATACTCTACCCTTTCAAGCACGTCGGGGGTATCTGTTGCAATTCTTCCTAGCGCATCGGCTCTTTCAAGAACGCAAAGCTTTTCAAGTGTAAAGCTCCCCACAAGATAACCGTTTGAGGCAATTTTAAGCAATTTTAACTCGACGTCCCCGTCGTTTATAGCATAAGGCGGAAAGGAGTGATAACGGACAAGACTGCAAATCGCCTCTCGCATTTGCTGTTTTTCGGGTGTGCCGCAAAGTCCAAGCTCACGCCATAGCAGCCGTCTTGCCATTATAGCGCCCTTTGATGAGTGGTGAGGCGATTTAATAACGCCGTCTACCTCGACGGTACAGGCTATTTTGCCGATATCGTGCAAAAGAGCCGCCACAAAAAGCACTGTCTTATCTTCTAAGCTTGACCTTTTATATTCTGGCTGCTTTACTATCTCCTCGCACACAAGCCTTGTGTGAGATAGCACGTCTATTTCGCCGTGATAGAGAGGATTTTGCTGCGTTTTTGACATTTTTTCGAAAACAGGCGCAAGTGAGGTCTTACCAAGCGCTTCCCAATCTATTCTCTCACCATCATTTGGTACAAGAGCCGCTATTTTTTTAAATTCAAGATAGCCGTCCATCATTTTTTATCACCCGTATCCGTTGCAAGCTGATTTGGGATAATCGGTCTTTGCTGCCAATGGCTGCCCGAAGCGTTAACACACTGATAAAAAGTGTTTCGCACAAATTTCACTCTTTGCTTAACCTGACCGTCAGACTCTACCTTAATGTAAAGCCCTTCCATAAGCATTGAAAGGTCGGTTTCCCTTACCTGCCTCTCAACGTCAAGTCCCTGCTTTTCCGATAATTCCCTGAGCACGTCAATATGATTTTCGGTTATGTAATTTGAAACACCGAGATATTTTAAAATGCTTTCCTTAGATTTAAAAATCCCCTTAGCAAGTACGGGGACAGAGTGAACAACTCCCATTTGCTCGGTTATTTTTCTTCTTGAATTGGTATCGAGAAAAATTCCCGCTTCTCTGTCAAAAATATCAAATTCCATAAAATAATCGGGAAGCGCATCGTAAAAAACGGTGTGCTTTGCGTACATCCACTCACCGTACATAATATATCTTGCGCCAAGCACCGACCAAAAAAGCGACTTGTTGTTATTTGCCCACTGCTTCATTAAATTGTAGTGGCGCTCATTGTAGCCGCCGTTTAAATAATGCCCCCTGCTTTGAAGCAACAAATTGCCTTCGTTATCAAAGGAAATGGCGGAATTAGCTCCGTCAATCTTTTCCTCGATAACAATATTTTTGCCAAGAATTTCAGAAAACGGTACCTGACTTAAATCCTCGTCGCCTTCTTGAAGCCTTGAACCGCTTAGATGCTGAGTCCTTGGGTATTTTAAAATTCTAAAATCCATATTAATCACTTCTCCAGCCTTGCAATCATAAACAAATGTCCGGGCACTCCGTCAAAGGTCAGTCTTTTAACGCCACAAGCACCAAAATATCCTGTTAATTTTTCTTTCGTAAGAAGATGTATATGCTCGGGGTTGTCGTCCTCCTTTGAGGGGACGGTCAAAACCACGTAGCTTTTTGCAATTCTGACAGCGGCTGCAATCGCCTCCTGAACGTTTGGAATATGCTCAAGAACCTCAAGCATAGTAACCACGTCAACCGAATTATCCGCATAAGGCTGCTCGCAAATATCCGCCTTTTCGACACTTAAATTTTCTATTCCGCCCCTTGCAAGGTCGGAAAGCATCTGCACCCTTTTATCAAGAATATCAACGGATTTTACCTGTGCAAAGGGAAACTCCTCAAGAAACGGGAGTAAAAATACCCCACGTCCGCTTCCTACGTCAAGGAGCGTTTCAAAGCAAATACCCTTTAAAAAGCCTATTACCTTACTAACCCGAGGTAGCTCTCTGTCCGTTTTCTTAAAATAATGAAGCTTAAGCCCCAGCTCTTGCCCTATCTCAATTAATTTAAGATTTTCCTCATTTGTCAAATCGCAAAGAGACTTGCAAAGCAGTTCACACTCCACGTCGGTAGCGCCAATGCGCTTTAAATACCCTCTCACGACGGCTACAACGTATTTAATATTGTATTTTTCAGATAGCATAATGTAACCGCCTTTCTTTTTTATTTTAATTTAAATTCCTGTAATAAGCGCACACAAAATATAGCGGTAAATTTCTTTCGTACCTTGCCAAATCTATTTTTTCAAAGCCGTCTGACAGTAACTTTTTTATACCTTCACTTGCTTTTTCTTGCAAAACAAGTCCTATTTCGGGTGTAATACCACAGCCTTTATAAGCTCTTATTCATCCGACGGAATATCGGGTAAAGCGTTTTCGTCGCCTGAAGCCGTAACACTGCGTAAGCTTCTGTCAATCGCACGCGTTCTCACGCCAATCAACTGATCAAGGTCGTTGCTTGCACCGTTTAATTTCCTTTGAATACCCTCGATAATACTGCCAAACTTTGCAAACTCTGTCTTTACCGCTCTGAGAATATTCCATACCTCATTTGATTTCTTTTGTATTGCTAAGGTTTGGAAGCCCATTTGCAGGCTATTGAGAAGTGCCGCCATAGTAGTCGGCCCCGCTACCGTTACGTTATACTTTGTCCTTAATTCATCTACAAGCCCTAACTTCACAATTTCCGCATAAAGTCCCTCAACCGGCAAAAACATAACGGCAAAGCTCGTTGTTGCAGGGGGACATATATATTTTGTATTTATATCCCTTGCCATAGATTTTACGGTAGCTATCAGCTGCTTTTTCTTTGCCTCAAACTCGTCAAAATCATTTTTTTCATATGCGGTCTGCATATCGCTATAAATTGTATATGGGAACTTTGAGTCTATCGGCAGTAATACCTCACCGTCATTACCGCCGGGGAGCTTTACTGCAAATTCAACGGGATCTCTACCTGCCTTGTTTGTAACGACGTTCTTTAAATACTGCTCGGACGATAAAATTTCATCAATAATCGCACCAAGCTGAATTTCACCTAAAATACCCGTTGTCTTTACGTTTGACAGCATTTTGGAAAGATTTCCAACGTCCGATGAGATTTTTTGCATTTCGCCTATCGTTTGGCTTACCTTTGCCAGCTCGTCGGTTAATATCTTAAAGGACTCGCTAAACCTCTCGTTTAAGGTTTTGGTTAATTTTTCATCAACAGTTTTTTGTATTTCCTCAAGCTTTTGTTCGTTGCTTGTCTTGATTGCCTGAATATTTCGTTCAAGAGTTTGACGGATTTGCTCTAAGCTCGCATTAAGATTTTTGTCAATCGCATTTAATCTTTCCTCTGTTGATTGCCTGTTTTCATTGATTTTGGTGGACATATTGTCAAGATTTGCCTTGACCTCTTTTGAAGAATTGTCCGCAGAAGCTTGAAGTGCCGAGGATATAATCGAAATATTGGACGAAAATGCTTTTATAATTTCTTCCTTGTCTTCTTTATTTATCGTTACCGACGTATCGCCTTTTTTATTAGACGTTTTGATAACCTGTATTAAAGAAAATACAACTAAAACCGACAGCAAGATTATAATCACAATATCCATTTTCATAACTCCTATTTTAAAATAAGTTGTTCTTTTAATTATTATATCATATAAAAAACTTTTTTTCAATAATTAAAAACGAAAATTTGCTCTATATGCTGAGAGTGCAAAAGGAAAATCCAAGCCAATAGGCTTGGATTTTTGGATGTGTGGAACTAAATCTCGTTTTTAGGGAATGTGTGTGGGACAAAAAGTACTTTTTACACAGCAATAATTGAAGTTAAAAACTTTTTAATTTTCAATTCTTTGTTTTGAATATAATTTTCTATATAGTCAAAATCAATTTCATCCTTAGCTTTTGTAGGCAAATAGATAAAGTCTTTTTCCATATCTTCTTTTTTCCATTTATCAATAAAAGCATATTTTTGCCCCGCTTTTTTTAATAACGGAATTATAAACATGGCGATATCTCTATTAAATTTTATTTTAGGATATAACACGTTTACGTCGTCTGATGCCCAAAATGTTTCTTCTTGATAGAAAGCTTCTCCTACCGAACCATTATATGACATTGTAATGGTATTTTTAGGATGCAAGTATTTGTCGTTTCCAATATACGCAGTTATTCCATTATTAAAAGAACTTGCGCCAATAAACGGAATACGTCCTTCAAACATATTGGCTTTAGTCAGTCTTTTACCTTTGCGAATCTCAAAAAGTTTACTTATCTCAAACTTATTCCAAGTTATAATATCAACTTTTTCGCAAGTTTTCGAGCTCTTCGCTGACCGCAAAGCAGTCAGCGAAGAGCTGACCGCACTTTCCAAATTTTGCAAATATTCTTCCATATATGCAAAATTTGGGTTGCCATTAATGTCAACGGGTAGTTTGATCTTTTCATTTTTAAGCGAAGTAGAAGAACACATATCGTTAAATTGATATTTTGTAAATAATTGTCTTTCTAAAACCGCTGAAATAAATAATCCACTTTTTTCACTCATTGTCATTTTAGGTACAAGCATATTAACTCTACCATGTCCAACCGCATAAAATACTTGAGGCTGATAAAAGACTTTTCCAAACATATCAACAGTTATTGTAGATGATTGAAACAATCTACTATTTTTTTGTTTACATATGTTTTTACATATTCCATTATTAGTTTTTCCTGAAGATATTAAAGGATATTCTCCATCTTCCAATTTTTTGGCTTGTAAATCGCCATCTGCTAAAAAAACATCAAATAATGATAATATGTCAAAATACTTCCATTGCGTTGTATCAATTTTACTCATTATTTTCACCTTTTAATGTAATCACAACCTGTTCATGCTCTTGTTTTACTTGACTATTATATAAAACTTTTTTCATTAAGGCATCATTAAATTCTTTAACATCAATGCCTTGCTTAAACATTAAATAATCCATCATTGTCTTTGTAAAATCTTCTTCCGTAATTTCAAAAGGAACTTCGGGCATTTGATAACTTAAATGTTCGTTTGGCTTTACCCACTGTATCGTTTCGTGTCCAGATTGTTTATGGATAATATCAATCCACAAATCTTCAATGTCTTGCCATTTGTCTTTAATATCTTGACGGCCTTGATTTTTAACTGTTTCTAAACCATCATCTTCTATATAGCAAGCAAATATTTCTTTATTATTTTGTGGAATGCCTGCCGTGAATATAAAAATTGACGTTGTTACACCCTCCGAAAATACTTTTTCGGGTAATTTAATAATCTTTTCAAGTGTGCTATGCTTTAATAATTTTTTACCCATGCTATCTTTTTCTAATTTTTTATCAGGTAAAATGAAAGCGCACTTTGTGTTTTGCGGTACATTTTTTAATACGTTATCAACAATAGTCAAACACCCATATTTTGTTTCAAACGGTGGGTTCATAAGAACCTTTGTAATTTTTTTACTTTTAATCCATTCGCAAGCTTCCAAAGTTCTACTATCTAAATGTTCTAAATTCGTTTTTCCGTCCTTATGAATCAACATATTGGCACAGGCAAGGGCGAAAATTTCTCTATCAAATTCTATACCGAATAATTGTGATTCTTTAATTTGTCCTGCTTTTTTAGTTTTTACACCACCCGCTTCTTTCATCATATTACACATTGCTTTAACAAGAAATGCGCCCGAACCACAAGCAGCGTCCAACACTTTATCGTTTTGATTTACATTAATCAAACGATACATAAAAGAAGTAATATGGTCAGGCGTAAATACTTGTCCAGATTCCGACTTTCCTTTGTAACGGTTAAATTCATTAAAGAAAATACCCATTACGTCTTCGCCGTTCCAATAATCTGAATTAACACATTCTGAAATTTCCGAAATCCACGCTATAAAATTATTAATCGCTTCTTGATTTCTTGTGTTATTCATTTGAATTTCAGCATAAACCTTTGTCAATAAATCAAGTTTTAAGTTCTGCTTCCTACTTTCTTCTAACGACTTGTTCAGTGTATTCAATATAGAGTT
>JAZOML010000029.1:0-2367 GCA_045653945.1 Eubacteriales bacterium
TTTTCCAGTTGCCGTCTTTTCCAAATTCCAAAATTGGATTAAACAAGTCTAACAATTCGCTCATAGCCTTTACCTTTTTCTTTTAAATTTATAAAAATGCAGTTATATTAGTCTTTATACCAATATCTCTCCATATTACCATATTATAATATCATAAATTCGGTTAAGAAACAGCAAAGAAAAGACTGCAATACACCTTTTAAGCATATTGCAGTCTTTGATTATTCTTTCATTCGGTAGCCTACACCAAGTTCGTTGGCAATATAACTTGCCTCACCGGGACGTGCACCGAATTTCTTTCTTATGTTAGCCATATTTACCTGTAGCTTCTTTATGCTTGATTCATCTGGGTACTCACGCCATACAGCTTTAATTATCGTGGCATAAGTCATCATTTTACCGCAATTCTCTGATAAAAATGCTACTATATTGTATTCGGTTTGCGTTAATTTGATTTCTTCATTTGCAATAAATATCTGACGCGCATCATAATCAATTAGAAGCTCGCCAATGGTAAATTTACCGCCGGGTAAAAGCCCTTTGCCTGTATCATGACGTCTGTTTCTGAGTGCGCTTCTTACACGTGCGATTAACTCGTCAGAACCAAACGGCTTAGTGATATAATCGTTCGCACCCATATCAAGAAGTTTAACCTTCTCTCGTTCCTCACTTCTTGCGGAAAGGACTATAACCGGTGTAAAATCCTTCAATCGAATTTCTTTTAAAAGAACGCTACCGTCATTATCAGGCAATCCAAGATCGAGAATCACAAGATCGGGTATATGAGAGGCATACATAGTTTTAGCAATTTCATAATTCGTCGCCGTTATAACTTGATAGTCGTTAGCTTCAAGAAGAGCGGTAACAAAATTCAGTATGTTTCCTTCATCCTCTACGAGAAGTATCTTATATTTGTTTTGATTCATTTGAAACCTCCTCGGTAGTTAGTGAAAATCTGAATATAGCGCCGCCTTCCTTGGCGTTTTCAGCGGTGATATCGCCACCGTGTGCCTTGATGATTGTAGCACATACCGAAAGACCGATGCCTGCGTTGCGTGTTTGGGTATCGGATGTGCTTTCAAACTTATCGTTGTATCCGGTGAAAATATTGTCGAGCTTTTCGGGAAGAATACCGCAACCATCATCGGTAATCTCAAATATTGCCTTTTGACCGATTGAGAATACTCGCATTGACAGTTTTGTAAAGCCTTTTGCATGGTGAATCGTATTTTCGAGAATGTTAATGATAACCTGCTCGATCAAAATCGCATCCATCGGAATAACGACGAGCTCGTCCGGGATATCTATGTTTACGTGTTGCTCGGGATATCTCTTTTTGAATTTTATAATAACAGAGTCAATAAGTTCTTCAAGAACCGTGGGAGTTTTGATAAGCTTTACCGCACCGCTGTCAATACGCGTGATAGAGAGAAGATTTTCTACCATGCGGATCAGCCATTCGGAATCTTCTTTTATTCCTTTTGACATTTGAAGCTTCTGCGCGTCACTTAACTTATCATAGTTTTCGATAATTGAAGAGCTTGCACCGTATATAGTCGTAAGAGGTGTACGCAAATCGTGAGAAACCGCACGCAAAAGATTTGCTCTCATACGCTCTTTTTCCCCCTCCGCTTCCAGCATATGCCACGTTATTAACCTAGTTGTAAACATGCACGTCAAAAACGAGATTATAAGCATTACAAGTGCTGAAAAAATACTTTCCGGAACTGAGAAATCCATATTAAGATACGGATATGTAAAAGCGTAGTTAATGGCGGCGACACTTACTATCGTAGAAATAATTCCGAACCAAAATCCGTCTGTTATAAGCGATATTATAAAAACCGCAAATGCAAACAACGTTGTAACATGCTCGGATATATCCAATACGTTTTGCAGCAATGTGCTGACTACAAACGCTATCGCTAAAGTAAGTACAGTTAGAATAGAATCTCTTATACATCGTTTGATTTTGCTCATCGTATACTCCTTGAAAGGATATTTATCAAATTATACCATACTTTTAGCTAAGATATGGCAAAGCGTTTAATTTTTAAAATCTTATCGCCAACTTATAATTATACGGAGCATTCACGACATCAAGCGCAAGATACGCATCCTTCACCTTTACGTCCTCAGAATATTCTGTGAGCTCGTTATAGTAAATATACGAAGCTGCCTGAGCATAAAAATCACCGAAGAAAACATCATTGGACGGATAAATGTATCCACGTACAGGTAGCGAAGACTTGTATATAAAGCACACGCCGTAATTGGTTTTTACTTCATAGTAGCTACCTTCCTTTGCAGAAAGCGCTGCCATCACGACCTCGGGATAAGCTTCGTAAAGATTCAATGTATGCTGAG
>JAZOML010000030.1:0-5259 GCA_045653945.1 Eubacteriales bacterium
CTTCCCGGTATGAGAGCGCAAATGATTTCTCTTGCTTCCCTTTCCGCTTTTGGCAGCTTCCTTGGAATGCTTACCGATAGCCGCAGCTTTGTTTCCTACACTCGCCACGAATATTTCCGCAGAATTCTCTGCGATATCATCGGCGATTGGGTTGAAAACGGCGAATACCCATGCGATATAGATGCCCTCGCGCAGATAGTAATGGATATCTGCTATAATAATACAAAGAATTTCTTTAATTTCTAATACAAAAAGCTCCCAAATGGGAGCTTTTTTGTTGTTAAATATAATTATCTAATATTTTCAAGTGCATGCACAAACCCAAGCGCGTCTTTTGCGTAGTAATCCGCACCGATTTCCTTAGCAATGTCCTCAGTAAGCACTGCTCCACCGACAAATATTTTTGATTTGCAGTTATTTGCTTTCAAGAGCTTGACGGTTTCTTCCATTGAAATAACGGTTGTAGTCATAAGTGCTGAAAGTCCAACGGCTATGGGGTTATGCTTTTTAACCGCCTCGAGCACCTTTTCAGGAGTAACATCCTTTCCAAGGTCAACAACTGAATATCCATAGGATTGAAGTACCGTTTTAACGATATTTTTACCAATATCGTGCACGTCGCCTTTAACCGTTGCTACAACAACAGTACCCTTTTCAACTGTACTTGCAGGCAGCTTCTCTACTATCACCGCAA
The DNA here is from genome assembly GCA_045653945.1 of Eubacteriales bacterium. Taxonomy (GTDB): domain Bacteria; phylum Bacillota; class Clostridia; order Oscillospirales; family CAG-272; genus SIG673. Next base: position 695 of record JAZOML010000030.1, read on the forward strand.
AGGCGTTTTTTGCCGCCTCTGCCGAGGAAATGAGCTGCGGTAAATAGATTTTTCCTGAGTTAAATGCTTCACCGACTTCGGTGAGCGCTGGAATAAGCACCTCATTTATTACATCAAGCGGTGCTTTTGTTTCAAGCTCAACGGTTGCAAGAGCTGTTGCTTCATTTTTGAACCCTTTTTTTATCGCCTCTGTAAGCGTTCGGTTTATCGCAACTGTTTGAGGTGTGCTTTGAGTATCAGCAAATACTGAGATATACTTTTCCGCTCCTATATCGTGCCCCATAAGCACGTTAAATGCTTTGACTGCGTTCATCATTTCACTATCATTGGGATTCAAAATCGGCATATTAAGACCGCTTTGCATAGCCATTGTTAAAAATGTTTTATTTATAAGAGGTCTATTGGGTAGTCCAAATGAAACGTTGGAAACGCCAAGTGCGGTTTGTACCCCAAGCGTTTTAACGAGTGTGAGTGCTTTTAGCGTTTCTTTGACAAGCATTTGCTCGGCAGAAGCCGTTAAAACAAGTGTGTCAATCATTATTTTATGACGTGGAATACCGTATTTCTCCGCTTCTTTTACAATACGTTTTGCAATCTCAAAGCGTTCCTCGGCGGTTTTTGGGTTACCGTTTTCATCAAGTGTAAGTCCAAGTACAACTGCCCCGTATTTCTTTGCAATCGGGAACACGGCATCCATAACACTCTGCTCACCATTTACACTGTTTATAAGCGGAATACCATTATAATAGCGAACACCCTGCTCTATTGCATCTTTATTTGAGCTATCAATTTGAAGCGGAAGGTCAATATATTCCTGAATTCTCTCAACCGCCTCACGCATAACGGCAGGCTCGTCGATTTTTGGCACACCGACGTTAAGGTCAAGCAAGTCCGCACCTGCTTCCTCTTGCTTAATACCCTCGCCAACAAGGTAGTCATAGTTTCCGTTTAAAAGTGCTTCTTTTATGAGCTTTTTGCCCGTAGGATTAAGTCTTTCACCGCAAACGGTTACGTTTTCAATATGCACGAGCCTTGAATACGATGAAACGGTAGTTTTGTATTCATTTTCAGGTGCAACAACAGGCAGTCCCTTGAAAGCGGATATTGCTTTTATAAAATCGGGGTTTGTACCGCAACAACCACCTATAATACTAACTCCCATTTGTACGTATTTAGCAATTTGCTCTGCAAATTCCTTTGGTGTAACGTCATAATAGGTTTTTCCGTCCTTAACCTTTGGTAGTCCTGCATTTGGTTGAATAATTACGGGTATATGAGCTACCGCCATTATTCTTGAAATTACCTCTTCGAGCTCCTTTGGACCGAGTGAGCAGTTAACACCAAGTGCCGAAGCACCGAGTCCTTCAAGAAGCTCAACCATAATTTCAGGAGTACTACCGGTAAGAGTTCTTGCAGTGCTATCAAAGGTCATCGTTGCAAAAAACGGTTTATCAGTATTCTCTTTTACCGCTAAAACGGCGGCTTTAAGCTCATAAAGGTCGGAAAAGGTTTCAAGAATATAACCGTCAACCTTATTCTTAGAGATTAAAACAACCTCTTTATATGCATTATAAGCCTCGTCAAATGTGAGAGTGCCGATAGGTTTAAGCATTGCGCCCGTTGGTCCTATATCAAAAAACACCCTTTTCCCACTTGAGCGAGCATTTTCTATTGCGGAATTCACTACCGTTTCAATAGGAAAAGCACCGTGATATTTGATTTTATTAAGACCAAAGGTGTTTGTTGTTATAAAATCGGCATATTCGTAGCTTTTATGAATTTCCTTTATAATTTCGGGGTGAGTAATATTTAAATCCTCGGGAATAGCAACCGAAATTCCTCTTTTGGTAATCTCGCTTCCCATACCGCCGTCAAAAATCATTATTTGTTTACCAAGTTGTAGCATCTTTTTCCGACCTTTCTGAAAGCACAGTTATTTAGACAAATGCATTTACCGCAGCTTTTCTTTTCGTTTTTTCCGATTGCAATTATTCCGCACATACTCTTTTGCGGTATCATCATACCCGAATCGAGTAATGAAATACCTATTTTTTCGGGATTAAGAACCTCAAAAAGATATTTTAAATCCGAAAGCGAGCTTCCCTGATATCCCGGACAAAAGCGATAAGAGAGATTATCGCCAAGAGTTTTTTCATATTCGTTTGCCTTTTCTTCAAGATAAACTCCCGCAACTGTATCAAGAACAACAGCACGTACCATATCGGTAATCGAGTATCGTTTTATAAGCCTATCAACCTCAACACCAAGCGTTGTTGCAACAATATAATAACCTTCACAACCATTTATAAATGATAAATATGGTTCATTATTGAGAAAATCTAAAAATTCTTTTCGCTCAACATAAATATATTTAAATGAGTTTAAGTGTTCAATTTCCTCATAACAAGATTTAATAAGGGCATCCATCTCTTCATTTTTCTCTATTTTTCTATAAGAAAGAAATTCATACGTTGAATTTAATACATCAGAAAAGTTCATTAAATACCCTTTCAAGTCTTGAGTAAATTTGCTTTGCTATTTCCGCGTTATTCATTATGTAAAGATGAATACCGGGTGCCCCTTTTGCTATAAGGTCAATTATTTGATATACTGCATAGTTTAAGCCGATTTCTTCCATTACTGCAGGCTTATCTTTATATATTTCAATCATATTGCGGAACTCAAGTGGAATTGTACTACCGCACATTTCTTTTATACGTTTGATATTACTTGCCTTAACTATTGGCATAATTCCGGGAATAATTGGCGATTTAATACCGATTTTTCTTGCTTCGCTAACAAGTCGGTAGTAATATGAATTATCATAAAAAAGCTGAGTAATAAAGAACGAAGCGCCTGTATCCTCTTTCTTTTTCATATTCTCAAGGTCTGCATAAAGAGTTTCGCACTCGCTGTGCCCCTCGGGATAGCAAGCGCCGGCAAGACTGAAACTATATTTTTGGAGATACTGCATCAAATCTGTTGCGTGCGGAAAATACTTGCAATATTCAGCCTCGTACCAAATGGGCTTATCTCCGCGAAGCGCAAGAACATTTTCAATATTATGCGCCTTTAACTCATTTGCTACTCTATCAATATCCTCGGGTGTGGAGGGACCGCCGGTTAAATGCGCAAGAGCCTCAATTCCCGCATTGTTCTTAATATATGAGGCTATCTCGGCGGTATTTTTACTGTTTGAGCCACTTGCACCATAGGTAACGCTAATAAAATCAGGATTTAGAGCTTTAAGCTCATCTATCGTTGCAAAAATTTGCTCAATTTCGGAGTTATCCTTTTTTGGTGGAAAAACCTCAAAAGAAAGCGTTTTCTTTTTTGCTATAATATCTGAAATCTTCACTTTGTCATTCCTCGTATTTCATCATTTCGGGTGTATAATTTTTTAGCACTTCTACCATATCTTTTGCAACCTCTTTTGCGCCCTCAAGATCGTGTTCAAGATAGTTACCGCATTCGATTTTTGTGCTACCGGGGATTATTCCCTCGAATTTAGCGGTAAATTCAAAAGCCTCGCGCGTGAGCTTAATTGCATTTTCATAGCTTACGTCGTCGCGCAAAAGCAAATAAAATCCAGTTCTGCACCCCATAGGACCGACGTAAATTACACTTTTTTCAAATTCGCTATTTCGTGCGTAGGTTGCAAAAAGATGCTCAAAGGTGTGCATAGCGCCGTTTGGCAGATAATCTCCGCCATTTGGTATCTTACAACGCACGTCGTAGGTTACAACATCTCCGTCAATTCTCGATATATAAATTCCCTTTTTAAGCTTATCGTGATTTACTGTGAAGCTTGCAATTCTTTTCATAATTATTCCCCTATAAATGTAAATCTCTTGTAGGTAATCCCGTCGCGCTCAACTGTTTCGTTCCACATAGAGGCAGGTCTTACCCAATATCCGCCCTCACCGTAGAGCGCCTTATATATAATCATAGGTTCAAGAGTTTCACTGTGCTTTGCTATTCCGATTACCTCGTATTCATTACCCTTGAAATGGCGATATTTACCAAGCTTAATTTCATCCATAAATATATTAACCTCTACCTTAAATATTAAAATAAGTATATCACATATTTTAATGTATGTCAATGCTTGACAAGAGCATTTTTTCGTTGTATAATATATTGAACAAGCTTTAGAAAAGGAGTTTTTGCCGTGAAAAAAACACTTATTGCAATGAGCGGCGGGGTTGATTCAAGTGTTTGCGCCTTGCTTATGAAAAACAGCGGATACGACTGTGTCGGTGTTACGATGAAGTTAATTGGCGACGGTATTGCTCCGTCCTGCTGCACCGATGATGATATAAATGACGCAATAAGCGTTTGCGAAAAGCTCGATATACCGCATTATTTATTTAATTTTTCCGATAACTTTAAACAATACGTTATCGATACCTTTGTTTATGCTTACGAAAACGGCTGTACTCCCAATCCTTGTATTGAGTGTAACAGGCACCTTAAATTTGATAGGCTATTTAAAGAAGCAAAAAAACTCGATTGCGATAAAATAGTTACCGGTCATTACGCAAGGGTTGAATTTGATGAAAAAA
>JAZOML010000031.1:0-5248 GCA_045653945.1 Eubacteriales bacterium
ATGCTGAACAGATGTTTAATTCCCTTAAATTGCTACTGAAAATGGACGGCGAAATCACCTTTTCCCCGGGACACTACGGCACATCAACTATCGGTCAAAATAAATATTTAATATTTTAGGAAACTGTATCGTAACAGACCATACTGAATACTTATAGTCTTGTGTAAAGTAAAAGCGGAGCAACTGCTCCGCTTTTACTATTTATCTTACTTTCTGTTTTGGTATTCGAAATATCAATTCCGCCTATACTTTTTTTATTTTAAGCCTAAGTATAATATTTGTCAATAAAATACATATAAAAATACACTTATTCTATTTTATTTTACTTGACAAAGTAATTTTTATTTGTTATACTACTTGTAGTATAAAATTTTATCCATAAGGAGATATAATAATGAAAGTTGTTACCTTTGGCGAGCTTATGCTCCGTCTTCAGCCCTTTAACTACGAGCGTTTCGTTCAGGCAAACTCTGTCGAGTTCACCTTCGGCGGTGGCGAGGCTAACGTTTCCGTTTCCCTTGCTAACTACGGTATAGACGCCGCTTTCGTAACCAAGCTTCCTGCACACGCAATCGGTCAGGCTGCAGTTAACTCACTCCGTAGATACGGCGTTGATACCTCTATGATTGTTCGCGGTGGTGATCGTGTTGGTATCTACTACAACGAGAAGGGCGCTTCTCAGCGTGGCTCCGTATGTATTTATGACCGCGCAAATTCCGCTATTGCTAAGGCAAGTCGCGAGGATTTCGATTGGGACAAGATTTTTGACGGCGCAGATTGGTTCCACTTCACCGGAATTACTCCCGCACTCGGTCCGAACGTTGTTGACATTTGCATCGACGCTTGTAAGGCCGCTAAGGCAAAGGGTGTAAAGATTTCCTGCGACCTTAACTATCGCGGAAAGCTTTGGACCCGTGATCAGGCTCGCAAGGCTATGACCGAGCTTGCACAGTATATCGACGTTTGCATTTCCAACGAAGAGGACGCAAAGGACGTATTCGGCATTGAGGCAGAAGCTACCGACATTTACGGCGGCACAATCAACCACGAAGGCTACAAGTCCGTTGCAAAGCAGCTTGCAGATAAGTTTGGCTTTGAAAAGGTTGCTATCACTCTCCGTGAGTCCTACTCCGCCTCTCACAACGGTTGGTCTGCAATGCTCTACGACGGTGAAAACTACTGCTTCTCTAAGAAGTACGACCTCACCATAATCGACCGTGTCGGCGGTGGCGACTCATTTGGCGGCGGTCTTATCTACGCTCTTCTTAACGGCAAGGATACACAGGCTGCAGTTGAATTTGCAGTTGCAGCATCGGCTCTCAAGCACACAATTACCGGCGACTACAATATGATGACTGTAGCCGAGGTTGAAAAGCTTGCAGGTGGAGACGGCTCCGGACGTATCCAGAGATAAACTTTGAATTTTAAAAAAGAGTGGCTAATTGCCACTCTTTTTTAATTTACCTTATTTATTGGACTTTCCTCTGTAAAAGCCTTGATGTTATCTGCGGCTATATTCACAAGTCTTTGTCTTGTCTGCTTTGCCGCCCAAGCAATATGCGGAGTGATATAGCAATTCTCTATTCCAAACAACTCACAATCTTCGCTCATCGGTTCTTTTGTTATAGTATCAATACAAGCCGCTCTTATTTTACCGTTTTTCAGAGCATCAGCGAGTGCATTTTCATCAACAACACCGCCACGTGCAGTATTTATCAAAACCGCTTCGTCCTTCATAAGCGAAAGCATTTCAGCATTAACAATCTTTTCAGTTTCAATATTTAAAGGACAGTGTACTGTAAGAAAATCACTGCGTTTAAATAGCTCTTCCTTACTTACGTATTCGTAAGGCGTACAGTTATTTCTACGTGAATACACTATAACGTTCATACCGAATACGTTTGCTATTTCGGCAACTCGTTTACCGATACTTCCATAACCGAGAATACCTAGTGTTTTACCTTTTAATTCTTCTATTGGGTACGGATAGTAACAAAACGATTTGCATTTTTTGTAATCCCCTGCATTTACCGAGGAAATATATTTTCCAAGTGATGATGCACAGTACAAAATAAAGCTAAAAACGTGCTGTGCAACCGCATCGGTTGAGTAGCTTGGCACGTTGCAAACCGTTATATTATGTTCTGCGGCACATTTAACGTCAATATTATTGTATCCTGTTGCAAAAAGACCAACGTAGCGTAAATTCGGGCAGGATTTGATGACGTTTTCATCAATTACCGTTTTATTCACAATTATTCCGTCGTATTCTTTTACAACGTCAATAACCTTTTCTTTTTCAATTCTACCGTAATATGTAATGTCCGCAACGCTTTCAAGATAAGAAAAATCTATATCCTCAACAGTTACACTATCTCGTTCAAGTACTGCAATTTTCATAAAAAAATCCTTTCACTTTGATACATATATTTTAAACTAATTTAAACAGCTTGTCAAGTGGCGAAAAACCAAACACTTATTGATAATTTTATCAATTTATCCTTGACAATATATATATATAATGTTATAATTAATTATCAATTGTATAGTAGGTTATTGATAATGGAAATTATTTATCTTGATAATTCAGCAACAACTAAGCCCTGCGATGAGGCTATAAACGCTATGACCGAGGCTATGTCGGAAAACTACGGCAATCCGTCCTCTCTTCACGCGCTCGGTTCAAAGGCGGCAGAGCTTTTACAAAATAGTAGAAATGAGCTTATCTGCTCGCTTTGGGGTAGCAATATAAGGTCAAAGCTACCAAGAAAAGCAGGTATGATTGGCGGCGAGGAATTTGGAAAGCTTATTTTCACCGCAAGCGGTACGGAAAGCAACAATCTTGCGATAATTGGCGCAATAAAAAGCTCGAAAATAAAAAATCCTGAGATCATTGTTACCGACAGTGAGCATCCTGCAGTGTTAAATACAGTAGACTCACTTGGAATAACCGTACACAAGTTAAAAACTGTTTTTGGGAAAATTGATATTAATGAGTTAAAAAGCTATTTGAACAACAATACCGTACTTGTATCAATTATGTACGTTAATAATGAAACGGGGGCAGTTTATAACGTTCCTGAAGCTTTTAAATCTGTAAAAGCATTTTCAAAGGATATACTTTGCCACACTGACTGCGTACAAGCATACCAAAAAGTACCGTTCACACCAAAGTCTTTAGGTGCGGATATGATAACCGTCAGTGCTCACAAGGTTCACGGTCCAAAGGGTGTTGGAGCATTGTGGTTGTCCTACGAAACGGCACGAAAAAATAAGGTTTTACCAATAATTTACGGTGGCGGTCAGGAAATGGGATTTCGGTCAGGCACTGAAAACCTTCCCGGAATTGCAGCATTTGCCGCTGCTGTTAAGGCTAACGGTTCGGATAAAGCCGCCAAAAGGTTCATTGAAGCAGTAATGCCTATACGTGAGCTTTTACTTAAAAATTTACCCTCTGGCTGCACATTAAACAAGCCTATCGGCGATTTTTCTCCACATATAATCAGTATTTCTACTCCTCTGCCAAAAAGCCAGCCTCTTCTTAATTATCTTTCCGCTCTTGGTATTTACGTTTCCTCAGGCTCAGCGTGTTCATCTCATAAAAACACCGTAAGCCACGTTTTAACAGCTTTTGGACTTTCAAGCCTAGTTGCTGACGGTACAATAAGAGTAAGTCTTGACACCTCTTCCACTGAAAGCGATGTATTTACATTTTGTGCTGCTCTTGACGGTGCTATAAGAAAATTAGGCAAAAAATAAGAGCGCCCTAAACGACGCTCTTATTTAAGTCAATTCTTTTCGGTAATTTTAATATTTTCGGGTGAAATTCCCGTTTGCTCAACAACAATTTCAAGGATTTGGGCAACCTCGTTTTGCATTAGCGCATCATCGGTTTTTACAACGATATTTGCATTACCGTCGCTTATTACCGCAACGCAATCCTCAAAGCCTTTTGCTTTTACAAGTGTTTCAATATTAGCCTCGGCAGCTATCTCGTCAGCGATTCTCGAAACATCGGCGATTGCCTCTTGCTTTGCACTTTCTAGCGCACTGTCGCTGTCAATTACAAGCTGCAGAACCTCAAGAGCCTCATCTCTTGCCTGCTGACGGCTTATTTGAACGGAAGCAAAGTAGCTTGTTACACCGTCATTTTGACTTTCGCCACCGGTTTGCTGGTTGTTGTTTTCCTGTTCATTTCCAGACGGCACCTCATCAACAACGTCGCCGTTTCCTGAATAAAGCACCCAATTTACACATACTGCAGCTGCCACAAGTAAAACCGCAAGACAAATAGCAATATTTCTCTTGCCTACTCTTTTTATTCCTTGTGCGACGTTCTCTCCGCTTTTCCTTATTTTTTCTCCAATCATAACTTCATTTCCTTTCTAAATTTAACCGGGGCTCTCCCCTTTTATTTGCTTGATAAATTTTATGCAGCAAAAATCAAAAATAGAACAAGACATGTGAATTATTTTTTGAAAGTAGGAATATGATAAGCAAAAAAGAGGTTTTATATGATTGAAATAACACTAAAAATAGACGATATAAATTACGCTTCATTGATTAAGAATTTGCTTCCGCTTATTTTAGATAACAAAATAAAATTAAAAGCAGTTCAACTTGCGGCAACAACAACACTTTTGGGTCTTAACGACGAGCAAAAGGATAGAAAAGTGGCACAAATTATAAATCAAAATAATGTTAGGCTTGAAAATATATTAAACGACAAGCTATGTCAGTACAATGCGCAAGCAAAAATTACAAATATTACCGCAAAATAAAGGAAAATAACAATGAAACAGTTTTTGCAATATATGAAAAAATTCAAGGTAGAATCAATACTTGCTCCGTTATTCAAGCTTCTTGAAGCTTCATTTGAATTAATTGTACCGCTAATAATCGCAGCAATAATCGATAAAGGTATCGCCAACGAAGACAAATCTTTCATAATCAAGATGACAATCATACTTGTTATACTTGCTCTTGTCGGTTGGTTTTGTGCCGTTGTGGCGCAATATTTTGCAGCAAAAGCGGCGGTTGGGGTAACCTCTGATATTAAAAGCTCACTGTTTGCAAAAATTCAATCGCTCTCATATACGGAATACGATACTCTCGGAAACTCCACAATGATTACCCGAATGACCTCTGACTGCAATCTTGTGCAAAATGCAGTTAATCTTTTCCTACGCTTATTTTTAAGAGCACCAATTATTGTTTTCGGTGCTGCAATAATGGCATTTACTGTTTC
>JAZOML010000032.1:0-13613 GCA_045653945.1 Eubacteriales bacterium
AAACCACGGAGAAGAACGGTATTTAAAGTCTATAAAGCCCAGCGGCAAAAAGCCCGAGGAGATAACGGCGGAGGAGTGTATAGAAGCGGTTCGTCTCGCGGGAATTTTGGGAATGGGAGGAGCAACCTTCCCTACATATGCAAAAATATCCTCTGCTATCGGCAAGGTTGATACCATTATAATAAACGGAGCGGAGTGCGAGCCGTTTATAACGGCAAACCACCGACTTATGCTCGAAGAACCCGAAAAGCTGATAAAAGGCCTTCGACTCCTTATGCACGTTTTCGGTCTTGAAAAGGGTACTATCGCTATCGAGGACAATAAGCTTGATGCCGCCGAAAAGCTCCGTCAAACGCTTGGCGACGATACGTCTATTGAAATAAAAATACTTAAAACTAAATATCCTCAGGGCGACGAAAGACAAATAATTTACGCCCTTTACGGAATAGAGCTTAAGGCAGGAAGGCTCCCTGCGGACGTTGGGTGTGTAATCTTTAACTCCGAAACCTGCTATAACGTATACCGAGCAGTTTTTGAGGGTATGCCGCTTATCGAAAGAATAGTTACGGTAACAGGCGACTGCATAGCCTCTCCTAAAAACCTGCTTGTACCTCTCGGAACACCGATATCCGACCTTATCGACTACTGCGGTGGCTTCGCAAATCAACCCGAAAAGCTGATTACGGGCGGCCCGATGATGGGCTTTGCAGGGTGGTCGCTCGATGCGGCAGTTACAAAGGGAACGAACGCAGTACTTGCTCTTTCAAAGAAATTCAATCAAAACGATACCTTACCCTTTGCCTGTCTGCACTGTGGAAAATGCGTCAGTGTATGTCCTATGAGACTTATGCCACTCTACATATCCGCATACTCACAGGCAAGAGATTTTGATGCTTGTGAAAAATGGAATGCGCTATCCTGTGTTGAGTGCGGCTCTTGCGCATACATTTGTCCGGGTAAGGTTCCGCTCGTACAGCTTATACGTATGGCGAAAATGACAATAAACGATAATAAACGCAAAGCCGCCGCAAAGGCGGAAAACGAAAAGAAGGAGGCAAAATAAACGGTATGGATTCATCCTCATCACAGCTTTTTACCCTTGCCCCCTCCCCTCACGTAAAGCACAAAAACTCAACTAAGCGGGTTATGCTCGACGTACTTATCGCTCTTGTACCCGCACTCATTTGGGGTGTTGTTTCAGGCGGTATTATGGCGCTGACGCTCACCGCAACCTCGGTTGCACTTTGTATGTTTTATGAGTGGGCTTACCAAAAGCTCGCAAAAAAGCCCGTAACCGTAACCGACCTCTCAGCGGCAGTAACGGGTGTGCTCATCGCATTTAACCTCCCTGTAACCTGCCCCCCTTGGTTGCTTTTATTCGGTTGCTTCTTTGCTATCGTGGTTGTTAAACAGCTTTTCGGCGGAATCGGTAAAAATATCGTAAACCCCGCTATTGCGGCAAGAATATTTATGTTTATTTCTTGGCCTACCGAGATGACTGATTATTCCAACAAGCTGGATACGATAAGCTCCTCAACACCCCTTGACGCTATAAGCACTGCAACTCCCCTCAACGCCTTCAAGGCAGAGGTTGCTCCCAACTATACTGTGCTAGACGCATTTCTCGGAAAAATTCCCGGGTGTATCGGCGAAATCTCCGCCCTCGCTCTTATAATCGGCGGTATTTATCTTATTGTACGCAGAGTTATCACCTGGCATATTCCCCTTTCCTACATAGGTACTGTGGGTGTATTTGCACTTATCTTCCCTCTTGCAGGCACAACTCCCCTGTTATCTCTTGGCTATCAGCTGTTTTCGGGCGGTCTGATGCTCGGCGCTATCTTTATGGCAACCGACTACACCACCTCCCCCGTAACTCCAGTCGGCAGAATAATTTTCGGAGTCGGCTGCGGACTTATCACTGTTGCTATACGCTATCTTGGAGCATACCCCGAGGGCGTATCATTTGCCATTATGATAATGAATATGCTCGTTTGGTATATTGACAAGGCAACAACTCCCAAGCCCTTTGGTACAAAAAAACAAAAGGAGGGCGTAAAATGACAGATACAAAGAAAAACGTTCTCTATTTTGTCAGAATAATCGGCGTGCTCCTCGTTATAACAATGTGTATTGCGGGACTACTTGCATTCGTAAACGAAATAACCAAGGACAAAATTGCTGAAAACGAGCAAATTGCTTTGAATAATGCTCTTTCAAATATTTTTGACGGCTACACCTCTCTTAACACCGAGGACACCGCTCTTTCGATTGACAATAAAGCCTTTAACGGATTTTACACCGTGAAAAACGGCGAGGAGCTTATAGGCTACTACGCAAAGGTTTCTCCCAAGGGCTTCAAGGGTGCAATAGCTATGCTTGTCGGTATAAAAACCGACGGTACGGTTTGCGGCATCGAAATCATTTCCTCCGGCGAAACACCCGGTATAGGCGATAAAATCGAAAAGGACGGCTACCTTGATAAGGTAGCAGGCGGCAAGTATGACACTATAAGCGGCGCAACGTATAGCTCAAAGGCGGTTATAAACGGCACAAAGCTGGCGCTTGAGGCTTATGCCGAATACAAAAAGGGGGTAAATTAAAATGAAAAACGAAAAATATTCATTTAAAACACTCCTTTTACAGCTCAAAAACGGCATAATAGACCAAAACCCGACCTTTGTTCAGGTGCTCGGTATGTGCCCCACACTTGCAACCACCACAACGCTTATTAATGCGCTCGGTATGGGACTTGCAACCACTGCGGTTCTGATGTTTTCAAACCTGTTTATATCACTACTCCGCAAATTTATACCAAAGCAGGTAAGAATTGCCTCCTACATAGTCATAATTTCAGGCTTTGTTACCGCAGTTGAGATGCTGATGAAGGCATTTTTACCCGAGCTTAATAAGTCGCTTGGAGTATTCATTTCGCTTATCGTTGTTAACTGTATAATTTTGGCAAGAGCTGAGGCGTTTGCATCTAAAAATAAGCCACTGCCCTCATTTATAGACGGAATTTCGATAGGGCTCGGCTTTACGCTTGCTCTTTCAATTCTTGCATTTATACGCGAGCTTCTCGGTAGCGGAAGTGTTGCAGGCTTCAAGCTCTTTGACGGCGCACAGTTCTTTATCACCCCCGCTGGCGCATTTGTAACTCTCGGATTTCTTATTGCGGGCGTTACGGCGCTAAGAACGGCTCTAAGCAACAAAAAAAGCGCCCCCGTACCTCAAAACGACACAGAAACGGAGGACGTATAATGAAAGAAGTTATTGATATTCTGATTTTGATGTTCACCGCAATATTCATCGAGAACTTCATTTTCGCTAAGTTCTTTGGCTGTTGCCCGTTCCTTGGAGTATCGGAAAAGCCGTCTACCGCGCTTGGTATGGGTATGGCGGTAACCTTCGTTATGACCATTTCCTCGGCGGTAACGTGGGCAGTCTATACGCTCGTTTTAGAGCCGCTTGAACTTACCTACCTGCGCACAATAGCATTTATCCTCATCATTGCGGGACTCGTTCAGTTTATTGAAATGTTCCTGCGCCGCTTTATACCCTCGCTTTATAGCTCACTCGGTATATTCCTGCCGCTTATCACAACCAACTGCGCAGTTCTTGGCGCCGCAATCGTAAATATTGATGAAGGCTACAACGTCATCGAATCTGTTGCGTTCGGCTTTTCGGCGGCAATCGGCTTTACTATGGCGATAGTTATCTTTGCAGGCGTGCGCGCAAGACTCCAACTTGCCACACCGCCAAAGCCATTTAAGGGTATGCCTATTGCTCTTATCACCGCAGGTCTTATCGCTATGGCGTTTATGGGCTTTAGCGGTATGTCAATAGGGTAAGGGGGGTAAAACATTTATGCAAATACTTATTCCTATTTTGATATTTGCCGCCATCGGCGGTATCATCGGCGCACTACTTGCTATCGCCTCAAAGGCGTTTGCAGTACCCGTTGATGAAAAAGCTGAAAAAATTGCCGAATGTCTACCGGGTGCAAACTGCGGCGGATGCGGTTATTCAGGCTGCGCAGCTCTTGCTGCGGCAATCTCAAAGGGCGAGGCAAAGCCTAACACCTGCACAGTAGCTGACGAGGAAATTATCCGTCAGGTATCCGAAATAGTCGGAGCAGAAATTGAAGCGCCAACAAGAATGAGAGCGCAGGTTATGTGCTCAGGCACACACGGTACGGCAAAGCATAAATACATCTACGAGGGTGTGCACGATTGCCGAGCCGCCACCCAACTCGGCGCAGGCAGCAAGGTGTGTCTTAACGGTTGTCTTGGACTTGGTACGTGCGTGCAGGCTTGTCCGTTTGACGCTATTGAAATTGTTAACGGTGTTGCCAAGGTACATAGCGAAAAATGTAAGGGCTGCGGTGTTTGCGCCGCTTCCTGCCCAAAGCAGATAATCAAGCTTGTGCCGTTTGACTCCAAGGTTTACGTCGGTTGTATGTCTATTGATAAGGGTGCTACCACCCGTACTTACTGCGACGTCGGTTGCATCGGCTGTAAAATTTGCGAAAAGGCTTGTCCCGTCGGTGCTATAACCGTAAACGGCTCGCTTGCAAGCATTGACTACTCAAAATGTACCTACTGTGGTGCTTGTGCAAATAAATGTCCACGCAAAATTATCAAAATCAACCTTTAAATTAAATAAGGTAATAAAAAAACGACAGTTTTACTGTCGTTTTTTTCATCTTAATATACTATCAAACAAAATCTTCCTCGTGCCCGATAACGTCGTTTTTGATAATAAAATCATCAAGCAAAATAAAAAATCTTATAAATTCATCAAGGGCTCGCGTAAGATTGTAGTCATTTTGGTACTCTTTATAAAAAACGTTGTCCTTTATAAGCATACCGTAGTGATAATTTTTATCGTGCTTTTCGAAAATATCAAAGTAAAACTGTGCATCGTCGTTTGCGTCATAAAACATATCAAGCAGGCTTTCTACCTTATAGGTGTCCTCGCTTGGAGTAATGCGAATCTCAAGCGCACCCCATATAGTATTGATAGCAACGGGCAGGGTTATATCAACGTAGCCGTCCCCCTGCACAGGTGCAAACATTTCAAGGTGCTCCATAATATCATACATATCGAATTATCCCTCAAATTCTGAACTGTTTTATAGGCTTTATTGCGCTACCGCCATCAAACTCCTGCACACGTCCGATAGCAAAAAATCCGTCCTTATCGTAAATCCTTACAAGTGCACCGTTTTCAAGGTGCGTACCTATCTTTTTTTGGTAAATTTCGCAGCCGCAGGCGGCAAGCTTACCAAAAAAATCGCTTAACGTAACGCTCGGACAGTCCTCAAAAAGCGACTCAACGGGTTTTAGCAGTGCGTTTCTTTGCTCGACACTCATAGCCTCGATTTCGGAAAGTCTATGTGCATCCTCAATGCCGAAATTACCGCAAACGGTACGCACAAGCGAGGACATCACCGCACCCGTTCCGAGCTTTTTGCCTATATCCGCGCACAGAGTTCGTATATACGTACCCTTTGAAACTCTCGTATTAAGCAAAAATTCGCCCTCTTTATCCGTTTCAAAAACCTCGATTTTGTCAACGCAAACGGCTCTTGCCTTACGCTCCACCTCTTTTCCCTGACGGGCAAGGTCAACAAGCTTTTTGCCATCAACCTTAAGCGCCGAGTACATCGGCGGTACTTGTTCAATCTCACCTGCAAATGACAAAACAGTGTTTTTAACCGTTTCAAAATCGGGCATTTGCCCTACAAATTCGGTGAGTATCTGACCGCTTATATCCTCGGTGTCGGTTGTGATACCGAGCTTTAAGCCTGCCACATATTCCTTTGTGTCAGCCGAAAGAAGCTCGCTTGCCTTAACGGCTCTGCCAACCATAACAACAAGCACACCCTCCGCCATCGGGTCAAGCGTACCTGTATGTCCGACCTGACGTGTGCCGTAAAGCCGTCTTATTTTATTTACAACGTCGTGAGAGGTGCAGCCCTGCTCCTTGTATACGCAAAGCACACCGCCAAAATTTTCGGACATAGAAATTTCCTTTCTCTACCCACTTTTTGAAAAAAGTGGGGCAAAAACTTCCCGGCTTTTTGAAAAAAGCCTTGCAAAAACTTCTCTTACCACGCCACCGTGATATGTTGTTTAAATTTTACACCAAATCTGTTATTTGCCTGTCGGTGCTCACCGCTTTTTGTAAAAAGCTTGGCAAAAACTTCTCTTACAACGCCACCTTGATATATAGCTTAAATTTTACACTATATCAATTATTTGCCAGCGGGTGCTACCCGCCGCCACCGTGATGTATAGTGTTAATTTTATGCTAAATGAATTATACGCCAGCGGGTGCTACCCGCAAATTCTTGGCAAAACTGCATCAAGCACCGTTTTCTTTGCCTCATCGGGTGAATTTGCAGTTACCGAGCAGCCTGCGGCTCTTGCGTGTCCGCCACCGCCAAAGAGCGCACAAAGGTCGCTTGCGTTTATCTTAAGTGATGAGCGCATTGAAATTTTAAACTTGGTTAAATCCTTTAAATCCTGCTTTAAGGTTATGGCAAGGTCAATTCCCTGCACCTCGCGTATATCCGAAACAACCGAACCGATATCGTCATCGTCCGCACCGCTATTTTTACGGAAATCAGCCGTTATAACAAGTATTCCGACTCTGCCGTCAAGCAGGTATTCGGTTTCGTTGAGCATAAGGCGCTTTGCGGCAAGCTCGCCTGCCGTTTTAACCTCGTAAAGACGGTGGTTTACGTCGTAATTATCTGCACCTGCGTCGATAAGGTCAGCCGCTATACGCATAGTTTTTGCGGTAACGTTTGAGTATTTAAAGCAACCCGTATCCGAGGAAAGTGCACAAAAGAGTGCCGTTGCCGAAGCCTTTGTAAGGGTAGCGCCGTCTATTTTTTCAAGCTCACGTATAACCTCGTAAATTATCTCACCGCAGGCGGCGGCATCAGGTTCAATAAGGCATACGGGAGCGAATTTTTCGCTTATCTCGTGGTGGTCGATTTTCATATCTATATTATGCTCAGCGTTTGCTCCGAGCATATTGCGCTGAGCTACGTCGATAGCGCAAACAAATGTATTTTTCGCTTCACGTTCCCCCTTGTCCGCCTCAAGCTCACCTATAAAAGCAAGTCTTGGCGGTATGACGTCGGACACGGAAACGTCAACTATTTTGCCCTTTGCCGCAAGGGCGTATTTAAGCGCATAAGCCGACCCGAGCGTATCTCCGTCAGGACGGATATGACAAAGGAGCAGGATATTGTCCTGCTCTTTTAGTATTTTTGCAATATCAAATGCGGTTGTATTCATAAAAATTACCCTTTATCCGAGTCTATACACCCTAAATGCGTTTTCCTCGGTTATTTTTACTATTTGTCCGTAGCTTAATCCTTTGATTTCGGCAAGCTTCTCTGCCGTATAGCGCATAAGAGTCGAGTCGTTTCTCTTGCCTCTAAACGGATGCGGAGCAAGATACGGGCAATCGGTTTCGATAAGCATTTTGTCAGTCGGTACCATTTTGGCAACCTCAGGCAGTCTTGCCGCATTTTTAAAGGTAAGCACGCCCGAAAAAGAGATATACCAGCCGTTTTTAATTAGCTCTGCCGCCATTTCGGGACTACCCGAAAAGCTATGCAAAATGCCGCAAACGTCCTTATATTCACGCAAAATCTCCATCGTGTCGCTGTGAGCATCTCTATCGTGAATTACAACGGGCATACCCGTTTCACGTGCAAGGTCAAGCTGAAGTCTGAACCACTTTTTTTGCGTTTCACGGGGTACGTCATCCCAATAGTAATCAAGTCCGATTTCGCCTATCGCAACGCACTTTTCGTGAGAAAGCACCGAGCGAAGATAGTCGAGCGTTTCGTTTTCGCCGTTATCCTCGGCGTCCTGCGTGTCGCAGGGGTGAAGTCCTGCGGTAAAGTAGATAAAATCATACTTTTCCGCCAAATCCATAGCCTGCGGTATGCTCCTAAAGGAGCAACCGACGTCAACGGCGTAGCCTACTCCGTTTTCATTAAGAGAACGGAGCACGCTATCACGGTCTTCATCAAATTTTGCATCGTCGTAGTGGGCGTGGCTGTCAAAAAGGAGTCCTTTTTTTGCTATCATCAGCCTACTCTGTCGCCGGGCACTGCATCGTCAGCGGCAAAGAGAACACGAACAACTGCGTCCTCACCGTGTCCACCCGAAGCCAAAATCATACCGTTGCTTTCCTCACCGCACATCATACGGGGAGCAAGGTTTGCAACCATAATTACCTTCTTGCCTATCATATCCTCAGGCTTGTAGTATTTTGCAATACCCGAAAGCACCTGTCTTGTTTCAAAGCCAAGGTCGAGCTTGAATTTAAGAAGCTTCTTGGACTTTGGCATAGGCTCACACTCAAGAACCTGTGCAACTCTCATATCAGGCTTTAAGAAATCGTCAAAGGTGATAATAGGAGCAAGCTCCTCATATACCTTTTCGGTCTTTACTTCTTCTTTTACTTCTTCCATTTTCTTTTCCTCTTCTATCTTGCCCTGCTTTTTAGCAAGGTTTTCATAAAATTCCTTTTCATCAATTCTCTTAAAGAGTACGGTTGCCTCTCCCGTTGCCTTGCCACTCTCAAGTCCGCCAAACTCCTCGCCCTTGTTTTCGGTTGCGAGAATTTCAAAAATCTTGTTTGCGGTTTCGGGAATAAAGGGCATAAGAAGACTTGCGCCGACTCTTATCGTTTCAAGCAGGTTGTAAAGCACTGTTCCGAGTCTGCCCTTGCTCTCCTCGTTCTTTGCAAGAACCCAAGGTGTTGTTTCGTCAATATATTTATTTGCTCTACTCAGCATTTCAAATATAGCGGAAAGCGCATCTGCAACGTGGTAGCTATCCATTTTTTCGTGAACCGTTGCCACTGCCTTATCTACCGCCGCCTTAAGCTCGTCATCAAGAACCTCGGGGGTAGTGGGAGCCTGAACAACACCGTCAAAATACTTCTTGTTCATAGAAACGGTTCTTGATACAAGGTTGCCGAGGTTGTTGGCAAGGTCGGTATTATAAGCAGTGATTATGCTATCGTAGGTGATGCTTCCGTCAGTTGCGTAAGGCATAGCGGAAAGGGTGTAGTAACGTACACCGTCAACACCGAAAAGCTCCGCAAGCTCGTCAGCATACATAACGTTGCCCTTGGACTTGGACATCTTATCAGTTCCGAAATTGAGCCAACCGTGTCCGTAAATCTTCTTAGGAAGCGGAATACCGAGCGCAAGAAGCATAATAGGCCAATAAATAGTATGGAAACGAACAATATCCTTACCGATAACGTGAACGTCGCAGGGCCAATACTTCTTAAAGAGCTCACCCTGCTCGTCTACGTCGTATCCAAGCGCGGTGATGTAGTTTGAAAGCGCATCTATCCAAACGTAGATAACGTGCTTTTCGTCCCCCGGTACGGGAACACCCCAAGTAAAGGAGCTACGGGTTACGCAAAGGTCTTGAAGTCCCGGACGGAGGAAATTGTTTACCATTTCCTTTAAGCGTGCCTCAGGCTCAACAAAGCCGGGGTTTTCCTCAATGTGTTTAAGGAGCTTATCGGCATACTTGCTCATTCTGAAGAAGTAAGCCTCCTCCTTTGCCTTTTCAAGCGGACGTCCGCAGTCGGGACATTTGCCGTCCGTAACCTGCGAATTGGTAAAGAAGGACTCACACGGTACGCAGTAGTGTCCCTCGTATGCGTCTTTATAAATATCCCCTTGCTCGTAAAGCTTTTTGAAAATATTAGCTACTGCCTTTTCGTGGTAATCGTCGGTGGTACGGATAAATTTATCGTACGATGCGCCCACAAGTGCCCACATATCTCTTACCTTTGCATATACGCCGTCAACAAACTCTTTGGGTGTGATACCCATTTCCTGAGCCTTGGTTTCAATCTTGATACCGTGCTCGTCCGTACCCGTTAAAAAGAATACGTCGTAGCCCATCTTACGCTTATAACGTGCGATAGCATCGGTGAGTATTACCTCATAGGTGTTTCCGATATGCGGCTTTCCGGAGCAGTACGGAATAGCCGTTGTAAGATAAAATTTCTCTTTCATAGTCATATTTCCTTATTTTCTTCCTTTGGCATTCCAAAGGTTTCTATTGCAAGCATTTCAAGTATAGATACCAGCCAGCGAGGTATCTTTGCATCAAAGGTCATATACTCCCCTGTTTTCGGATGGTTAAATCCAAGCGTTTTGGCAAGGAGTGCCTGACCTGCATTATTATCTTTAAATATCCACGGGTGCTTTTTTTCAAACTGCGTGTTGCCACCGCCATAGACGGTATCGCCGAGCAGCGGATGCCCGATTGACGCCATATGCACTCTTATCTGATGCGTTCTGCCCGTTTCGAGCCGCATTTCGCAGTAGGCAAAGCCCTTGTATCTTTCAATGACCTTGTAGTGCGTTACCGCTTCTCGTCCGCCCTGAACAATAGCCATTTTTTTGCGTTCAACGGGATGCCTGCCTATCGGCTTGTCAATCGTACCCTCATCGTCCTTTGGGTTGCCGACAACAACCGCACGGTAAATTCTATCCGCCTTATGCTCCTTAATTTGCATAGCAAGACTATTATGCGCCTCGTCGTTTTTGGCAACGACGAGAAGTCCTGACGTGTCCTTATCAATTCGGTGAACGATTCCCGGACGGATAACGCCGTTAATTCCCGAAAGACCGCCCTCGCAGTGATAAAGCAAGGCGTTTACAAGCGTACCCGTGTAGTTTCCTGCGGCAGGGTGAACAACCATACCCTTTGGCTTGTTTACTACGATAAGGTCGCTATCCTCATACACGATATCAAGCGGAATATTTTCGGGCAAAGCCTCGCTCGGCACAGGCTCGGGAAAGTCCACCTCAACGGTGTCGCTATCCGAAAGCTTATAGTTTTTCGCCTTAACGCTTCCGTTTACCGTTACAAGTCCGCCCTCGATAAGCTTTTGAGCGGCGCTTCTGGTTATTGCATACGTTTCAGACACGTAGATATCAAGTCTTTTGTTATCCATTTTGCCACCCACAGTTAATAGTTAAAGCTCTTTTGCATCGTTTTCCTTTGACTTCTTTTTGGCGTTTTTGACCTCTTCAAGGACATACCAGAGGATAAGAAGTCCTGCACCAACACAAACGAAGCTATCCGCTCCGTTGAAAATCCATTTCCAAAAATCAAAGGCGCAAAAGTCGATAAAATCGACAACGTAGCCGTAGGCGACGCGGTCTATCATATTACCTATACCGCCCGCAAGGACAAGCGATGCGGAAACGTAAAAAAGTGCATTTGCCTCACGCCAGAACAAAATGAGAGCAACAAGTCCTACGATAAGCAGCGAGGATATGCTCATAAATACCCAGCGGCTATCGGAAAAAGAGCCAAACGCCGCGCCCTTGTTGGTTATAAAGGTAAGGTGCAAAACATCCTCAATAAGTGGGATGCTTTGCCCTACCGTCATATTCTTCATAACGGCAAACTTGGTGAAAAAATCAACAAGCAAGCCTGCTATTACTACCGAGAGCGATATTATCGCTCCCTTTTTTGTTATACCAAGTTTAAGCTTCATCAGATACCTAAAATCTTGCCACATCTTGGGCAGATATATTCGCCGTCAACCTCGATAGCCTCGGTGGAGTGCTTCCAGCAGCGAGCACACTTGTTTCCGTCAGCCTTTGCAACCTGAACGGAAAGCTTTTCATCACCTTCAACTGCGCCCTTAACAAGCTCGGTGCCCGAAACGATAAATACGTCGGAAAGCTCATCTCTATCAAAGCCGTTAAGGAAATCGTAGGTTTCACCGTCTGCGGTGATAACAACCTTTGCTTCAAGCGACTTGCCGATAAGCTTGCCTGCTCTTGCACCTTCAAGTGCAAAGAGTACGGTATCACGAAGCTCAAAGAGCTTTTCGTATCTTGCTTCCTCTGCTGCAAACGGCTCGGTTGCATCGTACATAGGCATATCGTTAAGAAGAACGTTTCTTATATCGTCGCCCTGCACGTGTGCCATAGTCTTCCAAATCTCATCAGCCGTAAATGCAAGAATCGGGCTGATAAGTCTTGTCATAGCGGAAAGAATCTTATACATCGTGGTCTGAGCACAGCGTCTGCCGAAATCTTCTCTTGCAGATGCGTAAGCTCTGTCCTTTACGATGTCGATATACATCTTGGAAAGCTCTATTGTGCAGAAATTACTTACTGCGTGGTAAACGTCGTGGAAGCGATAAGCCTTATACGCCTCGTTTACCTCCTTTGCAAGTTTATTGAGTCTTGCAAGAGCCCACTTGTCAATCTCGGGAAGCTTACTCTCGTCTACCATATCCTTATTAGGATCGAAATCGGTTTCGGCAGTACCAAGGTTACCAAGAAGAATTCTTGCGGTATTTCTTATCTTACGGTACACCTCGGAGAGCTGCTTTAAGATGTCGGGGGAAATTCTTGCATCAACGGTAAATTCAACCGATGATACCCAAAGACGGAGAATATCAGCGCCATAAGAGTCGATAACCTCTTTTGGAGATACGGCGTTTCCAAGACTCTTGTGCATTGCCTTACCCTCGCCGTCAACCGTCCAGCCGTGAGTGATTATCTGCTTATAAGGTGCAATTCCCTTTGCCGCAATAGATGTGAGCATAGAGGACTGGAACCAACCTCTATACTGGTCGCCACCGTCAAGGTAGATATCGGCAGGGGTTACAAGGTCGTCCCTCTCGTCAAGAACGCCTGCGTGCGATGAGCCGGAATCGAACCAAACGTCCATAATATCCTTTTCCTTGGTAAAGGTGGTGCAGCCGCACTCACACTTAAGCCCGGGAACAAGCTCCTGTGGATCAAGGTCATACCAAGCGTTAGAGCCCTTCTCACGGAATATAGCGGAAACGCTCTTAATAGTTTGCTCGTTGATTATATATTTGCCACAGTCTGCACAGTAGAATATCGGAATCGGAACGCCCCAGTTACGCTGACGGGAGATACACCAGTCGTTTCTCTCCTTAATCATCGCAATCATTCTTTCCTTACCCCATACAGGGTGCCACTGAATATCGTCGCAAGCCTTTACAGCCGCCTCGGTCATATCCTTAACCGAAGCAAACCACTGCTCGGTGGCGCGGTAGATAATCGGGTTCTTACATCTCCAGCAGTGCGGATAGGGGTGAACAATCTTTTGTGTCGCAAGGAGTGCGCCGCTTTCCTTGATGTCGGCAAGGATAGCAACGTTAGCCTGTGCAGTGGTAAGACCTGCGTACTTACCTGCCTCCTCAGTCATTCTTCCTTTCGCATCAACAGGAACGATAAGAGAGGGCAGTCCCTCGTACTTGCGCCAAACGTCAAAGTCCTCTGCACCAAAGCCGGGAGCGGTATGAACACAGCCCGTACCGCCGTCAAGCGTTACGTGTGCACCGCAGATAACGTGAGATACTCTGTCCATAAAGGGATGCTGAGCCTTCATACCCTCAAGGTCGCGTCCCTTGAGCTCTGCAAGAACCTCATACTCCTCAATGCCCGTGTTCTTTGCAACGGTTTCAAGAAGCTCGCTTGCAACGATATAAGCCTCGTTTCCTACCTTTACTACCGAATACTGATAGTCGGCGTTAAGGCAGATACCAAGGTT
>JAZOML010000033.1:0-88252 GCA_045653945.1 Eubacteriales bacterium
AAACTCCCCCGGAAACGATATGCGTTTCTCGGATGAAAAGATTGAGGCGGCAAGAAACTTCAACAATAAGCTTTGGAACGCAACAAGATTTGTTACGATGTGGCTTGACGATGAAACTGAGTTTGGTCTTCCTGATATCAGTGAGCTTGCCACCGAGGATAAGTGGATTATTTCAAGATACAACAGACTTGTTAAAGAGGTTACCGAAAACCTTGATAAATATGAGCTTGGCGTTGCTCTTGCAAAGCTTTATGACTTTATTTGGGACGTATTTTGCGATTGGTATATCGAGCTTGTAAAGCAAAGGATGACCGATGGCGACAAGACGGCAATGAAGGTAATCACCTACGTTTTCAGCCAAACTATGAAGATGCTTCACCCCTATATGCCCTTTATTACCGAGGAAATATGGCAAACTCTTCCTCACGTTGGCGAGAGTATTGTAATCAGCGATTTCCCCGTTTACAATCCTGCTCTTGATTTTGCATCCGATGAGGCGGCAATAGAGAAGATTATTTCCGCAATTAGAGCGATCAGAAACCGCAGAGCGGAAATGAACGTTCCACCCTCAAAGAAGGCTAAGCTTCTTATCGTTACTGCTGATAATAATGCATTTAACGAAAAGAGTAAAGCATTCTTTATAAAACTTGCATCAGCATCTGAGGTTGAAATTGCAGCTGTCGGAGAAATAGAAAATGCAGTTCAAATCGTATCTGACGGCGCAGTGCTTTATATTCCGCTTGCTGAGGTTGTCGATACCGAAAAGGAAAGAGCAAGACTTACCAAGGAGCTTGAAAAGCTCGCGTCCGATATAAAATACACCGAGGGTAAGCTCTCAAATCCAGGATTTGTGGCTAAAGCCCCTGCTCATATTATCGAGGGCGAAAAAGAAAAACTTGCAAAATTCAAGGAAATGTACGCAGCAACCGAAGCGGCGCTCGCGGCTCTCTAAATTAAATAACGGCAAAAGGTCGGCTTGAAAAAGCCGACCTTTTTTGCGCATAAAAATACCCCTAAACGAATATAGTTACAAAAAAAGACAAGGGGTAAAATAATATGCACTTGCAGGCAAGGATAAACGAACATAGATTGAAAAAACGCTACACGGTACTGCTCATTTTCTTTGCTTTTTGTTTTTTTGTGCTTGGTTTACGCCTTTTTGTTTTGCAGGTGATAAAGCACGGTGAATACCTTGCTAAGGCAAAGGATAATATTGAAAGCGAAACACCGCTTCGAGCTGAGCGTGGTGTGATTTACGATAGAAATATGATACCGCTTGCAGTAAACGTTACAAGGTGGCGGGTATACATTTCTCCACGAGATATAAGGAGTGAGGACGAGGCAAAAAAAGTCGCCTTAGGGCTATCCGAAATTCTTGGTGTAGACTATGAAAAAACGCTTACGGGTGCGCTTAACCGCAGGGCAAGGGATAGAACGGTTAAGAATAAAGTGTCCGAGGAGGAAAAGGACGGAGTATTAAAATTTATATCGGAAAATGCTCTTTCACATTGCATACATACCGAGGCTGACAGTGCAAGATATTACCCTTACGGTACACTTGCCGCAAGCGTAATAGGATTTGTAGGTACTGACGGAGGACTGCTTGGAATTGAAAGCTACTACAACGATTACTTAAAAGGTCAGGACGGTAAATACATAACGTATAAAAACGCATCCGGAGAGGGACTTGAAGGCTCTTACGACAGTTATATCAAAGCGGTAAACGGAAATGATATTGTACTAACGATAGATATCACGCTTCAAAGTATTCTCGAGGCGCAGCTCCGCGAGGCGTATATTGACGCAAATGCACAAAATAAGGTAACGGGTATAGTTCTTGACTATCAGACGGGCGAGGTACTTGCTATGGCAACCTACCCCTCCTTCGACTTAAACTCGCCTTATACCTTAAATGATTACTATAATGGGAAAATGGTTGCTGCGGGTTACGTAAAAGGTACTGATGAGTATAAAAAAGCATATAATAATTACCTTTACGAAATGTGGAATAACAAGGCGGTTTCCGTCCTTTATGAACCCGGCTCAACCTTTAAAATTATAACAACCTCAGTAGCGCTTGAGGAAAGGGTGTCAACGGTTGGAGAGTGCTTTCACTGTACGGGAGCACTTAAGGTTGACGGATACGGTTCGCCTATAAAATGTCATAAAAGACAGGGACACGGCACACTGAATTTTGCTGAGGCGCTTCAAAAATCCTGTAATCCTACAATGATAAGACTTGCTCAAAGGAT
This sequence comes from Eubacteriales bacterium, assembly GCA_045653945.1. Classification (GTDB taxonomy): domain Bacteria; phylum Bacillota; class Clostridia; order Oscillospirales; family CAG-272; genus SIG673. The sequence goes on from JAZOML010000033.1 coordinate 2,253, forward strand.
AGGTAACACCAGATTTATGAGCTACTTCAAGTCGCTTGGCTATACGGGCAAAACGGGAATTGACCTACCGGGTGAGGCGCTCGGTATTTTTCATACCGAGGAGGGCTTTAATAACGTTGAACTTTCGGTTTATTCCTTTGGTCAAACCTTTAAAACTACACCGCTTCAGCAAATAACCGCTATATCGGCGGTGGCAAATGGCGGCGAGCTGCTCACACCGTATACGGTTAAGGAAATTCGGGATAAGGACGGTACGGTTGTTTACTCAAATAATGTAAAAAGTAAAGGACGTGTACTATCAAACGACTCCTGCAGTACAATAACCGATATACTTGTGCAGGGCGTTGCAGGCGATGGCGGAGGTAAAAATGCAGGTGTTATGGGATACAATATCGCCGCTAAAACGGGCACCTCTCAAAAAAGAGATATAAGGGATAAAAACCTTTACGTTGGCTCTTGTGTTGCGTTTGCGCCGTATGACGCAGCGAGCCTTTCGGCTATTATAGTAGTTGATGAGCCAAGCTGCCAAAATTACTACGGTAGCGTAGTTGCCGCCCCCTATATTTCCGCATTTTTTAAAAGCGCGTTTTCATATCTTGGCGTTGAGCCAACCTATACCGAAAAGGAGCAGGAAAAGCTTAATGTTACAGTGGGAAGCTACGAAGGACTTAGCGTAAGCGAGGCGAAAAAGCAAATACAGGGGTTAAAAATCGATGTAACCGTTGTCGGAAACGGGGAAACGGTAATATCACAAATGCCGGCGGCTGACAGTAAAATCAGTCGAGATGGCGGTAAGGTTATACTTTATACGGGCGGTGTGGAAAGTAAAATTGCTACCGTCCCCAAGGTGGTAGGCTTAACGGCAACCGAGGCAATAAAAATACTTGTAAATTCAGGCTTTAACGTAAAGATTATGGGCGCAATTGATTACACGAAGGGTGCCTATGCAACGGTAACTGAGCAAAGCGTTACTGGAATCGAGCAGGAGCTTGGCAGCGTTATTTGTATATATGTAAAATATCTTGATATACAGGAGTAGATAAGGTGAAGCTTTCATATTTGATAGACGGCGTCGGCGGAAATTCTATAAAGGTTAGCGGAGTATCGTCTGATAGCCGAAAGGTAAAAAGCGGTGAGGCGTTTTTTTGTATCAAAGGAACAAAAACAAACGGAGCAGGTTACATAGACGAGGCGATAAAAAACGGCGCTGCCGTTATAGTGTCAGACGAAAAGCTATCCACACCTATCGGCGTGGAAAACGTAATTGTAAAAAACGTTAGGAGCGCATATGCTATCGCTGCTTCAAGGATGTACGGTGAGCCCTCAAAGAAGATGAAAATGATAGGCGTAACGGGTACAAACGGAAAAACCACAGTATGCTCAATGATAGAAAGCGCACTGATTTTGGCAGGTAAGCGATGTGCGGTTATCGGTACGCTAGGTGCAAGATTTGAAGGGAAATTCACCTCGCTTTCCATGATGACAACACCCGATCCCGAGGTACTTTATGCGCTTCTTTATGAATACGCAAGAAGTGGTGCGGAATATGTTGTAATGGAAACGTCAAGCCATTCGCTCGCTCAAAATAAGCTTGACGGAATTAACTTTGACGTGGGCGCTATAACAAACGTAAGCGCCGAACACCTTGATTTTCATAAAAATATGCAGGAATACTGTGCGGCAAAGCGCAGGCTTTTCCAGAGAAGCGAGGTAGGGGTATTTCTTTGCGACGATTTTTACACAACTGAAATGTATAACTGTGCCGAGTGCAAGAAAATTGCCTGCTCGGTCAAGGATAAGAGATATCAAATACACGCCGAGAGGGTAGGATTTGATTTTGAAAATGGGTGCATTTTGACGGTAAAGGACGGTGCTGAAGCGGTAACACTTCATAGTCCGATACCAGCCTCTTTTACACCTTCAAACGTAATTCTTGCGTATACAGTACTGAAAACGTTAGGTATAAAAAACGAGTTTATTCATAACGGAATAGCAACGCTCAAATGCGTACAGGGAAGAATGGAGCGAGTGCCTACGGGGAGAGATTTTTCTGTATTTATTGATTTTGCACATACACCCGATGCACTCTCAAGACTGCTTACAGGCGTAAAGCTTATGAAAAAGCAGGGACAAAGAATAGTTACTCTTTTCGGGTGCGGCGGTGATAGAGATAAAACGAAACGCTCACTTATGGGGGCAATTGCATCAAGACTGTCCGATTTTGTTATAATAACCTCGGATAACAGCAGAAGTGAAGAGCCGCAGGCGATAATCGACGAGATAATGGGTGGATTTGATAAAAGCTGTCCGCACGTCAGAATTGATGATAGACGGCAGGCAATAGAATACGCCATATTAAATGCAGAAAGCGGTGATATTATTTTGCTTTGCGGAAAAGGGCACGAGTGCTATGAGATAACAAAGTGTGGGAAAAGAGATTTTTGTGAAAGAAAGATAGTTGTAGAGGCACTTAAAAAACGTAAAAGGAATGATGAGGGAAAATGAAATGCAAAGAAAAATCGGTGAAATAGCAAACGCTTGTAATGGAAAGCTTTTAAATTGTGAGTGTGATGCTTTTGTTGATAAAATTGTCGTTAATGACAAAGAAGTCGATAAAAATTGTCTTTATGTGGCGATAAAAGGCGATAAATTTGATGGCGATGATTTTGCTTTAAGCGCTGTTAAAAACGGCGCAGCTGCAGTTTTAAGCGAAAAAGAAAAATCTAAATTGCCTTGTATAGTTGTAAGGAATGTAAGAGAAGCGCTATGTAATATTGCAGCATATTTTCGTAAAATTGAACGTAAAAACGTAATTTCGGTTACAGGCAGCTACGGTAAAACGACGGTAAAGGAGCTTTGTGCTGGGGTGCTTAAACAGAAATATTCGGTACTTAAAACCGAGGGAAACAAAAATAATCTTATCGGACTTCCGCTTACCCTACTGTCAAGGGATGAAAGCGAGTGTGCGGTTGTAGAGCTTGGTATCAGCGAGAGTGGAGAAATGGAAAGGCTTTCCGAAATAGCCTCGCCCGATGCGGTTATAATAACGGCTATCGGACTTATGCACGTCCAAACACTTGGTACACGGGAAAATATTGCGGCGCAAAAGCTGAAAATTCTCGCATTTGCAAATAAAAATGCTCCGCTAATCATTCCCGAAAACGAGCCGTTGCTTGAAAAAAACGGATGGGAAAAAGTTATTACCGTTGCTATTGATAGTCATACCGCAAATTATAGCGCATTTAACCTGAGATTTTGTGAAAACGGAACGCTTTTTGATATAAAAAAGCTTGGAACACCTTATTTTAAAGACCTTTTTGTGCCGATTATCGGTACTCACGGAGCGCTTGATAGCCTTTTCGCTATTGCTATCGCCGAGATTAACGGTCTTAATTTTGAACAAATCAAAAAAGGACTTTCGGAGTATAAGCCCGTACAAAACAGACAAAATATTATTGAAAAAAACGGCATAACAGCTCTTGTCGATTGCTATAATTTCGGACCATCGTCCGCACTTGCCTCGCTTGAGGCATTTGATATTCTAAAAAAACAAAGAAATGCCGCCAAAACCGTCGTTTTCTTCGGCTCGATGCTTGAGCTTGGCTACATCAGTGAGGAAATGCACAAAATGGTCGGAGAAACGGTTGCAAAATACGGCTTTGATGCTCTTATAACTCTTGGAGATGAGGCGAATGGAATTTACCTCGGCGCTAAAAACGGCGGTATGGATATAAGTAACCTCTTTTGTTATTCTGATAATGAGCGAGAGCAGGCGGCAAAAAAGCTATGTGAGCTTACCTGTCAGGGCAGCTTAGTTTTAGTGAAAGGCAGTAGAAAAATGAAAATGGAGGAATTTGTACCGCTTTTATGGAAAAGGTAGTTATACTGTCGGCTTTATCGACGTTTATTATTTGCGCGCTTGTAACCAAAGCGCTTATACCAATGTTAATAAAGCTTAAAATGGGACAAAAAATACTTGAAATCGGTCCTGCTTGGCACGTTGCAAAGCAAGGCACACCGACAATGGGCGGACTTGCATTTATTCTAGCTACAATACCCACAGTGCTGGTCTTTGCCTTGATATATAGGTGGAGCGTGCCGCTACTTTTGATGACGGGCTACGCACTTTTAAACGGTATTATCGGTTTAATAGACGACTTGACCAAGATTAAAAAAAAGCAAAACGAGGGACTTTCCGCATTTTCAAAGCTGTTGCTTCAGCTTTTTGCGGCTGGTGTTTTTCTTGTACTTGCCGCTTGGCTTGGTCAGGTTAGCGAGGAAATCTATATACCCTTTTGGGGACGCAGTATATATATCGGCAGGCTTTGGTATGTATTTGCCCTGCTATTTCTTGTCGGCTTTACAAATGCGGTAAATTTAAGCGACGGTCTGGACGGACTTTGCTCGTCGGTAAGCGGAGGGGTAGCGCTCGGACTGACAATTATCGCCGTTACGCTGGGAGAATACGCTAATACCGTCTTTGGATTTGCAATTTTAGGCTGCTGTCTTGCATTTTTGATATACAATTTTCATCCGGCAAAGGTTTTTATGGGAGATACAGGCTCTCTTTTTCTTGGTGCGGGACTAAGCGCAATGTCGCTGCTAAGCTACAAAAATACCGCACTTATTATAATAGGCGGAGTATATCTTATTGAGGCGATCAGTGTTATTTTGCAGGTGCTTTACTACAAAGCAACCAAAAAACGCCTGTTTTTAATGGCGCCCTTTCACCACCACCTTGAAAAGAGGGGCTACGGTGAGGTGAAAATTACACTGTTGATGACTGCAATAACACTTGCACTTGCGTTAATTTCCTATTTATTTTTATAGGGGTGAATATGAAAAAAAGGATAACCCTTAGAGGGATAGATATAAGACTCTTGCTTTTGATACTGATACTACTTGCCTATGGCTCGGTTATGGTGTTTTCCGCTAGCGGTCCGTATGCAAAAAGCAATCACGGCGATGAATATTATTTTGTCCGCAGACAAATATTTTGGGCGATACTTGGCATAAGCGGTATGCTCGTTTGTGCCGCAATGCCGTATGAGATACATAAAAAATATACCGCAAAAATAGGCTTTTGCGTTGCATTTATACTGCTTATAGTAGTCCTATTTATGGGCGGAGCAATTAAGCGCTGGATAAATATAGGGCCAATAAGCCTACAGCCATCGGAGATGATGAAGCCTATGCTTATTCTCGTTTTGGCGGTATATATGGAAAGATATCAAGACAAAATAAAGCATAACGGTATATACGGCGTGAGAGGTAAAATTGCCGATAAGAGGGCGTTTTGGTGTTCATCACTTTACGGTGTTTTTATACCTGTCGGGATAGTTTTTGCCGTATGTGTTCTTATAATGCTTGAAAATCATTTTTCGGGTACGCTCATTACCTTTTGTATAGGTGCGATTGTTATTTTTTCTGGCGGAGCAATGCTTCGTTGGTTTGCATTTGCAGGCTCGGGGGTGTGTATAGCGGTATTTGCGGTGCTTTTCGGTACGGACTACGCAAGTGAGAGAATTGATATTTGGCTGCACCCCGAAAGCTTTTCGATAAGTGATGAAACGTGGCAAATAACTCAAGGACTTATAGCAATAGGCTCAGGCGGTTTTTTCGGTACCGGACTTGGAAACGGTATGCAAAAGCAGCTCTACGTATCCGCCGCTCATAACGATTTTATCTTTTCTATTGTTTGCGAGGAGCTTGGACTAATCGGAGCTGTGGGTGTTATCGTGCTGTTTTTCCTTTTGGCAAAGCGCACGCTTCATCTTGCTACGCAAAGCGAAACCCTTTTTGCATCTCTTGTTGCTGTTGGAATAATAGGTCATATATCCTTGCAGGCGTTTTTGAACATAGGGGTAGTTACGGGAACAATACCGAATACCGGAGTAACGCTACCGTTTTTTAGCTACGGAGGCTCGGCACTTGTGGTGCTGCTTTGCGAGAGCGGAATACTTTTATCGGTAACTAAATCTGAAATAAAAAAATCAAGTGGAGGCACTGAATTTGAAGATAATATTAAGCGGAGGCGGTACGGCAGGTCATATAAATCCCGCTATCGCCATAGCCGATAAGATAAAAGAGCTTTATCCTGATGCCGATATACTTTTTATAGGTTCAAAAAACGGTATGGAGAATAAGCTTGTTGCTCGGGCTGGTTATCCAATATGGTCTCTTGATACGCAGGGGATAAAACGCAGCCTTTCGCTATCCAATTTCAAGGCAATTATAAAAGCTTTAAAAGCAACGTCTGGGGCAAGAAAAATGCTTAAAAGCTTTTTGCCTGATGCAGTTATAGGAACCGGTGGCTACGTTTGTTATCCGGTAGTAAAGGCGGCATCGAAAATGGGTATTTTTACGGCTCTTCACGAGTCAAATTCCGTTCCCGGTCTTGCTGTGCGTATGCTGAAAAAGAGGGCGGATAAAATTTTCGTCGGCTTTGAAGGGTGCAAAAAACGACTTTCAGTCGGTAATAGGTGTATCTATACAGGAAATCCGATAAAATCGGATTTTATTGCCGTTACAAAAGATGAGGCGAGAGAAAAGCTCGGTGTGATAGGTAAATACCGATACGTTATAGTTAGCTTTGGCGGTAGCCTTGGTGCTAAAACCGTAAACGATATAGCACTTAAAACAATGGTGAAGCTAAGCAGTAAGCGTAGCGACGTGCTCCACGTTCACTCCTGCGGAAGGGCATGCTGTGCGGAGTTTTTCACTGAATTTAAACGCTTGGGACTTGAGGGATGTAAAAATATAAAAGCAAGTGAATATATATACGATATGCCACTGTACCTTAGCGCCGCCGATGCGGTAATCTGCCGTAGCGGAGCTATGACACTATCCGAAATTGCGGCGGCGGGCGTTCCGTCGGTGCTTGTGCCATCGCCAAACGTTACCGCTAATCACCAATACGAAAACGCTCTTGAATACTCAAACGTCGGTGCGGCGTTTGCCGTTGACGAAAAGGAATACGGTTCAACGGATAAAGCCTTTGAATACGTCAGCGCCCTTATAACCGAGCCGTCTTTACGCAAAAAAATGTCCGAAAACGTGCGGAAACTTGCTTGTATAGACTGTGCCGAGCAAATTGTAAAAGAGATTGTATCCTCAATAAAAAAAGAACGCTGAAAAGCGTTCTTTTTATTTAATAATTTAAGCCATTTGCTCAAGGCTTTGAAGCATCGCTTCCATATCAAGAAACGAATAGGTTATAATGTTTGATATAATTACCAAAAATAAGACAAGCGAAAGTGGGTGAAGCGCAAACGAAAGGAATTTCTCGCCAATGCGCAGTCCCGAATCGCTCTTTGGCAGAGCAAACTGTGATTTGTTTGTAGTAGCTTCTACTATAAGCATTATTATACCGATTATAATAACGACAAACAAAAGCAGGTCGAGTATTCCGATAGCGCCGATAAGAGCCGCAGAGCCTTCGAGAGAGTCTGTTGCTCCTGCTACATATTCAGCGCCGTTGTCGGCAAAGCTCAAAAGCAGAGTGGTGAGGAAGGAGTAGCCGTTTAAACAGATATGAGCAATGAGTGATGGATATATTGATTTTGCTCTGAGGGTGATAAAGCCGGCTAAAATTCCGAAAGCCGTTGCAAAGAAAAGCTGCTGGGTATTTTGGTGGAAAAGCCCGAAAAGAACACCTGTGGTAATTGCGGCAAACCAACCGCCGTATCTGCTTAGCTTGGTAAGAAGAATTCCTCTGAAAAGGATTTCCTCAAAAATAGGAGCTAAAATAACGACTGTAATTCCGAAAACAATTCTTTCAATGTTAGTTGTAGGAAGCGGAGATGACAAATCGTTCGTATGGATTCCAAGCGACTCTAAAGCTGTAAACAAAAGATTAAAAACAATAGCGGTAGCATAGGTTATTCCAAGTATAATGATTATCCAGCGGAACGTATAGAATTTGCTTATCTGAGTCTTTTTAAAATAGGTCAGCGACTTATTCTTGTTTCCGACTGTTGCAATATAAAAGACTATCGGGAAAAGCGCAACGTATTGGAGCGCCATTAAAGCAAACGCAAAAAGGTTGGTGTACTGTTCGCTTATAATTGTAAGAAAGCCTGTGGCGGCGCTTGAAAGTGAATTCATAAGCAAAAGCACAAGTAGAAGAATAAGCGAAACCGAACCTCCTGTATTCTTTACCATAGTTAAAGTAGAGCTTTTTATAAGTGTATCCTCGTATGCACGACGCATTCCAAACGCCTGCGGAGATTCCCAACTGAGGGGAGACGTTCCGCCGAGTCTACCTGCGTTTTCCTTGCAGACCTCCTCGATTACCGAGGGATTATCGTTATAGGGGTTGTAGTCCTTTGGTGGCTTGGGATCGTGGTGTGTGTACCACGACTTTTTATTATAAGTTGGTTCAAAATTCATAATAATTATTTAACCTTGGGAAGATATGCAAGTAAGGTACGAAGTCCCCCCTGCTTAACTGCGTTTATTATTTGCGGAAGTTCACGCTCGAATACCTTTTTGTGATATTCCTTGTTTTCCTGAGGAAGTCTTGAAAATGCACCCGTGAGAACCTTTTGCATTTCCTCGGGGGTGTACTCATCAAGGAGCGCCTCGGCAGTTGTTACGTCGTCTTCGCTAAGAAGAACGTGTGCGATACCGGGCATAAGGAACTGACAAACGAGTGCGCAACGGAGTATCGGTACGTAAAGATTTCCGACGTTGCTTTCCATATCCTCGGCTCTCATTATCTCGAATGCGATAACGGTACGTACCTCCTCGCTGTCGTAGTTACGGCAGAAAACGTTTTCTGCAAGAAGATTGGTGAGATACTTTTTGATTCTGACAATACCCGAGCCTTTTGCCGCGAGTGCGGTTTTGTACTTTGGTATAACAGGGTTGCGGTGAGCTCCGAAACGGATATTGTATGCCTTTGAAAAATTTCTTATATCCTCGTCAATAGCCTTGTTGTAAATGGGAGAACCCTCGGGAAGACGGTTTCTTTTGTTGGTAAAAAGAAGTGCTGTGCAGTCGGCCAAAACTCTTTTAAGAGCTACCCCTCCCATATCGTAAAGGTATTTTACGGTTTTCTCCTCAACCTCTGCAAGAGCCTTTTCTGTGTCCTTCAAGGAAATAAGATAGGCGTCTATATTGTAGAGGAGCGAGGACAGAAGCTCATTTGCCTTGTCATTTGAAACGGAGGAGCTTGCGCCCTTGGTGTATTCGTCTATTACAATAGCGAGTCCGTCAAAAATTTTGGCGCGCAGAGCAGACTCTTTTACCTCGTCGATAATGCCAACTCTGAGAGCCTCGCGCAGAAGTGTTACCGTATATTCCGAATTGCTCGGTCGCATTGCCTCATAAGAAATGCGTTTTGTACTTTGTAATTCGTTCATAATAAAATATCCTTTCAGGTATGTTATCTCTTATTTTCTATCATCGGGATCTACGTATGTACCGTTAGCCTTGCGAATAAAAATTTCAAATTGTGGGAGCATATAGATTTTTGAAACATCACCGCCTGTTGTTTCAAATGCTACTTCAAGGAAAGCAATCACCTCGTCGTCGCTTACTTTATCGTCGGTTTCGTTTTTGATTGCGTAAAAGCATTCAAGCAGCTCCTCAACCACGCCTGCAAACGTTTTTTGGTCAACGTATCCGCTATCGCAAAAAGCTTCAATAATTCTTTTTACTGCTCCGAGTCCTATTTCAATGCGTTCGGTCTTTACAAGCAGGTCGCTTCGGCATTCCGCAATGTCCTTGCAGTCTGCTTGAGAAAGCACTATACCGTGTTGCTCGGTGTAACTGTTCAGTGAAATAAGTTGTCCTGCAATGTATTTGGTGTGCACCTCGGACAGCATACCGTTTTTTACAAATAAAGTAAGATAATCTGCCATAAAGAGCACCACTCCTCCCGTAGCCAAAAATTAGTTTAAATAAATGCTTGACAAATCAAAATAAATATGTTAAAATAGATATACCTTGATATACAGTATATAAACTTTTAATATTTATTCAATTATACAACATCTTGTGGTAAAAGTCAAGTAAGAAAAGAATAATTTTATACAAAGTTTACAATGTTTTTGAGGTTGGTAGGGACACGTTGCGACGAGCTTGAAATCCACAGAGAGAGGTGCGATGGCTGAAAGCACCTTGTTTTTGAACGGCGCGATACCACCTTATTGTTAATTTGATATCCAAATGAGTTAAAAGCTCGGGTGGAACCGTGTGAATTATTTGCACCCCGACAATGTTTTGTCGGAGTGCATTTTTTTGTACCGTCTGTTAAAATTCCGTAATACTTTGTTGCTTCCTTGGCAGCGGCTCGACTTACACTAAAGTAAGCCTTCGCCTTGCTACCTACGTTGCGCCTCGTCTTTCGAAATTTTTCCTAGACGGAATGTGCGTTTTTTGACGCAGTCAAAACAGTAAAATTAAATTTTGGAGGATATAAAAATGACGGCTTACGAAGTATTAAGAAGCAAGGAGCTTATGCAAAGAAGTGTAATCGGTGCTCTTGTAAATGGAGAGGTAGCAGAGCTTACCGCAGAGGTAGCGGACGGAGCAGAGGTAACTCCTCTTACCTTTGAGGACGCAGAGGGAAAGAAGATTTTTTGGCATACCGCATCTCATATTCTTGCACAAGCAGTAAAGAACCTTTACCCCGATGCAAAGCTTACCATCGGTCCCTCTACCGATAGAGGATTTTACTACGATATCGATAGAGATACCCCCTTTACCAACGATGAAATAGCGGGTATTGAGGCTGAAATGACCAAGATAGTCAAGGCAGACTATAAGATTGAAAGATTTACTATGCCCCGTGATGAGGCAAAGAAATTTATGGAAGAAAAGGGTGAGCCTTATAAGGTGCTCTTAATTGACCGTGTTCCCGAGGGCGAGGAGATTTCCTTCTATAAGCAGGGGGATTTCGTTGACCTTTGCGCAGGTCCTCACCTTTTCTCAACCGGACTTGTAAAGGCATTTAAGATTTTGCAAATTACAGGTGCATATTGGGAGGGCGACTCCAAAAACAAGGTTCTTCAGAGAATTTACGGCGTTGCATTTCCTAAAAAAGACGAGCTTGCCGCTCACCTGCTCCAGCTTGAAGAGGCAAAGAAGCGCGACCATAATAAGCTCGGACGCGACCTCGAAATATTTACCACCGTTGACGTTATAGGTCAGGGACTCCCGATACTTCTTCCTAAGGGCGCAAAGATAATCCAAACGCTTCAAAGATGGGTTGAGGACGAGGAATATAAGAGAGGCTGGCTCCCCACTAAAACTCCGTATATGGCAAAGCGTGAGCTTTACAAACTTTCGGGACACTGGGATCACTACCTTGACGGTATGTTCGTTCTCGGCGACCCCAATGACGAAACCAAGGAGTGCTTTGCACTTCGCCCAATGACCTGTCCTTTCCAATATCAGGCTTACCTCAACAGAGCTCGATCCTACCGTGATTTGCCGCTCCGCTATAACGAAACCTCGACTCTTTTCAGAAACGAGGATTCGGGAGAAATGCACGGACTTATCAGAGTTCGCCAGTTCACCATTTCCGAGGGACACCTTATGTGCCTTCCCGAACAGCTTGAAGAAGAATTCAAGGGCTGCCTTGAACTTGCAATTTATATGCTCAAAACCCTCGGACTTTACGAGGACGTTTCCTATCGCTTCTCGCAGTGGGACCCCAATAACCGTGAAAAGTACATTGGCACTAACGAGCAGTGGGACGAGGCTCAGGGTATAATGAAGAAAATACTTGATAACCTCGAAATTCCTTATAAAGTCGGTGTTGGTGAGGCGGCGTTCTACGGACCTAAGCTTGATATTCAAATCAAGAACGTTCACGGCAAAGAGGATACCCTTATCACTATTCAAATAGACCAGCTTCTTGCTGAAAAGTTCGGTATGGAGTACACTGACCGCGACGGACAAAAGAAGAATCCTTACATTATCCACAGAACATCTATCGGATGCTACGAAAGAACCCTTGCGCTTCTTATCGAAAAGTACGCAGGTGCGTTCCCGCTTTGGCTTGCTCCGAATCAGGTAACCGTTCTCCCCGTATCCAACACCTATGACGAATACGCCGAAAAGGTTGTATCCGCTCTAAGAGCTGTCGGTATCAGATGCGAGCTTGACAACAGAAACGAAAAGATAGGCTACCGCATAAGAGAAGCAAAAATGTCTAAGGTACCTTATATGCTTATTCTTGGCGAGAGGGAAGCAAACGAGGGCACCGTTACCACCCGTAACCGTAAGGACGAGAGCGAAACCCTTACCGTTGACGAGGTAGTGGCAAAATTCCTGAAAGAGATTGCTGAAAAGGCAAGATAAACTTTTGCATAAGCATTAAGATTTTTCCGTAAAATAACACAAAAAAGGAGAAATAACAATGGGAAACGAAGAAAAGCTTTCGGATAAGCTTTATATGAAAAAGAAGAATATCTTTGACGAGGCAGACGCTGCTCGCAAAAAGCAAATTTTTGAATTTTCCGAGGACTATAAGAGATTTCTTGATATAGCAAAAACCGAGCGCGAGGCAACCGATGAGGCTGTTGAAATGGCAAAATCGTTCGGCTTTACCGAATACAAATTCGGTGATACGCTCAAGGCAGGCGATAAGAAATATTACAACAATCGCGGCAAGAGCCTGTATGTGTTCAAAATAGGTACAAAGCCCCTTGATAAAGAGGGAATAAGACTTCTTGCGGCGCATATAGACTCTCCAAGAATTGATTTGAAGCAGGTTCCTCTTTACGAGGATAGCGGTATGGCGTTTTTCAAAACGCACTATTACGGCGGCATCAAAAAATATCAGTGGACGGCAATTCCGCTTTCACTCCACGGTGTTATCCTTAAAAATGACGGTACGTCGGTAAACGTCCGTATAGGTGATGATGCGGGCGACCCCGTATTCTATATAAATGACCTGCTTCCTCACTTATCTCAGGAGCAAAGCCAAAAGCCTCTTGCAAGTGCAATAACGGGCGAAGGACTTAATATACTTGTCGGCGGCATACCGCTAAAGGATGGAGAAGGCGAAGGCTCTATAAAGCTCGGTGTCCTTAATGTCCTCAATGAAAAATACGGCATTACCGAAGAGGACTTTATCAGTGCGGAGCTTACCTGCGTTCCTGCATTTAACGCAAGAGATATTGGCTTTGACAGAGCCTTTATCGGCGCATACGGACACGATGACAGAGTTTGTGCATATCCTATGCTTCGTGCTATCTTTGATAACGAAACCGAGCATACCGTTCTTACGGTTCTTGCCGATAAGGAGGAAACGGGAAGCGACGGAAATACGGGTATGCAGAGTATGCTGCTTCTTGATATAATCAACGAAATTTCCGTAGCGCTCGGTGTAAACCCGATAGCCGTAAGAGCAGTATCCAAATGCCTCTCGGCTGACGTTCACGCAGGCTATGATCCCAATTATAAGGAAGCCTTCGAGGCTCGCAACAGTGCTATGATTTCCTGCGGTACGTGTATGTCAAAATTCACGGGAGCAAGAGGAAAATCGGGTACAAGCGATGCATCGGCTGAGTACGTTGGTTTTATCCGTAAGCTCTTTGCAGAGCACGGCGTACAGTGGCAAACGGGTGAGCTTGGTAGAGTAGACCTTGGCGGCGGCGGTACGGTTGCAAAATATATTGCAAACCTTAATATTGATACCGTAGACCTTGGTGTACCTGTAATTTCAATGCACGCACCTTATGAGGTAGTATCAAAGGCAGATGTCTACTCAACCTACGAGGCGTTCACGGCATTTGTAAAATGATTAAAATTTGTTAAAAATAAAAATCCGTTGCGGTAAAGCAACGGATTTTTTTATGTTGTTATACGTTTTTGAGAATATCCTGAATTTTAAGTCGAACAGAGGTTTTTTCGATTCGCAAATCCTTTACCGAAAGCACCTTGACGGTCATTAGGTCGTTTTCAACGGTAAGCGTTGTGCCGTCATCGGGAATTGCGTCCATCATAGTAAGCACGTAGCCTGCAAAGGTATCGTAGTCGCCCTCAATGTCTATATCAAGAGCCTCCTGTACGTCATCAATTGACGCCTGACCTAAAATAACCCAATTCTTTGAGTCAAGCGGCTCAATGTCGGGTACTTTCTTTGTGTCCTCATCCTCAAAAATTTCGCCGACAATACATTCAAGCAGGTCGGTAACGGTGAGAATACCAGAAAGTCCGCCGTATTCGTCAATAACAACCGCAAAATAATTTTTCTTTTGCTTCATAGCCTTTAAAACGGCATTTGCCTTCATTGAGCTCGGAATATAAAACGGTGGCTTTACCGCATTTTTCATAATATTCTCTCGGCTCTTATTTTTAAGACGGAAATATTCCTTTGAATTTAAAACGCCAACTACGTTGTCGATTTTTTCATCACAAATCGGGAAATAGGTGTGATGACTCTGAATAATAGTCTTTTCCCACTGTGCGTTTGTTTCATCAAGCCAAAGAATAGTTATTTCCTTGCGGTGAGTTGCAATTTCGTCGGCGTCAACGTCGTCAAAATTGAATACGTTTTCTATAAATTCCTTTTCCTCATCGTCAATCATACCGTGCTCACTACCGGTATCAACGAGGTTTTTGATTGCTTCCTCAGTTGCGGTTTTGCCGTCCTGCACCTCGGGATTTATACGCATCATAGTCAAAATTCCCTTTGAAATGAGAGATATTACCGTAGCAAAAGGAGTAAATATCTTATGTACTGCCATAGCAAAGGATGAAATTCCGAGAGCTGTTTTCGTGGGATTTTTAAGTGCTATGTGTCTTGATACAATAGCTACCAAAACAACCGTAAGCGTAATGTAAATTAAAAGTGAAGCAACGCCGCAAAGCATTGATGAAACGATAGGGTGAAGTCCAAGGCTTGTAAAATATGCTGCAAGATATCCCGAAGTATAGAGCACCGAGCCTGCTCCTAAAAATTCAAAGGTGCTTATCGCCACCTTGAACGGTGAGGTGGAGCGTGAAGCACCTGAAATCAGCTTAATTACACGCTTTGCTCTCTTGTCGCCACCGTCGGCAAGCTCGACAATTTCCGTTTCCTCGGCGTAAGAAATAGCGGATTCCGCTATTTTAAAAAGCATACAAAAAATAATAGCTCCTGCAACAAAAATCAGGTGTAAGGGTAAAATCATTTCTTTTCTCCTAAAAATAAAAAAGCAAAACGGCACACCCCTATGCTTCTTTTCCCGTTCGGGATGTCCCGATTAAATTGTATTTTTTATACTTCGCCCGCAAGGGTCAGCGTTCATTTTTGCTTTTTCCTTAACTAAAAATTTGGCTTTAGCCTACTGTTATATTATCATAAATATTAGTTTTTGTCAATATATAAATAAAAATATTTAAATTAAACCTTGACAAAATGCTATTAAAGGGTTATAATCAATTTAAAGAATAGATAGCGGAACTGAAGGGAAGACCTCGGCTCCGCCTTTCGTACATTTTAAAAAGAGGAAAATTATGGGAAACATTTTCGATATTTTCAAAAGCATTGAAAAAGAAAAAAACGAGGTAAAAACGGGTGCCCCCGAAAAGGTTATAGCGTTTCTCGGTAATCCCGGTGCCGACTACGTTAAAACAAGACATAACGCAGGCTTTATGCTTGCCGATTACATTTCCGAAAAGGAAAATGTTAAAATAGACAGAGCACGCTTCAAGGCATTAACGGGTGAGGCAATGCTTGGCGGTAAAAAGGTGCTTCTTATTAAGCCTCAAACGTATATGAATAATTCGGGCGAGGCTGTAAGAGAGGCTCTTGCATTTTATAAGCTTAATGCCGACAACGACCTTATCGTTGTTTATGACGATATTTATCTTGACGCAGGTAAGCTTAGAATAAGACAAAAGGGCTCGGACGGCGGTCATAACGGTATCAAGAGCATAATATATCATACAAATACCGACGGCTTTGAGCGTATTCGCATAGGTGTAGGTAAGCCGCCAAAGGGGTACTCAATGCCCGATTGGGTGCTTGGCAATATTCCCGAAAACGATAGAGCGGCGTTCTTTGAAAGCCTTGAAAGAGCGCACTCCGCTCTGCTTTTAATGATATCGGGGAAAACCGAAGAGGCTATGAACAAATATAACGGTTAAGGTGGGAAATGGAAAGACTTATTGCCCCGATAAGGACGGAAAAGGAATATAAGGAGTTACTTGCCGAGCTCGTCGCACAAAGCCGCTCGCAAAAAAAATACCCCGTTCTTTTAACGGGACTCTCCGACGGTGCAAAATGCGCCTTTTATGTAGCTCTTGCGCTTGATTATAAGAAAAAACGCGACGGAAAAACATTAATAATCGTGCCCGATGAATCATCGGGCTATTTGTGCGAAAAGGTGTTTACTGAGTGCGGACTTAAAGCAGCAGTATATCCATACCGCGACTTTAATTTTACTAAGATTAGTGCTTCGCATACCTACGAGCACGAACGCCTTGCGACGCTTGATAAAGCGCTTTCGGGAACAGCCGACGTGTATATTTCAACCCCCGATGCGGCGCTTCAGTACACCGTACCGAGAAAACGCCTTGCAGAACGCTCTGTAATGCTGAAGGTTGGCGAGGAGCTACCTATGACGGAGCTTATCGAAAAACTGCTTCTTCTCGGATACAGCCGAGCCGATATGGTAGAGGGCGAGGGACAGTTTTCGGTGCGAGGCGGAATTTGTGATATATTCCCGCCTAAATATGAAAATCCCGTACGCGTGGAGTTTTTTGGTGATGAGATTGACCGTATGGCAACCTTTGACGTTATTTCACAGCGTTCCGATGCTATGCTTGATGAACTCACGCTATCGCCCGGTAGAGAGGTAGTTATAGGTGAGGAGGAACGCAAGGCTCTTGTTAAGACGGTAGAAAAACAGTTAGTAAAGGTAAAAAACGATAAGGTCAGAGAAGAGCTTTCGGAGGAACTTGAGGCTCTTAAAAATGGAACGGAGCTTCAAAATTCCGATAAATATATATCGCTTATCTATCCCGAAAAGGAGTGTCTGCTCGACTATTTTGATGAGAACGCACTGCTTATCGTTTCCGAGCTTAATGCGGTAAACGATAGAATTAAAAGCTATGATTTCCATAGCAACGAAAATGTTCAAACGCTTATCGAAAACGGACAAATTGCAGGTACGTATGCCTCATACGGCAAATGTATTGACGATTTTAATTACGCCATTTCAACCCACGCAACCCTTTACTGTAATATGTTTTCGCAGTCGGTTGACAGGCTTTCGGGACTCTTTAATATCCGCTGTAAGCAAAACGTTTCATATAAGGAAAATTTAAATTTGCTTCTTGAGGACCTTGAGCATTATATTGCAAACGGCTATACGATAAATATTCTCACCGAAAATGAAACGGTTTCTAAAAAAATATCCGAGGTGCTGCTTGATAATAGCATTTCATCAACCGTTTCGGGTGAACCGAAACCTAAAATTCCTAACTTTTTAAGTGGCATAAACCTTCCCGGCTTTGAGCTGCCGACAACAAAATACGTTTGCCTTTCTATGTACGCTTCAATGTTCTCGGCAGGAAAGGTTATAAACGCAAAGCGCAGACGTGTGGCTAAAAAGACGCAGGGAATGAAGATAAGCTCTCAGGCAGAGCTTGAGCTTGGAGATTACGTCGTACACGAAAATCACGGTATTGGTCGCTATTGCGGTATTTCAACCGTAACTATGGCGGGAGTTACAAACGACTATATAAAAATTGAATACGCAGGGGACGGTAGCCTTTATTTGCCTTGCACTCAGCTTGATAGAATTTATAAATACACGGGCGCAGGAGTCGAGGCAGGAACGGTTAAGCTTTCTAAGCTCGGCGGAGCAGAGTGGGGAAAAGCAAAGCTAAAGGCAAAGGCTTCCGCAAAGGAAATGGCAAAAGAGCTAATTGCCCTTTACGCAGAGAGGATGCGTAGACAGGGAATCGCCTTTGATGAGGACGATGCGCTCCAACAGGAGTTTGAAAGTGCCTTTGAATACGAGGAAACCGACGGTCAGCTCGAAGCGGCAAGAGAAATAAAGGACGATATGGAACGCCCCGTACCTATGGAGCGTTTGCTTTGCGGAGACGTTGGATACGGTAAAACTGAGGTTGCTCTCCGTGCGGCGTTCAAGGCAGCAAGAAGCGGATATCAGGTTGCGATTTTAGTGCCTACCACCGTTCTTGCATTTCAACACTATCAAACTATTCTTGCACGTATGAGAGGCTTTCCCGTAACGGTAGATATGCTATCTCGCTTCCGTAAGCCCTCAGAGCAAAAGGAAACGCTAAAAAGACTTAAACGAGGCGAAATTGATATTATCGTGGGTACTCACCGCCTACTTTCAAAGGATATTGAATTCAAAAAGCTGGGGCTTGTTATTGTTGATGAGGAGCAACGCTTTGGAGTTGCTCAAAAGGAAAAATTGAAGCAGCTTGTCAAGGACGTTGACGTGCTTACACTTACCGCAACGCCAATCCCAAGAACTCTTAATATGGCGCTATCGGGAATTCGTGATATGTCGGTGCTCGAAGAACCGCCCGTTGATAGAATACCTGTTCAAACATACGTGCTTGAATATGACGAGGCAATAATTATGGAGGCCCTTCAAAAGGAGCTTCGCCGAGGCGGTCAGGCATTTTACCTGCACAATAGAATAGAGGCTCTTTCCGATATTGCCGATAAAATTGCTCTTCACTGCCCGGGAGCGGTGATTGCCGTTGCTCACGGACAAATGGATAAGGAGGAGCTTTCGGATATTTGGAGAGAGATGCTTGAAGGAAAAATTGACGTTCTTGTTTGCACCACCCTTATCGAGGCGGGTGTAGACGTGCCAAACGCAAATACTCTTATAATCGACGATGCCGACCGCTACGGACTTGCGCAGCTTCACCAGATAAGGGGTAGAGTGGGACGTTCGGGAAGACGTGCTTATGCCTACCTTACTTATAAAAAGGGCGCAGTTCTTAAGGAAATTGCGGAAAAACGACTTTCGGCTATCCGAGATTTTACCGAATTTGGCTCGGGCTTCCGTGTTGCTATGCGTGATATGGAGATAAGAGGAGCGGGCAATATGCTCGGAAGCGAACAACACGGTCAAATTGAGAGTGTAGGTTACGACTTGTATATGAAGCTTCTAAACGAGGCGGTGCTTGAGGAAAAGGGTGAAGCACCGACAGTTAAACCCGAGTGTACGGTCAGCCTGAATATTGATGCATATATTCCCGAAAAATTTATCAGAAGCACCGCGCAGAGAATCGATGCCTATAAGAAGATAGCATCGGTTGAAAACGAAGAGGATATGCTCGACGTTTACGATGAGCTTGCGGACCGCTACGGACCTCTGCCCAAGCAGGCGGATATACTGCTTAAAATTTCACTTATACGTGCGCTTGGAAGATTTTGCGAATTTGAAAAAATCGAAAGACATGCGCAGTCGGTCATTTTTTATACGAAAACCTACAATTTCGAGGCTTGGAAGCCTATTATAGCCGAATATAAGGGAAAGGTTATGCTTTCAGCAGGAAATATCCCCTATGTAACCCTTAAGATAGCCGATATAAATACCCTTCTTGACGAAATTTTGGCATTGTTAAAAAAATATATACAAAAAATGGGCTGAAAACGGTAGACAAAAGTTAAAATTACTGTTATAATGTAATAAATATATACGAAAAGGATATAGCTTTGAAAAAATTTTTAAGAATTATTTGCCTTGTACTGCTTACGGCTATGCTTGTTCCGAGCATTGCCGCCTGCGGCGTTATAACAGGCGATACGGTAATGGAATACGAGGGGTATGAGATAACCGAGGCAATGTTTTCATACTGGGTATCTCATCTCAAGGCACGTTTTGTAAACAGATACGGAGAAATTGACGTAAACGGCAAGCGCGCAGTCGATTGGGATAAAAAATTGCCTGACGGCAGTACCTACGAAAGCTTTTTTGAGGAACAGTATGTTATTCCGTATGCAGAAAAAGTGCTTATCTCAATGAAGCTATTTGATGATTATTCGCTTTCAATCGGCGATGAAGTAGCGCAGGGGATTGCAGACCGTTTAGAGAGTATAACAGGTATATACGGCGATGAAAAGGGATTTAATACCTACCTTGCCAATTACGGACTCAACGTAAAAACACTTGAAAGAATTTATTATGCTGAGGCAAAGGTGGATATAGTAAACGATTATATATTTGGTAGCGGCGGTCCTGCCGAGCTTACGGCAACCGAAAAGCAAAATTATTATAACGCAAATTATTACTGCGTAAATTGGATTTATATATTCACCGAAAAGAAGCCCTCAACATCTGATAAGGGAACAAATTCCGACGGTAGCTATATTCTTACCGAAATGACTGAAGAGGAAAAGGCTAAGAAGAAAGAACTGGTTAGCGATATCGTCGCAAAGCTCGAGTCGGGCGATAAGACGTTTGCGGAGTTAAAAAAAGACTACTGTGAGGATAAAAACGACGACGGAACAAGTAAATACGATTATCTGCCAAACGGCTTTAATCTTTGCGCAAACGACTACTCAGTGTACGGATTAGACCTCATTTCGCTTATTCAAGGTATGGAAATCGGCGAGGTAAAAACCTATGAGGATAACTACGGAGGAACACGTATTATAGTGCGAAATCCACTTGTACCGTTTGGCTCGCTTACCCCTCAGGAATACAGCTTTATGAATGGCTTTGAGGAATATGTAAGAGAAACTAAATGGGATAAAATGATAACCAACGCTGATATAAAGGTTGACAGCGAGGTTGCAAACAGATATGACGTAAAAACGACTAACCCCTTTGCAAATACTGCAATATGATATAACGAAAGGACGGACCAAATAATGCTTGATAAGTTAAAGAGTGTATTTCTTTATGCAAAGGACTTTTGTGAGGACACTGCGGATAATATAAAAGAAACGGTTGTTACAGCAGTTGACTGCGCGAAGCTCCACTACCGTATTGTTTCTATGAGAAACGAGCTTAATAGCCTATACGCTGTGCTCGGAAAATCTCTGATGAACGGTGATGATGAGGAGGCAACCGATAAAGAGGAAAAAATCAACGCCCTTATTGAAAGAATAAATGCAAAGGAAGAGCTTCTTTCGGGACTTCTTGACCAATATAGAATTGTTAGTGGAAAGGTGATTTGTCCCGACTGTGGAAAATTCTTAAGTGAGAAGTATCCGTTTTGCCCGTATTGTGGTAACCACGTAAACGAGCTTGTTGAGGATAGTGGCTATTCTGATGTTACCGAAGAAGAGCTTGAGGACGTGCGTGAAATAGATGAGCTTTGATTTTTTGTGTATGATGCACAAAAAAATCTACATTTATTTGTAATGCAAGGTATAATATTATAAAAAATATAGAAAAAGATAAATACTATTGATTTTTACAAAATAATATGATATAATAGTATCACAATTAAATAGTATAGAAAGAGTAGGATAAAACATAACCTGCTCTTTTCTATTTGTTAAAGCAAAAAAGAAAGGAAGGTATTATGGCGCAAAAAAAGAACACCGCTGAAAAGGTAAGAGAGCTTGTTGAACCCGCTATTAACGAGCTTGGTTACACCGTATGGGACGTTGATTACTCAAAGATTGGGACCGAAAGACACCTTGAGATTACAATTGACAGCGAAAAGGGTATTGATATCAGTGATTGTGAAAAGGTACACCGCATAATTGAGGTTATAATTGACGAGGCGGATCCGATTGAAGAAATGTACTACCTTGACGTTTCATCTCCGGGACTTGAAAGAGTTATAAGAACAAAGGAGCATTTTGAAAAATGCGTAGGAGAAACGGTAGAGCTTAAGCTCTTTGCCGCAGTAAACGGAAAGAAAAGTATTATTGCACACCTGACGGCTTATGAGCCTGAAAGTGATACCGTAACAGTTACCGAAAAGAACGGCAACGTAGTTACTCTTGAAAGAAAACAAATATCAAAGGCAAACGTATATTTTGAATTTTGAATTATAAAAAATAAGTGAGGATAAATTAATGAACAAGGCATTATTTGAAGCTCTTGAAATGCTTGAGGCTGAAAAGGGAATTCCCAAGGAATATATGTATGAAAAGCTTGAAGCGGCTCTTGTAAACGCATATCGCCGTGAAATGGGCGGAAACACCAACGTAAGAGTTCAAATCAACGAGGAAAAATTTGATTTCAGAGTTTATAAGCAGCTTGAGGTTGTTGAAGAGGTTACCGACCCCGCAACACAGATTTCTCTTGAGGACGCAAAGAAGCTTTCCAAGAGAAATACGCTTGGTAAGATAGTCGAGATACTTATTAAACCCGATGAATTTCGCCGCCTAAGCGCAATTACGGGTAAGCAGGTTATCGTTCAGGCTATCCGTGAGGCTGAGCGCGGACTTATGCTCAAGGAGTATGAGGAGAAGAAGGAAGAAATCGTTACCGCTGTTGTTGACAAAATCGACGATGAAACCGGCAACATCAGAATTCTTATTGGAAATCGCGGCGCAACACTTCTTAAGGCTGAGCAAATTCCCGGCGAAAGCTTTGAGGTTGGTCAACATATCAAGGTATACCTCATTGAGGTTAAGAGAGGCGAAAAGGGAGCATTTGCAACCTTCTCGCGTACCCATTCAGGACTTGTAAAGCGCTTGTTCGAGCTCAATATTCCCGAGGTTGCAGATGGCACCGTTATCATCAAGAGCATTGCAAGAGAGGCAGGCTCAAGAACCAAGGTTGCAGTTATGAGCCGTGAGCCTGACGTTGATCCTATCGGTACCTGTGTAGGGCCCCAGAATCAGCGTAAAGCTGTTATCACTGATGAGCTTTGCGGAGAGAAGATAGATATTATCCGCTTCAGTGAGGACCCTGCTGAGTTTGTTGCAGCTGCACTTGCACCTGCTGTCGTAGATGCAGTTGAAATTGACGGCGAGCACTCCTGCAAGGTTTACGTTGCTCCTGATCAGCTTTCACTTGCAATCGGTAAGGAAGGTCAAAATGCAAGACTTGCCGCAAGACTTACCGGTATGAAAATTGACATCAAAGCTTAAGTAAGGGGAAAACACCTTGGAAGCAAAGAAGAAGAAAATACCTCAGCGCCGTTGCGTAGGATGTGGCGAAACGAGGGATAAAAAGGAGCTTGTCCGAGTAGTAAGAAGTCCTGAGGGGGAGATTTCACTTGACCTTACGGGTAAAAAGTCGGGAAGAGGGGCATATCTTTGCAACAATCTTTCTTGCCTGAAAAAAGCGAGAAAGAGCAAGAGAATAGAGCAAAACCTAGAAACGTCTATTCCTGAGGAGCTTTACGATGCTCTTGAAAATCAACTCGGTCAAGGCGCTAAATAATGAACGAAAGTAAGATAATATCGCTTCTCGGAATTGCCAAAAAGGCAGGGAAAACGGTAAGCGGTACGGATATGACGGTTGAGAGCATACGCAAGAAAAAAGGGCTTGTTTGTCTTATTTTACTTGCATTTGATGCCTCGCAAAACACCGTAAAACGAATAACCAATACGTCGCAGTATTACAGTATTCCGCTTGTTAGGATGAGTATAGGAAAATCGGAGCTGGCAAGAATTATTGGCAGCGTAAGTGAGGTTTCGGTAATAGGAATAACCGATAGCGGATTTGCTGCGGCAATGCAAAATGAAGAATAATTTTTAGAAATAAACGGCTTGTGGGTTAAGTGAAGCGAACCTAAAGCCTGTAATAGTGAAAGGAAAGGTATACTGAATGGCAGTATTTAATCAAGCACTGAAAATCAGCTCGCTTGCCAAGGAGCTTGGTATGAAATCAAGTAAAGAGCTTCTTGATAAGTTAAAGGAGCTGGGCTTTGATGAATTCAAGGCATCTTCAAACAGTATAACTCCCAAAGCTTTCAATATTCTGTTTGAAAGCATAAGAGATAGTTATACCTGCGAGGAAATCGAAATTGCGGATTATATTAGCGGTGCGGCATTTATTCCCGGATTTGAAATAAAGAAGGAAGAGCCAAAGCCTGAGCCGGTAAAGGAAGCAAAGAAGCCGGTAGAAAAGGTTGAGGAAAAGAAGCCTGAACCCAAGGCTGAAGAAAAGAAACCCGCACCAAAGACAGAGGAAAAGAAGCCTGTGGTAAAGGTTGAGGAGAAGAAGCCTGCTCAACCAAAGCCTGAGAGAGTATTTACTCCTCCTACCCAGACAAAGCCTCAAAAGTCTGCGGTAAAGGATAAAAAGCCTCAGCCTCAACCCCAACCCACTCAAAGACCGAAGTCCTCGGGCGGAGTTGAATTTACCTCTCAGTTTGAAAGCGGACAAAAGAACGCAAAGGCGAGAGTTGTTGATACAAGAGGAACAAATGTTGACCTTTCAAAGTACGATGAAAAGTACGAGCATATTTCCGCAAAGTCCGGTAAGGATTACGGAGATAGTCGTGGCGGCAGAGTCGTTGACGGAAGAAAGAAGGGCGGCAAGTTCGATAAGGAAAAGGATAAGGAAAGAATTGAACTTGAAAAGCTCCGCAAGCAGCAGATGGAAAAGGCAAGAAAGCTTCCCGTTTCCGTATCTATACCCGACGAAATCACTGTTGGTGAGCTTGCGTCAAGACTTAAAATAACCTCGGGCGACCTTATAAAGAAGCTCTTTATGCTCGGAGTTATGGCAAACGTAAACCAAGTTATAGATTATGACACTGCATACCTTATAGCCGATGAAATGGGTGCGAAGGTAACTAAGGAGGTTGTTGTAACCATAGAGGAGAAGCTCTTTAACGAGGAGGAGGATACCCCGGAAAGCCTCGTAACCAGAGCTCCCGTTGTTTGTGTTATGGGACACGTTGACCACGGTAAAACCTCGCTTCTTGACGCTATCCGTCATACTAAGGTTACCGCAGGCGAGGCAGGCGGTATTACCCAGCATATCGGCGCGTACAGAGTTAAGGCAAACGGACAGGATATAACCTTCCTTGATACCCCCGGCCACGAAGCATTTACAGCAATGAGAGCAAGAGGTGCTATGGCAACCGATATCGCTATCCTTGTTGTTGCGGCTGATGACGGTATAATGCCTCAGACTGTTGAAGCTATCAACCACGCAAAGGCTGCAGGCGTTGATATAATTGTTGCTATTAACAAGATGGATAAGCCCACCGCTAACCCTGATCTTATCAAACAGGAGCTCACCACCTATGAGCTTGTTCCCGAAGAGTGGGGCGGCGACGTTATTTGCGTACCTGTATCCGCACTTACAGGTAAGGGTATTGATGATATTCTTGAAAATATTCTTCTTATCGCTGAGATTAAGGAATATAAGGCTAACCCGAATAAGCGTGCAAAGGGTATTGTTATCGAGGCTAAGCTTGATAAGGGCAGAGGTCCCGTTATGACCGTTCTTGTACAAAGCGGTACTCTTAAGGTCGGCGACGTTGTTATCGCAGGTACGGCAGTTGGTCGTGTAAGAGCAATGAAGGACGATAACGGCAAGCAGGTTAAGCTTGCAGGCCCATCTGTTCCTGTTGAAATAGATGGTATGAGCGAGGTTCCTGCGGCAGGCGACGAATTCAATGCTGTTGAAAACGAGCGTATGGCTAAGGAGCTTGCTGAACAGCGTAAGGCAAAGATTAAGGACGAGATGTTCAAGGCAAACGCAAAGGTTAACCTCGAGGCTCTCTTTGATAACCTTAACGAGGGAGCAAAGGAGCTTAATATTATCATCAAGGCTGATGTTCAGGGCTCTGCCGAGGCACTTAAAGCATCACTTCTTAAGCTCTCCAACGAAGAGGTTAAGGTTAACGTAATCCACTCGGCAGTCGGCGGAATAGTAGAGAGCGACGTTATGCTCGCATCGGCATCTAACGCAATAGTTATCGGCTTTAACGTAAGACCTGACAAGGTTGCGCTCGATTCTGCTGAAAAGCAAAGCGTTGATGTAAGAACTTATAGAGTTATTTATGATTGCATTGAGGAAATTCAGGCGGCGATGAAGGGTATGCTTGCCCCGACCTATAAAGAGGTTGTTATCGGACACGCTGAGGTTCGTCAGGCAATCAGAGTACCTGGTGTTGGTATTATTGCAGGTTGTTATATTACCGACGGTAAGGCAACAAGAAACTGCCAGATGAGAATACTTCGCGACTCCATTGTGCTTTGCCAGGATAAGCTCGCATCACTTCGCCGTTTCAAGGACGACGTTAAAGAGGTTGCGGCAGGCTACGAATGTGGCGTAGGAATTGAGCGCTTCAACGATATCAGAGAGGGAGATACACTCGAATTCTTTGAAATGGTTGAGGTTGAAAGATAAAAATAATCAGTATACCTTTTAAAAGCTTCACAAAAAAAGCAGACCGATTTTTCGGTCTGCTTTTTTTAAAAATATATTTTGTGATTGATTTTTTTCTTTTACACGGTGTTATACTATAATATAGCAGTATATTCGTGAGGTAAATTATAGTGGCAGTAAACGTTAAAGCTGTTGTAAATGAAATAAAAGCCGAAATTGAGGAAAGTAAGGAAAGGTCGGATATTCCAACCTTTGCGGAAGTAATGAGTGTTCTTGAACCGAGTGTAGTTGAATACGACGGTGCAGAGCTTCGTAGCCTTATTTGTGCATATAACGAAAACTCTTATATAATTGAATCAACTCCTATAAAGGGAAATCGCTTTATAGCATTTATCAAGAGAATTATAAGAAAATTGACCAGATTTTATATCAGGCCTATCGTTGATAAGCAAAATTCTATCAATGCAATGACGGGCAGAGTGTTAATTGCTCTTGATAACGATATGCAGAGGGTGAGCCTTTGCAGTATGGGTGAGTATGCAGAGAAATATGCACTTCTTGAACTTAAATTTAATAAGCTTGATAGTAAAACGACAATGCTTTTAAATAGAGTAAACGAGCTTGAGGCGGAAAATAAAGCTTTAAAGGAAAAGCTAAAATGAAGATAATTCAGATAATATCCACCATTTCTTACGGTGATGCTGTAAGCAATGATGCAAAGGCGATATGTAAGGTTATTGCCGAAATGGGGTATAAAACGGGCATATACGCAGAACATATAGGTAAGGGGGTATCAGATAAATATACCCATAATATATCTGATATTGATTCGCTTCACTTAACTGATGAGGATGTAGTTATTTTTAATCATAGCACGGGAACAAAGCTTTGCTACATTCTTGACAGTATTCCCGGACGGAAGCTGATGATTTATCATAATATCACCCCGCCAAAATTTTTCAGAGGCTTTTCGGAGCATCTTGAGGGGGATACCGAATACGGATACAGAGGTACTCGCCACGCTGCAAGAAGTATAGAACAGGTAATGGCGATTTCAAAATATAACGCCGACTCTCTTGTAGAGCTTGGTTATACCTGCAAAATTACGGTTCGCCCTATACTTATTCCATTTAATAAATATAATACAGAGGCGGATAATTCGGTTATCGCAAAATATACCGATGACGGATACGTAAATATATTGTTTGTTGGAAGAATTGCCCCAAATAAAAAACACGAGGATATAGTGCGCGCGTTTGCACACTATAAAAAATATGTAAATCCAAAATCAAGACTTATATTTGTAGGAAATGATAGGGGAATTGAAAAATACGGAGAGTGCATAAGAAAATACGTTAATGCTCTTCAAATAGATGACGTAGTATTCACAGGACATATTTCTTTTTCAGAAGTGCTTTCATACTACAAAATTGCACACGTATTCCTTTGTATGAGCGAGCACGAAGGCTTTGGTGTGCCGCTTGTTGAGGCTATGTATTTTAACGTGCCGATAATTGCTTATGATAGCAGTGCCGTTGCCGAAACCCTTGGTGGTAGCGGAATACTTGTTGATAATAAAAACCCCGTTATGATAGCGGCATTTATTGACCGACTTGTGCGTGATAAGGAATTTAAGAACGCAGTAGTAAATACACAAAGGCAAAGGCTGAAATATTTTTCTTATGACAAAGTAAGAAATCAGTTTTGTTTGCAGTTAAAAGAATTTATAAATAATAAACAGGAGTAATAATGAAGATAATACAGGTCATTGCGTCGGTATTTTTCGGTGATGCGGTTGGAAACGATTGCCGCGCTCTTGCAAGGGTTATATCAGATCTTGGATACGAAACCGGAATATATACCTACGATATAGACCCAAGAGTTAAGGATAGCTTTGTACGTAAGATGTCAAAGCTCCCAAAATTAGAGAATGATGATATTGTAATATTCAATCATTGTTCAGGTACAAATTTGTGTTACGAGGTTCCTGAAATGGGTGGCCGCAAGATTATGATTTATCATAATATAACACCCGCGTATTTTTTTGAGGGGTATAACGAGGATACCGTCCGAAGCATTCGCGCAGGATATAAGGGAACAGAGTACCTTAAGGATAAGATAGATTTTGTTATGGCAGTATCGCAGTATAACGCAAACGATTTAAAGGCTATGGGATATAAATGCCCTATGTATATACGCCCGATAGTAATTCCCTTTGAGGATTATACAAAGGAACCCGATAAGGAGATTGTAGCTAAATATGGAGCAGACGGATATACAAACATACTTTTTCTTGGCAGAATTGTGCCTAATAAAAGGCAAGAGGACATTATCACAGCATTTGCGTACTATAAAAAGCATATTAACTTGAAATCTCGTCTTATACTTGTAGGTAACGACGGCGGTGTAGAAAAGTACGGAGATAGCCTGAAAAAATACGTCAAGGCACTTGAGGTCGATGACGTTATATTCACCGGTCAAACTAGCTTTCGGGCAATTTTGGCATACTATACCATTGCCGACGTATTTCTTTGTATGAGTGAGCACGAGGGATTTTGCGTACCGCTCGTCGAATCTATGTTCTTTAAGATACCGATAATTGCATACGATAGTAGTGCAATAGGCAGCACACTTGGTGGAAGCGGTGTGCTTTTGCAGGATAAGGACCCGGTACTGGTATCGCGTATTATTGATAGAATTGTAACCGACAAGGAGCTTCGTGAGCAAATAATTGCAGAGCAGTCAAAACGCCTTGAGGCATTCTCGTATGAGGCTATGAAGGAAAACTTCAGACGCGGGCTTGAGCTGTTTATCAGCGGCGAGTATAAAAATTTAAAATAAATAAAAAATGCTCGGATTTACCGAGCATTTTTTGGTTCTAAATTATTCATTTTCGCCCGAAATGATGTAGGCGTATACGGGCTGACCACCCTCAATGAGCGTAACCTCAGCGTAGGGATTAACGTGCTCAGTGATAATTTCAACAGCCTTTTCGGCTTCTTCGAGGGTTACGTCCTCACCATAGTAAACGGTGATAATACTGCTCTTTTTTACTGAATCGGCAACAAGCTCAAGACACTCCTCGCGAGTATCGGTTACGTATTTAACCTTGTTTTCAACGAGTCCAAGTATCTGACCGATGCTTATTTTCTTGCCGTCGAAGGTGGAATCGTGTGCCGCATAGGTAATAGAAGCGGTCTTTGTATCCTTAATTCTTGTTTCCATAGCCTCGCGGTTTTCCTCGGGAGTTGCGTCCTCATCAAAGGCGAACATAGCGGAAACACCTTGGGGAACGGACACCGTGTTGATAACCTCAACGCGCTTGTCCTCTACCATTTCAGCCGCAGTTTTTGCTGCAAGGAAGATGTTTTTGTTGTTAGGAAGAACGAATACAACCTCGGCAGGAGTTGCGCAAATAGCCTTTAAAAGGTCCTCGGTTGACGGGTTCATAGTTTGACCGCCCGTTACAATCTTATCAGCGCCAAGGTCGTTAAATACCGCCTTGATACCGTTACCCGAGCATACGGTAACGAATCCGTATTTCTTTTCGGGTGCAACGGAAACAAGCTCGTCGCTTTCTGAAGGAGCTTCTTCAATAAGCTCGGAGTGCTGATTTTTCATATTTTCAACCTTTATGGTATAGAACTCTCCGTACTTAACCGCCTCAGAAAGAACCTTACCGGGGTCGTCGGTATGAACGTGAATTTTAACGATATCGGTGTCTTCTACGAAAACAACACTGTCGCCCATACCGATAACGAACTTGTGTAAATCCTCGCACATTTCCTCGCCCTCGTAAGCCTTGGATTTGGTTACGATGCATTCGGTACAGTAGGGGAAGGTTATATCCTCGTTTGCAAACTGTGAAAAGTCAGCCTGCTTTTTGGTGGTTTTAACGCTTGAAGGGTCCTTGGGAAGAACGGGAGTACCCTCAAGATAAGAAATGATACCGCGAAGAACGGTTACAAAGCCGCAGCCGCCGGCATCAACAACGTTTGCCTGTTTAAGCTGGGGAAGAAGCTCGGGAGTTTTTTCAAGAGATTCCTCAGCCACACCAAGCATATAGTTAAATAGGGTAAGAATGTCCGAATATTTTTCAGGCTCCTCCTCAAGCTTGGCGCTTGCCGCCTCGCCTGCTTCTCTCATAACTGTAAGAATTGTACCCTCGGTAGGCGTCATAACCGCCTTGTAAGCCGCATTTACACCGTTTTGAACGCCATTTATTATAGTAGAAGCATCCGCTTCCTCACAGTCTTTGACGCCCTTTGCAAGTCCTCTGAAGAATGAGGAAAGAATAACGCCTGAATTTCCTCTTGCAGAACGAAGGAAGGTCTTTGCGACCTCGTCGGCAACCTGAGAAACGTCGCCTTCAAAGCTCATAAGCTCTCCTCTTGCGGGGCTCATCGTAAGGCTCATATTTATACCCGTATCTCCGTCGGGGACAGGGAATACGTTAAG
The DNA here is from genome assembly GCA_045653945.1 of Eubacteriales bacterium. Classification (GTDB taxonomy): domain Bacteria; phylum Bacillota; class Clostridia; order Oscillospirales; family CAG-272; genus SIG673. The sequence continues at coordinate 32,909 of JAZOML010000033.1, forward strand.
ATTATTTATTTCGTCCTTGTCGTTGTCAAGCGCAAAGGCGGCGGAAACTATCATATCACGGTATGCCGTACCTGTTAATTTATTTATTGCATTTTTCATATTTTATAATCCTCTTAATAGCTAAATCGTTGTTTACTCTTTAACTCTTGCGTCGCCTCTGTTTTCACCAACACAGAAAATTGCCAATGTTTTGTAGCCTGAGTGAGCACCGATTACAGGTCCTATGTAGTTTGTAATAATTTTTCTTTTTGGTAGCTTTTCTTTAAGCATGTCGATTACAAGATGTAAATCATCCTCGCAATCACCATGACTGATAAATATTGGAAGTGATGTGTCATCGCTTATCTCAGCAAATATCATATCAACAAGCTTTGCAAGAGAAAGACGTCTGCTTCTGACCTTGTCGTAAGCGGCAAGCTTTCCGATTTCGTTTACGAAAAGCATAGGCTTTATTTGAAGCACAGAGCCAAAGAACGCCGCAGCGGATGAAATTCTACCGCCTCTTTTAAGCTGTCCAAGGTCATCAACTGTGAACTCGTGGCAAATCTTATGACGCATTTGCTCGGCGTAAGCCTTGACCTCGTCAAGCGTTTTGCCTGCTTTTTTTTGCTCGGAGCAAAGGTAAACGAGAAGTCCTTGTCCAAATGATGCACAAAGTGAGTCTACTGCCTCGATTTTTCTATCGGGAAATTCCTCACGAAGCTCGCTTATAGCGTTGATTGCGTTTTGATAGGTTGCGGAAAGCCCTGACGAAAAGCCGATATAAAGCACGTCCTTTCCGTCCTTTAAATAAGGAGTAAAGGCATCGGTGAAATCCCCGATGTTAATAGCTGAGGTGGAAGCCTTAGCGCCGTTCTTTAAAATTTGATAAAATTCGGGAACTGATAGTTCACTGTGGTCAGGATTGTTTACGTATAAAGTGCCGTTTAAAAGATAGGACATTTTGATTATCGGAGTGTCCCATTCCTTTTCCTGCTCAACCGAAATATCCGCTGCGGAATCGGTAATAATTACATAGTTCGCCATTTTTTAAAACCTTTCTTTCAAAAAAAATTAGTTTAGATATGGACAAAACGTGTTTAATATGCTATTATATAATCATGAGCTATTTACTCACTAAATATATTAGTGTAATATATTTTAAAAAGGTTACAAAATATTTTATATTTTTATTTTATATAATAAAGGAACGCTTATGCAAAAATATCTTGAATGCGGAATAATCACTAATACTCACGGAATAAACGGGGCTTTAAAGGTGCTTTCACAATGCGATAGTCCCGATGTACTTGCAGAGCTTGAATACGTGTATATAGAGCAGCTGGGAGTTTACCGAGAGCTTGAGGTTACGTCCGCCGCAGTATATAAGGATACCGTAATATTCACTTTTGAGGGAATTGATACGGTAGACAAGGCGGTAAGACTGAAGGGCAAAACACTCTTTGCAGACCGTGAGGACTTTATTCTTGAAGACGGTGAATACTTCCTTGCCGATATTATCGGCCTTGAAGTCATAGATGCAAATACGGGAAAGGTTTACGGAAGGGTCGAAAACGTAAACACAAACTCAGCTCAACTGCTTTATGAGGTAAAAACCGAGAAGGGAATAAGACTGCTACCCGCAGTTGATGCATTTATAAAAGAGGTAGTTCTTGATAAAGCGATCTACGTAACGCCTGTTGCAGGACTTCTTGATGACGAGGATGATGTATAATGAGATTTGACGTTTTAACATTATTTCCCGAAATGATAAAGGGTGCTCTTGGGCAAAGCATAATAGGACGTGCAGAGGAAAACGGTCATATAGAAATTTTTGCCCATAACATAAGGGACTATTCCCTTGATAAGCACCGTAAGGTAGACGATACGCCGTGTGGCGGAGGTATGGGTATGCTTATGTCCTGCCAGCCTATCGACGATTGCCATACCGCTGTAAAAAATCTTGCGCCCGATATGAAAACGAGAACGGTATATATGTCGCCGCAGGGTAGAGTTTTTAGCCAAAAGATAGCAAAAGAGCTTGCCGCATACGATAGACTTATTATACTTTGCGGTCATTACGAGGGAGTTGACAGACGTGCTGTTGAGCTTGTTTGCGACGATGAAATTTCTATTGGCGACTTCGTTTTAACAGGTGGTGAGTTACCTGCTTGCGTGCTTATCGACTGCGTAAGCCGTATGGTTGACGGAGTTCTCCCTGAAAGTGAAGCATACGAGCAGGAAAGCTTTATGAACGGACTTCTTGAATACCCACAGTACACAAGACCGATAGAGTATAAGGGGATGAGAGTTCCCGAGGTGCTGCTTTCGGGAGACCACAAGAAAATTGAGGAGTGGCGAAAAAAGGAAGCACTTGCGCTGACAAAGAAAAATCGCCCCGATTTACTTTAATATGGAAAAGCTAAAGATACCTTACCCTGTCATCGTAGAGGGTAAGCACGATAAAATAAAGCTGCAAACGGTTATTGATACCGAAATTTTCGTTACCGATGGCTTTGGAATTTTCCGCCAAAGCGAAAAAACCGCGCTTGTACGTGCGCTTTGTAAAAAAAGTAAGATTATCATACTTACCGATAGCGATGGCGGTGGAAGAGTTATAAGAAATTTCTTTAACTCGGTGCTTGATAAGGATAGAATTATACACCTGTATATCCCACAAATCAAAGGCAAGGAAAAACGCAAGACAGCACCCTCAAAAGAAGGCACACTTGGTGTTGAGGGTATGGAAGCAAAGCTGCTTTATGAGCTTTTTTTACCGTTTGCGGGTGGGATTGAAAATGGAAATAAGATGCCCGTAACTAAGGCAGAACTCTACGAAATGGGACTTTGCGGTAGAGAGGGAAGCGCTATAAAACGAGCCGAATTTGCCCGTTACCTTGGCTTTCCTGCGGATATGACGGCCCCCGCCTTGCTTTCGGCGGTTAATATACTTTATGGAAAAACAGAGCTTGAAAAAATTTACGCTGAATTTTTATCAAAATGACGTAAACAAAGGGGAAATACGATTTTTTTAAAAAAAGAAAAGAAAATTTGTTTTTCCCCTTGACAAAAGTAAAAAGTTGTGCTATTATATATAAGCACGAAAAAATGCGCTCGTAGCTCAGTTGGATAGAGCGTTTGGCTACGAACCAAAAGGTCGTGGGTTCGAGTCCCGCCGAGCGCGCCAAAACAAAAAAAGCAGGTCAAAGACCTGCTTTTTTTGTTTTCGTGTCCTCAGTTAACACGAAAACCCACGCAAAGCGAAAGCTTTGCTAAGGTTTTGTGTTTGAAATGTTGAAAATTTAAAGAAATGTTGGCGCAAAACAAGGGTTCAGAGTCCCGCAGGTCGAATGACCTGCTTTTTGATTTGCTATACTTCATAAAAAAGAGGCAACCGCCTCTTTTTCATTTATCTGAAAGTCCTATAAAATAGTCAGCACTGACACCGTAAAAGCGACAAAGCTTTTTTAAATCATCAATTTTTAATTCCGCACGCCCCTCTTCAATATGACTGTACCCTTGCTGAGATTTATTTATCACCTTTGCCACCTCACGTTGCTTTAAATCTCTATCCTCACGCAGCGCTCTCATCCGCTCTCTGTAATTCATTATACTCACCTTTTTATCTCATTTGATAAAATTTTATCATACTCACGAATTGAGTATTGACAAATACTCAAAGATTGAGTATAATATAGGTAGTTGAGAGCTTAAACGGAAATGACAGTGTTATTTTATCAGCAAAGAACTTCAACTAAAAAACGCTTGCAAGCCTGCAAGCGTTTTTTATTTACATATATTTTCTAACGATTTCAAGTAGCTCCGGATAAGCCACGGGGTTTCCCGCAATAACGGGCATCGGCTTTTCAAAGCTTAGCTCGTTTCCTTGCATATCGGTAATAACACCGCCCGCCTCCTTGATAAGAAGCATACCTGCGGCATAGTCCCAGGGTGAGAGCTGAATTTCAAAAAAGAGGTCATATCTACCTGCCGCAATGCCCGAAAGGTCGATTGTTGCCGAGCCGCACCGCCTTAAATCCGCACACTTAAAGAGTATTTCGGTAGCCATTTGCATTGTTTTTTCACCGTTTTGTATCTTGGTGTAGGGTGAAGTACCAAACGCAACAACCGACTCGCTCATAGTTCTTTTGGAAACGGAAATTTTTTTGCCGTTACAAAACGCACCCAACCCCTTTTCCGCATAGAAAAGCTCGTTTGTATACGGGTTGTAGATAATTCCTAGGACAGACTCGCCATACTTAAGCATAGCAACGGAAATAGCGCTCAGATGTAAATCGTGAATAAAATTGGTTGTTCCGTCAATTGGGTCTATTATAAAGCAATATTCCTGATTTAAAACCGCTAAGTCGTTTTCCTTTTCCTCGGAGAAAAACTCCGCCTCTGGATATATCTTTTTTATCCCGTCAATCAAAAATGCTTGTATCTTAATGTCATATTCGGTAACAAAATTTGCAGTCCCGCCCTTTTCGGTGATTTCCTCTACACCGTTAACGGACAGCATAATTTTTCCTGCCTCTTTTATAAGAGCTATAAGAGAGGATACCTTGTTATTCATCGTAATCTTCCTTGTCATTTTTATTTTTTCTTTTTTTGAATTTGTGATATATAAATGTTATGAAATCCTCAAGTTTTCTTAGTAAAAAGAGCAAAAAAACCTTGATTTTGCCGAAAACAAAGCCAATTCCTTTACCTATCCAACCGAAAAATTTACCGATATATGAGGCAGGATTGCGCTCTGGGTGTTTTTCAAAATATTTGCCAAGCAGCTTTGATAAAACAACAAATAGAATAAATCCTACAATAATTGAGCAAATGATAAGTATTATAAAGAAAGTGGTTGTGTTGGTAAAATCGGTATTGATATTTTCGGCTTCGGCATAGTTTGCGGCGTACTCGTTTTCGCTTACGTCAAGCAAGATACTTTCACAGTTAAGGAAGGCATCGTGCCCGATAGAGGTAACACTTGCAGGAATTTTAAGACTACCAAGCATAGAACAGTTTTTAAAGCAATCGTCTCCGATGCTGATAAGTCCATTTGGGAGATTTACGGTTGTCAGGATTTTGCAATCGTAAAAGCACTCGTCGGGGAGCGCTTCAATTACACCGTTAAAGGTTACCTTTGTGAGGTTTTCGCAGTTGCGAAACGCCGCCTTTCCAATGGTGGTAACAGTGCTCGGTATGATTACGGAGTTGACGTATCTATTGCTTTGGAACGCCGATTCCGCTATTGCTAAAACAGGAATACCGTCAATATTTGTAGAAATCGTATATGATAACATTTCGGTTTCGTACCCGATTACGGTATAATAAGTTTCATCATCGCTTAAACGATACGTTACACCGTTTCGTATAGGGTCCTGACCGTCTCTTACGGCAAGGCAAACGATTGAAAACGATGCTAAAACGCAAATTATAATCAGAATTGAAGTGAAAAAACGAATACTTTTTTTCATATTTATTTCTTCCCGTCCTCGACGTCATCGCCGTCATCGTTGTCATTCTCGTTATCGGTATCAGCTTCGTCGCCGTTGGCACCGCTTTCGTCTTTTTCTTCAAATTTTTTACCTGTTGCGTGCTCGTAAACCTGCTTGGTTTCACCTGCAAGCGCAGCAACAAGCTCTTCATCAGTCATAGCACTGTAACGTGCGGAATTTCTCGCCTTTATTTCTTCAAGCTCCACAAGCTCATCACGGTACATTTGAATTATTTTCTCAAGCTCCTCGTCGGAAATCTTCTTTTTCTTCTTTGCCATATCACATTTTCCTCGTAAATGTATTTTAATATATTATAGCATAAATGTATGCAAAATGCAATAGGCAATAATTTTTCCAATGATAACAAAAAGACACCCAATCGGGTGTCTTTTTGTTATTGGCGGAGAGGGAGGGATGCGCTTGCGCCCTCGAACCTGCTTCACGGGGATATCTAGTGCGAACAAATTCGGCGTGAAGCTTTAGTAAAATCCGCCTTGCGTATTTTACCGGTTCTTTATCCGTTACTTTCGAGAATAAACAAAGCACCCCGATTGGGGTTCTTTGTTTATTGGCGGAGAGAGAGGGATTCGAACCCTCGGTCGGGTATTAGCCGACACACGATTTCCAATCGTGCGCCTTAGACCAGCTCAGCCATCTCTCCATTTATTAAATTTGCGTTCTCAAAACGCTTAGATATTATAACACAAGTTTATAGCATTTGTCAATAGGTAAATAAAAAAAAGTTGAATAAATTTAAAAAGCAGGTGCTTTCGCATCTGCTTTTTAGTAATTATTGAACGTCGTCGTTGAAAATTGGCGCTTCCTCAATAGGTGCGTCTTGAGTTTTAGGCTCTTCGTCAGCATACGGGTCAACCATAAGCTGTTTAATTTTAGGCCAAGAAACGTAGCTTCCGATATAGGCGCAGTATCCGTATAGGAACACTATCGGGATGATAAGTCCGAGCGGTGTAATAAATTTAAGCAAATACCAGTCAATAACAATGAGTGCTACAATTCCAAAAAATCCGAGTGCATTTCGTTTCATTGCAACGCCTGCAAAGATAAAAGCGTTTTTTATTACCTTGAATAGTGAAAGGTCAAAGGTAATTATCAGCGTGTAGATATAGAATCTCATCAGGCAGTATAGGAAGGCAATGAAAAGAAGCAGGTAGAAAAAGAAGGAGTAGTTTGGAAGGTTCATATAATAAATAAGCAGACCGTATCCAATCATAAACATAAAGACAAGGTCGAGAATACCCATTATAAAGCCTTGGCGCAGGTTTCTTTTTATTGCGTAGAAGAAGTCGTGGAAGAAGAAAATCGGGTCCCCCTTGACAAGGTTACGAAGGATGTAGGTTGTTCCGATATTCGTAAATCCCCAGGTAAGCAAAAGCAGGAGCGAAAGCCAAAACATTGTAGTAGAGGCTGTGGTTTGGACCGACATTTCGCTTGGCGCACCGTGTATACCGTAAAGTGCGGCTGTTAGCGGGTTTGCGCTATCCTTAACTATTCCGAAGAGGTTGGGGAATATAGAGGATGAGGGGTTTGGTATGCTTGTTGTGAGCAACCCCGAAATTGCGAGGAGTAAAAAGAAAATAGGGAAGTTTCCGAAGAGGAAAACAAGGTTTACCGAAACGATGCTTCCCATATGCCACCACGAGAGCTTAAAGAAATTTTTGAAATTTCTTTCAAGGGTGTCCTGCTTTGAAACGCCCTTACCTGAGAGGGGATTGCGGTGGAACAAATTATATAAGCTTGGTCCTTTTTTATTGTTCGATTTTGCCATTTTAAAGCTAACCTTTCTTTATTTATCAAGCTCGGCGGAAAGCTCCTCCGCCCTTGCGGTACAAGCCTTCATTGCGTTTGAAATGATACCGTCAAGCCCGTTTTCGTAAAATACGTTCATTGCTCTTTCGGTTGTGCCGTTTGGCGAGGTAACCATTTTTACAAGCTCGGCAGGAGTTTTGTCTGTGCTCATAATCATATCAGCCGACCCCTTCACCATTTCACAAATTGCAGAGGTGAGCTCGGGGCAATCCATACCCTGCGCCACTGCCTCTTTTATCATACAGTCGATAATGTAGTAAATATATGCAGGAGCGCTAGACGTCGCAGCAATAACAGCGTTCATTTTATCCTCAGGAAGCTCGAAGATCTTTCCGCACGAGGCAAACGCATTTTTTATTGTTTCAAAATCGCTATCGCTTACAAGAGTATTTCTTGAAAGTGCAGTAACCCCCTTTCCAATAAGAAGGGGAGTGTTTGGCATTGTGCGTATAATCGCAACCTCCTTGCCAAGCGCCTTACAAATTGAGGAAATTTTTACACCTGCCGCAATAGATATGAAAACCTTATTATCAAGACAAACATCGCTTTCTTTGATTTGTGAGAGTACGTCTTTAAAATTTTGCGGCTTTATTGCAAGGAAAATATAATCGGCGACCTCAACTGCTTTAGCTGAGGAGGGGGCGATAGCAACCGTATTTCCGAATTTTTCATACTGTACTGTGTTTGTATCGTAAACAGTTATATCGGCATCCTTCATACCGCCGATTATCGCATACGCCATATTTCCTGCGCCTATAAACGAAAAGCGTTTCATTTTTCTATCTCCATTGATATAATATATATTTATAATATCATTTAATTTTTAATAATTCAACAAGTAACCTAAAATTTTACAATTTACTAACTTATCGGCGGTAAAAAAATAATATAATATTTATAAAGAAAGCCTAGCAGGAGGGAGAGTACAGTGCTAACCGAATATTTTAAAAGGTATACCGAAATTAAAACGGCTCGTCTTACTTTTCGCCGTCTTAAGGTAGAGGACGCCTCCGATATGTATGAATATGCCAGTCGTCCCGAAACCACTGAGCACCTTCTTTGGCGTCCGCATACCGACGTTTCATTTACCGCACTGCTTCTTAAAAATTTACAAAGACAGTATGCAGACGGAGAGTTTTTTGATTTTGCTGTAATTTGGAATGAAAACGGCAAAATGATAGGGACGTCCGGCTTTACCGCATATGAGCCAAAGGATAGAACTGCGGAAATCGGCTACGTGCTTAACCCCAATTATCACGGGCGTGGGATTGCTACGGAGTGCCTTTCGGTAATGATGGATTTTGCGTTCACAAGGCTTAACGTCGATAGAGTGGAGTGTAGATACCTTGTCGGAAATGATGCCTCGCTTCGTGTAATGCAAAAGTGCGGTATGACCCACGAGGGCATAAAGGGGCAATATTATGTTAAGGGTAAATATCGTGATTACGGTGCGTGTGCCATATCAAAGGAAGAATACTTTGGTATGAAAAAAGAGATAAAATATGAGGTAAAACTCGGCAGAGGACTGCTTTACCGACTTTTTCATAAAAATTAACAAATTAGCATTGAATTAACATAGTAAAAAGCATACAATAATAATGATAAATAAAAAAGGAATGGTAACAAAAATGTATAACGTATTTCTTGAAGGTACAACAGCACCGGCAGACAGCGGTATGGGTTCTCTTATTATGATGGGTGTAATGGTCGCTCTTCTTATCGGCTTTATGGTATTTTCTTCCCGTAGATCCAAAAAGGAAAAGCGTCAGTATGAGGATATGCTTCAAAATCTCGCAGTTGGTGACGAGGTAACAACAATCGGCGGAATCATCGGAAGAATCGTTTCTATAAAGGGCGAAACAGTTCTTATCGAAACCGGACGCGACAGGGTAAAAATCAGATTTCTCCGCAGCGCAATAAAGAGCGTTGACGTTAAGGCAGAGGACGCAGCAAACTAATAATAAAATTAAATCAGCCTCATATTTTTTCCTTTTCCCGCATACATTTCAATAAAAAGAAAATGTGGGGATGCAAAATATGAGGCTGATATTTTTTAAAAAATTATTTTTAGCATTGCTTGTCGGTGCAATTACCTGCAGTGTGCTTTTACTTGTTTTTTCGGCAATACTTTCCCGTCAGGACGATCCGAGTAAGCTTTTAGATGTATTTTCGGTAGCTTCACTGCTTGTGGGGGCGTTTGTTTGCGGAAAAATGTCAACTCTCGGACTTGAAGAAAAGGCTTTGCAGGGGATTTTATCGGGCGTGTGCTTTGCACTCCTTGTGCTACTCCCCTCGGTTTTGCTATCCGATTTTGGCGCTGGCTCACTTCTTAAACTGCTTACAACGGTGATTATCGCATTTTCGGGTGCGATGCTCGGTGGCAAAAGTGGGGGACGCGTACGTTCCTCTAAAAAACGAAAGAACGTGGTAAAAAGATACGCAAGATAAATTTTAAAGAAAAGGAAGTTGAATATGGTAAATATAGGAAACGATTGGGACGAAATTCTCGACGGCGAATTTGAAAAGGAATATTACCTGAAAATAAGACAGATACTTAAAAACGAATATTTCAGTACAACGGTATTTCCGCCGATGCACGATATTTTCAATGCCCTTAAATATACCCCGAGAGAGAAGACCAAGGTGGTAATTTTGGGTCAGGACCCATATCATGAGGTAGGTCAGGCACACGGACTTTCCTTTTCGGTAAAAAAAGGAGTTAAAATTCCCCCGTCGCTTGTAAATATCTATAAGGAGCTTAAAACCGATATCGGTATGAAAACACCAAATCACGGAGAGCTTACCTCTTGGGCAAAGCAGGGAGTTATGCTTCTTAACGCTACTCTTACGGTGCGTGAGCATCAGGCAAATAGCCACCAGAATATCGGTTGGAGCATTTTCACCGACGAGATTATCAAAAAGCTTGACGAATGCGATAACCCAATGGTCTTTATTTTGTGGGGCGGAAACGCTCGAAAAAAGAAATGCTACATAACCAATAAAAATCACCTGATACTAGAAAGTGCACACCCCTCACCCCTGTCCGCATATAACGGATTTTTCGGTTCACGCCCCTTTTCAAAGGCAAATAAATTCCTTGAAGAACACGGAGTTGAACCGATAAACTGGGCGTCGGTGCTTGAATAAATAAAAATGAGCTTAGTCAATCGACTGGGCTCATTTTTTGTTTTATGTAATTTTAAATGGGGTAGTGGCTTTTTGTTGCTCCATTATTTTTTTTGATATTTTTTGCTTATTGCGGTATTCAGTGGGGGTAATACCAAGCACCCTTTTGAAGGTACGCATAAAATGTACGTCGTTTTTATAGCCGCAAAGCTCTGAAATTTCCTTAATTTGAATATCGGTGCTGAAAAGCAGATATTTTGCGTATTCGATTCGGCTTGTCAAAATGTCAGTGGAAATAGTTGTGTTAAAAGTAGTCTTGTAAAGATGATGCAGGTGTGAGCGACTGATACTGAGATTAAGACAGATGCTTTCAATGCTCCAATCCTTGTCAGGATAGCTATATATATCGGAACGCAGCTTTGATAAAGCTTCATAGTATATTCCCTCACCGCTTGGCACAGGAGTTTTCCGAGATTCGGCAAGCTTTAATAGGATAAGTCTTAAAAAGAGGGAAACGGAGTCATCGGAATATAAGTTGTTTGAATAAAGCTCGTAGAAAACACTTTTTATCAGTGATGATAAAATAGAAGAATTGTGCGTTTGCAAAATGGTATCAAACTCAACGCCGAGTGATTTGAGTTCGTCATACTCATTTTTATCAAGCTCAAAATGTATCCAATCGTTTATAAATTTATCTTTTGCTGCTCCGTATATCTGCGGAGTTCCTTTTTTATAAGCAATTACAGAGTCTTTTGGTGCTACTATGCGTTCTCCGTTTAATATAAAAAAGGCTTCTGTCTTTATTATAAGCAGTACGTAATCTCCCGAACCGTGCGGGCGGTTTACAACGAAGTCTGCGGAATGTGTGTACTTATATCCTGCGTTTACAACTTTCATATAATTTCCCCATAGGACAAAATATCAGTTTTTATACATTATATATCATTGCGTCAAATAAGTCAATAGTGTATAATCATATTGTATTCTAAAAAAGAGGTATAAAATATATGAAAGCAAAGCTTATAGTAAACAAAAATTATGAGATAGGGAAAATAGATGATAGAATATACGGTTCGTTTATCGAGCACCTCGGCAGAGCCGTTTACAGCGGCATTTATGAGCCGACGCACGAAAGCGCAGACGATATGGGCTTCAGGGGTGACGTTATTGATATGGTAAAGCAGCTTAACGTCCCGATAGTGCGTTATCCCGGTGGTAACTTTGTGTCAGGCTACGAATGGGAAGACGGAACGGGAGATAAAACAAAGCGCCCGAAGCGTGCCGAGCTTGCTTGGGGTACAGTTGAAACTAACGAGGTCGGAATTGATGAATTTCAGGAGTGGGCAAGGCGTGCTAATTCCGAGGTAATGATGGCGGTAAACCTTGGCACAAGAGGACCTGCCGACGCCCAGCATCTGCTTGAATACTGTAACCTTAATACCGATACGAAATATGCAAAAATGCGTAAGGAAAACGGATTTGAAAAACCTTTTGGTATAAAAACGTGGTGTCTTGGTAACGAAATGGACGGACCGTGGCAGATATGCGGCAAAACCGCCGAGGAGTATGGCAGAATAGCCTGTGAAACGGCGAAAATTATGAAATTCACCGACCCGTCTATTGAACTTGTTGCATGTGGAAGCTCATTTCTCGAAATGCCGACCTTTGGGGATTGGGAGCTGACGGTTCTTGAGCATACCTACGATTACGTTGATTATATTTCAATGCATCAATATTACCGAAATACAAAAAACAACGCCCCCGAATTTCTCGGCAAAAGCGTTATTATGAACAGATTTATAAAGGACGTTGCCTCGCTCTGTGATGCCGTTAAAGCAAAAAAACACTCAGATAAGACGATAAATATTTCGTTTGACGAGTGGAACGTATGGTATCACGTTCCTACAGCCGAAAAGGATGCGCAGGGCAATGAAATTGAGCGTTGGTCGGTAGCACCGCATCAGCTTGAGGATATTTATACCTTTGAGGACGCTCTTGTTGTCGGTACACTTCTTATGACCTTGCAAAACAATTGCGACAGAGTTAAGATGGCTTGTCTTGCACAGCTTGTAAACGTCATTGCACCCATAATGACCGAAAACGGCGGTAAGGCTTGGGCGCAAAGCATTTTCTATCCATTTATGTACGGTTCTATTAACGGAAGAGGCGCAGCTATGCGTATAATTAAGGAATGTGATAGCTATAAAACAAGCTACGCAGACGTGCCGTACCTTGAAAGCTCGGTAATACATAATGCTGAAAAAAGGACGTTAACTGTATTTGCGGTCAACCGCTCACTTGATGAGGATATGAGCCTTGACCTTAATTTTGAAAGCTTTGGTGATTGCAAAATAACGGAGCATATAGAGCTTTATCACGATGACCTTAAATCCACGAATAGCGCAGAAAAGCAATCCATCGCACCCGCAAAGCGTGAAATACCCGATGTGTCATCGCAAAACCACAGTGTTTTACTTAAGAAGCATTCTTATAACGTAATTAAATTCACCTATTAAAATAAAAATGGGCAGAGCTAAAATTAAGCTCTGCCCGTTTTTGTAAATTATAAATTTGTTTTTCCGAGGAATGCCTGAAGTATTGGGCTTTTTGGATTGCCGAAAACCTCGTCCGGCGTACCTGCTTCTTCGATTACTCCGTTTGCCATAAAGATTACCTTATCTGCAACGTGTGCGGCAAATTCCATCTCGTGGGTTACGACTATCATTGTGCTGTCGCTCGATTTCAGACCTCTGATTACGTTAAGAACCTCGCCCGTAAGCTCGGGGTCAAGAGCCGAGGTTGGCTCGTCAAAGCACAGTATATCGGGAGTAAGAGCAAGAGCTCTTGCAATAGCGGCTCTCTGCTGCTGACCGCCCGAAAGCTGACAGGGATAAAATCCCGCCTTTTCGGTAAGTCCAACCTTTTCAAGCAAAGCCATTGCCTTTTCGTTGAACTCGTCCTTTACCGCCGCCTTTTTTTCCTTGTACTCGGCCTTGGTGATTTCCTTTGCCTTATACTGCTTTTTTAATTCGTCATAACGGAGCAGCTTTGCGGCGAGAGTTAAATTATCAAGCACCGTGTACTGCGGAAAGAGATTGAACTGCTGGAATACAAGCCCGAAATGAAGCCTGCGAAGACGCTTTTCGCTGTCGCTTAAATTCTTGTTTTCCTCGGCATCAAAATAGGTTTTTCCGTCTACGGTTATAGTACCCGTATCGGGAGTTTCAAGATAGTTAAGACAACGCAGAAGCGTCGTTTTACCGCTACCCGATGAGCCGATTATGGCAAGGACCTCACCCTTTTCAAGAGTGAAATTTATACCCTTTAAAACCTCGGTATTATCAAAGCTTTTAAATATGTTTTGTACTTCAAGAAATGCCATTAAAATATCTCCGTTTTAAGGGACTGCCACAGACAGTCCCTTATGTTTTTAAATTTTGTAGTAGCTTTGCTTTTTTTCAAGATATCCAAAGAGAAGTGTGAGAGCACCGACAAATATTAGATAGAATACCGCTGTGTAGAAGAGCGGCCATATCATAGCCTGTCCTGCAAGAAGTAGCTCCGCCTTTTTTATGACTTCGACAACCATAATAACACGAGCAAGAGCGGTATCCTTTACAAGCGTGATAATTTCGTTGCCCATAGGGGGAATTATGCGCTTGAATACCTGTTGAAGCGTTACTCTTGTGAATATTTGGAATTTTGTCATCCCAAGGACAAGTCCCGCCTCGGTTTGACCTATCGGAACTGCCTCGATACCAGCTCTGAAAATTTCAGAAAAATAGCAGGCGTAATTTATAATGAAGGCTACAAGAGCAGCGGGAAAACGGTCAAGTGAGCTAAGACCTATAAATCCCGGCACGTAGAATACAATAAATACCTGAAGCATCAGCGGAACACCGCGAATAATCCAAACAAAGACCTTTACCGCATAGCTTATCGGCTTAATTTTGGACATTGAGCCAAATGAAATAATAAGACCGAGTGGCAAAGCGAATACAAGCGTGAATAAGAAAAGCTCACAGGTAGTAGCAAAGCCTTCAAGAAGATATAGTGTTACGTCAATAAAGGACATTATTTTGCGGTTTTCTTAGCGAGAAGAGATGCGGTGATGGTTACGTCATACTTAGTAGCGAGTGCTTCAAGCTTACCGTTGTTGAGGAGAACAAGGATAGCATCGTTAACCTTTTCAGCAAAGTCGCTGTTCTTTCTGAAGCCAACGGAGTACTCCTCGGTTTCAATTTGAATAGCGCTTGCCTTTACAAGATCGGGATAAGCACTTGTTCCGCACTTTTCATTTGCGAGAAGAACGTCAACAACGATAAAGTCAACCTTACCTGCCTGAAGCTCGGTAAATGCATCAATCTGAGATGTAACAGGGAACTGCTTGTTTTCGTCAGTTACAACGGAGGTTGCAAAGGTTGCGCCTGCGGAGCCTGCCTCATAAGCTACCTTTTTGCCTGCAAGAGCGTCCTTTGAGGTGAAGCTTGCGAGGTCGCCGTTTCTTACAACTACGCACTGTGCGTTGTCAAGATATGCGTAAGAGAAGGTAACCTTGTCGGAACGCTGAATTCCGTCATCGTCTGCGCAGTTGGAGGTGAAACCGTTCCAGAGGCAGTCTACCTTGTTACCGTTGAGTTCAAGGTACTTGTTGCCCCACTCAATAATTTGGAATTTTACCTCAACCCCGAGAACCTCAGCAACAAGCTGAGCAAACTCGGTATCAAATCCGGTGAGGGTTGTGCCGTCCTCTGCATAGTAGTTCATAGGCTCGTAAATGGTCATACCAACGGTAAAGTAACCGTTCTGTTCAATAACCTTCCAGTCCTCAACAACGGGGTCGCCACAGGAAACCATCGCAAATGCGCTAACACACATAAGAAGCGCAAGAGCGAGTGCCAAAATCTTTTTCATAATTTTTTCTCCTTTGAAAAATAAAAAATATTCCGTCAATCTTTTTGGGATACTCAACTCGTTTTGGATGTCCCTTAAAAGCACTGACAACTTATTATAGCAATAATATTATAAAAAGTCAAGTGTTTTGCAAAAATATACGGTGTGTATTCATTTTTGCTAACTAGGGGTTAGATTTAAATTTTAAACCGCCTTGCATAAGAGCATTTGCGGCAAAGCTCCTCGGTTGCTTTTTTGCACTGGAAGCCGTTTTTGATTGCAAGGGCTCTTTTACTGCTCAGGATATCCTCAATTTCATCATCAAAAATATTGCCTAAAGCGATATCGCCCTCGTGGTCAAGACAGCAGGGAACAACCGTTCCGTCGCATAGTACCCCGAAATGGTCATTAAGCCCTTGACAAAATACCTTTTCGCCAAAATTCTCGGCGCTCATATCGGGCCAAACGAAACGGTCTGCGTATTCAAGATGTAATTTCGAGCGAAGCCTTGCGCCTCTTTGTGAGGTCTGCTCGGGCGCGCCGAAGCGCTCCGAAATCAAACGCTCCGTCATCTCGTTTTTAGTATCACTGACACCGCCGTTCCAAAGACGGAGAACAACAAGTACGCCGCTTTTTGACGCCTTGTCCGCAAAATCAAGGCAGGCGTCTATGTATTTTTTGTGTTCCTCATTGCTTCCGTCCTCAAAGGAGTGGAGTGAAATGTTGACTTTGTAAACACCGCTTGCAATAAGCTCGTCGCCTCGTTTTTCAAGAATCGAACCGTTTGTGGTAACGGCACTTTTAAAGCCCATAGCGTTAGCAATCTCGATAAATCTCGGAAGGAGTGGGTGAGTAAGCGGCTCACCCATAACGTGATAGTAGATATAATTAGTTACACCCTTTATCTTTGTCGCAATTTCGGTAAATTCCGCCTCGCTCATAAGCCTCGGCACACGCCTTGTTTTCGGACAAAAGGAGCAGCTTTTGTTACATATATTCGTAATTTCAACGTAAGCTCTGGAATACATATTTTTGCTCCTTTCTTTTTTTAAAATTTTATCACAAAAGCCCTATTTTGTCAACCAAATAATAAAAAATGCTTAAATATATAATATTTCTATTGACAAAATACGCAAGCAACTGTATAATTTAAGAGTAAAAATATTTTTAAAGCATTTTAATTGAAATAAAGGATAAAGCTATGATAAACGTACCCGAAATGTTTGGAAATATGGTGTTCAGCGACACCGTTATGAGAGAAAGACTGCCAAAAGAGGTCTATAAATCTCTGATTAAAACTATTGAGAGAGGTAAGGCTATTGACCCCTCTATTTCCGACTGCGTTGCTGCCGCAATGAAGGACTGGGCAATAGAGAAGGGCGCAACTCACTATACCCATTGGTTTCAACCCTTAACGGGCTTTACCGCAGAAAAGCACGATGCTTTCATTACCCCCGTTGGTAACTGCAAGGTAATAATGGAATTTTCGGGCAAGGAGCTTATCAAGGGCGAATCCGACGCTTCCTCGTTCCCCTCGGGTGGACTTCGCGCAACCTTTGAGGCAAGAGGGTATACCGCTTGGGACCCCGCTTCATACGCATTCGTAAAGGACGGCTCGCTCTATATTCCCACCGCATTTTGCTCCTATAACGGCGAGGCTCTTGACTCCAAAACACCGCTTCTTCGCTCAATGGACACGGTAAGTGAGCAAATGATAAGAATACTCCGCCTTTTCGGTGATGACACTACAAAGCGTGTCTACTGTACCGTCGGAGCAGAGCAGGAATACTTCCTTATTGACAAGGAGGACTATAAAAAACGTAAGGATATTATATATTCGGGAAGAACGCTTTTCGGCTCAAACGCACCCAAAGGTCAGGAAATGGAAGACCACTACTTTGGTCGCCTTAAAACAAGAGTAAGCGCATTTATGCACGAGCTTGATACCGAGCTTTGGTCGCTTGGTATTAACGCAAAAACCAAGCATAACGAGGGCGCACCCGCACAGCACGAGCTTGCGCCAATGTTCACAACGGCAAACCTTGCCGTTGACCAAAACGTCCTTATCATGGACTGTATGAAGAAGATAGCGGAAAAGCACGGACTCGTTTGCCTGCTCCACGAAAAGCCCTTTAAGGGCGTAAACGGCTCGGGTAAGCACGATAACTGGTCGCTTTCCACCGATACCGGCAAAAACCTTATGAAGCCGGGTAAAACTCCCGAAGAAAACGCACAGTTTATGCTTATTTTAGCGGCAACGGTAAGAGCGGTTGACGAATACGCTGACCTGCTTCGTATGTCGGTAGCATCGGCAGGAAACGACCACCGACTCGGTGCAAACGAAGCTCCCCCCGCAATTATTTCTATGTTTGTTGGCGACGAGCTTGAAGCGATAATCGACTCGATAGTTGATGGCACAGCATATAAAAAGGTACAGGGCGCGCAGATGAACCTCGGCGTTCCCTCACTGCCCACCTTCCAAAAGGATAACACCGACAGAAACCGTACCTCTCCGTTTGCATTTACGGGTAACAAATTTGAATTCCGTATGCCGGGCTCAAGCCAAAACGTGGCGTTCCCCAACGTAGTTTTAAATACTGCTATGGCTCAGGTGCTTTTTGAAATGGCAAACGAGCTTGAAAAGGCAAAGGACTTTGATGCGGCAGTAAAAAAGATAATCAAGGATACCTTGACCGCTCATAAGAGGGTAATTTTCAATGGCAACGGCTACTCTGACGAGTGGGAAAAGGAAGCGGCAAGACGCGGACTTCCCAATATGAAAAAGTCGGTTGACGCCTTTGCCTGCCTTACGGCTGAGAAGAACGTAAAGCTCTTTGAGGCAAGGGGCGTTATGAGCCGCTCCGAGCTTTATTCCCGTCAGGAAATCTACTATGAAAACTACGCCAAAACCCTCAATATCGAGGCAAGAGCGATGCTTGAAATGGCTCGCCGCGACTTTATCCCTGCGGTTGAAAAATACCTCTCGCTCCTTGCAAAAACGGCGAAAAATAAACTCGCAATCGCACCCGAAATGTGCGTAACCGTTGAAA
Source organism: Eubacteriales bacterium (assembly GCA_045653945.1). Classification (GTDB taxonomy): domain Bacteria; phylum Bacillota; class Clostridia; order Oscillospirales; family CAG-272; genus SIG673. Next base: position 51,279 of record JAZOML010000033.1, read on the forward strand.
AGAGCCTTATAAATAAGCTCTCAACCTATACCGCCGAAGCGCTTGAAATTTCGGATAGACTTGAAGCACTTGCTTATGAGATAAGAAAAATGCCAAGAGGCGAGGCACAGGCAAGACGCTACTGCTACGAAATTATTCCTATGATGGACGAGCTTCGTGAAAGAGTTGACAATATGGAACGCTACACCGACGCATCGGTCTGGCCCGTTCCTACCTACGGTCAGCTGACGTATTACGTTGACTAACAAAAAATGCAGAGCAAAACGCTCTGCATTTTTTAATAATCGCCTCTGTTACTTGTTTTATGATACCTTTCAATATCCCTGTTAGCCTGCTTTTTGGCATCGTCATCACGCTTGTCGTAAAGCTTTTTGCCTCGGCAAAGACCGAGCTGTACCTTGACGTGCGAGCCGCTGAAATAAAGCGAAAGAGGAATAAGAGTAAATCCCTTCTGACTTACAAGACCGTGAAGCTTCATAATCTCCCGCTTGTGCATAAGCAACTTTTTCTGACGGAGCGGATCACGGTTGCAAATGTTACCCTTTTCGTAAGGACTTATGTGAATGCCCGAAGCCCAAAGCTCGCCACCCTCGATATAACAGTACGAATCCTTTAAATTGACCGTGCCTGCACGGACGCTCTTTACCTCGGTGCCGAATAAAGCGATACCGGCTTCATAAGTTTCGTCAACGAAAAAATCGTGATATGCTTTTTTGTTTTGTGCAATTATCTTTTTACCCTTGCTCTCAGCCATAACGCCTTATCCTTTCTAAAAATCAGTATAATAGAGTATAACACACAAAAAAAACGTTGTCAAGTCGATAAAAGCCGAAAAATAAAAACTTTTTCAAAAACTGTCCAAAAGCTTGATTTTTTCTTTTAAACACCTTGCAAAACGGCAAACAATATGCTATAATATATTGGTAAATACGTCCCCATAGTTAAATGGATATAACAAATCCCTCCTAAGGATTAGTTGTGAGTTCGATTCTCGCTGGGGACGCCACAGGGCAGTCAAATCGACTGCCTTTTTGAGTAAAGAGGTACAATATGATTAAATTAGCAGAATTTCTTGGTATTCCCAAAAACGAATACAAAAATTATAAAATTCATCTTGCAGTTGGTGCTCGTGACAGAAAAGAACCGTATAATGTCTTTATATTAGATGTTAATAAGTTCAAGTATTGGCAAGAAGAACAAACTGGGAAAAATTGGAGTAGAAAATATATCATATCTCTAATATATTATTCGAAAAATTTATGGCTTTTCGGAGGAGTTTATGAGGTTTTAGGGCAACCCGAAAAGTATAAACACCAAAAGTGGAAAACATATGGTTGGAAATACGAAACAAAGCTTTTGGATATCCAAAGCGACCTTATCGGCAGAGTATTGTTTTATTACAAAAAGGAATATAGAGCACAATATCCCAAGCTCGAATTACACGCAAAAAATGGTATGTCACCGTCGGATATTTATGTATCAAGTATATTTGATAAAAAGGTGGCAATTACCGATTTCCTTGGCTTTGACAATGTAAATATTGATCACGAAACCCTGCGACTCATTGTAAATGATAATATTCAGTCTTGGAAAACGGCACTTTCTAATGTTAAAGGCATATATCTTATTATGGACGAGCTTACGGGCAAACAGTATGTTGGAAGTGCATACGGCGATGACTGTATATGGCAACGCTGGTCGGAATATGCCAAAAACGGACACGGCGGAAATGTCGAACTTAAAGAGTTGCTTAAACAGCACGGAGAGGATTATAAATACAATTTTAAGTATTCCGTTCTTGAAATTTGTAATATGAGCCTTGGCAATGAATACATAATAGCAAGAGAAAACCAATGGAAAGAGGTTTTGATGACAAGAAAGTTTGGCTTAAACAAAAATTAAAGCAAAGCACCCGCTTTGCTTTTTTCTTTCCCTAAATTTCCCGAAAAGCCTTGATTTTCCTTAATATTTATGATATACTATGGACAGAAAAACTAAGGTATACCCGAAAGGAGAATTAGCGTGAAGTTAATTTGGTCGAAAGTCTGAAATTTGTTTTTCACGCTATGAATTTCCATAAAAAATTAAACATTTTTTGTTTTGCTCTGCAAAACACTGAAAATTCGCCAAGTATTGGTGCAGTTGCCTGACGGCAACGGAAAGGAAAGAATTATGTTTACTTACACAAGAGATGAAATAAAAGCGGCGCTTGACGCAGGCAGCAAGGACGCGCTTAAAATAACCGATGCCAAGATTGCCGAAATGAAGGCAAATCCGCAGCTTAAATTTGCTCACGGTCGCCTTGCAGAGTGTCGCGAGTTTTACGGCAAAATGGAAATTCCGAGCATTTCGTTTACGCAGTTCAACCGTTTCTACGTAGACGGCGACAGAGCCGCTTATGAAAGAGAATACTTCCGCCGCCGCGGACACCTCAAAACGTGGGCAATCTCTCTCTTATTTGATAAGGAAAACAAGGAATACAAGCAACGCCTCGAGGACACCATCTGGGCAATCTGCGACGAATTTACTTGGTGCTTGCCCGCTCACTACCACCTCGACGTGCACGAAATTGACCTTTTCGGTTGTGAAACAACCGGCGCACTTGCCGAGGTAATCTTCCTTGTGGGCGACCTGCTTCACCCGTGGGTAGTAGAAAGAGCGAAAAAGGAGCTTATGCGCCGCGGAATTGAACGCTTTGAGGAACACACCGACAGCGAATTCCTTTGGGCTGATCCTGCAAGAAGACAGGGTAACTGGACAACCGTTTGCTCTGGCTCGCTCGGTATTGCCGCGATGTGTATGCTCGACGATAATGACCGACTTGCAGATATGCTTGCTCGTATAAATAAAATAATGGAGCTTTACTTTGCCGCTTACCCCGACGACGGTGCATGCCCCGAGGGATTTGGCTACTGGGGTTACGGCTTTGGCTTCTTTACCGCCTACGCCGACACACTTTATAAGCGTACAAACGGTATGGTTAACCTCTTTAAATTTGAAAAGGTTCGCCTTTTTGCTTCTTTCCCTGCAAAGCTGCTCTTTGACGGCAGCAGATGCGTGGCGTTCTCCGACAGCGGTAGCTATGGCGGAATGTCGCTTTCGCTCACCTCGGCGCTCAAGCAGTACTACCCCGAGCTTTATATCCCCTCAACCACCAACTTCGGTTGCGATATCGAGGTCGAGGGCTGCCACCGCTTTACCACCAACCTTCGCACGTTAACTTGGGTTGCGGGCGAGCTTGAAAAGGAAGAGGCAGGTGCAAAAACATATATTCTTGATAAGGTACAGTGGTATATTTCCTCAAGTGCCGATAAGGTGGGATTTTGTTGTAAGGCAGGTCATAACGACGAGCACCACAACCACAATGACGTCGGACACTTCCAAATATTCAAGGCGGGTGAGGAATTCTTTGCCGACTTTGGCGCAGGTGTTTACAGCGGACCGTACTTCGGTAGAGAACGCTACACCTTTATTCAAGCGGGCTCGCAGGGACACAGTGTTCCGATAATCAACGGCAAATATCAAAAATTTGGTAAGGAGTACGCCGCAAAGGACGTTTTGTTTAGCGACGAGGGTATGATAGCCGATATTTCGGGCGCATACGCCATTGACGAGCTGAAAACTCTTAACCGTACCTTTAAATTTAATAAGGAAACCTCTACCGTCTACGTAAAAGACGAGTTTGAGCTTGCAGGTGATAATATTCCCGTAACCGAGCGATTTGTTTCGTGGAAGAAGCCCGAAATCACTGACGGAAAGGTAACACTTACTGCAAAAAACGGTATGTCGATGTCGCTTTACTTTGATGCAAACGTATTTGACGCAAGCTTTGAGGCTATCGACTCGGGCAAGGGAACGGTTTACGTAACCGACCTTGCAGTAAAAGAGCCGAGAGCAAATATGACGGTAGAATTTGAAATCAAATAAATAAATAAATAAATAAATAAATAAACGAGGTCGATGACCTCGTTTATTTATTTACCGTCTATATTTTCTTTTGCAATTCTACCGTCCTTAAGAAGTGAACGAAGAGTGTCCTTATCGCCGTTTGCGATGGCATTGCGGTAATCGCTTAAATTCTTTATTATAGTGTCAATTTCAAACAGAAGTGGTTCTTTATTTTCAAGAAAAAGCTCTGACCACATATTTTCATTTAACCACGCAACACGGGTTAAATCCTTGTATGAGCCTGCCGAAAAGCCCTTGTGTACCTTTGCGGTAGGACTTTTTACGTAAGCGTTTGAAACTATGTGCGCAAGCTGAGAGGTAAACGCAATTATCCTGTCGTGTGTGCTTGCATCGGTTACACTGATTGAACCAAAGCCGCAGGGCAAGAGTATTTGCTTTATGCTGTCAAGAAATTCAATATCATCGTATTTTGGCGGTACGATAACCATAGGTGCGCCCTTGAAAAGCTCTGCACTTGCGTACTTAAATCCCGAAAGATGCTTTCCTGCCATCGGGTGTCCGCCGACAAAGGTAAAGTCATACTTTTCAGCAAGGTCAAATCCTATCTCACAAACCTGCTTTTTTGTGCCGCACAAATCCATTACAAATTGTTTTTTTGCAAATACGTTGGCGTAATTTTGCAAAAAATCCACCGTTGCCTTTGGGTATATAGCAATAAAAATTGCATCGCACGTAGTAATTGTTTTTTCATTTAAAATCCCGTCAACTACACCCGATAGCTGCGCAAAGCCGAGTGTGGTTGCATCGCTATCAAACGCAAAAATCTCACATTCGCAATTTTTTCTAAATGCCTTTGCTACCGAGCCGCCGATTAGCCCAAGCCCGACAATACCAATTCTTTTCATACGCTTTACCTCATTTTATAGCTACAAGCACTTTATTTACTGCACACACAACCTCGTCAAATTGCTCGGGAGTGAGGGACTGAGCGCCGTCGCAAAGAGCATTTTTGGGGTCATTATGCACCTCTATCATAAGTCCCTTTGCGCCGCAGGCTGCAGCAGCAAGAGCCATTGGACGAACGAGTCTTGCCACACCCGTTGCGTGGCTAGGGTCAACGATAACGGGTAGATGCGTTAACTCCGAAAGAACGGGAACGGCGGATAGGTCAAGCACGTTACGGGTGTAATTGTCGTAGCTTCTGATACCTCTTTCGCAAAGGATAATATTTTCTTTTCCGCCCGCCATAATGTATTCGGCGCTCATTAAAAATTCCTTTAAGGTTGCCGCAAGACCGCGTTTGAGCAAAATAGTCTTTTTGGAGCGTCCAAGCTCCTTGAGTAACTCAAAATTTTGCATATTTCTTGCACCAATCTGCAAAATATCAACGTCTGAAAACAAATCCAGATGAGATGCGTCCATAATTTCGGTTACTACGGGCAGTCCCGTAGCTTTTTTTGCCTTTAAAAGAAGCTCAATTCCCTCGCTCTTAAGTCCTTGGAAATCGTAAGGTGAGGTTCGCGGTTTAAAAGCGCCCCCACGAAGTATCGTTGCACCGGATGCTTTGACCTTAGTTGCTATTTCGGTAAGCTGCTCCTCGCTTTCAATAGAGCAGGGTCCTGCCATAATAGAAAAAGTGTCGCCTCCAACTGTGGTATTATCAACCTTAATTACGGTATCGTCGGGATGAAATTTCCTGTTTGCACTTTTGAACGGCTCGCTTATACGCTTGACGCTTTCTACCATTTCGAGGCTTTCGAGCAGGTCGGCATCCACCCTTGCGGTGTCGCCTATAAGACCTATAACCGTTTGAAATTCACCGCGTGAGATGTGCACGTCAAGATTCTGGTTTTTAAGCCAAACGGTAAGGCTTTCGATTTGTTTTTCGGTTGCTCCGTGTTTTAAAACTGCTATCATTGTATTGTATCTCCTTTAAAAATCAAAATTAACGAAAAAAACAGCCCCGCAGTGTTCCTTACTGTGGGGCTGAAATTAATATCTATCAGAACGCAGCAAAAAGCACTATTACCATTTTAAAAATAGTAATAGTAGTAATATCCCTTTGCGTTTGCTCTTGTAAACATAATAAAAATCCTTTTCCTTTGACGGGGCTTTTATCCGTCTAAGGTTAATATAGCACTGTTTTGAAAATTTGTCAAGTGTTTTTTAAAAATTTAAAACGGTTTTTTTGGCGGTTTGCCGTTGGGGAAAAACGGCGGCGGTGTAGCTTCAACGTGCTCGGAGTTTTCGATATAGCGCTTTGCCTGAGTGGAGAAGAGCGTATGGTACTTTCCTTTTGCTTCCATTAACTCTTTATGGCTACCCTGCTCGATAAGCTCACCGTATTCAAGCACGAGAATTTTGTTTGCGGTTGTGGCGCTTGAAAGCCTGTGTGAAACGAAAATCGAGGTTTTATCCTTGCGGAGATGGTCAAATCTATTGAAGATTTCCTGCTCAGCCATCGGGTCAAGAGAGGCGGTAGGCTCGTCAAGGATAAGTATATCAGAATTAGCATAAAATGCTCTTGCGATAGAGAGCTTTTGCCACTGACCGATAGACGGTTCAATTCCGCCGTCCTCGAAAATTCTCATAAGAGGCGTATCGTATCCGTTGGGAAGCTTGGTAATAAACTCATCAGCATCGCTCGCTAAGGCGGCATCAATCACTCTTTCATCGTCTAGCTGACCGTCAAAATCACCGAAAGCAATGTTTTCCTTTGCGGTTACGGCGTATTTGCCGAAATCTTGGAATATGATACCGAACATCGAATAAAGCTGCTCGACGTCATATTCTCTTATATCGTGGCCGTCAAGCAAAATTTGACCTTCGGTTGGGTCGTAAAGTCGGGTAAGCAGCTTAACAAGAGTGGTTTTACCTGCGCCGTTAAGACCTACAAGCACAACCGTTTCTCCGGGTTCGATTTTGAACGAAACGTTTTTAATTACATCGCGCTCGGTATCGGGGTATCTAAAGGAAACGTTTTTAAATTCAATAACGTGGGGAATTTGCCGCTCAGGAATTCTCGGCGTATCAATTATAGGCTTAATGGTTTGCTCTCGCTTCATAAATACAATCATATTGTCAATAAAGAGTGTGCCCTCGTAAATGGTAGCCGTTGTGCCTATAAGCGTTCCGACGCCCCCCGAAATCCCGCTTAGAGCCGATACGTAAAGCGAATAGTTACCTACAAGCACGTTGCCACTGCAAACCTGAACGGCAATATAAATAAGTATAGCACAGTTTGCCACAGCGTTAAGGACAGTCAAGGCGATATGCCAAAGTCCCTCGGTTACAAAGAGCTTTTTCAGACCTTTAAAGTATCTTTTAAAGGTTTCCTTGTACCTGCCTATAAAGACGTCGGAAAGTGAAAACATTTTGATTTCCTTTACCATATCCTTGTTAGTTATGATAGAGGAATAGTAGTTCATAACACGTCTATCCTTGGAGCGACGGCGAATATAGTCAGCATTTTTCTTGCGATATATAAAATTAATGATAGCGGAGGGAATGGCGAGAATAACGATTATTGCAGGAGCAAGTGGACTAACCGCAATAAGGACAACAACAAACGAAATTATAGTGATAAGCGTACTGAAAATCTTGAATGTGGAGTTCAGTATCTGAACGGGGCGCATACCTGCCTCGCGGTTTGCATTTTCAAGCTTTTCGTAAAATTCGGTGGTGTCAAAGCTTGCAAGATCGACGCTTTTCGCCTTATTCATTATTTTAAGCTTTATGTGGTTAACAACAAGCTCACCGTAAATTCGGGTGAGAATAGTGTCGATATTTGTAATAATACTTTTTGCGAAGGTGAAAATAAGCTGAATAACAAGCCAAAAAATTATTGCTTTTCCTATATCGCTGGACATTATGCTTGAAACCTGCTCGCCGATGGTAGCATCAGGCACGCTCACCTCACCAAACGCCGCCACAAGAGAATTCAAAATATTTGCTGTGATAGCAGCGCCAAGCACGGGGATAATACCGTTGAATATTGCCATAAAAACCATAACAAACAGTATCCAAGGTCCTGTTTCCCAAACCAGACCGAAAATATAAAACAGGCGCGAAAAGAAGCCTCCGAAAAGCGTTTTAAGGAAAGATGGAACTTCCTTTATACTTTTTGGAAGTGGTGGCTTTAATTTGTCATTTCCGCCTCCGAAGGGCGGGCCCATAAATCCGGGTCCCATACGTTTTTCTCCTTAATATCAAAATTTAAAATCCTAAATTTGCAAAAAGCCTTGCTACGTAAATTTCAAGGTCGGAGGGTAGCATACTGCGTATCCCCATTTCAGCGGCGCACATAATTGAAGCAAAAGCGTGTACGGCGACTCCGATTACGGCAGCATCCTCGGCGCTGTATCCCTGCGCAAAAAATCCTGCAACAAGTCCAGCCAGCACGTCGCCGCTGCCACCCTTTGAGAGTCCCTCACTTGCTTTATCGGAAATATAGACGTTTCCGCTCGGCGTAGCGATTACGGTAAAGTAGTCCTTTAAAACAACGGTGCAACCGTAAGCCTTTGCAAATTCAAGGGCATATTTTTCGCGATTTGCTTTAATTTCAACACAATCAAGCCCCGTAAGACGGGAAAATTCTCCAATATGCGGTGTTATGATATTACCGCATAGCGCTTCCTTTAACTTTGGATGCTGTGAAATGATATTAAGCGCATCTGCATCAAGTACTGCTTTTCCCGATACGTCAAAAACTGCGGAAACTGCCCTTGCACTTTTAACTGACGTTCCAAGTCCGCAGCCTATAAGATAGTATCCGCTACCAATTTCAGTAATCTCTTGAGAGGCGTTTTCAGTTGGCAAAAAGGTGCAGGTAGGATGTCTTTTTGCAACCGATAAAATAACGCACTCGTTTGAAATCAGTCTTACAATGCCTGTACCGGTACGTAGAGCCGCACCAACGCAAAGGTCGGCAGCACCTCTGTATTTTTCGGAGCCTGCAACAACGTTAAGAAAACCGTTATCGCCCTTATGACAATCACGCGGCAGTTTTTTCAGCTTTTCGTTTAATAAGGCTTCGGTAATAATCATATTAAAATTCGCTCTTTTGTTTGCGAAGGAATAGCGATGTAAAGGCTTTCTTGGGATCTTTTCCACCGTGAATTATATCGTTTACGACGGAACAAATCGGTAGCTCAACACCGTATTTTTCGCCAAGCGTAAGCACACTTCGTACAGTGTAAACACCTTCAGCAAGCTTGTCGTATGGTATTTTCTTAATAAATGCCTCACCAAAATAGCGGTTGTGCGAGTGAGCAGAAAAGAGAGTAGCCTCGTAGTCGCCGATATGACAAAGTCCGAAAATGCTGCGTTCATCTCCGCCCATAGCTGCGGTAAGACGTGCAATCTCGCGTGGCCCTCTTGCCATAAGTGCTCCCTTAAGCGACGTATATCCCATACCGTCAAGAATACCTGCAGCGATACCCATAACGTTTTTTGTTGCACCGCCAAGCTCACAGCCTATAAGGTCTGTGCTATAATAAAAACGAATAAGAGAAGAACCGAATAGTCCGCAAAGCTCTTTTGCATATTTTACGTCGGCAGAGCAGATAGTCATACAGTTTGGAACACCTCTGGTAAAGTCCTGAACGTGTCCTGGGCCAAGCCAAACCGCACACTTTGTAGCAGCGCCAAGTCCGTCGTATACCACCTCAGAGAGTCGTTTTCCACTGTTTTCGACGATACCCTTCATACAAAGCACGTACTTTTTGTCCTTTGCCTTTGGGGAAGTGTTGTTTAACTGCTCGATAAGGTTGGGGAAGCCTTGTGCGCCGATAGAAATAACGATAATTTCAGCGTGGTCGATTGCATAGCCAAGGTCAGAGGTAAACTCCATATCGTCCTGAATAGTTAAATATTCGTTTTTATGTGTATTTTTAAGTATCTCATAAGAAGGAGCGCCTTCTATTCCGTATATAAGCACACGATTGCCAAGGTTTTTTAAATACCAAGCAAGAAATGACCCCCATCTTCCGCATCCAATAACTGTAATATTCATATTTTTTCTCCTTGTCTAAAAAATTAGGATAGAAAGCGAATTTATTCACTAAAATTATATCATATTTTAAATAATATGTCAATAGAAGTTAAAATAAGTTATGTTATTAAGCAAATTTAATGATTAAATAAGGCTATATGTGTACTAAAAATTAAGTTTTTTTGTGAAAAAATACCAAAAAATTAATTATTTTTTGATAAAATAAGTCAATTTTTAGCAAAAGCTATTGATTTTTTATAAAATAGATGTTATAATACTATCAAGAAGTGTACAAGGAATACAAAATACACTTTAATGTTTAATACGAAAGGATCTTATAAAAATGAACAAGACCACTTTAATCGAAGCAGTAGCAGCAAAGGCAGATCTCAAAAAGGTAGACGCAGCAAATGCAGTTAACGCAGTTATCGCAGCAATCACCGACGCACTTGTAGCAGGCGATAAGGTTCAAATCGCAGGGTTTGGTACTTTTGAGGTAAAGGCAGTTGCAGAGCGTCAGGGCGTAAACCCCAAGACCGGCGAAAAGATCACTATCAAGGCAAGCAAGGCTGCTAAGTTCTCGGCAGGCAAAACCCTTAAGGATGCCGTTAACGCTTAATTAATAGCATAAACTTCCTAAAAGCCGTTTTGCGTATGCAAGACGGCTTTTTTATTTCAAAAGGCGGTAAAATATGAGACTTGATAAATATTTAAAGGTTTCAAGAATAATTAAAAGAAGAACGGTTGCCAACGGTGCCTGCGATGCCGAGCATGTAACGGTAAACGGAAGGGTAGCAAAGGCGTCTTACGACGTAAAGGAAGGCGATATAATTGAGGTTACCTTTGGTCAAAGAACGCTTAAAATCAAGGTTCTTGACGTAAAGGAGCATACCTTAAAGGCGGATGCCTCATCGCTTTACGAGGTAATAGAGCAAAGCGTAAAGCCAAGACAGTAAATAAGCATAATTTGTCCGTTTTTTGCATACAGTTTGGTGTGTAAATTAAACTGTATGGGAGAAAACGTATATGGCAGAGCTTCAAAACAATCGCACGGCAGCAAAAAAACACACCCTGGAAATGGCGGAGCGAAAAACTCTTACAGTGTGCGGAGTGCAGGACGTTATCAGCTTTGATGACACTTGTATTCTTTTATCCACTGTTTGCGGAGTTATGTCTATTGACGGAGCTGACTTGCGTATAGTCAGTCTTGACCTTGAAAGCGGAAGGGTTGAAATCTCGGGGAACGTAAACGGAATTATTTATCCTGAAAGCGTAAGTAAAGGCGGCTTTTTCCGTAGGAAGCAAAAATAATGTTTGCAAATACCGAGGCATTTTTTATTCTCGCCGTATATTCGCTTATCATAGGTGCTTGTCTTGGGATATTTTACGATACTCTAATGACGGTTGCCGAGGCAATTTTTCCAAAAGTGGACAAAATACCAAAAAAGAGAGTCCTTGGGGCGAATTCGCACGAGGCGGAACGCTCACTTTTCCCGTATAAATGGAAATTCGGAGCAAGAGAGGTGCTTTTTCTTGTATTTGACCTTATTTTTTGGAGCGTAAGCGCTATAACAGTGATAATACTGCTGTATCATTTAAATTACGGTCAAATAAGGGTATTTTCGCTTTTTTGTGCTTTTGGTGGCTTTTGGATTTTTAGAAAAACAATTGGAAAGCCTATTCGAGCTATAATTAAATGGGTATTAAAAAAAGCACTGCTTATTTTGAAAAAAACGTTTTCAATTCTAAAAAGTTTGCTCGGATTTTTATTAATGCCTTTACAAAAGACGCTAATAAAATTCGTAATACCCAAAATTGAAAAGCGAAAGCTTGTCAGAAATCGCAGGAAAACAAGAAAATATCTTGCTTTAATGCAGGAAAACGAAATAAAACTAAGGAAAATCGGAAAATGAGAGAAGTAAAGGCATCGGCTTTGACCGATAAGGTAAAGGAGCTTTTTTTAAAAGCTAACGTAATACTGCCACACGATACCGAGGCGGCACTTTGCGTAGCCTGTAAAAATGAAATAAACCCCGTAGGTGCGTCCGCATTAAAGGTTGCAATGGATAACGCAGATGTTGCAAAAAGCGAGAATATGCCTATTTGTCAGGATACGGGTATGGCGGTTGTTTTCGTTGATATCGGAAGCGACGTACATATAACCGACGGCTCATATGAGGCGGCAATAAATGAGGGGGTACGTCAGGCGTATAAGGAAGGATATTTTCGACTTTCCGTTGTCGATGACCCGCTGTTTAACCGAAAAAATACAGGTGATAACACACCTGCCGTTATACATACGAGAATAGTTGACGGTGATAAAATTGATATACGAGTTGAGCCTAAGGGCTTTGGCTCGGAGAATATGAGCAAAATAAAAATGTTTAATCCCTCAATTGACAGGCAGGCGATAATCGATTTTGCTGTGCAAACGGTAAAGGAGGCAGGCGGCAATCCTTGTCCGCCGGTTGTGCTGGGAATAGGTATAGGCGGCACGTTTGACTACACTGCCGTACTTGCAAAAAAAGCGTTGACGAGAAATATTTCGGAGCGTAATAAAAATCCTCTTTACGCCGAGCTTGAAAACGATATTTTGGTAGCTCTCAACGAAACAGGAGTCGGGCCGCAGGGCTTTGGCGGTAAAAAAACCGCACTTGCAGTAAATATAGAATATTTCCCGACACACATAGCAGGACTTCCCGTAGCGATAAACGTTAACTGCCACGTTGCAAGACACGCAGAGGGGCAAATATAAAGTAATTGAAAACCACCCGTAAACTTTGATGTTACGGGTGGTTTTTTATTGACAAATAAAGTCGGATATGATAGAATAATGAGGTATTTATTTTAAAAAGGATTTGCACAAATGGAAGTAATGGCAAAAGAAAATAAAATGGGAACGATGAAGATACCGAGCCTGCTTTATTCGGTATCGCTTCCTATAATTATATCAATGCTAATTCAGGCACTGTATAATATTATTGACTCGGTGTACGTTGCACAGTTTGATAATATAGCGGGAACGGGAGCGCTTACTCTTGCATTTCCGATACAAAACCTGATGATAGCAACCTCAGTCGGTCTTGCAGTGGGTATGAACGCCCTGCTTTCCCGCTCGCTTGGACAAAAGAATTTTGATAAAGCAAACCTTGTTGCAGGTCAGGGAATTTTCCTTGCGTTTTGTGGATACCTTATATTCCTTGTTATCGGACTTTTTGTGGTGACACCGTATTCTGTAAGCTCTTCGGGTAACAATCCGCTTCTTGCACAGTACAGCAGTGAGTATATCTCTATTGTTTGTATTGGTTCGTTTGGAGTTTTCACTGAAATTGCAATGGAAAGACTTCTGCAAGCGACGGGAAAATCCGTTTACAGTATGATAACACAGATGACGGGTGCAATAATAAATATCGTGCTTGACCCGATACTCATTTTCGGTTGGCTTGGACTTCCTGCGATGGGAATAAAGGGAGCGGCGATAGCGACGGTTATCGGACAGTGCTTTGCGGGTGCGATGGGAATTGTACTTAATATTGCCGTAAACAAGGAAATAAAACTTGCATTTAAAAATATGATACCAAAGCTTAAAGTGATTATAGAAATGCTTACAATTGGTATCCCCGCAATACTTATGCAGGCAATAGGATCGGTAATGACGTTTTGTATGAATAAGATACTCATTGGATTTTCCGAGGAAGCGCTCAACGTATTCGGACTTTATTTCAAGCTACAAAGCTTTATATTTATGCCTATTTTCGGACTTAATAACGGTATGATTCCGATAGTTTCTTATAACTTCGGAGCGCAAAAGAAGGACAGAGTATTCGCTACCGTAAAGCTTGCCACCGTAACCGCCATTGCATATATGTTCCTTGGACTTTCGGTATTTCACGCTGTTCCCGACGTTTTGCTTGGATTTTTCGATGCTTCGGAAATGATGCTCGTTATAGGCAGAAAGGCGCTACGTATCATAAGCCTTAGCTTTATATTTGCAGGCTTTTCGGTAATCTCAATAGCTACCTGTCAGGCACTTGGTAAGAGTATTTATAGCCTGATAGTAAGCGTAGGCAGACAGCTTGTCGTTTTAATTCCAACCGCATTTTTACTTTCGCTTTCGGGCAATGTTGACGTTGTTTGGTTTGCTTTCCCGATTGCCGAATTAATGAGCCTTATGCTTTGTGCTTATTTCCTTATAAGAGTGCTTAAAAAATCGTTTCCAAAATAAAAAAGGTTGAGCTAAGGCTCAACCTTCTTTTCGTTAATTTAAATTATCAAGCAATTTCTTTAGCTCTTTTTCAAGCTCTTTTAAAAATTGACGTATTTGCTCATTCCAATCAGAGAATAAATCACCGTATTCAGGTACAAGCTCTTCAAGAATTTCACATCTTTCCCAGTTATCCTCAGGTGGATAGCCTTCGGGAAATATTGCGCCAAGGCTATCAAGCACAAACGCCGCCTCATCAAGATTAAGAGAGCTTAAAAGCTCAATCAGGCGCTCGTGGTATGCACCGCAGTCCTCTCGGTAAAATATAGTAATATCCCCGTCATTTACTGCATTTATAAGCGATGCTAAAAGGAAAATATCCTGTTCTGAATCGGTAAGCTCAAAATAATCCTCGCTACCAGTTTGCATTATTCTTGTAAGAGTTTCGTTCATATTGTTGCTCCTTGTTGTTTTTTGAACTTTTTGATAAAAAATATACAGCAAATTGCCAGAGTGATAGCCGTAACACCCCACGTTATCGGATAGCAGAGATAAAGTGTGGTCTGTACGGGATTTATCGGGAATATAAGTTTAACCCAAATAATACGCAACAGACAAGCTCCGGAAAGCGATACTATCATTGAAATAAAGGTACGTCCTATAGCTCTCATAAATCCTGCGAGGTTATCCATAATACCGCAAAGGAAATATGTGGATAGGATTATTGAAGAGCGGAATACGGCAGCATCTGTAACGAGCGTGGGATTTCCCTGTTCGGGATTTATAAAGAGCTGTACGAGAATTGGTGTGAGGGCAAGTAGAGTAAAAGAAACAGCCGCTCCAATTACGGTAACCTGCAAAATGGAATAAATAATAGTTTTTTGTATCCTATCGGTTTTCTTTGCGCCGTGATTTTGACCAACTACGGTTATAACCGCTTGGCTGAAGCTATTCATCACTGTATAAGCAAAGCCCTCAATAGTGCCGCCGATAGTGTTTCCCGAAATTGTTTCAAGCGGAAAGGTATTAACTGCACTTTGAATAATTATATTTGATATAGAGAATAGTGAGGACTGAATACCGGAGGGAACACCTAAAAGCAGTATTTTTTTTAGAGATATACGGTCAATCCGAAGCTTTTTAAAGGAAAAAGCATAGCAGTCCTTTGATTTAAGCAAAACGCAAATAACTGCAATAGCCGATGCGTATTGCGAAATTACAGTGGCAAGTGCAACACCCTCGACGTCAAGTCCGAAGCAAATAACGAAAATAAGATTAAGAATAACGTTCAGTATTCCCGAAAGCGAGAGGATAATAAGAGGGGTTTTTGAGTTACCCCCCGCTCTTAAAATACCTGCGCCAAAATTATAAACCGAGGTTGCAGGGATACCAAGACAAATTAAACGGATATAAAGCACTGCATCCTCAAGGATAATCTCGTTTGTGTCCATAAGAATAAGCATCGGCTTTGAAATAAGAAGTCCGATGGACATAAACAAAAAACCGCATATAACGGAAAATGCAATCGATGTGTGTACTGCAAAGGAAACGTCATTATATTTTTTTGCTCCGATATGCTGTGCAACAAGAATTGGTGCACCTATTGACAGACCGATAACAATGTTAACAATAAGATTATAAAGGCTGTTGGTTGAGCCAACCGCCGCAATTGCGTTTGGATTTGATGAAAAACGTCCTACGACCATATGGTCGGCAGCGTTGTAGAGCAGCTGAAGTATTCCCGTCAGCATTATCGGGATAGTAAATAAGAATATCCTTGTAAAAAGTGGACCTTCGGTAAAATCCTTTTTTTTAACTGTTTGCATTTAAAACCTATCTTTCTGAAATGGGCAATAAGTTACTTCTTTAATTTCATTATACAC
Source organism: Eubacteriales bacterium (assembly GCA_045653945.1). GTDB lineage: Bacteria > Bacillota > Clostridia > Oscillospirales > CAG-272 > SIG673. The sequence continues at coordinate 67,267 of JAZOML010000033.1, forward strand.
CGTTAGAAGAATTTGTCAATGAATTTTCAAAATTAACTTGCAATATTTTTTATTATATGTTAATATAAATTATAACTTACTTATGCGAGGAAAAAACGTTATGATTTTTGAAAAAATAAAGCTTGGAAATGCAGACTTGTTTATATATAGGCCCGATGCGGCAATTAACAGACCCGCAATGCTTGTTATACCCGGCGGAGGATACGGTGCAATATGTACAGAACGCGAGGGAGAGCCGGTTGCTCACACGTTCCTTGCAAAGGGCTACGTGTCCTTTTTACTGCATTATTCCATATATCCTAACGCTAAAAATAACACTCCTCTTATTGAGGCAAGTATGGCTATGGCATACATAAGGCGCAATGCTGAAAGATTTGGTGTTGATAAGAACAAGGTGTACGCAATAGGCTTTTCGGCAGGCGGACATCTCGCCACCTCTCTTGCAACTCTTTGGCACAGAGAGGAAATAGTAAAGGGTGCAGGTATTGAATACGGAGAAAATAAACCTGAAGCGGTTATAGCCTGTTATCCCGTTGTTTCTGGAACTAATCACCCTCATTTCGCTTCATTTCAAAACCTTACGGGACAGGTAAATCCCACTCCCGAAATGATAGACTATTATAGTCTTGAAAAACACGTTGATAAGCGTTCCTCCCCTGCATTTATAATTCATACGGCAGAGGATACCCTTGTACCCGTACAAAACTCAATTTGCCTTGCAAAAGCTTACGCCGATGCAGGAGTTCAGTTTGAATTCCATATATTTCCACACTGCGACCACGGTTTTGTGCTTGGAAACGACCTTACGCAAAAGCCTGACGGAAGCTTTAACGATCCGCAATACGCAAGATTTGTTGACGATGCAATTTATTTCTTTAAGCATTTAAAATAAGGAGTAAAGATTATGTTTTTTAATAAAATTAAGCTTGGTAACGCCGAGCTCCATATTTATAAGCCCGATATGGCTAAAAATTACCCTGCTATGCTGGTTATCCCCGGCGGCGGATACGCTCAGGTATGCGCAGACCGAGAGGGTGAGCCTATCGCTATGGCGTATGCGTCAAGAGGCTACGTTTGTGCAGTTCTTTTTTACTCGGTAGCAAAGGCGCTTCCCGAAAACTGCCCACTTGCTGAGGCAAGTAAGGCGATTGCATATCTTCGCCGAAACAGTGAAGAACTTGGAATTGACAAAAATAAGGTCTACGCAGTAGGCTTTTCGGCAGGCGGACACCTCTGCGGTTCACTTGCAACCCTATGGCACAAAGATAATATTATTGAAAAGGCAGGTATAAAGTACGGTGAAAATAAGCCTACGGCAGTAGTTCTTTGCTATCCCGTAATATCCGCTGAAAATATATGCGAGAAGCCACACCTTGGCTCGTTTTACAATCTGCTCGGTACAACTGCACTGACAAAAGATGATATTGATGCGTGGTCGCTTGAAAAGCACGTTGACGAGCGTACATCTCCTGCATTTATCATACATACGGCAGAGGATACCGTTGTTCCCGTACAAAATGCAATCGTTATGGCAAACGCCTACGCAAACGCAGGTATTCAGCAGGAGCTTCACATCTACCCACACGGGCCTCACGGATTTGGACTTGGAAACCGTATAACCGATCAGGGCGACGGCGCTTGGATTGATGAAAAATACGCAAGATGGGTTGATGACAGTATATACTTTTTTGAACATTTAAAATAAGATTAAGGGGGCAAAAGCCCCCTTATTTTAATAATAACGGTTGCAGCTGTTTACCCTGCATAGCCAAATCGAGCGTTTGCTCTAAAAGAGAAAAATCACTTATCAGTGAGTAGGGCTTTCCCATTGGAGCGTCTTGACCAAACGGCACAAAATAAACGCTTTTTCGTGTTAAAATTGTACCGATATTTTTCAGATTTCCCGAAAGTGCGTCGTTGGTCGAAATTGCAATTATAAGCGGCCTGTCGCACCTGAGATGAGCCTTAACTGCCATAGTTACCGCACCGTCGGTTATACCGTGTGATATTTTTGCAAGGGTGTTTCCCGTACAGGGACAAATAATCATAGCGTCAAGAGGATTTTTAGGGCCGAGAGGCTCGGCGTCAACAATCGTGCAAATAGGTTCTTTTCCGCATATTTCCGTAAGAGCGCGAAAGGTGTTTTCCGCTTTTCCAAAGCGTGTGTCGGTTGACCTTACCGCCTCGCTTATTATTGGATATATATCGTGATTTTTTGCAAGATTTTTTAAGGCTTCAAGCGAGTGAGCAACGGTACAAAACGAGCCGCAAAGACAGTAACCGATTTTCAAGGCGTATCACCTCCTACCGCTAATTTATCCCGTATTTCATCGCAAATAATTTTTGCGGCGGTTTCGGGTGCATATTTCCCGGGAAGTGAAAGTGCCCATATTGCTTTTAGTCCGAGAGTCTTTACCTCAGAAAGGTTTACGCCACCGGGGGCTGAGGCTAGGTCGATTATAAGCGTATTTTTGTTCAAAACGGAAAGCTCTTGTCTGTCGAGTATCATAGCAGGTACGGTATTGAAAATTACGTTTGAGGTAGCTAACATTTCTTTTATATCCGCTATATTAAATCCTGCCGCTCCATCGCAATTAGCACAAGCAATCGCCTCGCTACGCCTTGCAAAAACACTTACCTTGCCGCCAAGAGCAATAAGTCTGCGGGTGAGAAGCCTTGCTATACGCCCATATCCTATCACCGCACTGTGTGAGTCTTGAATATTTATCGGTAGCTCTCGCATTGCGATTTCAATAGCACCCTCAGCAGTACAAAGCGCATTTTTTACAAGAAGCGCCTCACTTTTTGCAAAATCGTATACTTCGATTCCTCTTTTGTCAATTTCCAAAAGTAGCTCTTTTTTGAAATTGCCGCCGATTATTTTGCTTACTCCGAAGCGTGTGAAGGTGTCAAGTAAGTGCAAAATTCGCAGCCGCCCGTCATCACTAGATGAGCTTAAAAACACACCGTCAGGGGAAACAGGTAATGGCAAAATTACCACTTTTGCTCCTTCAAGCGCGAATTCAAGCGAGTGGAAATTTTCATAACCCGTTACACCGTAGGCACTAACCGAAAAGCCCTCATTTGAAAGCTGATTTGCAAGATAACCCTGTCGCCTATCTCCGCCGATTACACATATTTTTATATCTTTCATTTTTTATAATTCCTTTCAAGCAGCAATAGTGCCTTTATTTGAAATTATATGCAACGTTGGGTGTCCTTGACAAAGATAATATGAAGGTGAAATAACAGCAAAAAAATAATTGTTGACTTTTGGCATATTTTATATTATAATAGTATTAAGAAAAATATGTTTTTCGGAGGCAGACGTGATTATAAGAATATATAAGCTGCTTGTTACGGCGGCCATAACCGTTTTGTCGGTATTTATTTTTGAAGAGTGCGCACCGTATATTCTTATACCTATTGCACTTGTTGTTGGATACCTTATTTCCAATGTTTTAATTTGGCTGTTTATTATCGGAGTTGCTTTGATAGCAAGTAAAAATCCGAAAAAGAGCAAAATCAGCCTTTTTTACGGTTCTGTACTTAATGTGGCATTTTCCGAGGTTTGCAAATTTGCAAGGATGAAAATTAAGGTTACAGGTAAGGAAATTATCCCTGATAAGCCATACCTTCTCGTATGCAATCACCGTTCTAATTTCGATAACTTCGTTATCAGCTCGGTGATTAAAAATCCCTACCTTGTCTACATATCAAAGCCAGCAAACTTCGATATTCCATTTGCAGGCAGAATAATCACACGTGCGGGATATATGCCGATAGATAAGGACGATCCCCGTAAAGCGCTCAAGGCTATTCATAAAGCGGCAGAGATAGTTAAAAACGACGGTGCATACGTTGGAGTTTTCCCTGAGGGAAGAAGAGTATTTGAAGGTCCGATGGTGCCGTTTAGTGAAGGATGCTTTCTTGTTGCTAAAAAGGCGGCTTGTCCTGTTTTGGTTTGCTCTCTTAAGGGCACTGAGGAGGTTAAAAAGCGCTTCCCGAGAAAGACCGTTATAAACCTTGATTTCATTACCGTAATCGACGAAGAAACTGTTGCCGCAAAGCGCTCGGGCGATATTTCCGAAATTGCGTTTAATGCTATTAACGAAAACTTGAACAAATAAAAAATCAGCGAGAGGAAATCTCATTATATGAAATACGTACTGTATAATCCCCTTGCATCAAATAAAAACGGCGAGGAAAAGGCTCACCGTATAACCGAACAAACACAAAATCCGTACTACACCTTTGTTGATATAACGGCACTATCAAAGGAAGAGCTTGATAGTATTATAGACGATGCCGAGGAAATAGTTCTTGCAGGTGGCGACGGAACACTAAATAGCTTTGTAAATTTGCTTGATAACAATATCCCTGATAAGACGATATATTTTTATCCAACAGGCTCAGGTAACGACTTTGTTCGCGACGTAAAAGAAGAAGACAAGGAAGGTTCACTTATAAAGCTAAATAAGTATATCAAAGACCTTCCCAAGATAGTAATAAACGGAAAGGCTCACCGATTTATAAACGGTGCAGGCTACGGAGTTGACGGCTTCAGCTGTGCTATGGTTGAAAAGAAAACCAAGGAGGATGCCTCCAAAAAGTGTAGCTACGTGCTTGAGGCGTTTCTTGGTATTATGTACGCCTACAAGCCCGGTAAGGCTAAAATAACCGTTGACGGAGTTACAACCGAATACGAAAATGTTTGGATGATATCCGCAATGAACGGTAGATATTTTGGCGGCGGTGTTATGATTGCCCCCAATCAGGACAGACTAAACGAGAACCACACTCTTTCAATAGTTGTTGTGTCCACAAAAAGCCGACTTCGTATTTTGCGTGCGTTTCCGAGTATAAAAAAGGGTAAACACCTCAAATATACTGATATAGTTACAGTGCTTGAGGGTAAGGAAATTATAGTCGAGGCGGAAAACGCATCCTGCGTTCAAATCGACGGAGAGCCGATAAATGACGTATCGGACTATACTGTAAAAACCGAAAAATAATAAAAAACGAGCTCGCAAGTGAAGTGAGCTCGTTTTTACTTTTTGAGAAAAAAATAAGAGGCTGAAAATCAGCCTCTATTTTTTTGTTTAATTACTCAGCGTCAGCAGGAGCATCTTCTTCTGCAGGAGCATCTTCCGTAGCAGGAGCTTCTTCTACTATCTCGGGCTCAAGAAGAGCGCGGATAGAGAGGGAAACCTTTCTCTTTTCGGTGTCGATTTCGATGATCTTAGCATCAACAACGTCGCCAACGTGGAGAACCTCAGCGGGATTTCCGAGACGCTTGTTAGCAATCTGGGAAATATGAATAAGACCGTCAACACCGTCGATAATCTCTGCAAATGCACCATAGGTCATTATGTTAGCAATCTTAACGGAAACAACGTCATCAACGTTGTACTTGGAAACGAAAATATTCCAAGGATTGTTTTCCTCAGTCTTACAGCCGAGAGAAATTCTCTTCTTATCGGGATTGAGATCCTTGATGTAAACGGTGAGCTTGTCGCCAACGGAAACAATTTCGGAGGGGTTGGTGAAACGCTTCCAGGAAAGCTCGGTTTTGTGAACCATACCGTCGATAGGACCAATGTTTACGAATACGCCGTAGCTTGTAATGGACTTGACAGTGCCCTCAAATACCTTACCCTCGCAAAGAGTTGCCCAGAACTCCTCGATTTCAGCGTTCTTTGCCTCTCTTGTTACGATAGCGATAGATGCAACAGTACGCTTTTTACCCTCGCCAAGCTCGGTAATCTTGAACTGTTGAACAGTTCCGAGAAGTGCAGAAACGTCGCCGTCCTTTGCAACTCCTGTTTGAGATGCGGGAACAAAGAATTTGGCGTGAAGTGCGCTAACAACAACACCCTTAACAACCTCGTCCTTCTTGATTATCTCAACAACCTTGCCTTCAAGAACAGTGCCGTTCTTGTAAGCTTCTTCAATTTTACCCTTGCTTGCCTTGTTATCAGCCTGCTTTTTAGAAAGAGTGATAACGCCGTCAGCGTCGTTCTTCTTAACAACAACAGCCTCAACCTCGTCGCCGACCTTAATGCCGTCTTCGTCGTCGTCAAATTCTTCTGCCTTTATAATGCCGGTGCAGCTGGACTTAAGGTCGATAAGTACCTCTCTGTCGTTAATAGCGAGAACAACTCCCTTTACAATTGCTCCGGTTCTGGGAAGATTCATTTCACTCTCCGCAAGAAGAGTTGCAAAATCCTCATTTTCGTTTTTGATAATGTCACTCATAGCCTTTATAGCCTCCTCGATTAAACTGTCAGGTGTTGATGCGCCTGCAGATATTCCTAATTTTGTGTTCGGATGTATGCGTTCCAAAGGAATTTCACTGATTTGCTCAACAAAGAAGGTATTTGGCTGAATTTTTTTAGATATCTCAAATAACTTGTTGGTGTTAGAGCTTCCTCTGCCGCCGATTATCAGCATTACGTCTGATACTCGAGCGAGCTTTTCGACCTCGGTTTGTCGCTCTTCCGTAACTCTGCAAATTGTATCATATATTTGCGTATTTGTAAATAGATTTACTAAATAGTTTTGAGTTAGTTTACAGTCTGTTAATTTATGTGTTGTTTGAGCAACGCACACGATACGCGTAGCGTCGGTTTTTAGATTTTCGACTTCCTTTTGCGTAGCAAAAATTCCGTATGCGCATTCGCAGTAGCTTTCAATTGCCTTGACCTCGGGGTGATTTTTGTCGCCCAAAATGACGATGTAGGTATCATCTGGATTGGTTTTACTTTCGGTGCTTACGATGTTGTGAATTTTTGAAACGCAGGGACAGGTACAATCAACGAAATTAAAGTACGGATTTTTACTTTTGTACTTACTCAGCTTTTCGGTTAACTGCTTTGAAACACCGTGTGTTCGCAAAATCACAGTAACCTTGCTGTTTTCATTTGCGAGTGCAAAATATTCGTCGATTTCGTCCTCTGTTATCGGAGGGATACCTCTTGCGCGGAGAGCTTCGACAATTTGCGGATTGTGAACGAAATGACCAAGGGTAACGAGCTTATCCGACGGTCCTCTCAGCGAAATCTGTTCTTCAAGTATTTTATAGGCTCGCTTAACTCCGAAACAAAAGCCCGAGCCCTTTGCTACCTTAATTTCCAACTTGAATTATCCTTTCAGTTTTGCGTTTATGATTTCAAGAGCCGCTGAAACGGTTTGCTCGGGAGACATTTCCGAGTTGTCAAGGTGGATAGCATCCTCTGCTGGAATTGCGGGGGCTTCCTTTCTTGTTCTATCGTTTGTATCACGCTTTTCCATATCGGCAAGCACCTGCTCGACAGTTATATTTTCGCCCTTTGCAACAAGCTCTGCGTGGCGTCTTATCGCTCTTGCCTTGTTACCTGCAATAAGAAAAATTTTAACGTCGGCATCGGGGAAAATAACTGTTCCGATATCACGTCCGTCCATAATTACGTTGTGTATTTTTGCAATATCTCTTTGCGTGTTGAGAAGAAATGCCCTAACCTGTGGAATAGCGGAAACTGCCGATGCCGCTGCCGCAATTTCGGTTGTTCTTATGGTATCTCCCACGTCCTGACCGTTGAGCGTAACGTGTTGTAACCCCTTATCATCGTGAAACATAGAAAGTGTAATTTCGGGCAGTCTTGCAACGATACCGTCGGTATCCGTCATCGCTACTCCGTTTTTAACCATATAAAGACCTACGGTGCGGTAAAGAGCACCCGTATCAACGTAGATGTAGCCGAGAATTTTAGCAAGTGCCTTTGCCAGAGTGCTTTTTCCGGAGCCGCTTGGCCCGTCTATTGCAATTTTTATCATTTTTAAAACCTCTTAATATTCGTATTCTGATGCGCTGAGTCCTGCGCAATATCCAGTTGAAAATGCGATTTGCAGATTAAATCCGCCCGTAAATGCGTCAACGTCAATGATTTCTCCTGCAAAGTAAAGCCCTGAAACGAGCTTTGACTCCATAGTTTTCGGATTAATTTCCTTAACTGAAACGCCGCCGGAAGTTATTATTGCTTCCTCAATAGGACGGAAGGATACGGGAGTAATCGGAAAATGCTTGATTATTTCACAAAGCTTTTTTCTTTCCTCTTTTGTGATTGCATAAACCTTTTTGTATTCGTCAATGCCACTCATACCTATAATCAGAGGTATAAGTCTAAGCGGAAGCAAATCTCCGAGTGCATTTGCTAAATTTTTGTTTTTGTACTTTTCAAAATCGGAAAGCACACGCCTGTCGAGTGTATCAAAGTCAAGCGCAGGCTTTAAATCGACGTACATTTCGTAATCTTTAATAGGTGAGTGCTTCATAAGCGAAGAGGCGGTAAGTACAAGCGGTCCGCTGACGCCGAAATGTGTAAAAAGCATTTCGCCAAGCTCACTGTAAACGCTTTTTCCGTTAAGCGAAACGTTAAGTGTTACGTTTTTTAGTGAAAGTCCCGCAAGCTCGTATCGGTCATCTGTTTCAATCGGAATAAGAGCGCCTCTTGGCTCTATAACCGTATGTCCCGCCTTTCTTGCAAAGCGGTAGCCGTCGCCGGTTGAACCTGTTAAAGGATAGGAAGCACCGCCTGTGCAAACGATTACTGCGTCAAACGGATAAAGCCTGTCCCTTACAAAAACGCCGTTTACTTTACCGTCTTCGATAGAGATATCGGTTACGGTATCGTGAATAATTTTGCATCTTGAAGCGTAAGAGCCGAGCGCATCGACGATGTCGTAAGCCTTGTCGGAAACGGGAAAAACTCTATTTCCTCGCTCGGTTTTAAGCGGCACCCTGCGTTCTTCAAAAAAACGCATAGTATCGGCAGGTGAAAGGGTGTAAATCGCGCTGTATAGAAAACGTGGATTTGTTACTACGTTGGCAAGAAATTCGTTTTCGGTGCAGTTGTTTGTAACGTTGCACCTGCCCTTGCCCGTGATAGCGATTTTTCTGCCAATTTTTTGGTTTTTTTCAAATAAAGTAACCGAGGCTCCGTTTTCGTGAGCCACACCAGCAGCCATAAGTCCTGCCGCACCGCCGCCGATAACGGCAATATTTTTCATTGCTTTAATGTCCTTTCTATTCCAATTTCGGAACAAAAATCAGTTGTTTTTAACTGCATCGAGAGCACTCATAATCGAAAGCTTACCGCTTTCAAATGTAAGAGCTCCTTGCATAAACGCAGTGTACGGTGCTCTCATTGGAGCATCGGCGGAAAGCTCAATTGTAGAACCGCCCGTAAACGTTCCTGCTGCCATAATAACCTCGTCGGTATAACCCGGCATAGCCCAAGGCTCAGGGGTTACAAACGAGTCGACGGGAGATGAATATTGAATTGCTCTTATAAAAGCCTTCAGCTTTTCGGGATCGTGCAAGGTAACGGTTTGAATAAGGTCGTTTCTGGTTTCGTTGAATTTCGGTGAAACGTCAAAGCCGGATTTTTCAAATAAGTAAGCTGAAAATGCTGCCGTTTTAAGTGCTTGTGCAACTGCGTGAGGAGCAAGCCAGAAGCCAAGAAGCATATTTCTTGTTTGACCGAGTGTAGCACCGACCTCACCGCCAACACCGGGGGATGTAAGTCTGTACGATGCAAGCTCAATAGCACGTTCAGTACCCGCAAGATAGCCGCCTGTAAGTGCAATTCCGCCGCCCGGATTTTTTATAAGAGAACCGACAAGTAGGTCGGCCTCAGGCTCGTTTTCTCTTGTAAACTCGCCGTAGCAATTGTCAACCATAACGAAGGCATTTGAATTTGCGTGAACAAATCTCGTTATTTCGGTGATTTCCTCGGGCGATAGAGCACGTCTTTGTCCGTAACCGCGCGAACGCTGTAAATATACTACCTTAACCTTGTCGTCAAGCAGGTCGGCAAAATTTTCACCAATTTCCGTTTGCTTGTAATTAACTCCGAAATCGGCAAGTGAGCCGTCTCCTCTCGTACCTGTAAGTCCGATAACCTGCTCAAGTGTATCGTAAGGCTTTCCGGTTACCGAAAGTAGTGTGTCGCCCGGACGCAAAAGCCCAAAAAGTCCGACTGTAAGTGCGTGTGTGCCGTTTACAATACACTGACGCACAAGAGCCTTTTCAGTGCCGAAAGCCTCAGCATAGATTTTTTCGGTAACTTCTCTGCCTGCGTCATCATAGCCGTATCCCGTCGAGGCGGCAAAATGGCACTCGGAAACCCTGTTGTTTTTAAATGCGTTCATCACCTTTTCGGTGTTTTTTATTGCGATTTCGTCAATTTTTGCGTAAGTGTCGGCAAGTGCGGTATCCGCCTCTCTTGCCAAAGTTAAAATTTCATTTGAAATAGCCATAGTTGTATCCTTTTGGTTAGTAGTTTTCGGCATTTTTAAGCATTTGGCAGGCACTTTTTACCTGCGAGGCCGAAAGCTTTCCTTTTTTTTCCAGATAGGAAAGTCGCTTTATAAATTTTTTTGTAAAAAGTACCCCGCGCGGTTTTTGATGCGTGAAACGTAAATTTTCGTTGGTGTAAATTACAGTGGTATGCGATTTTACACCGTTAAGTCCGTTTATCTCCGCGTAGTAGTCAATGAGAGTTCTTGCATCTTTTTGAGAATGAAAGGGGTTGTCAAATTCGGTGAATTTGCCCTTTTCGATTTTTTTCCATTTTGCAGCGCTTGGGTTCTCAAGAATACCTCCACCGCAAATTTGACACAAAATAAATATTCCCGATTTAGTAACTATTACCGTTCCGATTTGAATTTCCTCGCCGTCGCGATTTGGTATAGGCAGGGAAACGTTTCGGAAAATACGTCCCTTTGATAACACTGCAAGGGATAGCTGTGCAGGAAGATTTGAGTCTGGAGTTGCCGTTGATAAAATCAAACTGTTTACGTATTTAGCAGTAAAAATCTTTTCGAGTATAAATGAGCTTATGATAAAAACGGAGATGAAAATAAGCAAGGTGAAAAACAAAAACATTGTGGTAAACCTTTCTTTTTAACAATTTTCGTCTTTTCCGTTGTTGTAAATAACAAAATAAACTCAAAAAGTGTAATATTTAGTTGTAAAATGTCAAAAGGGGTAAAAATGCATATATGCCTGCCGAAAACGGCAGGCATATATCTAAATTCATAAATCAAAGATTACTTAAATATTCAACGATATCCCCAACTGTTATGAATTTACGAAGGTCCTCGTCGGGAATTTCGGTATCGAATTCCTCCTCGCAGTAAAGAACAAGGTCAGCAAGCTCAAGGGAGTTAAGACCGAGGTCGTTAACAAGCTCGGCTTCGGGGGTGATGTCGCTTTCATTGATAGAGCATTCAGAAACAAGAATGTCTTTTACTTTGTCAAACATAAGCTTTCTCCTTTGTATGTTAATTTATTTTATAAGGAAGCGTTTAATCTTCTTTGTTGTTGTTTTTTCAAATTCAGTGTCGCGAATATCAAACGCCTGTATATGCTTGAATTGCGGCAGACTCTTATTTGTTATTTCAACTGCTTCTTTAATCATTGCGTGAATTTCCTCGTCGTTTTTACCCTGAACAAGGTCTTGGTTAGGATAAATAACTGCTGTTATAAGGATATCACCGGCATCGTTTTTTCGTCCGATTACAACGCTTTCGCCGATTATTTCGCAGTGCGAGAGGTGTTCCTCCAGCTCCTCGGGGAATATGTTTTTACCGTTTGAAAGAATAATTAAATTCTTTTTTCTTCCGGTTATGAAAATATATCCGTCCTTGTCCATATATCCAAGGTCGCCCGTTCTGAAATAACCGTCCTCGGTAAATACCTCTGCGTTTGCCTCGGGATTATTAAGGTATCCAATCATAACGTTGTCGCCCTTAACGAGAATTTCACCTGTTTCATCCTCGGGCTTCTTGTCGATTTTAACGGTGCAGCAGTTAACTGCCGGACCAACCGAGCCAAGTCGCTTTTTCTTGTAGCGGTTCACTGCTACAAGCGGTGAGCACTCGGTAATTCCATATCCCTCGTAGATATCAATTCCGAAGGCATCAAAATCGGAAATAAGCTGCTTTGATAGAGGTGCGCCTCCACAAATAATCATACGCAGATTTCCGCCAAATGCATCAAGAATTTCCTTGAAGAATTTACGGCGAAGGTCAATTCCCACTTTACGGAGCGCATTTGAAAGCTTAATTGCTCTCTCAACAGTTTTTCTTTTGCCCTTTTTATCAATATTCATCCAGATACGCTTGTACATCGTTTCGACGAAAAGCGGAACGAGAAGAAGTGAAGTGGGTTTTATAAGAGCGAAGTTCTTGAGCGCGTTTTTTACACTGTCATTTAAAAAGGTGGTAAGACCGTATCTTGAAAGAGCAAGGTGCTCGGTTGTAACCTCGTATGAGTGGTTCATAGGAAGAACCGATACAAACGTGTCATCGCTGCAAAAATGTGTTGCCTCAACACAAGCATTGCAGTTCGAGGCAAGGTTTTTCTGAGAGAGAAGAACACACTTGCTTGTTCCGGTAGTACCCGATGTAAAAATCATAGCGGCAGGCTTTTCTATGTCGGCTTCAAAGGTTGCAAATGCAATGTTGCCGCCTTCAAGTGCAGTCTTACCGCTTTGAAGAACGTCCTCAAGCGCAATGAATTTTTCGTTTACCATAAACTCGCTATTCGGTGTAATGGCAATGAATAACTCGGTTTTAGTGGTATACTGTGCGATTTCGGGCATTTTTTTGTTGAAGCTCTCGGTATAGACGATTACCTTTGCATCGGCAATATCCATAAAACTTGCAATCGTTTTAGGGTCAAGCTCCTTATCAAGCGGTACAGCTGCACCGCCGCCAATAGCCGCCGTATAATATGCTACCATATAATAGGGACTTGCCTCGCCGATAATTGCGATATTTTTTCCCATATATCCCATTTGTGCAAAGGCGGTGCCGAGTGCGTAAACAGAGTCCTTCATTTGATTATAGCTAAACTCACAAAGCTCCTTGTTAGCCTTGTAGCGGTAAAGAGCCTTGTCGCCGTAATCACGTGCGTTGTAATCAACGAGCTCCTTTAAGCTTGAAATAGGTGTAGGTTTTGCGTATTTGTCCATAATTTTGCGTTCCTTTCACATAGCTTTGTAACAAACGCAGTTACAGAAAATTTTCCTCAACTTAAACAATTATACTTATTTTTTTGATATTTGTCAAGTAATTTTGAAAAATATACTTGCAATTATCTCAAAAGTGTGATATAATAAAAAAGAAAAGCGTGAATGCGACTTATTTTCTCTTAAATTAGTATCAAATATGGCGGAGAAGATACATATGAAACGATTAAGTTTACAAAATGATAACAAAATCAAGAAAAGGAACACTTTCTTTGATGTTGACGAAAGTGAAGAAGAACCGGATATAGAAACAGAAAATCGGATTAAGGAATCGGAAACAAAAAAAGAAAGTAAATCTGAAAGGAAATTTAAGGGACTGGCAGCGGTATTTGTATGTATTGTATGTATTGTACTTGTTACATCGATAGTTCTGCTTTGTGTAGATTTGTCTGACGGAAAGCTTGACGGTGTATTTGTAAAAAAAGAACCGACGGTAACCTATTATAATATTATCGACGAGCCGGATTGGACTACCGATATATACACTGTCGAGGAATACGTTAGTAAAAATCCCGACTTTATAAAATACTCGCCCGACGGCAGAGTAACCGTAGGATACACCAGAGAAGATATTAGTCCAAGCTTAAATCCTTCACTTTATTTTATACAAGCTTATATTGATGCAATAAAGCTAGGCGACCACGAAAAGCTTAATTCGTTGCTATCAAACGCTTATAAATCGAAAAACGGAGAGTTTGAGGACTTTCCAATGCAAAAGCTCTATAATATTGAGGTAAAAAAGCTACCTAACCCTCAACCCGATGTTAACGAGGGCAAATATTATAAGCACGAATATTATTCCATAAGCTACAATATTTATAAAAATGACGGTTATTACTGTAAGACCGCCGACGAAAGTAGAGCAATGGTTGAGGGAATAATGTTGGTATACGACTCGCAAGGAAATATAAAAATTGAAATACGCTATGATAGTATAGCTAAGGAGTAAGTTATGAAAAAAAAGATAGTATTTTCCTTTGTAATGATTATAATGCTTATGGCAGTGGTTTTGCTCGTTTCGTGCAAAGAAGAAGAAAAAATAACCTATACTGTAACGTTTGACAGTGCAGGTGGAACAGCAGTGGAAAGCCAGATAGTTGAGCTGGGAGGTAAAGCTATAAAGCCTGACGAGCCTACGCGAGAGGGCTATACATTTTTGGGCTGGTACCTTGACGAAGCTGAATGGAAGTTTTTGGAAAACACCGTAAATGCCAACGTAACCCTTACTGCAAAATGGACAAAAATTCCGCCAACCGTTTACACAGTTACGTTTAAAGCTGACGGAAAAACAATAGAAACGGTAAGCTTTACTTCGATAACTCAACCTATAAACAAACCAGAGGTACCTACTAAGGCAGGATATACGGGTGAGTGGGAAAACTTTAACCTTTCGGGACAGAATATTATTGTTAACGCAGTGTATACACCTATAACGTACACAGTAACGTTTGTTGGAAACGGACAGACTTATACAAGAGAATTCACCGTTGAAAATAATCAGTTTGATATACCAGCTGTCCCCGAAAAAGCGGGATATACAGGAGTATGGGAAAGCTACATACTTGGTACAAAAAATATTACCGTTGAGGCGATATACACTCCGAAAACCTACACAGTTACGTTTGTTGGATACGAAAAGACTGAAACAAGAACATTCACCGTTGAAAATAAGCAGTTTGATACTCCTACCGTTCCTAAAAAGACGGGATATACAGGAGTATGGGAAAGCTATGAGCTTGGTGCAGAAAACATTACCGTTAACGCAGTGTATACACCTATAACGTACACAGTAACGTTTGTTGGAAACGGACAGACTTATACAAGAGAATTCACCGTTGAAAATAAGCAGATTAATATTCCTACCGTTCCCGAAAAAGCGGGATATACAGGTGAGTGGGCAAGCTATGAGCTTGGTGCAGAAAACATTACCGTTAACGCAGTGTATACACCTATAACGTACACAGTAACGTTTGTTGGATACGAAAAGACTGAAACAAGAACCTTTACCGTTGAAGATAAAGAATTTGATATTCCCGCTGTTCCCAAAAAGGAAGGATACGCAGGTGCGTGGGAAAGCTACGAGCTTGGTCTTGAAAACATTACTGTTAATGCTATTTATACCGTAGGTGAGTACTATGTAACCTTCGTGGTAGGTCAAACTGAAATCGGTAAGGTTGCATTCACCGTTGAAAATATGACGGTTAAAGCGCCCAACGTACCTGATAGACAGTGCTATAACGGCGTTTGGGAAAGCTACACTCTTACTCTTGAAAATATAACTGTAGAAGCAGTTTATACACTCTCACATACGGCTCTTACTCACGTTCCTGCTACTGCACCGCAGTGTAATAAGCCTGGAAATACCGAGTATTGGACGTGTGCAGGATGTAATAAATATTTCTCCGATGCACAGGGAACACAGGAAATTATAAATAAAGATAGCGTGATTTTAGCTATCGTTCCTTGTAATTACGTTGACTGTGTTTGTGAGTGGTGCGGCAATAAGAACCACGATTTAACTCACCATGAAAGAGTTGAACCACAATGTAATAATGCCGGAAATATAGAATATTGGTCTTGCTCCGAATGTGAAAAATGCTTTGCTGACGCAGATGCAGATAATGAAAGGGATAGCGTAACCCTTGAAACGGTATCTTGCTCTTACATAGACTGTATTTGTAAATGGTGCGGTGGTACGGACCATAAGCTCACCTTCTATGAAAGGGTAGAGGCGCAATGTAATAAAACTGGTAATGTTGAACATTGGTATTGCTCAAAGTGTGCAAAGAGCTTTACAAACGAAGAGGCGAACAGCGTAATTGATGACGTAGAGCTTGAAAAGGTTGATTGCTTGTACGTTAACTGGGTTTGCAAATGGTGTGGGGAGGACAGTCAAGTTTTAACCCTGGACGAATATATTGCTCTTGATAAAGACGGCAAAAAGGTTTATAACGAGGGCTTTGAAACCAATAGCGACTTTATCGCTTGGTATAGAGAGGCATATTCTCTTTCGGGTAAAAAAGGCTCTTATGATTCCAAGCCTGGCTATATGGAGAACGTAAATAAAACGGGCTTCCCACCAATATTGCTCACTTGGGAGGAATATCTTGCCTGTTCTGATTTTGGAGATTGGCGTATACAGTCTGCATACCGCAAGAGCTTTAATGATATATCAGCTGATACGGGCTCGACCAGCTTTAATGCTTGGTTTGACGAGGCTAAGCGTATTTATGATATTGAGCAGGAAGAGATAAATAAAAATAGCGGTATTGAGGGAGACAGCGGTGAGGGAGACATAGGTTAATTTCTTGAATAAAAAAGGTAAAATAGGGGTATAATCACACAAAAAATCAGGAGGATACCCCTATGAGCCTTTCAGTAATAATTTTTTCGGGGTTGACGGCGTTTGCAATAGTACTTTTTGCTTACGCTCCCGAAGCCCCATCGCTCGTTTTACTCTTTTCGGCAATAAATTCAATGATAGCGTCATTTTTAAAATTTGATATTTGGGTGTGCGCTACGGTTTTTGTTGTTTCATTTTTTGTAATCTTCACTTTTTCGACTGTTATCGCAATTTCTATAGATAAAGCAAAGAGAAGAAAACAAAACGAAACGGTAAAATGATAAACAAAAGTTTGTAACTTAAAAATCCGAGGTTTTACACCTCGGATTTTTCTATTGCCTTTAAAACTGTTTTAAGGTTGTCTTCAATAGTTTTGCCGTCCATATCACAAATAATATGTGCGTATTTTTCGTAAAGAGGGGAACGCTCGTTAAATATATCAAGAAGGGTTTGTCCTTGCCTTGTAACTACACCCCGTCCGC
This sequence comes from Eubacteriales bacterium, assembly GCA_045653945.1. Classification (GTDB taxonomy): domain Bacteria; phylum Bacillota; class Clostridia; order Oscillospirales; family CAG-272; genus SIG673. Next base: position 84,168 of record JAZOML010000033.1, read on the forward strand.
TTATATCCAAAACACGTTTTGCAACCGTTTCGTAGTCTGCTCGCAAATAGATAACAGTGCCAATCTCTCTTAAATGCTTCATAGCACTCTCACCGTAAACGGCACTTCCGCCCGTTGCTATAACGCATTTTTCTACTTGCACCGAGGCGCAAATTTCATTTTCGTAGTCGATAAAACCGCCAACACCGTTTTCCGCTATAATTTCCTTTAAAAGCTTTCCGCTTTTTTCTTGAATTATAAGGTCGGTGTCAATGAAACGGTATCCGATAACCTTTGCAAGGATAACCCCGAGTGTGCTTTTTCCAACTCCGGGCATACCGATAAGAACGATGTTTTTCATAAGAAATCTCCCCCAAAATATCTTTATCTAAATTATAACATCAAGCCATAAAAAGGTCAATATAAATTAAATTTTTTGTTATTTTTGTAAAAAATATCTTGATAAATATAAAAGTATATGCTATAATTTAACCGAAATTATATTATATTAGGAGAATAGCTATGACAAATATTGAAAAGGACAGAGAGGAATTTCTCTCTGTTTACACCTCTTGTATCAAAAGAGAGGGTGCAAAGCAGCTGCTTGATTACCTTACCTCGTCCTCGTGCGATTTCTTTTCGGCACCTGCAAGCACTCGTTTTCACCTTGCACGCGAGGGTGGACTTCTTCGCCATAGCTTAAACGTTTACCACTGCTTAAAGGATTACCTCGCAAGAGAAAAGGTTAAAGATGAGTTCGGTATGAATTATACCGATGAAAGCATCGCTATCGTTTCACTTTTACACGACCTTTGCAAGACTAACGTCTATAAACAGGGTTGGCGTAACGTAAAGGACGATAATGGCGTTTGGCAAAAGGTTCCTACCTACGAATACGAGGACACCCTGCCATACGGACACGGTGAAAAGTCGGTTTATATTGTTTCGGGCTATATGAAGCTCACAAGAGAAGAGGCGTTTGCTATAAGATACCATATGGGCTTTTCGTATGGCGGCGACGAGGAAAGACGAAACGTAGGCAAGGCGTTTGAAATGTATCCAATTGCGGCGGCATTGTCCATTGCCGATATGGAAGCGACCTTCTTTATTGAAAGCAAAGAATAATTTATAAATGCAGAAAGGCAGAATAGACAAAAATGGCAAACAGTATTTATCCCATATACGAAAAAATAAAGAGTAATATTCAAAAGGTTATAGTAGGAAAAAGCGGCGTTATAGATTTAATGCTTATCTCTCTTTTTTGTCGCGGTCATATGCTTGTCGAGGACGTTCCGGGTACGGGTAAAACCCTGCTTGTAAAATCCCTTGCGGCATCAATCGACTGTGATAGTAAGCGTGTTCAGTTTACCCCCGACCTGCTCCCCTCTGATATTACCGGTATCAACTTCTTCAATATGAAGACCTCGGAGTTTGAATTTGTTCCCGGTCCCGTTTTTTCAAACGTACTTATTGCGGACGAAATTAACCGCGCAACTCCTAAAACTCAGTCGGGACTTCTTGAATGTATGGAGGAGCTTCAAACAACGATTGACGGCAAGACATATAAGCTTGCCGAGCCTTTTATGGTTGTTGCAACTCAGAACCCCGTTGAAAATATGGGTGTTTTCCCGCTTCCCGAGGCACAGCTTGACCGTTTCCTTGTCAAAATGAGTATGGAATACCCCACTCACGAGGAGGGTATAAGCATTCTTGAACGCTTTAGTACCGATAACCCCCTTGCTAAGCTTACGCCCGTAGCATCTGCAAACGATATTAAGGCTTGTCAGGACGCACTTCCCAAAATCTACGTACATAGAGATATAATGAGTTACATAGTATCGCTTGTTGAGGCAACGAGAAAGTTCGATAGCGTTGTGCTCGGCGTAAGTCCACGTGGCGCTCAGGCGCTTATGAAGGTTGCAAAGGGATACGCAGCAATAGATAACCGCGACTATGTAATGCCCGATGATGTCAAAAAGGCGGCTATTCCCGTTCTCACTCACCGTATTATGCTCACCAGCTCCGCAAAGATTAAGGCAAATGCGGCAAGAAACGTAATCACTGAAATAGTAGAGCAGACTCCCGTTCCCACCGAAGGCTCACTTGGTTGGTCAGTAAGATAATCTTGCCTGAAAGGTACGGCTTAAAATGAATTTAAAAACATTTGGTTATTATCTTGCTATGAGCCAAGCCGAAGAAGAGGAGCTGGTAACCAAGCTTATAATCGCAGGCGTTATCGTTGGCGTTTTGGCGGTGCTTGTTATCGTTTACTTTATACTTCGTTCAAAGCTTATAACGAGAATAACTTATACTAGAGAGTTTTCGGAAAAGGGCTCGTACGAGGGGGACGAAATCTACCTGTACGAAACGATAACCAATCGTTCCTTTTTGCCGTTCTTCTTTATAGATATCGAATATTATATTTATAACGAGCTTCAGTATGACGGAGCTGTGCCTGAGAGAAACCGCACAATGCAGTTCACTCAGAATAAATTCCGTATCATACTTCCGTATATGCGAATACGTAGAAAGCACACCGTAAAGCTGCTCAAAAGAGGGTTTTATCAGCTTGATACAGTAACTCTTTATTACGGAAGAAAGGAGCTTCGTATTTCCGCTCCTGCTGAAATATATACCTACCCGAAAATGACGGGTATCGACGAGCTTCCTATTCCGTCAAGCTCAATGCAGGGTGATGCGTTTTCAAGACAGTGGCTTATCCGCGACCCGTTTTCTGTCAGCGGAATAAGAGAATACCGATTTGGCGACCCATTCAACAGTATTAACTTCAAGGCAACTGCGCGAAGTGGACGCGCAGGCTTTGAGGGTATTAGAGTAAATAATAGAGATTTTTGCTCTAATAGAAACTTTATGGTGTATCTAAACTTCCAAATGCCGCCCGAGGGTGCAATGGAGGATAAAATATTTGAGCGCTTTATGGAAAGAGGACTTTCGTATGCGGCGGCGCTGCTGCGAGAGGCGTTCACCTTTGGCTACCGAGCAGGCTTTGCGGCAAACTGTACGCTAATGTCAGGTGAAAAATTTATCCGTTTTCCAATGACGCAGGGCGTTCTTCATTACGAGGAAATTTTGCAGTATATGTCGCTTATTAATATGAGCGAGGGAATTTCCTTTGCGGCACTTTTGCAAAACGACGTGCTTGGCGGACTTGTAGATAGCGAAATATTCTTGCTCACTAACTATATGAATGAGCAAATTGATTCAGTAGTTGATAACTTCCATAAATTCGGCAATAACGTAAGTGTTATAATGTTAGGAGATTTAAAGGATTGAGGTACTTAATAGATAAGGCAAAGCTATCAAGCAGTGCAATGAAAATAAGCTTTGCCGTAATATTTTTTGAAATATCGGTGTGGCTTGATCCAATAGTAAGGCAACACGAAGACGAGCGTTTATACCGCTATATTCAGCAGGGTACGTACTTTACGGCGTTTATACTTGCCGTATATGCTATTCTTTCGCTTCGTAAGCTGATTCCGAGAACAATGCGCCGGGCAGTATTCGATAAGCTACTTTATGCTATGCGAAAAATGGCATCGGGTATATCGGGCATTTCAAAAAAGCTGTTTTCATTTTTCGGAATAAAGCTTGAACGATTTAAGAGAGGCAGAGATGAGCGTAGCTTCATCTTTGGCGACGAGGAGGAGGCGGAAAGAAAGAGAAAACGCCACTCCATTAAGAGTAACTCCAAATGGCGTGATATGAACGAAAACGCTGAAAAGATACGTTTTCTGTATATAAAATATATTGTTAAACGTATCAAGGAGGGATATAAATTTCGCACAGCTCTTACCCCTTGTGAGGTAAAAGAGGAGCTTAATTTTGACGAGGAAGCGCCAGATATAGAGCTTTTTGATATGTATAACGGAGCAAGATACTCGGGTGGCTCGGTGTTTATAACCGACGAACAGGTTGAAAAAGCACAGGATATCGTTTCAGGTAAAAAGAAATAACGAAAAAGGTACTTCGCACTGAAGTACCTTTTTATTTACATAATTAACGTCTGCTTAGAACTGGAGCTTTTCTTCAATATAAGCCTTAAGCTCACCGATAGGAAGACGAACCTGCTCCATAGTATCTCTGTC
>JAZOML010000034.1:0-7597 GCA_045653945.1 Eubacteriales bacterium
CTTGTCGCTACCGTTCTTCTGAACGTAGGTGTTAACGCTAATCTTATAAGTGTTTTTTGCTGTATCCAGCTTACTTTTAAGAGTGTATGCGTTATTTTCAACTACACATGTACCGATACGCATCTCCATCTGACCTACACCAACAGCGGCACCGTTAAGAGAGGTTGTTCCGTCGAAGGTGTTAAGGTATGCAATGTTCTGTGTAATCTTTGCGTTGTAAACGTCGCCGTCATCCGGAGTATCGTCGTAGATGTAGCAATCAAAGCTTGCATTCCACAAAATAGGAGCAGTGTAGTTCTGGAAGTTAATACCGTAAAGAACAGGACCTACTCTGTAGTTGGTACCGTCGGCGGTATTGTAAGATACCTGAGTTGCTACCGCTTTAGAAAAGTCAGCATAAGATTTATCGTTTGCACCATTATTTGCATCGAAAACAGCTGCAAACTGACCGTCTACCCAAACGTAGCAAAGGTTACCGTCGGTTGCGGATACGTCATAAAGTACCTCAATTTCAACCGGAACACCGGGAGTGATGTCGGCAATCTTTTTACCGAGAGCGTTATTTAAACCATTAGGTACATAAAGCTCATACTTTCTTTCAGCACCCGTACCGCTTATGCTGATACGAACGCTATCGAAGGGACGGCTTTGACCAACCCACATCTGAGGACCGAAGCCTGCAATACCTACAACATCGGACTCCGCCATAGACGGGTCAAGAGTTAACGTGGTCTTGTAAGCGAAATCGTGTCCGCCGATATTGTTCTGCCACTGCTGCTTATAAGAACTTCCTGCCATAGGCAGACCACTTCCCGTCAGATATGCAAAGCAATATCTGGAGGTTTCGTGAGCGGTAATATTAACCACTCCGTTCGATGCGGTTGCACCGTTCCAAGCTCTGTATGAGTTGTTCTTGGAAGCGTATGAAGGCTTCATAGATATCGAAGCTGATGAAAGTGCCAAGGACCAATACTTGGCATCAGGTTTAAAGAAGGAGGCCGCAAGCTCTCCTACTTCGTTTGCCGCCTTTGCGCTATCGGGAATTATATGATCATTGGAGCTGGCAGCAAAAACAGCCATCGGCAATACTCCTGCGATCATTAAAACCGTAAGCACAAGAGCGAGGACTCTTTTGAGATTTTTCATAATCTCTTTCTCCTTTTCAAGACAGATTGTTTTTATCGTTGAACTTATATTTATATAATTAGTCAACCGTTGAGCCAATTTTAACATAATTTATATATTTTGTCAAGAAAATTTCAGTCTTTTTTCCTTATAATATTAAAAATAAGCGTTATGCACAAAACGGAGCTTAGATTTTTAGGAAAACAGCGAATACTTTTTAACAAAAAGTTTACATCAACCTTTCCCTTGACTTGATACGAAAAATATGTTAAAATAATTAAGAAAATAATTGAAAAAGGAATTTTAATATGTTAACATTTGATGAAATAAAAAACAACGAGGATATACGCACATATATTATTAAAGCGGACGAGTCCCTCAGAGCGCTCGGCTTTACAGAGCACAGCTTTGCGCACGTTGGAAAGGTAGCCCATACCGCCGCTCAAATTCTCACCACGCTTGGCTATTCTGAGCGTGATATTGAGCTTGCCAAAATTGCAGGATATATGCACGATATAGGCAACCTTGTAAACCGCACCGAGCATTCACAAAGCGGCGCTATAATGGCGTTTCGTATCTTATATAATATGGATATGTCTGCCGACGAGCTTGCAACCGTAGTTTCCGCAATTGGAAATCACGATGAGGGTACAGGTGTTGCAGTAAATGCGGTAGCCGCTGCACTTATTCTTGCGGACAAGTCCGACGTTCGCCGTTCAAGAGTGCGCAACACCGACTTCTCTACCTTTGATATACACGACCGCGTCAATTATTCGGTTGAAAACGCCGAGCTTTCAATCAACGAAGAAAAGACGGAAATCGTTTTAAAGCTCAAAATCGACACCAAAATAAGTGCAGTTATGGAGTACTTTGAGATATTCCTCGGACGTATGAAAATGTGTAAAAACGCCGCAAAAAAGCTTGGACTTAAATTTAAGCTCACAGTCAATGAGCAGGGACTACTCTAATGTTTAAAATAGGTAACGTAACAGTTCCCGACGGAGCAATTTTAGCGCCTATGGCGGGTATTACAGACAAGACGTATCGCAAAATATGTAAAAATTTCGGTTGCGCACTGACGGTCAGCGAAATGATAAGTGCAAAAGGAGTTTACTACGGCGACAAGAAAACCGTTATGCTTGCCGACTCGAGCGAGTGTGAAACGCTGTACTCCTTACAAATCTTCGGCAGCGAACCCGAAATTATGGCAATTGCGGCTCAAAAATTACTTGAAATCAATCCCGAAATCAACGTTTTCGATATAAATATGGGTTGTCCGATGCCAAAGATAACAAACAACGGAGAGGGCTCAGCTCTTATGAAAAATCCCGAGCTTGCAGGCAAGGTCGTAAGAGCAGTGGTTGACGCTACGAGGGTACCCGTCAGTGTAAAAATGCGTATTGGCTGGGACAAAAACAGTATCAACGCTACCTATTTCGCGCAGGTACTTGAGGCAAACGGTGCAAGTGCAATTTGCGTTCATGGGCGCACACGTGAGCAGCTTTATGCTCCGCCCGTTTTTTACAACGTCATACGCGAGGTAAAAAATGCGGTAAAAATTCCCGTTATAGCAAACGGCGGCGTTTATTCAAGCGAGGACGCAATCAGACTTCTCGACCAAACAGGGTGCGAGGCGGTAGCAATCGGACAGGGTGCTATGGGTAATCCATTTATATTTGAGGAGTGCCTCGCGGCATTCAGAAATCAGCCTTACGTCGCACCCGTAAGTGAAGAAATTCTAAAAATCGCCTCTGAACACGTCGAGCTTTTATGCAAGGATAAGGGTGATTATATTGGTGTGCGAGAGGCAAGAAAGCACCTCGGCTGGTATATAAAAGGTATGCCCGGAGCTACTGAGGCAAGAAGAAAAATCAATGCTTCCGAGAGTATGGACGAGCTGCTTTGCATACTCAACACACTAAAAAACGTCTAAAACTTTGTAAAACAAATATTATCAAGTTGAAAATAATTGTGTTTTGTGCTTGATTTTTATATGTATTTATGTTACAATTCCAATGTTATATTATTTACACCCACAAAGGAGTTACAAAATGAAAAAGAAGATTTTAGCTCTTCTGCTCGCAATTTTAGCGGTTGTGCCGCTCCTCGTTGCTTGTGGAACAAGCTACTACCAGTATGATACCTACAAGGATTTTATCAAGCTCGGAAATCCTGCCGAAATTTCAGTTATGGAGGCAGATATTGAAAACGGAATTCTCCGCAAATATTACGATTATTTTCAAGATGAAATAACTGCCAAAACTCTTACTCCCGCCGAAGTAACGAGCGGAGAGGTAAAGTACGGCGATACTGTTCAAATCGACTACACAGGCTACAAGGTAGGCGAAACAACTCCCTTCAGCGGCGGCACAGCAACCGATTACAAGCTTGAAATCGGCTCGGGTACGTTCATTGAAGGCTTTGAAAGCGGACTTATCGGACACGTTGTCGGCGAAAAGGTTCGTATCTATCTCACTTTCCCAAAAAATTACAGCAGTGCAGACCTTGCAGACAAGAGAGTTTACTTTGACGTTACCATTGATAAGATAACTCAAAGATACAATTACCCCGAAATGACCGATGCTAAAATCAAGGAGCAATCGGGCGGCGAATTCGAAACAGTTGACGCTTTCAAAAAGGATGCACGCGAAACTGTAACGAAAAACCTTATTTGGGCTAAATACTATGATTCGTGTTCCGTTCAAGATTGGCCCGACCTTGAGTTTGACGACTACTATTACAACGCTCTTAATCAACACAAGCAGACTGCCGCTATGTACAGTATGACTCTTGACAGCTATGCTGCCGCTATGGGCTACACCAACGCAGACAACCTCCGTGTACAGGTTGCACAGCAGGCAAGACAGCAGTGTAAGCAGGATGTTATGGTTCTCGCTTACGTCGAGGCTAACAACCTTCTCCTTGACGATGCTGCACTTGAAACAAAAATGAGAGAAAAATTCGACGATGCAGTTGCACAGGGATATGAGGGCGACTTTGACGATTACGTTGATGACGTTGATGAAAGCGCACTCAGAATTGCAGTTTACACCGATATTATGATGGACCATATGCTCCCCAAGGCAAAGACCGTAAACAACCTCGGCAAAAACGGCTTCTACACCGTTAAGGAAAACAACGTTTCCAAGATTTACTATTATATCAACGGCGAAAAGCAAACAGGTTGGATCGAGCTTGACCTCGAAGAAGACGGCACTCCCGAGCTTTACTATCTCAATACTGACGAAAATCATCTTGGTATCGCTTTCCACAACGTAACAGTAAGCATCACCGCAAAGGATAGCCAAGATAAGAAATATCACAAGTTCGGCGAATACGGACGCTTCCTCGGATATGCAAACAACGAGCTTATCTTTGACGGAAACGGCTACCTCTATATTAAAGACGATACCTATGTAACCGGTAAGCAGGAGCTTGACCTTACAGGTGAAATCGAGGGTAACGAAACCTATATTTTCGGTACAAACGGATATAGATACGACAGCGTTTACTTCAACCTCAGTGGTAAGAACACGAGCGGTGTTGCACTTCTTGAAAACTTCGGCGACGTTGACTTTGGCAAGCACGCAGGTAAGTACTACGACTTCGGCGCAAACGGTATTTACGATCCCGAAAAGAACGGTTACGCAGGCGGCAAGGACGGCGCAATCTTTGGCGACAAGTACTATAAGGACGGCGTTCTTATGACCGATACTACCTACACCAAGGACGGTGCAACCTACTACTTCCAGGGTGAAAAGGGCGAAATGGTTAAGAATAAGCTTATAACTATCAACGAGCATACTCACTACTTCGGCGACGACGGTAAGATGGTTAAGGCTGAGTCCGCAGACTCCCCCGTTGAAAAGACTATCGACGAGGTAACCTACCTCATCGACAATAACGGTTACGCAACCGTAAAGCCTGCTGCGAACTGAGAGCAGTAATTAAAAACTCAAAAGGGGCAGCTAATAAGCTGTCCCTTTGTATTTCCAAGAATATTATTTGGTATTTTGTTTTAAAATAATAATATGAAAGGTAGGATTTAATTTATGGCAGTTTTAAAAGTAACTATTAACAATTTTGACGAGGTTAAGGCAAGTGATAAAACTGTGCTTATAGATTTTTATGCGGATTGGTGCGGCCCTTGCCGTATGGTTTCGCCCATAGTCGATGCAATAGCCAAAGAACACCCCGAATACCTTATTTGCAAGGTAAACGTTGACGAGGAGGGCGAGCTCGCTCAGGCATTTGGTGTAATGAGTATTCCCACGCTTGTTGTTATGAAGGGCGGCAAGATAGTAAATAAAGCAATGGGCGCTATGCCTAAATCAAATATCCTTGAGCTTTTAAACGTTTGATATGAGCAGAATTTATGACACCCTCATAATCGGCGGTGGGCCTGCCGGCTATACTGCGGCTTTGTATGCGAGTCGCGCAGGACTTGATACCGCAGTGATAGAAAAAATGGGCGCAGGCGGTCAAATGATGCTCACCGATATAATTGACAACTATCCCGGATTTGACAGCGGAATAGAGGGCTTTGAGCTTTCTATGAAGATGCAGGCAGGTGCGGAGCGTTTTGGCGCAAAGTCAATCTACGGTAACGTAAATGACGTTGATTTTAGCGGTAAAATTAAACGTATAATGACCGATGACGGCGAATATCTTTCACGCACTGTTATTATAGCTACAGGTGCAAACCCAAAAGAGCTAGGTCTTTCGGGCGAAAACGACCTTATCGGTAAGGGTGTACATTACTGCGCACACTGCGACGGTAGATTTTACAAGGGCAAGACAGTTGCAGTTGTAGGCGGTGGCAATTCCGCAGTTTCCGATGCGCTTTATCTTTCACACCTTGCAAAAGAGGTTATCCTTATCCATAGGCGTAATACCCTGCGTGCCACCAAGATTTATCACGAGCCGCTACTAAAAAAGGAAAACGTGAATTTTGTTTGGGATAGTCAGGTAACCCGCCTTAACTCAGGTGATAGCTTTATGGGGATTACCGTACAAAATTTAAAAACGGGTGCTACTGCCGATATTTCTTGCGACGGCTTATTTATAAGCATTGGAAGGAAGCCTGCTACGGATTTTCTTTTAAATAAGCTTGACCTTGATAGCTATGGATACATTATCGCAGATGAAACAACAAGAACAAACGTCGACGGTGTTTTCGCGGCTGGCGACGTGCGTACAAAAGCTTTGCGTCAGGTAGTAACAGCAGCATCGGACGGCGCAGTAGCAGCGCATTTTGCAGAGGAATACCTCGTAAATAACAGCAATATTTAACCTATAATTAATTATAATAAACAAAAAACTCACATTTTGTGAGTTTTTTGTTTTATTTAATTTATTCTTCAGTTTTATATGTGATAATCGGTGCAGCTTTACTTTTTACCGTATCCTCAGTTATGGTAACCTTTGCAACGTTGCTTTGAGAGGGAATTTCAAACATTATATCAAGCATTGTTTCCTCGATAATTGCACGAAGTCCTCTTGCTCCCGTTTGACGTTCAATAGCCTTTTCAGCTATCGCTTTAAATGCTCCGTCGGTAAATTCAAGCTCAACGTTATCAAGTTCAAATAGCTTTTTATACTGCTTTTCTATTGAGTTTTTAGGCTCACGAAGTATTCTTACAAGTGCATCATTATCAAGATTATCAAGGCTTACTATTATCGGAAGGCGTCCGACAAGCTCGGGAATAAGTCCGAATTTTATTACGTCGTGTGGGGTTACGTCCTTATAGGGTGAGCTTGAAAGCTTTTCGGTTTTACCCGTAACCTTTCCGCCAAAGCCCATTGATGAGCCTCCCTTACGGTTTTCAATAAGATCCTGTATAGTGTCAAATGCGCCACCGCAAATAAATAGAATATTTTCAGTATTTATCTTGATAAATTCTTGATTTGGGTGCTTTCTTCCCCCCTGAGGCGGTACGTTTGCGACAGTTCCCTCAAGAATTTTAAGAAGCGCCTGCTGTACTCCCTCACCCGAAACATCTCTTGTGATAGAACGATTTTCGGAGCGTCGGGAAATTTTATCAATTTCATCTATATAAATAATTCCCATTTCCGCAAGTTCAACGTCAAAATCCGCCGCCTGAATTAAGCGGAGCAGGATATTTTCAACGTCCTCACCAACGTATCCTGCCTCGGTCAAGGTGGTAGCGTCGGCAATGGCGAAAGGAACCTTCATAGAGCGAGCCAGCGTCTGGGCCAGATGAGTCTTACCGCTGCCGGTAGGGCCGATCATCAGAATGTTGCTCTTCTGGATCTCCACGTCATCCTGGGGAAACATGATGCGCTTATAGTGGTTGTAGACAGCCACGCACAGCGCGATCTTTGCACGATCCTGTCCAATGACATACTGATCCAGCGCCGCTTTCATTTCTGCAGGAGTAGGCAGGCCACCCTCCAGATCAAAGCGCTCACCGGCTTCCTGATTTTCCTGTTCTTCCTCAATCAGTTCGGC
>JAZOML010000035.1:0-11453 GCA_045653945.1 Eubacteriales bacterium
TTTCGGGGGACAAGAGCGTAGCCGAGCTAAAATACATAAACAATTGAATAAAATGAAGAAAAATGAAAAAATATTCAATATCATTTGGTGAAATTTCCATACATATATTTTCAAAAAAATGTTTTATCTATTGACAATGCGGCTTTGTCGGTGATATACTAGACCTAAACAAAGCAAAGCTTATAAAACTTTGACTAAAAAAGGAGAAAAAATATGACTAAGGAAGAAAAAAAGGCATTAAAAGAACAAAAAAAGCAAGAGAAGGCAAGAAAGATTGCCGAGAAGAAGGCTAAAATGAAGAAGGAGCACAAGGGCTTCTTTGCTGATTTCAAAAAGTTTATCACACGCGGTAACGTAGTGGATATGGCAGTCGGTGTTGCAGTTGCTGCGGCATTTACCGCTATTGTAACTGCATTTACCAAGGGTTTTATTACTCCTATTCTTGCGCTTATTTCGGGGGACAAGAGCGTAGCCGAGCTAAAATACATAATCCGTCCTGAGATAGTAGATGCTGAGGGAAAGGTAGTTGAAGCTGAAATCGCTCTGCTTTACGGTGGATTTATTCAGGCTATACTTGATTTCCTTATTATTGCAATGACTCTTTTCATTGTAATGAAGGTTGCGGGTGCGATCATCAAGAGAACAAATAGAATTATGGCTGAGGTCAAGAAGATAACCGATGCCGATGCTGAAAAGGAAAAGGCTGAGGCAGAAGCAAAGGCAAAGAAGGAAGCTGAGGAGAAAGAGGCTGCTGAAAAGGCAGCTGCCGAGGCAGCTGCTGCAAAGGCGGCAGAGGATGCAGCTAAAATCGAGCAAATGTATAAGGATATTTCCGAGCAAAAAGCAATTCTCGTAAGAATAGCAGAGGCACTCGAAAAGAAATAACCCATAAACGCTAAAACGGAGAAAATTTTATGTATAGAACAACTGACGAGGAGCTTTTTTGTACCCTTCTTGATGCAGGCTATAAGGGACTTGAGGGGATAGACGTTACCTTTAAGGAAAAAGGTCTCCAAGCCGCCGAAAGGCAGCTTGCCGATGCTATAAGAGCAAATCTTGAAACCGAAAAATACTTTACTTCTCCCCCTCTGCCAAGAGAAAACGAGTGGCACAAAAAGGGCGAGGAAACAGAGGTCAAGGCGGCAGACCGCATAATTACGGGTGAGCTTATCTCGTGTAGTGTGCCGATGAAATACCCCGATACAAAGCATATAGATTGGTACGCAAATCCTACATACAATAACTACGCCGAGTGGACCTGGCAGCTTTCAAGACACCACGAGTAGCGTTGCCTTGCAAACGCCTATCTTGAAACGGGCGACGAAAAATATACAAGGGCATACGTTGATTTTCTTTTATCTTGGTATGATGCCGCTCCCTGTCCCGAAAACGAACACGGAACGGCGACTAAAATTTTCCGAATACGGAGAAAAGAAACGCATAGTGTCGGCACTGTACCCTTCGAATAACGGTGAAGTGGTCATTGGCGAAAACGATTATTTTTGCACTCATAGTGAAAATATTTACTTTAAATAATGAAAATCTGACGGCAAAAACCGTCAGATTTTTCTATTGACAAATTTGCAAAATAGTGATAAAATTATAAAAAATCCGAAAGGAAGGTTTTTAATATGCCGTTTATTGAAACAAAAACAACAGTAAAAATTACTGCTGAGCAGGAAGCTGAGCTTCGCACAGAGCTCGGAAAGGCAATAGAGCTTATCGCAGGAAAGAGCGAGGAGTGGCTTATGCTCAACTTTGTACCCGAGTGCCGTATGGCGTTCAGAGGTACTACCGTCCCTGATATAGCTATGATAGACGTTCAAATTCTCGGTAAGGCAAAGGACAGTGAGTTTGATAAGCTCACCGAGCGCTTATGTGAGATAGTAAATCACGTTTTAAACGTACCCCGTAACCGCATTTATGTAAAATACAGCGAGTATGACCATTGGGGCTACAACGGCTTCAATTTTTAATTAATCACTCCATATTAAAAAACAAAAATCTGCCGTCAGGCAGATTTTTTCTTTGTAATTTTACTTGCAATAAAAAGTGTGAGAGCCGATGCTCCTGCAAAAAGCAGTATATATCCGCTAAGATAGATTATATACGGCAGATTTCCGCCGAATAAAAGGTCGCTTATCGGCTTAAATGCGACGGTGCTTGTGGTTGATACGTAAAAAAGGTCGAGCTGCGGCATAAGTGCGTTTAAAATCAAAGCAATAGCGAGTAGCGGCAAGAATACAAGTGTGGACAAAACAAACGTTTCTTTATCAAATCTGATAGCCCGTGTGGACAGTATAATAACACCGAGCACAAGCATAAGACCGTGATGTACCATAGTTTGAATATTTATTGCGATATGTGAACACAGCACCTTTTCCGTACCTATGAAGACGGTGAGAAATCCTGCTACGAGGCTATACGTGGATAAAAAACCGAGCATAGCGTCGTATATTTTTTTGCATTTCAGCTTGTAAAAAAGGAAGGCAAGTGGAGCAATATAAATTGGGGTGGAGCAGAATTGAAACGGGAAAGCATACCACTTGTAAGTCCACGTGTCGTTATTAACGTTATAAATTAAAATAAATTGTTTTAAAATTTCAAATGCAACCATAACGCACCCGAAGATAAGCACCAGATACGCAAGTCTATTTTGGGTAATTTTATGCCTGTAAGCAATGAAAAGGACACAAGCAGCGATTATTATCAGTGCCGATATAATATGAAAAAGACCGTAAAAATGTGGTGTATCCGTTGTTTTTGATAGAAAAGCCACCGCTTTTTCAAACGTATTCATATCTCGTCGCTCCTTTCCTTATGCGTTTCTTAAAATATTATAACACAACAGTCCACGATTTTCAAGGTCGTGGACTGTAAAAAAATTATTTTGCTTTCAAATTTCTTTGGAAATTGAGTAAGAAAATACCGCCGCAAATAAGTACAAGGGCCAAAATGAGGTTTACAGGATTTATTACACTTTCCTCGGGTAACATAAGCTTTGAGAGAAGAACACCGAATACGGGTATCATAAAGCTGAAAATAGAAACCTTTGATACTGGATTGTTCTTGAGCAAAATTCCCCAAAGCGAGTAGGCAATAGCGGAAAGTGCTGCAAGGTAAATAATAATTGCAACCGACTGAACGGAATTGAATTCAACTCTTCCGCCGAAGATAAGACCGATAATTATCATAACGCTGCCGCCGATAGCAAACTGATAGCCGCTGATAACAACGGGGTCCTCATATTTTGAAAATTTCTTTATAAGCACGGAGGAAACGCCGTAAGCTATATTAGAAAAGATAACGAAGCAGTCGCCCATAAAGTTGAAATTAAGCTCAAGACCGTTGAAGTTAACTATGATGATGCCTGCAACTCCAAGTACACAGGCGATAATTTTCTTTGGAGTAAGCTTTTCAACTCTGAAAATAAGCGCAGCGACTAAAATGGTGAAAAATGCGTTTGAGCCGGAGAGCATAGTACCCTTGACGCTTGAAGTATTTGAAAGCCCTACGTAGAAGAATAGGTATTGCAGTACCGTTTGGAAAGCGCTGACGGTGAGCACCTTGTCGATATTTTGCTTTTTGGGGTAAAGTAATTTTCCTCTTGCAATACTGTAAGCAATAACGGTTATCACACCTGCAAGTGCAAAGCGGATACCCGCATAAAGCAAGGTAGAGGGTACGTTACCCTCGGGACGACTTGCCGCATATCCGAGTTTTATAAACGGAGATGCGCTGCCCCATAATGCGCAACAAAATATTGCCGCTATACTGACGAATATCGGATTTTGAAATATATTCCTTTTGTTTTCCTGTAAAGTATCCATTTTTCTATCCTTTTTAAAATAATATCCTTTGTATTCTATCATAAGAGAAGGGAAAAATCAAGTATTTTCCGAAATTAATTTA
The DNA here is from genome assembly GCA_045653945.1 of Eubacteriales bacterium. Classification (GTDB taxonomy): domain Bacteria; phylum Bacillota; class Clostridia; order Oscillospirales; family CAG-272; genus SIG673. The sequence goes on from JAZOML010000035.1 coordinate 3,913, forward strand.
TCTTATCCTCTTGACAGGCGGTGGAATATATGGTATAATACATTTAACAATTAGGTTAAATGTTAAATGAAGGGAGATTGAAAATGGGACTTCAACAAACGATGCGAGCACTTGCCGACCCTATACGCAGACAAATTTTAAATTTGCTCAAAAAGGGAAGAATGTCGGCAGGGGATATAGTAGAGCACTTTGAGGTTACGGGGGCATCTGTATCACGTCATTTGTCGGTATTAGAGGACGCCGCCCTGATACGAGATGCTCGTGAGGGTAAATTTATTTACTACGAGCTTAATACCTCGGTGCTTGAGGAAATAATGCTTTTTATAAGTGATTTAAAGGGGGATAAAACCGATGATAAGGAATAATAAATTAAAATACGCAGTATCTACGGCAATTACGCTCTTGCCTGCAATACTCACTTTGATATTCTGGATACCGATAAGCAATCAGCTTGATAAAAGCTTTATTGCGATAGGTGGTGGCGGCGGTAAATTGACCTTCGTTATATTTTCTATTATATTTCCTGTTTTTCTTGCACTGCTCAACACAGGTCTGCTGATTTTAACAGGTCTTGATAAGCGTGCACTTGAACAAAACGAAAAGGTGAAAAATATCGTATATTTCATTCTTCCGCTTATTTCAATTTTCGTTGCAGGACTGAATTTTTCCATTCTGTTTTATAATGAATTTAATCCTGCCGTGCTTGTATTTGCGCTTATTTCGGTAATGTTCACTGTTATAGGTAACTATATGCCAAAAACCAAACAAAACGCATACTTTGGTGTAAAAATAAGGTGGACACTTGCAAATAAGGAAAACTGGGAAAAAACTCATAGATTTGCAGGTAAGCTTTGGTTTATTGGCGGAATAATTTCCTTTCCGTGTATGTTTTTGCCTGAGCTTATCGGCTTTATAGTGCTTTTTGCGATACTTCTCGCTATGATAGTACCCGTCCCGATATATTCCTACCTTGTTTATAAAAAACACATTGAAAGCGGAGCATATACAAAAGAAGATTATTCTTACAATATGGCAAAAAAGCCTCTTATAGTAACACTCGTTGCAATATTGCTTCTTATCCCTGTGCTTTGCATAGTAACGTTTACTGGTACGGTTGAGGCGACCTTAACCGATACGACGTTAGAAGTTTCTGCAACCTATTGGTCGGATTTAAGCGTTAATTTTTCTGATATTGAAAGCATCGAATATAGAGAAAACGGTGTTGATGGCAGAAGAATAAGCGGCTACGGAAGTCCACGTATGCAGCTTGGTTGGTTTACAAACGACGAATTTGGAAACTACACCAGATATACGCTTGGTGGGGATAATCCTTGCATAGTAATAAAGGATAAAAACGGTGCATATCTTGTCATCGGACTTGAAACAGTAGAGGAAACGAAGGCACTTTATGACGACATTACGCAAAAGGTGGTTTTTGACTGATGAAAGCAATTAAAACCGAAGCTTTAACTAAATTCTACGGTCAAAATAGAGGAATTGTAGGATTGAATCTTGAGGTTGAACAGGGCGATTTTTACGGCTTTATAGGTCCTAACGGAGCAGGAAAATCTACCGCTATACGCTTGTTTTTGGGGCTTATTAATGCAACCGAGGGAACTGCCGCAGTGCTTGGAAAAGATATAGCAAAAAGCCACGAGGAAATTCTCTCGCGCGTTGGATATCTGCCGTCCGAGGCTATATTCTATAAGGGTATGAAAGTGAGTGAAATCCTCTCGTTTTCCGCAAAAATGAGAAAAAAGGACTGCACGTCCGAGGCTAAAATTCTTTGTGAACGCCTTGAGCTTGATACAAGTAAAAGGGTAGAGCAGCTTTCCTTTGGAAACCGCAAAAAGCTTGGAATAATATGCGCAATTCAACATAACCCCGAGCTATATATCCTCGACGAGCCGACAAGCGGTCTTGACCCTCTTATGCAAAAGGAATTTTACACTATTCTAAAAGAAAAAAACGAGCAGGGCGCAACTGTTTTTTTGTCCTCTCACGTGCTTTCCGAGGTGCAAAAATACTGCAAAAACGCAGGAATCATACGGCAGGGACGCCTGCTAACCTCAGGCAGTGTTTCAAGCCTTGGACATACGGGCGTAAAAAGAGTATTTTTGCGTGGTGCGGTTAGTGTTCCCGAAATTCCTGAAATCAAGAATTTAAAAACGGAAGGCGATATGATGAGCTTTCTTTATAGTGGCAACGTAAACGAGCTTCTTGTAAAGCTTTCTACGGTTAAAATAGCCGACCTTAATATTACCGACCCTGAGCTTGACGAGGTATTTATGCACTACTACACAGGGGGTGAAAATAAATGACACTTTTCTTGCACGAAATCAAAAGAAATAAGCTGGCACTCATAATTTGGACGGCGGCTATTTCATTTATGCTAGGCATCTGTATTCTCATTTACCCCGAAATGTCAAAGGAAATGGGGCAGATAAGTGATATGTTTGCCGATATGGGTGCGTTTACTGACGCTTTCGGTATGGATCAACTTAACTTCGGCGAATTTATGGGGTACTTTGGTATTGAGTGCGGTAACGTGCTTGGTATGGGCGGTGCGATTTTTGCCGCTATACTCGGTGTAACCACCCTTGCAGGCGAGCAGAAAAACGGCACGGCGGAATTTTTGCTCACACACCCTGTTTCCCGTATCCGTATAGCCGCCGAAAAGCTGCTTTCCGTTGCGGTACAAATACTTGTGCTTAACGTAACGGTTGTAATTGTATGTATACTTTCAATTATAGCGGTTGGCATCGAGGCAAACGCAGGACAAATTGCACTAATTTTCCTTGCTTACATTATACTTCAGCTTGAAATCGGAGCAATTACGTTTTGTATATCCGCATTTATCAAGAACGGCGGATTTGGTATAGGAATAGGTGTTTCGATGATGCTCTATTTCCTTAATATCGTCGCAAATATAAGTGAAAGTGTTGAATTTTTAAAATACGTAACCCCGTTTGCATACACCGATAGCGGATATATAATAAATAATAACTCGCTTGACTATAAATACCTTGTAATCGGTATAGCGGTCAGTACTATATCCACCGCACTTGCCCTCTGGCAATTTAAGAAAAAGGATATAAGCTAAAATTAAAAAAGACAGTCGTTTGACTGTCTTTTTGCTGTATGTTAGTTCATAATTGCAACGATAAATCCGGTTAAAATTGCTATTGCAATACGGGAAAATGTCGAGGTAAAATATTATTTGATTAATTATATGGTGTTCTTTTGTTAGTTAGGCCTAAAATATAGTCGGTTGAGGTTTTGTAGAATTTTGCAAGCGCAATCAGGCAAGATAAAGGCAACTGTCTTTGCTCATTTTCGTATTGGGAATAGGTGTTTTGCTTTACGTGAAGGTATTTAGCAACCTCTTCCTGTGTTAAATTACTATCTTCCCTTAAATCTTTTATTCGCATAATTTTATCCTTTCATTTGCTTCATACAAAAAAATTATATCATATCGCGTTTTGAGATGTTGACTTTTATCTCGAATTGTGATATAATTATTTTAAAAACATTGAAAAAGGGGTAGTATTATGAATAGCATATTGGAAGAATTGTGGTACGGAAATGTTTGCCCAAACATCGGATGTCGAGAAGCAACACAAGAATCTAAGGCATTAATGAAGTGTATCGCTGACCATCACGACAACCTACAGGCAACGCTTACAGAGAAACAAAAGGAGATGCTTGAAAAGTTTGATGATTGCTATGCCGAACTGACGGATATCAATGAACGTGAGATATTTGTGTATGCGTTTCGACTCGGAGCAAGGATAGCCATTGAGGTTATGAATTTTTTCCGAAATGAGATATTTCGGCACTCTTGCCGTTAGCGCATCACGCAGGGCTCCTCGGGGCCGCCCTCCGTTCTGCGACGGCTGCGACTCCTCACACTCCCTGCATCCGCCACTGGCGGCGGTCGTGTTCGTCCCTCTCTTGCCGGCGTAACCGGCGCTCGCGTTCAAATCTCTCTCCGCAACTAAAACAAAAAAGACAGTCGTTTGACTGTCTTTTTGTTGGCGGAGAATGAGAGATTTGAACTCTCGCGCCGGTTACCCGACCTACTCCCTTAGCAGGGGAGCCTCTTCACCACTTGAGTAATTCTCCGTTTGATTACTATGGTATTATAGCACGGTTTAAGCTAAAATGCAATGTATTTTAGTAAAATTATATTGTGAATTTTTTGTAAACCGAGTTTTTAGCTGCTTGTTGACAAAATTCGCTACATAATGTATAATATAAGTATCAAAAATATATGCCATTTAAGGATTTTTAATAATGGAAAATAATCGTTTATCACCACTTGCACAAAGGATGCGTCCTGAAAGTATCGATGACATCGTTGGACAAAAGCATTTATTCGGTCAAAACGGAGCAGTACGCAAAATGCTTGAGCGTGGCTACGTTACGAATATGATATTTTTCGGGCCGCCCGGCACTGGAAAGACCACTGCCGCAAGCATAATAGCAAAGCAGGCAGGTATGCATATACGTCATCTCAACGCAACTACGGCGTCGCTTTCCGACATCCGTGAGGTAATTGCCGAAACCGATTCGCTCATCGGACGCGACGGTGTTCTTTTGTATCTTGACGAAATTCAGTATTTTAATAAAAAGCAACAGCAAAGCCTTCTTGAATTTCTTGAAGACGGTAGAATAACACTGATTGCATCAACTACTGAAAATCCGTACATTTACGTTTACAACGCAATAATTTCGCGTTCCGCGGTTATGGAGTTCAAGTCGCTTTCGGCTGATGACATAAAACCGCTTGTTTTAAAGGCACTTTCGATACTCAATAACGAAAACGGCACGTCAAAGACTATTGGCAAAGAGGCTCTTGAATACGTTGCCGCCTGTGGGGCAGGAGACGCACGCCGTGCTCTTAACTTAACGGAAAACGTTTTCCACGTTGCGGGAGATGAGATAACGGTTGAGGATGCCTCGTCGCTTATGCCTAAAGTTGTCGGCAGCTTCGATGCGGCGGGTGTGGTTCATTATGATATGCTTTCCGCACTTCAAAAGTCAATTCGTGGCTCCGATCCTGATGCCGCCGTGTTCTATCTTGCTAAAATACTTGAGGGTGGGGACCTTATCGGAGCTTGCAGGCGTTTGCAGGTTATTGCCGCTGAGGATATAGGTCTTGCGTATCCACAGGCGATACCGATAGTGCGTTCCTGTGTTGAAATGGCGTTTGATCTTGGTATGCCCGAGGCAAGGCTTCCTCTTGCGGATGCTGCAATTTTACTTGCAACCTCGCCAAAATCAAATAGTGGACACGATGCCATTGCAGCCGCTACGGCGTGTTTGGAAAAGGGCAAGGGACAAAATGTTCCCGCACATCTTCGCCCAAGCTCGGGCTTTGATGGATACAAATATCCCCACGATTATCCAAATCACTATGTAAAACAGCAATATTTGCCTGATGATCTTAAAAATGAGCATTTTTACGTCTATGGCGACAATAAGGCGGAGCAGGCAGCAAAGCAGTATTGGGACAAGATTAAGGAGCAGGGCTAAAGAATATAGATTTAAGCAAGGCTGAACGTTCCTTTGCATTTATTTCTCTGATTTTTTTATGGTTGGGAATAATTTTACCGAGCAATGCGTAAAAGCTTGTGCTATGGTTCATATGAACGGTGTGGCATAGCTCGTGTGCGACAACCATTTGTATAAACTCAGGCTCAAAGGCTGCAAGTGCAAGTGAAAAATTTAGATTTTTCTTGCCGGAGCAAGAGCCATAGCGTGAAGAGATTGCTTTTATACTCACTCTATTGTAGGAAAAACCGTACCTTTGACTAAATTCTTTTAAAATTGGCGGTAATATTTTCTTTGCTTCCTTTTTTAAAAAATCGCAATAAAGCTTGCGAATATTTTCCTTTTCTTTAGGTGGACAAAGAAAGTTTTTTCCGTCAAAATTAAATTTTTCTTCATTATATATTATAGTATATCTTTTTCCGAGATATAAAAGACTGTTTCCATCTTTGCCAAATAATGCATCGCCCAGCATATTATGTTTGCGTTTTAGCTCTTCGTAATGCTTTGAAACGAACTCGTCTATAAGATTTTTTGTATAGCTTTTCGGACAGTAAAGTTCAAGCGTTCCGTCGGTTTTTATTATCATACGAATACTGCTTCGCTTACTTTTATAAATTTTGTAATCCATAAATCACCTTAAAATTGGTACGTTAAAATGAAAAATAAAACTAATGCTATGCGAATACTTGATAGCCTTAAAATCGCTTATATCCCTTATGAATATGAGGTGGACGAAAATGATTTAAGCGGCGTTCATATCGCTCATCAAATAGGTTTGCCCGAGGAACAGGTTTTTAAAACCTTAGTTGCTCGAGGCGATAAGAGTGGACCTATTGTGCTTGTAATTCCCTCAGCAACCGAGCTTGACCTCAAAAAGTGCGCGTTAGCTTCAAAAAATAAACGTGTAGAGCTTATTGCGGTCAAAGAGCTTCTTGGACTTACGGGGTATATTCGTGGCGGTTGTTCACCTATCGGTATGAAAAAGAAATTTCCTACGTATTTTGATGAAACTGTGCAGCTTTTTGAAAAAATTACAGTCAGCGCTGGAGTGCGTGGCTGTCAGCTTCTTGTGAAAAGCGATGAAATTCTTACGGCAACTGACGGAATTTGCGCCGACCTAATATAAGTATATCATAACAAAACAGTAAATTCAAGTGGAGGTGTTGGTTATGAATAAGAAAATATCATACCTTTCTAAAATTCAAATTATCGGTGCAATCATTTCGCTTGCTCTTGGACTGTTGCTATTTATACTGCTTTATCTTGGAGTTATTTATACTTGGAAAGCGGAAGGTTTTGATGGGATAGCCAAAGGTGTTGGAATATTGTTTTTTGCTCTCTATGTATTAGGCGAAAGTTTTATTTCCTTATATATAATTATTGAGGGAAATCTTTGGCGTGCTATGCTGAAAAAAGCGAAAACATCAAATGCTCTTTTGATAACAAATGGAATTATAAAAATTATTTTTGCGATTTTTTCGGGTATTGTGGCAGTTTTAGAACTTTCGGTCAACTTTTTAGAGGGTGGAATATTTGCTATACTTTATACAATTTATCTAATTGTTGTTGCAATATGGAGCTTTAAAGCGTGTCAAAAGAAAATGCCTGACTGATGATTTTATACTTTTAAAGTGAATTATCTTGTGCAAAGTGTCTATTTGTTGATGCTTTGCACATTTCTTTACTGTAATAAATTAACAAAAGTAAAAAAAAACAAAAAAAGTTGTTGACAAATAGGAATAATAGTGCTATACTAATTAAGCGCCCGAAACGAGGGAGTTCGAGAGAGGGCGTTAGATGATCCTTGAAAATTGAACAACGAGAAGAGAGTACAAAGATTGTACAGGTATATTTATAGAAGTATAGATAACCAAGAAATCTCGACAATTCCTAAATGAGAACAGTAATAAGTAAATAGCTAAGATATAAACTTTTTTATCGAGAGTTTGATCCTGGCTCAGGATGAACGCTGGCGGCGTGCATAA
>JAZOML010000036.1:0-7240 GCA_045653945.1 Eubacteriales bacterium
ACGATCCGACTTGGTTATCAGACTTGCAAGTGAAGCGATAAGAGTCCCTGTTCCGCCAATGTTAACGCCGAGAAGTAAGGATTTGTAATCGGTAGTAAAGTGGGAAAGTAAAACTGCGGACGGAACGTTGGAAATAAACTGACAGGAAAGCGTTGAAAAGAGTAAGGTATTCTTTTCAAGCAAAACGTTCATTAGCTCATTTACCGCAGGTATTCTTGCCATATTTCCCGCAAAAATAAAGAAGAAAACAAAGGTAAACAGCAGTGCATAGTCCACCTTTTTAAGTGCTGATCGATCCGCATACAAAATTGCAAGTAAAATGACGGGTAAACCAATATAATACGGTATAACTCTGAAAACAATCAAAATTGACAAAACAAAGAAAAACAAATAGTATGCCGTTTTTTTGCGTATTATCGTGCCGTTAGTACGAGCATTGAGGGAAAGCTCGGTTTTCGGGAATAAAAGACAGGATAACGTAATTAAAGCTACCGAAACCGCAAATGGTATTGCCATAATTCCCATAAATTCACCAGTTGGAATATTAAAATATGAGTAAAGGTAGAGGTTTTGCGGATTTCCAAAGGGGGTGAGCATACCGCCAAGGTTTGCGGAAATGTTTTGCAGTACAAATAGCTTTGCCATATGCTTTTCGTTGGAAGTACAATGCAAAACAAAGTATCCAAGTGGCAAAAAGGTAAGAAGTGCCATATCGTTTGCAATTAACATAGAGCCGATAAAGGTTATGTATATAAGAGCAATTGCGGCTGTGCGCATATTACCCGTAAATGCAACGATTTTTTCTGCAAGTATTGTAAAGAATTTAATATTTTTTAAAGCACATATCACTGCAAGTGTACAAAAAAGACAGGTAAGTGTGCGAAAATCAAAGTATTCAATATACTGTGCATCGGGCGGTACAATAACTGTAGTTATAGCTGCCACAAGAAACGCAATACAAAGAACTGCATTTGATTTGATAAAGTAAGCAATATCGTGCAGTATTACCACTATATTGTGATAATGGTGTTTGTGGTTAAAAGAAGTAGATGAGCCGCTCATAACGTTGCTTATTTACCCTCGGAAGCCTTTGCAGCCTTCATTTCAACAAACTGCTCGTATGTTCCAAGATAATCAATCTTACCATCGGGCGTTATCTCTATAATTCTATTTGCAACGGTGTTTACTATTTCGTAGTCGTGGGACGAGAAGAGGACGACACTCTTATAATCACGCAAACCGTTGTTAACTGCGGTGATTGATTCAAGGTCGAGGTGGTCGGTTGGTTGGTCAAGCATAAGCACGTTTGCGCCCTTAAGCATCATACGTGAAAACATACAACGTACCTTTTCGCCACCCGAAAGTACATTTACAGGCTTGTAAACTGCATCGTTAGAGAAAAGCATTCTGCCAAGGAAGCCACGAAGATATGATTCGGTTTGGTCAGTAGAATAGTTACGCATCCAATCAATAATGCTTTCGTTATGACCGTTAAAATATGCGGAATTATCGTGAGGAAAATAAGAACGTGTTGTGCTTATACCCCACTTAAAGCTACCGCTTGTAGGCTCGATTTCCTCATTGATAATTGCAAAGAGTGCGGAAATAGACATTTCGTTGCCGACAAATGCAATTTTATCCTCACGGCCAACTGTGAAATTGAGGTTTTTAAAGTAGGTTATTCCGTCTTTTTCGTAGGTAAGGTCGGTTACAGTAAGAACGTCCTTGCCAAGCTGACGGTCAATATCAAAGCCTATAAACGGATAACGGCGGCTTGAAGCGGGAAGCTCCTCGATAGTAAGCTTATCAAGAAGCTTACGGCGTGAGGTAGCCTGACGGGATTTTGACTTATTAGCGGAGAAACGGGAAATAAATGATTGAAGCTCCTTGATTTTTTCCTCATTTTTCTTGTTTTGTTGCTTAATCATACGTTGAATAAGCTGGCTTGACTCATACCAAAATTCGTAGTTACCAACGTACATCTTTATACCGTTATAGTCAATATCAACAATATTGGTACAAACGTCGTTTAAGAAGTGTCTATCGTGCGAAATTACGAGAACAGTACCGAAATAATCGGCAAGGAAGTCCTCAAGCCAAGCAACAGCCTGAAGGTCAAGACCGTTTGTAGGCTCATCAAGAAGAATAATATCTGGAGTTCCAAAAAGTGCCTGAGCGAGAAGTACCTTAACCTTTTCGCTCTCCTTTATTTGAGACATTTCGGTATAAAGCATATCAACGGGGAGTCCAAGACCTTGAAGAAGCTTTGAAGCCTCTGATTCAGCCTCCCAACCGTTAAGCTCGGCAAACTCAGCCTCAAGATCGGACGCTCTAAGTCCGTCCTCCTCGGTAAAGTCCTCCTTAGCGTATAGCTCATCCTTTTCCTTCATAATTTCGTAAAGACGCATATTACCCATAATTATAGTGTCAAGAACGGTGTACTGCTCATAAGCAAAGTGGTCCTGCTTAAGAACCGACATCCTTACGGTGTCAGGAATAGAAATATCACCGGTTGAAGGCTCAAGCTCGCCGCAAAGTAAACGGAAAAAGGTTGATTTTCCCGCTCCATTTGCGCCAATTATGCCGTAGCAGTTGCCGGGAGTGAATTTAAGGTCAACATTTTTGAACAGCGTTTGACCGCCGAAATGAAAGCTTAAATTATTAACTGTAATCATCTATATTTACCTCACTTTAATTATCAAATACGTTTTTTCCGTGTATATCGTAGCCTACAATAAGCGGAAAATCTTTAAATATCATTTTCTTAACCGACTCGCAACCAAGTTCAGGAAACGCAATAACCTCGCACGAAATAATGCTTTTAGATGCGATTGCACCTGCACCGCCCATAGCACAAAGGTAAATTGCACCTTTTTCTTGCATTTTTTTACAAACCGCTTCGCTCCGTCCGCCTTTCCCGATAGTAGCAATTAAGCCATTATCAAGCAGTGTATCCATAAAGCAGTCCATACGCGCGGATGTGGTAGGACCTGCCGAGCCAACCGCCATTCCGGGCTTTGCCTCGGTTGGACCGCAGTAGTAAATTACCGCATTTTTAAGTGGAAAAGGAAGAGCTTCGCCCCTCTCGATTAGCGACATCAATCGCTTGTGAGCTGCATCCCTTGCACAGTAAACAACACCTGAAAGATAGACGGTGTCCCCTGCATTAAGAATAGGAATTTCATCCTTAAGTGAGGATGTATCTATAAACTTTGTCATTTGAACACAATACTCCAATTTAATATTTTGTATATTATATCATATTAATAGTATAATTGCAACAGTTTTTTTGAAATAAAATGTCGAAATATGTTGTTTTAAAATTATTTTTTGCATAGCCTTTATTATGACAATTTTCTTTTTTTGACTATGCTATACTTTGACTTACAGCGTGAGGTGGTTTAAATGGAACAAGTTATATATGCAGATATATTGTTTTTAATTGATATTAGCATGGATTTTTTAGCGCTTTACATAACGGCAAGGGTATTAAAGCTAAGAGTTAACAGTGCGCTCTTTATCTTGTCGGCGGTAATCGGTGCGCTATTTTCGGTATTTACTGTAATAGCGCACAAGCAATCGGTTTTAATTGCGTTTACAGTTTCGATAGCAATGTGCTTTGTTGCCTTTATTGGATGCAAAATAAAAACAAAACTGATTTGTATAGGAGTTTTTTACGGCGTAAATATGCTGCTTGGCGGCGTTATGACTGTTATTTTTAACCTGTTTAATATTTTAACCGAGGCAAACAGGCACGTTGTTATCGGCGGGGAAAGCGTTACTGTCCCCTCAAAAATGCCGCTTATAATATTTTACATCGGTTTTATTGCTACTGTAATACTCATAAAGCTTGCTTTTATGATTTTGGAACGACGTCCAAGAGGTAAGGTTTTAACTCTTGAGGTGAATTTCAGGGGAAAGAAAACAAGATTAGCCGTTATTGAGGATAGCGGCAATAGACTTATTGAACCGCTAAGCGGTGAACCGATAATTTTTCTTAAGGAAAACGCAATTACAAGATTAGCGGATAGATTTATTTTATCCTCACTTAAAATGGAAAGTGAATTTTATAGTGGAATTTCTAAGGAAAAATTTAGAATAGTAATATTCAATACCGTTAACGGCAAGGATATGTGTGTTTGCACAAGGCTTGGCGAGTTAAAGCTTGAGGGAAATAAAATAAGCGCTTGGATAGCTCTTGGAAAGAACTTAAATAAAGAACAAATTGACGGCATTGTGCCGTCTACTGTAATCAATTAGGAGATAAACAATGAATTTTTGTATTTTAAATTCTATTTTTGATAAAATATGCTCAAAAAGAAGATTTTGCGGAGAAGTGCTATATATCAACGGTCCCGAAACGCTGCCACCACCACTGTCAATTGAAGAGGAAACAAGCGCAATAGAAGAATTACCGTATAGCGAAGAAGCAAGAGCTTTGCTTGTAGAACATAATTTACGGCTTGTTGTGTATATTGCAAAGAGATTTGAAAATGTTGACGTTGATATAGAGGATCTAATCTCAATTGGAACAATCGGGCTTATAAAAGCGATAAATACATACAATCCAGATAAGAATATTAAGCTTGCAACCTATGCTTCACGTTGTATAGAAAATGAAATTCTGATGTATATTCGCAAAAATTCAGGTAGAAGATGCGAAATTTCAATTGACGAGCCAATTAAGAGCGATTTCGACGGTAATGAGCTTTTGTTGTCGGATGTTTTGGCAAGCGACGGAGAAACTGTATACAAAGCGCTTGAGGAGGATGAAGAAAAAAAGATAATTTATACTGCAATTATGGGACTTTCACCGAGGGAAAGACAAATAATTGTATTAAGATTCGGACTTGACGGTAGTAATAGAGAGCTTACTCAAAAAGAGGTTGCTGATTTGCTGGGAATTTCACAGTCATATATTTCAAGACTTGAAAAGAAGATAATATCAAGGTTAAAGAACGAAATAGGTGATAAAATTTAAAAAATTACTTGACAAAGTGCCAACTGTGTGATATAATTCGGTTTGTTCACGGGGTTGTAGCTCAGCTGGGAGAGCGGTGCGTTCGCAACGCACAGGTCATGGGTTCGAGTCCCACCAGCTCCACCAAAACAAAAAGCACCCCGTGTGGGTGCTTTTTGTTTTGACGAACCATAATGTCAGCTCGAACCTACGAATTCCGTAAGGAATTCTTAAAGCTCTGCGTTCTCTGTGTTCGCTCTTGGTTGGCGCAGAGCAAGGTTCATGAGTCCCACCAGCTCCACCAAACAAATAAGGACGCCATTAGGCGTCTTTTTTGTATTTAAAAATATTCTTCAGCGTATTTCTGCTCAGCCACCACCAGTTAAGTACGACAAATTAGTACAATAGACCATTTAGCAAGACTATGACCGTTATTACGTTTCTAAGAACTACGAATTTTTCTTCTGCGTTATTTGTACAAGCTATTAAACTTCACGAAAAAATCCCTAAAAATTTCAGTTGAATACTTTTAATTTTATATTTTTAACTTGTATTTAAGTTTTAAGTGTGTTATAATATGGTAGAAAGGCGGTTTATGTCTATGAAAATTTATAATGGAATTAAAGAGCTTGTTGGAAATACAAAGCTTGTTTATATTGAAAATTTTTGCAAAAAGTACGGGATTAAGGCTAAAATTTGCCTTAAGCTTGAAAGCGGCAATCCTGCCGGAAGTGTTAAGGACAGAGCCGCATTATATATGATTGAGGATGCTGAAAAAAGAGGATTAATCAAAAGCGGTGCTACGATTATTGAGCCGACAAGCGGTAATACCGGCATAGGTCTTGCCGCAATAGGCAGAGCTAAGGGCTACAAGGTGATTTTAACTATGCCTGATACAATGAGTATTGAACGTAGAAACCTGCTTAAATCATACGGCGCTGAGGTTGTTTTAACTAACGGTGAGCTTGGTATGAGGGGAGCTATCGAAAAAGCAAACGAATTGCACGAAAATATCCCGAATAGCTTTATTGCAGGTCAGTTTGAGAATCCCGCAAACGCACTCGCGCACTATAAAACCACCGGTCCTGAAATTTGGAGTGATACCGACGGTCAAATTGCCGCATTTATTGCGGGTGTTGGCACAGGTGCAACGGTTTCAGGTACAGGAAAGTACCTGAAAGAACAAAACTCCAACGTTAAAATTATAGCAGTAGAACCAATTAGCTCACCTATGATAACAAAAGGTAAGTCTGCACCGCATAAAATTCAAGGCATAGGCGCAAATTTTATTCCCGCAAATTATAAAGCAGAATACGTTGACGAGGTTATTGCCGTTTCTAATGAGGACGCATATAAATATGGCAAAGAGGTTGCTACTTGCGAGGGAATTCTTGTTGGTATATCCTCCGGCGCAAATCTCGCAGCCGCAGTGAATATCGCTAAAAGCGACGATTTTGACGGTAAAATTATAGTTTGCATAGCGGCTGATAGCGGTGAGCATTATCTTTCCGTTGAGGATTATTTATAATTGCCATTATTATGGTAAAAGATGCCATTCACGCCGTAATGTTTAGAAAAGTACCCTAAAATACTAATTTAATTAATAGAAAAAAATTGGTAATCTATTGACAAATTATAGTTTTTGTTGTAGAATATTAAGGAAATATTATATACAGGAGAGTATTAAAAATGCTTACTGATATCGAAATTGCACAATCGGTTGAAATGAAAAATATAACCGAAATTGCTAAAAACGCCGATATTCCGCTTGAAGCACTTGAACTTTACGGAAAATACAAGGCGAAAATCAATCTTTCCGATGTACCGGTCGATAAAAAAGACGGTAAGCTTGTGCTTGTTACCGCGATCACCCCTACCCCGGCAGGCGAGGGAAAAACCACAACAACGATAGGTCTTGCAGATGGTATGAAGAAAATCGGTAAAAACGTTGTTGTTGCACTTCGTGAGCCCTCTCTTGGTCCTGTTTTCGGTGTTAAGGGCGGCGCAGCAGGTGGCGGATACGCTCAGGTTGTCCCGATGGAAGATATAAACCTGCATTTCACAGGCGATTTCCACGCAATTGGTGCAGCCAATAACCTTCTTGCAGCTATGCTTGATAATCATATTTATCAGGGTAACAGTCTTATGATTGATCCCAAGAGAATCGTTTGGAAGCGTTGCGTTGATATGAACGACAGACAGCTTCGTTTCGTTGTAGACGGTCTTGGCGGAACTGTTAACGGCACTCCCCGTGAGGACGGATATGACATTACCGTTGCT
>JAZOML010000037.1:0-5117 GCA_045653945.1 Eubacteriales bacterium
ATGGGTGCTTTTTTGCGGGTAGCACCCGCAGGCATATAATTGATTTGATAAAATTTTAATCCTTAGCCTATAACTTTCGCTAAGGCGAAAGGACTATAAGGTTTATCTTTTAACTTATTTTACGCTATTAATTATAGCATCTGTATAGTGGCGAAGTACGGTTTCCGCTTGGATATCAAGCTTTTCGCACTCGGCTATTGCGTCGGCGAGCATCTTGCCTATACGCACCTCGTCGGCACTTAATTTGTCGGAGGTGTTGGGCGTGGGAAACGGCATTTCTTTTACCGTTTTATGCATAACCTTTTGTGCTCTTATAAGGGCAGGAAGGGGCTTGGCGATGGAGTCAAGCTTTTCCCTGAGGCTCTTTTGTTCCTTGGTTTGTGCCTTGATATTATCCCAATTTTTAAGCACCGTTGCACTATCCTCGGCTATAACATCGCCAAAAACGTGCGGGTGGCGGACTATCATTTTTTTGCAAACGTCGGTTATGGCGGCATTGAAGTCAAAAACGCCGTTTTCTTCCTCGATTTGTGCGTGGAATACGATTTGCAACAGCACGTCGCCAAGCTCCTCGGTAAGCATTGTGGGGCTTTGTGCCTCAATAGCCTCGACTACCTCGTAGCATTCCTCAATCATACCCGGAATTATGCTTTTGTGCGTTTGCTCGGCATCCCAAGGGCAACCGCCCGGTGCACGCAGTATTTTTACTATAAGACGCAAGTCCTCTATGTCAAAGCTTTCCTTAGCTTTTAAAATTTCTTTTTCCTTTTCGTACATTTTATTTCGTTCCTTTTGTGTTTTTTTATATTATATCATATATAATAAAAAATGTAAAGTATTCAGCAAACAAAAAACTCTCCACGTTGTGGAGAGTTTTAAATCTATGCACTGTGGGCGGGAACCCGCCTTGCCTGCTTAGTCAGCGTAAACGCAAACGCGCTTCTTGCCGCCTGCGTAAGTTTCAAACTTAACGCTGCCGTCGATAAGAGCGAAGAGAGTATCGTCGCTTCCGATTCCTACACCGTTACCGGGATGAATCTTAGTGCCTCTCTGTCTTACGATAATGTTACCGGCAACAACCTTTTCGCCGCCGAACTTCTTTATACCGAGACGCTTGGATTCGCTATCACGGCCGTTCTTAGTAGAACCAACACCCTTTTTGTGTGCAAAGAACTGTAAACCTAATCTAAGCATAAAAGTTTCCATCCTTTCTTTTGGGCTATACGCCAAAAAACTCATTTTTCGATTTCTTCAACCGAAAGGTATTCATAATAATCCTCGAACATATCCATAAGCTGTATAAAATAACCCTGAATAAGACCGCTTACAGCAAACCTTATATGAGCGTTATCGTCCTTGTCCTGCAAAATCGACGGCACCGTAACGGTAACGTCGGTTGAGTCCTCGTCGATTACGTACTCAACGGTGGTTGCAAACGAAATCTCAACAGTATTAACTATAAGCATAGTCATAGCCGAGATTGCGGCACAAACAATATCCTGTCCTGCCTCAGCGTAGTCGGAATGTCCTGTTGCCTTGAAGCCGTAGTACACGCCGCCTCGCTTGAAAAACGTAACGTTTGTCATAAAACTTACGCCTCGATCTTGGTGATCTGAACCTTGGTGTAGAGCTGACGGTGGCCGATCTTCTTCTTCTCATTTTTCTTTGCCTTGTACTTGAGAACGTAGATCTTCTTGCCCTTGCCCTGCTTAACAACGGTTGCTGTAACAGCAGCGCCGTCAACGTAGGGAGCGCCTACCTTAAAGCCCTTGTCGTCGGAAACAGCAAGAACCTTGTCGAATTTAACGGTAGCTTCAGCCTCTGCATCGATTTTTTCGATGAAAAGTACGTCACCCTCGCAAACCTTGTACTGCTTTCCGCCTGTTTCAATAACTGCGAACACGAAAAGCACCTCACTTTCTTTACGCCATATAGGCTAAACTCGCTGATAACGGTAGCGTTTCCATAAGGAAATCGCGTTTGCGACCGAGTCCATGCGGCGAGAAATATTATATCAAATATATAATGCAAAGTCAATATCCTATCTATGGCAAAAAATGTAAATTTTTTATTAACGTAAAAAGAAACGCAATGAATATTCATTTTATTATGCATAAAATTGCGTTAAAAATGCCTAAAAACTGTATTTTTTGATTATAAAAATGTATATTTGCCTGAAAAATTCAAAAAAGGCTTGACAAATCTTCAAAAAAGGTGTATGATGTATTAACCATTAAATATTTCTTTTAAATGAAAGGAAAAAAAGTTATGAAAAAGATTTTAGCACTTGTACTTGCAGTTGTGATGCTTGCGTGCTGCTTCGTATCTTGCGGCGGAGATGATAAAATCATCGTGCACACAAACGCATATTTTGCTCCCTTTGAGTATTTTGAGGGAACTGAAATCAAGGGTGTTGACGTTGAGATTATGAACCTTGTCGGCGAAAAAATGGGCAAGGAAATCGAGTTTGTAAACACCGAGTTTTCCGCTATCATTGATAACGTAAAGGCAGGCGAGATTTGCGACGCCGGCGCTGCGGGTATCACCATTACTGACGAGAGAAAGGATAAGGTTGATTTTTCTACTCCTTATTATACCTCTGTTCAGTATGTAATTATGGATAAGAATTCCATAATTCAGACCAAGACCGTTAACGACGTTGAGTACGTTATATGGGAGGCTCTTGCAGGACTTAAGGTTGGTACTCAGCTTGATACCACCGGATGGATTTACACCGACGGCGAAATCAACGCAACCGAGGACAACGATTATGGATATGCCGGTGTTCTTTACGGAACCCAAACCGAGCATAAGGCATTTGACACCGCGCAGCTTGCTGCTGACGGAATCGGTGCAAACCAGGTTGACTGCGTTATTATCGATGAGCTTCCTGCACAGTACATTGTTTCCAAGAACTCCTCTCTTAAGTGTGTTCCTCTTTACTATTCAGGAGAGACTGATGCTGATGATGCTCCCGTTGAAGAGCAGTATGCAATCTGCGTAACTAAGGGCAACACTGAGCTTCTCACCGCTATTAACGAGGTTCTTGCAGAGCTTCTCGTTCCCGATGAAAACGGCGTTACCCAGATTCAAAAGCTTGTTATGAAGCACATGGGTCTTGATGACTAATAAAAAATAAATAAACTTAAACAACCGAAAAGAGCACTTGCTGTTCTTTTCGGTTTGTTGCGTAATTAAAGGAATTTAAGATGGAATTTTTAAGTAGGATTTTTGAATTGTTTTCTACCGAAAAATATATGGAAAGTATATTTGAGGGCTTGAAGAATACAATTATTATCTCTGTTTTTGCGGCGATACTCGGACTTGTTATAGGAACCGTCGTTGCTATGGTTTCGATTGCCAAGTCTACGCCTGCAATGAAGGTGCCTAAAGCCATATGTAAGATTTATCTTACCGTTATACGCGGTACTCCGATGGCACTTCAGCTGTTTATTATGGCATACGTTGTTTTTGCTATCAGAGGCTTCCCACAGCTTGTAACTGCATTTATAGCATTTGGTATCAATTCCGGTGCATACGTTGCGGAAAATATCAGAGCTGGTATTTTGTCGGTTGATATAGGTCAAACGGAGGCAGGACGCGCACTCGGACTTCCCAGCCGTGTTACGATGATAAAAATCGTTATTCCGCAGGCAATCAAAAACGTTATTCCGGCAATAGGTAACGAGCTTATTGCTCTTATCAAGGAAACGTCTATTGTAAGTATGATAGGTATGTATGATCTTACGTTTGCGGCAAAGGTAATCGGTGGCGGTAACAATATGGCAAGCTATATAATTCCTATGACTGTCGTTGCACTGTTCTATCTTGCGATAGTTTATGCTCTGACGTTTGGTATCAAAATTATAGAGAAGAGGTTAAGAGCCGGTGATAAAAATTGAGAATTTAAAAAAGAGCTTTGGCTCACTTGAGGTACTTCAAGGCATAGACCTCGAAATCAAAAACGGCGAAAAGATTTCTATAATCGGCCCTTCGGGATGCGGAAAATCAACCTTTTTACGCTGCATTAACTGTATGGAAGACCCGACAGGCGGCTCAATATTTTTTCAAGGGGTTGATATTGCTGACCCTAAGGTGGATATAAATATTCACCGCGAAAGAATAGGAATGGTATTCCAACAGTTTAACCTTTTTAATAATAAAACGGTTATAGAAAATATTATGCTTGCGCCCGTATACGTAGCAAAGAGAAATTTAAAGAAGATAAAAAAGAATAATTTCTTTACCAAAATAGGAAATATCTTCAGAAAAGAAAAGAAAGAGCTTATTCCGATAGAAACGACTAAGGCTGAGATTATTGCAAATGCCAAGGAAAAGGCTATGCAGCTGCTTAGACGTATCGGGCTTGAGGATAAGGCTGACGTCTACCCCTCGACATTATCGGGCGGACAAAAGCAAAGAATTGCTATCGTCCGCGCACTTGCAATGAACCCGAAGGTAATGCTGTTTGACGAGCCGACCTCGGCTCTTGACCCTGAAATGGTAGGTGAGGTTTTGGAGCTTATCAAGGAGCTTGCCGACGAGGGTATGACCATGGTTATCGTAACTCACGAAATGGGATTTGCCCGTGAGGTATCTGATAGAATTTTGTTTATGTACGAGGGACTTATTTGCGAACAGGGAACACCTGACGAGATTTTCGACAACCCTCAAAATCCCAGACTTCAGCAGTTCTTAAAGGCTGTACTTTAATAAGAAAAAGACCGCATATGCGGTCTTTTTTAGTGAAAAGTGAAGAGTGAAGAGAAAATGAAGCTTTTCGCCTTGGCGAAAAAGTAATCTCTTCTTTTCTCTCTTGTCTAAAAAAAGCACCCCGAGGGGTGGCAGGCAAGCGCCTGCAGGCAAAAAAATTAATTGCACTCTTTTGAACGAACTGATAGCGATGAAAACTAAACTGTAAAAAAAGCACCCCGTGGGGGGTGCTTTTTTTAATATTACACTTTGTCGCTATTACAAATCCGTGAAAGGATTTGAGCGTGCCTACTTAGCAAACGCCCTGTGCGAGCATTGCATCGGCAACCTTAAGGAAGCCTGCGATGTTAGCGCCTGCTACGAGGTCGTCGCCAAGACCGTACTTGTTGGCTGCCTTAACAGAA
>JAZOML010000038.1:0-17583 GCA_045653945.1 Eubacteriales bacterium
CCCTAAGGTAATGCACCTTAGTAGGTGAGTATAACGAACAGGGTACACCCGTTCCCATCCCGAACACGGTAGTTAAGCTGTCTCGTGCTGACAATACTCGGCGGGCAACCGCCCGGAAAGATAAGTCCTTGCCTACACAAACTCCTCAATTTGAGGAGTTTTTTTGTTGCTTGTTGAAGAGGAAATTTTATTTCAATCGCACCCGCAGCACGCCAAAGTTAAAAAATGTGTCAAAAATGAGAGTTTTTGACACAAATTTTAAACGTCCGCAAAGGGCGTTTTATTATTTTTTGTGATTTTTATGAAGTTTTCGTTATTTTGTACAAAATTTACAATAAAAAATGTATATATGTGATTTTTTTTTGTTATTATTAACTTGTATTATTACATATGTTATAATAGTATTACTATTTTATATATTATATATAAGGAGTTTGCTATGAAAAAAAGCCTCAAAGTAAGGATCTTATCGCTTGCGCTTTCACTGCTTATGGTCGTGGGAGTTTTGCCGTTATCCGTATTTGCGATGACGGGTTCGATTGATCCTGAAACAAATTCTGCTCCAACCTCGGAGTACCGTACAGCTACGCCTGCTGATTTAATTAATTCGGCGTACAAAAAAGACAAAGAGTATTGGACAGCTATTTACTCTTCAAACGGAGTATCTAAGCATTACGGTAAAACTGCGCAGGTTACTCACTCGTATATGCCTGCGTATGGCACTAATACATATTCTTATGCGGAGATTAAGCTTGTAGGTGAAACTGCGCCTATCAGTCAAGTAGGTGATATTATTAGCCTTCCGCAGGATACTACAAAGGCTGATGCTACCTGGAGCAGTAACGCATACTCTCTTTCAATTACAAATTTGGGAACACGTGTTAACGGCGGAAAAATCAGAACCGATGTATTTAATGCCGACCTTGGCGGTCTTGACGTTGCGGTAAACACCGATATTAAGCTTAATTCCGCTTCAGGCGCAGGTAATGCAGGTATTTATACGGTAACCCAACGCCAATACAGTATTGACCTTGGTGATGCCTACGATAACTCACAAAAAAAGTTAATGGATTTACGCAGTGACGGAAAGGGTAATTTCAGTCTTTGCCTTGGCACGAAGGTTATTGCTAAGCTTCCTGCTGATACGTATTTCAATTTACAAATTCTTGTTGACGTTGGTGGGGAAAACGTAACTACCGCCGGTAACTCCTACTACGTATTTGTTAACGGAGAGCTTGTCGGTGCGGATAATCTTTTAAATAGAACAGAGCTTAACAATCTATACAACGCGGAAAATGCTTGGAATACCGAGGACGGTGCTTCACATCCGCTTGGCTTTAATTTCCAGGGTATCTATTTCCTTAGCGGTACGGTATTTTATGATATTAAAAATATCGGTTTATATTACTATGACGATACCCCTGCTGACGGTGATTTAAAGAACGCAATCCGTGATGAGGCGATAGGCGTTGCGTACTTTAACGATTTTAATGATACAACAGTTGACTCTGAATACTCAAGGCACGGAGAAATAGCAGCTCTTGGTGATATATCATATAACGGTTCGCTTGAAATGGTTTCTGACGGAAACGGCGGAGTTGCGGCAAAAATGGAATTTGGCGCAGGCGACGGTTACGTTGACGTTTGGGCAGGTCTTGAAACCTGGCAACCCGTAAATGCAAACAGTGGCAGAAGCTTCGTTTTCTCGGCGGATCTTAAAAACGGGAATATAGTTGACAAGGGAGGACTTTATTCCTTCGGTGATAGAAGCGGCACCACCATAATTCCGATTTTACGTGACCTTGACGGTTCGCTTTATCTTGGATATTTTGACGGATACGTTTGCGAAACGGCAACCTATAGCGCAACTCAGCTGAGTGCTTCCGAAAAATCAGGCGGATTCCTTTGTAAGCTAAGCGATGAGTATTTCACCACAGTTGCTGTTCAGGTAAACGTTCAGGAAAACTGGTTTTCAGTATTTATCAACGGCGTTGACAAAACCGGAAAGCTCAATCTTTTTAGTCCTGAAAAGCAGGCGGAAATTGTAGCGGCAGGCTTTCCGAACGGTTTTGCTCTCACAGGCAACCGTATAAACTACCACATACACTCAGCCCCTGATTCTTTGACAATGGATAACGTGCTTCTTTACTTTGGGGACGAGTACAAAATTAATACCATTGATCTCGGTTATGAGTTCGAAACTCCCGACGGAGACGATATTGCAAAAGAAATCGGGGAGGCAAACCTCTATCTATTCACCGATTTCAACAGTGCTACAGGCACAGTCGAATCCGCTCTCAATTCATCTGCAAGCCATAGAGCGGATGTGTTCGGATTCCACTTAAACAGTTCAACTCTTTCGCTTATTGACGACGGTAACGGTGGCAAGGCGCTTCAGATGAGCAACGCAACAAACACCAACCTTAACTATTACCTCACCAAAACGTACAGAGGAGTTCCAGAAGCGGGTAATAAAAAGAGCGCATATGTAGTTTCAATGGACGTAAAGGCCGGCGAATCGATGATTGACGGTCAGCTTCTTACTCTTTCCGGATATGCAAAAGCCAACGATAACACAGCTCTTTATACAGCTATACCCCTTTACGTTAAGGCAAACGGCGACCTTTACGTTCCAGATACGACAAACGGAATTCTTACCATTTTAAACGGTTGGAGGGGTACTTCTTATTCAACTAAGATAGGTAACATTAATAAAGATTCGTACACCAACGTCGCCGTTCAGGTAAACTCTGAAGAAAACTGGTTTATGGTTTATATAAACGGCGAAGCCAAAACCGGTAAGCTGATGCTTGCAAGTAATGCCGCAAAGGAAGCATACGCAGCGGCAGGTGGCGAAGCCTTAGCAGACGGATATTTCTATCCTACAAACTTTTCCTTTGGATACAGAGTAGCGGTTACAATTCCAAATCATTTCTATTCATTTGATAATATAGCTTTCTACTATTCAAATAAAGTTGTTACAAAGTACGTAAGAAACGATGCGGCAGAAAAAATTCAGCAGCCTTATATTACACCGAACGCTGAGCAAATCAAGGAGCAGCTTGGTGAGAGCGCACTTCTTTACTACAATACTTTTGACACAGGTAACGTTAACAGTGCTGCAATTGGTAACTGGAGCTTCACAAGAAGCACCGGTTGGCAATTTGTTGACGACGGTAACGGCGGCAAGGCAGCTCAGACCATGAGCGGTCAGCAGCAGAATTCTTGTATAACATTAGGTGGTAATAACTACCACAGTGCTCAGGTAACAACAATGGCAGGTAAGAGCTTCACCGTATCAGGTGATTATAAGCTCGGTGCTTGCACACCCGCAGGCGCACTGTTCTATTTCTGCTCGCAGGTTAACGGCGCTTCGGCTAACACTACCTATTCCGCAATGCCTGTTTGGATCGATGCGTCAGGTAACCTCTATAACGGTCAGATGACTCAAACAAGTGGAAGAATAACCGGCGGTACGCTTTGGGTACAGAACGCTATTACTAATGCAGGCTTATTCACTACGGCTGAAAAGAAGATAGGTACACTTTCTGCTGATAAGTTTACCAACGTTGCAGTAACAGTAAATCTTGAAAAGAACACCTATGATATATATGTTGACGGCGTATGTATGGCAAGGAACCAGCTCTTTGCTTGCCAGAACATTATCGACGATTTCAATGCTAAAGATGCAGAGGACGGCACTGTTAACTTCCCTGCAAATGGAGCAAAATTCGGCTTCGGACTTAAGCAGGTAAACCTCGGATACAGAGATGCAAAGTTAATCACAGGCGATTCCTATATCTTTGATAACTGGGCTGTTTATGAAGGCACGACTCTCGTTGACGTAAGAGTCGAGGAGGAAGCTCCCGAAGAGAAGAGCATTTCAGTCGGTGAGTTTTTTTAATCCCCAACGGGTGATGAGGTAAAATCAATTCTTGGTTCAAGCTCACTTCTTTACTACAATAGCTTTGACAACCTTACTGCAAACCCCAAGGGCCGGGGAACAATGTCAAACGGCGTCGGAAGTGGTACGATGCTGCCTGGTGGCGACTCGGTTGATGCATTAACTCTCGTTCCCGATGGCAACGGCGGAAAGGCGCTTCAGTATATAAAGTCGCAGCAGATGAACTTCGCTTGGAACTACGGTACGAGAAACGCTCAAAACGTAGCAAACAGTGGCAAGAGCTTTACTTTCTCCGCAGACTTTAAGCTTGGTACCGCAATTACCGCAGGTAACCTTATATGTATTCAGTCCAGCGTAACCGGGGCATCGGGTGCAGTTCACTTCACAGCAATTCCCGTTTGGGTTGACGCAAACGGCAACCTCTATAACGGTCAGGTTAAAACACCTATCACGGGCGGCGAAAGCAAAATTTCTATCACGTCGGGTACACTTTGGCAGCAGAACGATATCAACGTTCAAAGTAATACCTTCCTTACTGCCGACAGAAAGATAGGTCAGCTTTCCGCTGATAAGTTTACAAACGTTGCGGTATCCGTTGACGTTGCGAAAAATTCCTATACGATTTATATAGACGGTATTGCGGTAGCAAGAAATCAAACCTTTGCTTGCCAAAATATACTTGATTACTATAAGTCAACAGACGAAGCAAATGGCACTCTTGACTATGCGGACGGCTTTGGAGTAACTGCAATCTCTCTTGGATATAGAAACAAGCCCTGCAATAATGATATTATCCTTGATAACTGGCTCGCCTACTACGGCACAAAGCTTGTTAACGTAACGGGTGGCGACAATAACGTAACGGGCTACTACGCGGCAAATGACGGCAAGGTATACCTTTACGAAAACGGCAAAAAGTTGACCAACACGGTGTCCCGCGACGGAATACTCACGATTGACGGTAACGGTGCAGTAACCTATAACGAAAAGTATATTTCGTCAATGTATGAGATTTATACTCTTGTAGGTAATGAAATTGTTCCTAATGACGGTTGCTTTAAAGGCTTCTATCAAGGCAATATGCTACTGGGTAATGCTAACGGAAATATATACTACTACGATAGCGACGGAAACCGTGTCGTAGATAAGCTTGCGTATGATGTAACGGACGACGGCGCGCAAAATCCCTATGGCTTTGATGCTTATTCGTTTGATGTAAACGGTGTAGCAAATCCGCTTGTAATTGACGGAATTTATGACGTAAGGGACGGAATGCGCTGCTATATAGACGGCAAGAGAACAAGCGGTTTTATCTCTTTCGGTGGTAAATACTATTACGCAGATGAGTTTACCGGACTTCTTTGCAAGGGCGTAAAGAGATGCTCGGAAACCGAATTTTATATGTTCGGTGATGACTACACGGGTACTCCTATCACCGTTACAAATACTCCAATCGCAGATAACAACGGTAATGTTTACACCGACTTTGAAAGTGCACACAATAGCGTTGTGGAAGGCGGCACGTTAACCGTTACGGGTGATATAAACCTAATCGGTCAAAGCATTGAGATAGGTAAGGATATTACCATAGACCTTGCAGGCAATACTGTAAAGGCGGATAGTCTTATCATATATTCGGGAACAAAGATAATTGACAGCTATGCTAAAAAGGGCGTTCTTGACGTACCTAAGGGAGCACTGATTTATAGCGGTGAGGCGCAGGAAAACAACACCGTTCTTTGGAACGAAAACGGAAACGGCTACTCCTTCTATACAGTAGTAGACCAGCATAAGATTGACGTGGGCGCTGCTTGTACGGCGGATAAGGCTCAGTTTAAATTCAGACCTTCGCTTGATAATAATTCTAAAACCAATATGACGGTATTTGGTGATGGTCTTAACGATAACAGTATAAAGATAGTTACCTACATTTACGCAATGCAGGGTGAGAATATTATATCGCAAAAGAACTTTGTTTTGCCAGAAAATCTTATAAAACAGGTTTACAGCGGAACGGGTAAGGCATTCCAGTTCTCACTTTTTGTCGGTGCAAATTACACTGAAATTAAAATAAAGTATGAGATTATTTCCGATTGTGGACTCGTATGTCAGGTTGGTGAGACATCTTATACCCCAAGCGAGAAGACGGGACATAATTACGTAGTCGAGGAAAGAAACCCTGAATATTTAAAGACGGCGGCTGACTGCTCACATAAGGCGGTTTACTACAAAAAATGTGAGGGCTGTGCTCGTTATGATGAAAGCATCACGTATGAGTACGGTGTAGTGCTTAATCACTCTTATATTTCGGGTAAGTGCCTCTGGTGTAACGGAGATGAGCCTGAAAATGAGTGCATTCACGTTGTTAAAACCGGTCAGAGCGATATGGCTATTGCCAACTTCGGTGATAAAGATAATTGCTTTAAGTGGATTGATGATGAAAATTACGATAAGGTTGGAATCAAAGATGGCAGACCTGCATTCAAGTGGTCAACCTCGGATACTGCAACCAGCCTGACGCTTAAAAACGCTGTAAACCACGCAGGAGCGCACGCGATCTCGCTTTCGGTTTATAACGAAACTATACCGACAACCCCGACGGCAATAAATATCTACCTTACCGGTTGTAAGAGCCCGATAACGGTTAAGCTTGACTTTACCGGTTGGAGAGATATTACGGTTCTCAGCGACTTGGTAACCGTTGCAAACCCGATTCCGGATATTACAGGCGTATCCTTTAAGAATGCATATGGTAAGACGGGACTTAACGTCTGGATAGGAAACATAACCGCACACACATATAACTTTGACCTTGTTGTTCCTGACGGTATGAGCATAGACAATACCGAAATGTACGATCAGATAATTGAAAATTACCTTGCGTATACTATCGGTAACGAGGAAAGCCAAAAGACGCTTGAATACAAGACTGTTATTAATAAGGCTAATAAGAATACCAAGAGTGCTTGGGAACTCTTTAAGGAAACCGAGGCGGGTATTGGTGAGCCTGAAAAGCTATTTAACGTTCTTGTATATAATCAGTATGAGGCAGGCTACGGTAATCCTAAGGTTGCAGGTAATATGGTAACCAAGTTCTATGAGTACATTCAGGCAATGTCGCAGGGATACGGTACTCCGGGCAGCACCTATTATCAGGATCCTGAGCTGCTTGCGGATATCGTTGCTGCACTTGATTACGGATACGATTATTACTATGGTGCAGACATAGTTGCAAACGGCACGACCTACGGTAACTGGTATCCTTGGGATATAGGAATTCCTCAACAGCTCATAAGAGCACTCGTATACTGCCGCGACGGACTTGAGCAGGACCAGTACGAGGGCAGGATAGAGAAGTATCTCTCTCCGTTTAATAAGATTCTTGATTTCCCTGTCGGTAGCGGTATGAACCTTGTTCTTATGGCAGAGAACGTAATACTTGCAGGTGCGTTTACACGCAACGCAAAGCGCATTGCAGTCGCACAGTATTTAGTTAGTGACGTATTTGAATACGTAACGATTGACCAAATGGGATCAGGTAAGGACGGCGGATTCTTTACCGACGGCTCTTATATTCAGCACAGTGTAACTCCTTATACGGGTAGCTACGGTCTTAGCCTTATGACGAGCCTACCAAGAATGTTCCACACATTTAATGGTACTCCGTTTGAAATCACGGGAGATGCAACCAGAAACTATTTTAACTGGGCGTACGATAGCTACTTCTCGGTAACCTACGATAATAAGTTTATGGCAAACACCTTTGGTAGATCTATTATTGACGCAAGTGAAGTCGGTAGCTATAACAGTCTTGTTTCTGGACTTATTCCGATGATAGATATTGCCCCCGATGACTTAAAGGGGGAGTACAAATCCCTTATCAGAACTCTAATGTTTAGAGCAGGACACGACTATTCAAGCAATGTACCGATTAACTTTATTCAGCTTGCAAAGGACCTTTACAAAGATGATAGCGTAAGAATTATCGACGATTACCATATAACTAAGGTATTCGGAAATATGGCAAGAGTAATTCATCACGGTCCTGAATACGGTGTTGCAATTTCGCTCAGCTCGTCAAAGATAGGTAAGTACGAAAGTATAAACGGTGCAAACCTGACAGGTTGGTATCACGGCGACGGTATGATTTATATTTACACCGATGATATGGATTTCAGTGGCAACTATTTCAGGTATTCTAACCCATACTTAATGCCGGGAGTTACGGCAAGCGCAACTGAGCGCAAGGTTACCACAATTAACCCTGCAATCCCCAATGCAAGTAATTTTGCGGGCGGTGTTGAACACGGTAAATACGGAGCATCAGGCTTTACTCTTGGATATATTAACGGCACGCTTTGTAACACCTTTATAGATGCGACTAACGGCTGGAAGATAACGGCAAATAAGTCCTACTTTATGTTCGATGAAGAGGTAATTTGCATTGGCTCCGCTATTAAGAACGTTTCCGGTACTGAGGTAAGAACGGTTGTTGAAAACCGCTACTGGGAAATAGGAGATGAGCTTTATATTAACGGTCAGCTTGTAACCAATCCCGCAACCTACGATTACTTAACTGATCCTACTACGGCTCAGCAGCACCTTGCGACAAATTACCGCACACAGGTAAACGGCGTAAACACGATGCATTTCAGTAATATGGGTGGCTACGTATTCTTTGATACGGCTGGCGACGGAAATACCCTTTCCTACACCAAATTCAATGTTACGGGTGATGCCGAAAAGGGAACTATTTCGTATAGCGGTGCAACCGGAACGCAGTCTTTCCTTGAAATAACTCTTGAACACGGTATCGGTAACAGCAGCCTTAACGGCAGCTACTACTACGCATATTTGCCCGAAGCATCCAATACACAAACCGAGGCATACTATGCTAACCCCGACGTTAAGCTTCTTTCTAAGACGGATAATCTCCACGCAGTTCTTGAAAGAACGCTTAATGCAGTTGGTGCGGTATTCTTTGCAGTCGGCACTCTTAACGTAAACGAGGAAGAAACTCCCGTAACAAGAATTTACTCATCTACGGGTGCGGCAGTAATGATTAGCACCGACGAAAACGGTCAAACAACCATTTCCGTTTCCGATCCTTCAAATAGCCTTGCATCAATGACACTCGAAATTGATATTACGGGTATCAGCGAGGTTGTAAGTGTTGAAAACGGCGTAAATGCAACCATCAGCGGTAACACCTTAAAGATTTCTATCAATTCTAACGGAAGCTCTGGCTCTACCTTTGATATCGTTGTAAAATAATTTAAATACAAAAAACCGCCTTTGAAAGGCAGGTTCTCATAAGGATATTAAGTAAATCCAAGAGAAAATGCCGATTGAGAGTGGCTAAACAAGAAAAATGCAACATGGACGATAGGTCTGTGTTGCATTTTTTCTTTATGCTTTCGCTCCCCAAAATTTGCGCCGCAATAAACAAAGAATAAGCCCGGCGAAAAAAATTGGTTTTGTTTTCAAAAAAGTACTGGACTTATGCTCTCTTCTGTGGTATTGTGGGTGTTACCAATAACAGGAGGTAACAAAATGATATTGCAAGCGTTAAAAAACATGTATCCCAAGGCAAGCGAAAAGGTACTTAAGAAAGTCATTAAAGATCTTGAAAAGTGTCGAGGTAAGAATATGAGTACAGTAGAGCTTGCCGACTGGATAGGTAAACTCGTGACAGCACACACGATTGAAGAAGCATTAAATCTAAGCCAAGAGGACGATTCAGAGCCGAGCCAAGTCGGTAATGGGTCGTCCTCTGTTATTATGGAGGTTAGCGATGAATGATGTAATCAAAGAATTATGGCACGGAAACATTTGTCCACAAATGGACAGCCGAAATAACTCTCCCGAAATGAAGCAACTTATGGAGTACATGGCAAGGCATCACGATGACCTGCTCAAAACAATGACCGATGCGCAGAAAGAAATATTCGAAAAATTTGATGATTGCTGGAGCGAGTATGCAAGCTTAGCAGAAGCGGCGATATTTGAATATGCTTTTAGACTTGGTATGAGATTAGCCATCGAAACATTAACTTGATAAATTACAGTTTTCGATACAAAAAGTACAATATATTGTTCTAAAAATCTTGACTATTGTAAATATTTGCAGTATAATAGAAATACGAATATATTGCAATGTTGGAGGTGAAATCCGTGGCAATTAGTTACAATAAACTGTGGAAACTTTTAGTTGACAAGGGTATGAAAAAGAAAGATTTGAAAGAGATTACAGGCATCAGTGCAACCATTATTGCGAAATTAGGAAGAAACGAAAATGTGACTACAGATACTCTTCTAAAAATATGTACAGCATTAGACTGTAACATTTCTGACATCATGGATATTGTTCATGTAGATGCCAGAAGCTAAAAACGAGTGGAGTCAAAATAATGAGATATATAAATCAATCAAAAGAAAAAACAAATGGAGTCGTATATACTCCACGAGAATTGGGTAATTATGTTGCACAGCATATGTTGCAGCATCATACTATTGACGGCGAGAATGTCAAAATTCTGGATCCTGCAATTGGCTCTGGAGAATTGATAGAAGCTTTATTGGACACTTTGGATATTGAAAAAATAAATCTTACTGTTTGCGGATATGAAACCGATGACAAGGTAGCGGAAGAAACATTAACCAAACTTCAATCCAAATACCCCAATTTGACTTTCAAGATATACAATCGAGATTTTATACAAGCATATCTTGATTCGGAAACCGAGCAATACGATTACATTATCGCCAACCCACCTTATATTAGAACGCAAATACTCGGGGCAGAAAAAGCTCAATTGCTTGCAAAACAATTCGGTTTAACTGGAAGAATTGATATTTATTACGCATTCATTATGATTGCCGTAAAGGTTCTAAAGGAAAAAGGAATAGCTGGATTTATAACTTCCAACAAGTTTTTGACAATTAAATCTGGAAAATCAATAAGAGTATTCTTAAGAAATTTTGCAAGAATATATGAGATTACAGATTTCGGTGATACAAAATTGTTTGATGCCGCAGTGCTTCCGTGTACAATGATTTTCAGCAAAGGTTCTTGCCATGATATAGATACGAAGTTCACTTCGATTTACGAAGCAGATCAAGGTGAGTCAAATCAGTTCTCATCGTTGTTCGAAGGAATCTCATTCAATGGTGTAATTACGGTAGGTGACAACAAACACTACTTAATAAAGCACGGAATATTAACCATTGATGAGGGAAACGAAATTTGGAGACTGGCTGAAGAACACAATAATGCATGGCTAAGTAGTATTGAACGCAATACATGGAGATGTGTCAGCCAAATCGCTAAAATAAGAGTTGGGATAAAGACTACAGCGGACAATGTGTTCATAGGAGATCATTGGGACAAGAATAATCCTCCCGAATTGCTACGCCCTCTCATTACACATAGGAATGCTGGGCAAATCGTTGCAAATCAAGCGGAATTATGGCAAGTTTTATATACACACACAAGCCACAATGGTAAAAAAGAATGCATAGATGTTGAACAATATCCAATCAGTTATAAATACCTTTTGCAACACCGAGAGCAACTCGAGAAAAGAACATATATCAAAGAAGCAAAGCGAAATTGGTACGAAATATGGGTTCCTCAAAACCCCGCCTCTTGGGAAAAAACCAAAATTGTATTCAGAGATATAACAGAACATCCACAATTTTGGATAGATAATAGTCAATCCGTTGTGAATGGTGATTGTTATTGGATGGATTTCAGCGATGAAATCACGGAAGAAATTATATATTTAGTACTTGCGGTTGCCAACAGCACATTCATCGAAAAATATTACGATGTGAAATTCAATAACAAGCTCTACTCAGGTAAAAGAAGATTTATGGCTCAGTATGTTGAACAATTTCCAATACCGTACCCCGATAGTCCGCTATCTCAAGAGTTGATATCGTTGGTTAAGCATATTATCGCCCATCCAAGCGATTATGAAAACAACATAGTTATTAAACAGAATATTGATGCTGTTGTTAACAGAATATTTGCATAATTAAAAAATATTGAAGCAAGAGAAAAAAGACCGTTATACGGCTTTTTCTCTTGGGAAGGAAAAAATATGGATTTTGTTAAAATAGGAAAAACACCTCCTCGTAGCAAAGCACTTTTGTCGTCCCCCGAAATGCTCGTAGAGCGTCTTAAACCACTTATTGGAACTACCTTTACATTAACAAGGCAAGCTCGAACTGATGGTTCTAAATTTCGCAAATTAGTAACCACTTGCCTTTTGTCACAACATGCTCCTATGCCTGCGGATATTCGTGATTACAAAATTGTTCCTCCCAAGGAAAAGGGAGTCCCAAAACTTCGTGCTGAGTATATTGATACATATATCGTTACTTCAGGCGATGCGTACAATTTACAGGTATGGAATCGAAACCCGAATAGTGAGTCCGTTCAAATCGAATATGCTAATGGTGAGACTTTGTCAGCAAATGATGTTCGTTTTGTTTTGGGCAAAATAAATGTCGAAACCAACACATTGGAAAGCATTATTGTGATGTCACCCGACTACATAGAAAACACTTTTGGAAAGTTTGGCAAACCGACAATAAAACAGCAACTGATTATTTCTGGAACTAAAAGAGCCGAAATAATCAATGGCGAATGGCTGTTCGTAAATGACTATGAAGAGTCTCTTTTTCTGTTGGATGAAAATATGCCATTGGCGAGATCTATAAAGCAACTTCCTTCTCGTGTTCTTCCTCTTTCCGTTATTAGAGAACGCTTGGGTGATGATTTTATTGGCACACAATTGGACACTTCGTTATCCACCAAAGAAAAAGGACAGCTTTTGGAAAGAATAGTTGCAAGAAAACTTGGCTATTCGGTTTCCGAGGCGGATATGTTGGAAGGGGGCTATCCCGATATCCCCAATCAAATGCTTGAAGTGAAAGTTCAAGAATCTCCAACCATTGATTTGGGTAAATACTCTCCTCAATTTGAGGAAACTATTCACGGCAATTTTACGACCAAAAACATGAGATATTTAATTGCGTTAGTTAATTCTTCAACAGGAATTATCGAAGGAGCTATTTTATGCCCTGGTGAAGAACTCGGTAAACATTTTTCGTATGTCGCTGAGGAAAGTTATAAGTGTCAAAGAAGCATTCCTATGAGTATTTTTGAGGAGCATAGAAACAAGGTCGTTTATAATCCTTAATGCTTTTTAGGAGGTGACAGAGGTGTATATGGTAATGCCAAGACAAAAAATCAAGGTGTTTATAAGTTCTATTTGCGGAGAAGAAAAATATGATACACTTCGAGCGAGGTTGAAGAAACTAATTGAGGATACCAACCTTGCCGATGTATATCTCTTTGAAGCTACTGGTGCATCAACTTTAACCGCACAACAACACTACATTTGGGATTTGGAAAATAGCGATATATGCATTTTCATAATAGACAATTTCGATGGTATAAAGTCCGGTGTGCAAAAAGAAATAGATGATGCAAAAAAGCATAATAAAAAATCAATCTTCTATTTTTGCGATGAGAATTCTAAAACGCCAACAGCGATACAAAAGAGTTTGACTGGACCAAATGCCCCGAAATATAAAGTTGTTCATTCATTTGATGAGTTAATTGAAGGTGCACAAGATCTAATTGATGATATAGTGGCTATATATAAGTACTACTGTGAGGGCAGATTAGAGCCAAAAGAAGAAACTGAAGTCCAGATTTCTCTAATAGAAGAATCGTGCGATGCGGCATTAATTATTAATAAAACGATAATCGCCAATACGGATCGTTGCAAATTATATTTCCACAAAATGTTTTCAAGGTTTGACAAGGAGGAAAAAGGAACATCTGATTTCGATGCTTGGTGTGCTCAATTTTTGCCAATCTTATTCGAGCATGCTTCTATTAGAACTTTTAATGTTAGTATGTTTCTTGAAGAATTGAAGAAACTCCAATCAACTGAACATTTTGCAGCAGTGGAAAAAAGATGGAATGCTATTCAACATTATTTTGATGGCAACTTGCAAAAGTGCATTGAATCATTGAAAGAAGCACTAACTATTGCAAAAGCCAACAATCTATCGGAATGGTTTATCAAAGATATTCTCATTGATTTGCGCAACAAGAACTACGAACTGTTTGAAAGTAAAAATACTATATGCTTGAATGATTCAGCGCAAAAAGAGTTGAATGACAGTATGCATGCTTTATACTATCCTCTTGTAGATAGAATGCGTGGCGATTTGTATGAAAAATTTACAGAAGAATATTTTAAAGAGAAGACCAAATCACCACACACTGTTTCATTGGGATATAACATCACACAAACAGACGCAATTTCCAATTGTTTTGTTGTTTCGATGTTTAATGGCTCGCTAACATATTTGCTGTTGCTACACAAACAAATACGTGAGTTGTCGTTTTGGTTGAGCACAAAATTCAGCAATTGGGAATTTAGAAAAAATCTTATCAGAGAATCTGTTTTCGAAAGCTCCCAAAAAGAAATTGATACATTATATCGCGCATTCCCAGAAATCTTGGTAAAACTTAATCATATTGATGCGTTGGAAATCTACGACTATAGTAACAATCATCCTCTCCCATATAAGAGGTTAATGACAAAGTTTCATGCTTTGGGAATGGTGGGATACTATTTGAGCGATGAAAGTTTTGAAAGCATATTGCAAGAACTTGTATCCGAAACAAACATTTGGTTGGACTCAGAGAATCCTATATTATCCATTGGAGATAGCTGCTTAAAATGTTTTCAGAATGTCGGTCATAGAATTCCTGCGGAAACATTGGCTGAAATATGTTGCAAATTCATGGAAAAGGACTTTTCACGGTTCTATCCGGAAGTGTTTAGGTTAATATCCTCAAAAATTGATATCTCAGTCCTTTCTCAAAAATCAGCCAAGAGCTTAATTGACCATGTATCTTCTCTATTGAAGGATGAAAAGACTAAACTGCCATATATAGAAAAAGTGTTAATTTCATTCAGAAAACAGAGTATTGAGTTGACGGAAGAATTGGACAAAAAAATAAGTAAAACCCTCCCCGGCTTTTACGCTAATCTATACAGACTCGAAACTTCTTCGAATCAGGAGGTTGATGTTTATTTCATAAAAGAGTATGTTCAACAAATAAGATCCCATAACAAAGAGCAAGGCAAGGGTGGCGTATATCATGGATATGCAAGCTTGCCGCACGATACAATTCGTAACATTATGATGCTAAAAGAATCTGAATATAGTGATGACCTTATAGACGATGCGCTATCTGCAAGTTGTGAAACTTTGCTGTGCGATAATCAAAGTGTTAAAATCAAGTGTCAAGCTATGGATCTCATTATGTTTTTGCTCAGAAAACACCCTCAGGCGATCAATAGAAATGCGGCAGTTATAGAACAAATAAAAAATGGTCTTGATAGAATTCAAAACTGTTCAAGCATTTTTTCTGATTCAAATGTGTCTAATACGAGTTTGATCTTTTCGTACAATTTGCTGATGACATATTTTGATGAGTCTGCATGCCTAAGATTGTTTGAGGTCTTACCTTATGCTCAAGGAGAGATTCCTGATCAACTTAGGATTAGTGAAACTATATTGTACTACTTAGAGAATGACGAAAAATTCATCGTGAATGTTCAACTCGAATCCATATTGCTGCAAACAGTATTAACATGGATTAATTCAGACAGTATGGACTTAAGATGGTACTGTGTTAGAATACTCTTTCTGCTTGCTCGAAACACCAAATTGAATGATATAATTAGCTATCAGCTAATCAGTTTAATCGACAACGATAATGTTTATATCAAAAACTTAATTCAACGGTTTGCTATAGAATCTTTAATTGATGACAGTACGAAAGAATACATAGCAACAAAATGTGCCAGCGACGGAAATTATGTTGTTCGTAAGGTATATCAAGAATTACATGCTTAATCTTATTGAGCATGTAAATATATGTTCCAAACACGCAGAGCGTGATGGTCAAGTGGGATCATCACGCTCTGTCTTTCTTATTCCTCTCCCAAAAATCTGTGAAAATCCGGGAAGCAAAATAACGGTGTTTTAGACCGATTGGGCAAAAAGAAATATTATTTCCAAAAAGCGAAAAAATTATTCAAAAAGCTATTGACAAACTAAAAATCTTATGTTAGAATAAAGCCCCTCACAAAGATGTGAGCTTCAAAACTGAATAGATGAATCAAGTGCCACATAAGCTCCTCGGAGCATAACATAAGAGGTCGGTCTATAACCTCGCAAACTGATTTGAGTCAAAAGACTCGTACTTACATATCGGCACGGAGCATCCAATTTTTTAGCGAACGAGTGCCGTTCGCTTATTGGTGTTTCCGTAAAAGCCTGTGTGTAAATACGAGTCTTTTTGTTTTGTCATCAGGAGGTAAAAATGAAACACAAAAATTTCTTCATCGTTCCCAACCAAATATTTGATCTCGGCTTAAAGCCGAAAGCATTCGTGGTCTATTGTTGTTTACTTCGACACAGCGATAACAACACCGCCAACTGTTTTCCGTCACGCCGACTTATCGGAGACGAGTGCAGCATGGATAAGAAAACGGTTGACTCCGCACTCAAGGAGCTTGAAGCGCGAGGACTTATCAAGAAGGTGTGCAGATACAGAGAGAACGGTTCACGGACAAGCAATATGTACTATCTTGCATCGCTCTTGGAATAGCGTAGAAATTCCCTATGGGTGGCTTCAGATATTCGTACCTATAAGAAGATTAAGGTGAGCAAGAGAGTACCGACAGAAAAGAAGAAATATAGAGAGTTTGCGTTGCCGCGATAGCCCGATTTTCGCCTATCGAAAATCAAGCAGGTGAAAGAGTCGGGGTGGTAACCCCCCCTTCGCCTCATCTCACGTCCGCCGGCAACGCCGACAACATAAAGGTTTGTGGCACACCCCACCTTCCAATTTTGGCGGGTCTGTAAAACTATCTCTGCCTATAAAATCGGGGTGGTAAAAGCTGAAATCCCTACGGAAATAAAGACATCCATCGGGGCTGTTGCGAGGTGGTAATCGCCATTTTGAGCAGAAATGAGTGCCGACAGATAGCTGATAAAACCTTTTTCTTTTCTGCCGTAAATATCCCCGTGTAAGCCCCAAGAAAGCCCTGTGTGCCGATTTAAGAATGAAAGCGACCAAGTACGCCAACCAAGCCAAAGAACGCAAAATACGGCAGTTTGGAGAGAGATAATAGAATTCGGGCTTTGCCGTATTTTGTTGCAGGAATAAGCATGGCGACATTGAGCCGCCACGCAGGTCACTATGCTCGGCAATGCCGAGCAAAAATGTGCGATTTGGGGGCTTTTTCGGGCGTTTTGAGTCTCTTTTGTCCGAAAAATCACGACGTCGTAGGTCGACTTGTTTGCGCAAAAGGACGTCGTGAGGCGACATGGTTGCGCAACAAATCCCGAAAGTGCCGATGAAATAAGGAAATTTGCCTGCACAAGAGGGGCGACTTAGCCATATAACCTCAGAATTAAATACTCATTGCCTCAGTACTTAAAAAATTATGGAGGATTCAGAAATGAAAAACAAACTAATGATTGAAACAACGATCACCACACCCAACGGCAATGAGTATTCAAGAGATGAACACATCGCAATCGAAAGAAGAACGAGGTATTTTTCTCGTGGT
>JAZOML010000039.1:0-10783 GCA_045653945.1 Eubacteriales bacterium
AGAAGTCCTGCGAAAGCCTTGCCGTGTCTTGCCTCGTCGCGTGCCATCTCGTGTACGGTGTCGTGGA
Organism: Eubacteriales bacterium; assembly: GCA_045653945.1. Lineage (GTDB taxonomy): Bacteria > Bacillota > Clostridia > Oscillospirales > CAG-272 > SIG673. Next base: position 68 of record JAZOML010000039.1, read on the forward strand.
TAGCGTCGAGGTTAAGAGCCTTTGCTCTCTTTGCAAGGTCGGTCTTACCTGCGGTTGCGCCGTTTTCAGCCTCAACTCTCATTTCAAGGTTCTTCTTGGTCGATGCAGTTACTACCTCTCCGAGAAGCTCTGCGAACTTAGATGCGTGCTCGGCTTCCTCGTATGCCGCCTTCTCCCAGTAAAGACCAATCTCGGGGTAGCCCTCTCTATGCGCTACTCTTGCCATTGCGAGGTACATACCAACCTCGGTGCACTCTCCTACAAAGTACATACGAAGATCAGCCTTGATATCCTCGGGAGCGTCTGCTGCAACGCCTACAACGTGCTCAGCCGCCCACATCATCTCTCCGTCCTGCTTTGTGAACTTCTCTGCGGGAGCCTTACATACGGGGCACTTTTCGGGTGCCTCGGGGCCTTCGTGAACGTAACCGCAAACCTGACATACAAATTTCATAACTTTTTTCTCCTTTTAAGTAAAAATATTTATTTTCAAAATTTTACGAGCATTCGCGGCAAACTCCGTAATAGAGTACCGCTGTGCTCTCGATAACGAAACCGCAATCCTCGGCTACTGTCGGCAGTGCTCCGCTCACAGACACGTCAATTACCTGTCCGCATTTTCGGCATTTGGCGTGGCTATGAGGCATAACGGTTATATCATATCTGTCCGCCCCGTCGTACACGGGAACCTTTATAGCAGTTCCGCTACTAACGTAGGAATTTAGAATTCGGTACACCGTTGCTCTACCGATTGAAGGGTCAACCTTTGCTACCTCTGCGCATACCATTTCGGCTGTCGGGTGATTTGTAAGGCTTTTAAATACCTGCATCACCACGTCCTTTTGGTGTGTGTTTCGAGTTGCTTTGGCTTTGCACTCATTTTCCATTGGAGCACTTCCCTTTCCGATAAGTTTTTTACTTGCGTTTCTTATCTTAATGATATTATATCTCATTAAGAGAAATTTGTCAAGTACTTTTTCAAAAAAAGTTGAAAAAATTTTTTAGAAAATAGAAAAACCCTGTATTTGACAGGGTTTTTCGCTTTTTTAATACCACTTGAATAATTTTCAGTCTTCATCCTCAATTTCAACTATTTCGTACTCTTCCTCATAATCATCCTCATCATAATCTCCTGGATTAGACATATGTAGGATTCCTGCACCAAGCTCTGCACACGAACAAAGATATAACGCATATTCTTCTGCTTCTTCCTCGGTATCAAATATAGTTTCTCTTTCCTCGCCATTAAAAATAACTTTATACTTTGACATTTTACACCTCCAAATTTAAATCAAAGCTCGGCCTCTGTAATTTTATAACCGCAGCCTTGACACTTCCAATACCCTTCGCCGTAAGGAAAATCTCCATTTTCATCATGACCAAAAAAATCCATAGTTTCACCGCAACTTGGACATTTAGGATGATCCGAATCAAATTTCGCTTCCCACGGGTATGCCATAGTTTCCTTAAGTTCTTTCTTCCACTTATCTAATATTGACATTTTCCTTTCCCCTTTTACTCGTCACAGTCGGTTGTTTCAAGCGTTCCCTCAATTTCATCAGTGCACACTTCCAATGCGGAAAACGCTTCTTCTATATTAGGGAATAGATGAACCTTTACAGGTCTTTCTTTTTCCCAAAAATCTATAAGTGTTTGAAAACCCGTATCTTTAGAAATGATAACAAAATTATCAAAATGTGGATATTTACAGATAGAATATCCCAAATAAGACGATAATTGAAAATCCAATGCATTCTTCCCTGGATGTTCAACCTGTTTAATATCTTTCAACCCCTTGCATTCAGTCAATTCATTCCAAAGTTCAAATGTCAACGCTTTCGCATTTTTACTAAAAAATACCACTACCCTTTCGCCAGGCACAAGGCTTTTAACTCCACACATTGCAGAATCGCCTACATTTTCATAATCCACGAAAAACATATTTGCCATTTCATTCATCCCCTTTATTATTTCTTATTTTTCTTTGAATCATATTCCTTTCGTATAGTTCCTATAAGTTTATCACTTCTTGTGTCTCTTCCATTGGGATTACGAATACTTCCGGGCGGTAATCCTCTTGTTTTTTCAAACGTACCAACGGTGCAATCACTTCTTGTTTTTTTCATAATGAATCTCCTTTATTTTTAAGATTATAATATATTATACCGCAATTTGCAGTATTTGTCAATACTGCATTTTGCAGTTTGATATAATTTTTATATAATCTAAAATTCAGGAGATTTCTATGGTATATAAAAGGATACGAGATTTGCGAGAGGATAAGGATATAACTCAAAAGCAAATGGCTAAAGCGCTGAATTGTTCACAGCAGGTATATAGCAACTACGAGCTCGGTCAAAGAGATATTCCCACCGATATTCTTATTAAACTTTCAAAAATTTACGGAGTTTCCGTAGATTATATTCTCGGCATTAGCGACAATCCGAGTATAAAATAAAGAGGTTGATTTACTCTCAACCTCTTTTCTTATTTTTTCTTTTTAAGGCTTTCTCTGCTTCCGTCGGGGCGTTCGATAACTGTATTATCAAGTATTCCGCGAAGACTTGCTCTATAAGCTACAATATATTCCTCGCGAAGCTGTTTTTGCTCAGCTTTTTCCGCATCGGTCAGCTCTCTTACCTTTGACGCTCTTGCAAGCTCGTTAATTCTATCTATCTTTTTTTGGTTCATTGTTTTCTTCCTTAAATATATAATTTGTCAACTTTCATAAATTATTATAACCAAAGTGCTTCGTTTTGTCAATAGCATAAAAATTTTAATAAAAATATTGACAACACAAAAAAGTTGTACTATAATAGTAAAAAATAAATATGGAAGGTGAAAAAATGGATAATAATTTAGAACAAAAAGGCTTTAAGGCGTTTTTACGTCGCAAGAACATTGAGATTTCCGCTAAGCGTTACGGAATTGATGCTATGGGTGCTATGGCGCTCGGTCTTTTCGGCTCACTCCTTATCGCTACAATTTTCAATGCAATAGGACTTATTCCGTATCTTTCCTATTTTAAAACAATAGGCTCTTACGGTGCAAAGGCGGCAGGATGCGCAATGGCAGTAGCGATTGCTTTCGCCCTCAAAGCTCCGCCGCTTGTAATGTATTCAACTGCTTTGGTCGGATTTATCGCAAACGACCTTGGCGGTGCGGGTGGACCTATCGCCGTTTTACTTATCGTTATTATCGCAACCGAGTTTGGCAAGGTAGTTTCAAAGGAAACTAAGGTTGATATTCTCGTAACTCCTTTTGTTACGGTGTTTGTCGGCGGTATGCTTTCGGTTCTTCTTGCTCCCCATATCAATACGCTTGTAAGCTTTATTGCAAAATTCATCGGTTGGGCTACCTTACAGCAACCCTTCCTTATGGGAATTATCATAGCAACCGTAATCGGTATTGCTCTTACTTTGCCGATAAGCTCCGCTGCTATTTGTGCAGGTCTTGGACTTTCCGCAGTAAGTGCTACCGGCGCTCTTGCTGAAAATTACGAAGGACTTGCTCTTGCAGGCGGTGCGGCTATTGCAGGCTGTTGCGCTCATATGATAGGCTTTGCAGTTATGAGCTTCCGTGAAAATGGTGTCGGCGGTCTTGTTTCGCAGGGCATCGGGACGAGTATGCTCCAAATGCCTAACCTTGTAAAGCATCCCCTTTTATGGATTCCCCCCGTACTTACCTCCCTCATCACAGGCCCTCTTGCAACCTGCGTTTTCCAAATGCAGATGTACGGTGCGGCTATAAATTCGGGTATGGGTACCTGCGGTCTGCTTGGCCCTATCGGTATCATTCTCGGTTGGTTTGGCGGAAGCTATCAGGGTACGGTAGGCGCTATTGACTGGATCGGACTTTTCCTTATTTGCTTTGTTTTGCCGGCAGTTCTTTGCTTTGCTTTCAGTGAAATTATGAGAAAGCTCGGCTGGATAAAATTTGGCGATTTAAAGCTTGACTAAGCAGGCAAGCGTCTGCGGGCATAAAAGCCACACATTTAAATTACATCGAAAAAAGAACCGACTTTGAAGTCGGTTCTTTTTTGTCATTTTACAACTATATCAAACGTCCTACCTCTTGCGTTTGTGACGTCAACCGTAATGGAAACAGTGTTACCGTTTACAGTTGCCTGTACGTTTTCGTCGTTTGAAACGATAGAGTCAAGCTCGTCAAGTGTTACGGTAAAAGTAATTTTCCTGTATTCCTGTGTCGGGTCTGCGGCGGAAATCAGAGTTTCTCCGTTTTCACCCTTGCTTATCATAACTGCGCAGGGACCGGTTGCTTCAACCTTGCGCACCGACGTATATGCGGTATTTTTGTCCTTTACCTCTACCTTGTCGTCATCAAAGAATACGCAACCGATAGCGCCGAGAGTTTTTTCAAGAACTGCGTGTGCATTATCAGTTCTTTTTAAAATCACGGTATCGTCGTAGCTTTCGGTTTCCTGCACGCTTGCCTCCGGAAGATAAACGTAGGCGTATCTGCCGTTGCTTACGTTACCTGTACCGTGTGAAAGCGAAATTTCAAGGAAGTCGTGCGTTCCCGTTACGTTTGTGCCACTACGTGCCCCATTGTAGGAATTGGTCGCCTTTGAGTAAAGGACGGTCTGCTCTTTGTCAAGGAATACGTAACCACCCATATTAGTAAAGTGCATTGTGCGTGCATCAATGGTCGTTTCAGCGGTTGAGGGTGCGATTGAAGCTCCATTTTTCGAAAGAACGTCATCCTCACGCCACAGTCTGTTTTCAACCACCGTGCGTGCGCCTGTACCTGATACGTCGTAAATATCGCTACCAAGACAAACTATCTCATTATCAAACGTAAAGTAGGATTTCTTTGCGCGTATATTTTTTGTTGCCTCGTTTTCAAATGAGGGTACGTCCTGCGGATAGCCGAGAATAAATCCGATAGCGCCAAGCTTTCCTTGAACGACACCACCTGCATAGGGACTTGCGTTAAGTATGGATGGAGAAATACTGCCGACCTTACGTTTTGCATTGCTTACGGTAGTTCCGGGCATAAGATACGGATTTGCAAAGCGATAGAAGATACTGTCGTAGTCATAACCGTCGGTATATAGATATATCATACCGTCGCCCTGATACCAGCCGACGTTGTTGTCGCCGTTTATTGCCTCGTATTTGAAGACACGGGTGGAGGAAAGCGAAATGCCCACCGCATATTCGGGGGTGTGCTGAACGATTCTGTCCATTGAACCGAACACTCTTGTTTCATCAAGCATTTTAAGAGTCGGAATTGTGGAGTCGTTTTTAATTTGGTCGCAATAGGTTATAAGTGGGTAGTCCGTCATTGACGAGAAATCCGCACCCGTTGTCTGCATAACGTGCTTAATAAGTGTGAGCAGTTCAGTTTTGTATTCAGGTGGTGCATAACTGCTTATTCGGATAATTGCACGTGTTGCCGAGATAAGAGAGCTTTGCTCCGAGCCTGTGCCCGATACTCCTCTTCCGGACAAAAACGACATCATGTTTTTGTCGTAGATAAACGGGCGGAATGCGTTAAGCACCCACTCGAACTGCCTTTCACCGAGTTCGCCGTGAAAGGCAAAACAGCTATCCTTTAAAATGTAAGATACGGAGGAGAGGGCATTGATAAGAGATATACCGTAGCCAACCGTGTAGGGCGTGCCGTTGTGCTGAATAAACGAACCGTCGGTGTAAAAACCACCATCTCCGAGCTTTATTATATCGACCTCCTCGTCAAGATAAACGAATACCTCGTTCATTAGCTCCTTTGCTGCACACAGGCGATATGCATCGTGCTGAAGTGCCGCTGAAATTATTACCAATCGACACATATCAACGAGGTTACAGGCAGCTCCGGGTGGTAAAGGAACTATTTTATCAAAGGGGGACAGGTACTTGGTTAAAAGCGATGCGTCTATATCCTCGCTTATTACGGTAAGGATATTTAAAAGCTCTTGCGGAATACCGACGTCCCATTCCCACCAGTTTCCGTGAGTTACGCCGGTCTGCACTATATCCTTTCCATAATAAAACTCATATCCGTAGTCAAGTGCCTTGATTATATCGGCAAGAAGTTCTTTGTTTTTATAAAGCTCCGTTCCTGAAATTCCGTACCCACGTGTCATACGGTTTATATGCTCGTAGAATATTTTAACCTGACCGCCGTTTACGGCAGGAGTGCCGTAGCCTGCGTACGGAATATTGAATACCTTGATATCAAAGAGCGTTTCGGGTGTGTCAAGCTGTCCTGAGGTGACTTTAAATACAGACCAACTGTTTTTAGCGTCACTTTGCATACTTTGAACCTTTGTTTTATACGCCGAATTGTCAATAGGCGTTTCAGGACCTACGATACACTCTCTATAAAGGTCGATTATTCCGTCATAAAGCGTACTGTCGCCAAGGTCAACGCCCTCGGGCACCGAAAGAGTGTATTTGGGGGTTGTGGCAATCAGCTCTGAGAGATATACGTTGTCTATGTTACCGCTTATAAGCTGGAAAACCACCTCAAGGATTTTCGGATATGGGTTTCTGACGGATATGTTATCGGTTTGAATTTGGAAGGTTCTCCAACCTGAAAAATTAAGGTCGATAACCTTACTTCCCGCACTTCCGAAGAAAATCCTGATAGAAGCGTCGGTGGGATGCTCGGAGTATATGGAAAATTAGAAATAGTAATACCCTTGAACGTTTCCTGCACCCTCAGGAATACGGAAGGAAAGCCTGTTTACTGCTTTCGGCTCCCATTTGTACCCTGTTTTACCGTCAAGAACGTAAAGTCTTTCCCTTACGTTTTTGTTAACGGATAAAAAATCCGGTGAATTAAAGTCGCAAATTTTGTGCGTATCCCAGCCTAAAAGAGCAGATTCAACATAGAATTGCATAGGTTTTTCCCCCTCGTTTTCATTTTCATCACTTTTGCAGGCAAATAAGGTCGGCAAAAGCATAGCCGCCACCAAAAGAAACGTCAAAAGCTTTATTAAAAATTTCTTCATAATACCACCCTGATTTTCAATTTCAAATTTATTATAACATATAAATCAACAAATTAGAATTCATTTTTTAACTATTTTTATGTGTTTTTTTACATTTCCTCTGTCTTAAATTTTGTAAACGACATTTTCCTTCATATACTGGCTTGGCGTTACTCCCGTTTTTTCTTTAAAGAGTCTGCAAAAATGATACGGATTTGTAAAGCCGCAGCTTTCAGATACGGCGTTTATTTTCATTACGCCCTCGGAAAGCATCTGCTTTGCCCTTTGAATACGCAAATCAAGAACGAACTGCTTTGGAGTTACTCCTATTTGTTTTACAAAAAGCTTACGCAGATAGACCTCGCTTATTCCGCAATTTGACGCCACTTTTTCGTTTGTCATATACGAATCACTGTAATTTTCTTCTATATATTTAAGTGCAGATGCAAGCGGACTTGCGACTGTGCTTTGAGTTGTCAGGCGGTGAATGGTATTATATAAAATACTTATTATTTTTGTGCGGTTACCCTCAAGCAGGGAAAGAGCTTTAATCTGCTCAAACTCCTTAATAAACGGCTCATTACTGTTTATCGGAATAACCCTTACCGTCGAGCAGACAAAGCTATCGCATTCAAAATTCACAACTGTAAACACACCTTTTTTATCGCCGTGGAGTGAATAGGTTTGTCCCTTTGGCAAAATTATAGCGCAGTCTTTATTTGAAACAAAGCTTTTTCCGTTATGCGTATAGGTTATCTGTCCCTCAATGCAAAAGGAAAGACCAAACGATGCTCTGTTACGAATCGTTTCCTTTCTGCCTTTGGGCGAATATACGGTAAACGCTCCCATTATATCTGTAATTATTATATCATTAAGCGAAAACACTTTATATCAGCTCCTCTCATAATCATTATATCGTTTTATATCACAAAAATCAAGATATTTACACCAAAAAGTATCAAAAACATCAAATATGTATCATTATATATATTGAAAAAAGCATTTCATTTATATATAATGAAATTAAGCTGATATTTGGAGGTATATATTTATGGATTTTACGGGTAAGGTTGCGCTTTCAACCGGTGCAGCATCCGGAATGGGTCTGCTTTTTGCAGAGAATATCGCCGCTCTTGGCGGCAACGTCGCTATGATTGATGTAAATGAAAGCGTTCTGCTTGAAAAGGCGGCGGCAATCAATGCAAGAGGCAAGGGCAAGGCTCTGCCTATCGTTTGCAATGTAAGAAATTACAATGAGGTCAAGGCGGCGGTAGACAAAACGGTATCAGAGCTTGGCAGAATTGATATTCTTGCGAACTTTGCAGGAGGGGCTTCGGTTCGTGTCTTCAACGTCGACCGAGAAAAACACGAATTTCCCGACGTTCCGATAGACGTTTACGACTGGGGTATGGAGGTAAATTTTAGAGCTCCATTCTATTTTGCACACGCCGTCACAAAATATATGCGTGAGCAGAAAACGGGACTTATTCTAAATATTGGCTCAATTACCGGTATGGAGGGCGACGCTTGCGGCGTAGACTATTCGGCATCAAAAACAGGACTTATGTTCGGTCTTACAAAGTCCCTTGCGCAGTTCGGCGCACCTCACGGAATAAGATGCGTTTGTGTTTCCCCCGGCCCTGTGCTTACCAGAGCCGCTATGTCGAGTATGAGAACTATGCTTGGCAGAGCCGCAGAGCCTCAGGAGATAATCGACCTTTGTCTGTTCATCGCAAGCGAAAAGGGACAGTTCATCAACGGTGAAAACATTATGATTGACGGCGGCAGAAATGCCCTGCCTCGAGTGGGATATTAAACCCTGACGGAGATTTTACTATGAAAAGCTTTTTACATAATGACAAGCCTACCCTTACCGCAATGGTTCAGGGGACAACGCCTGAACGGATTAAATATTTAATCGACAAATGCAGAGAAGAGGGCGCAGAGGCTCTCGGAATGCAGTTTGAGCAGCTGCTGCCCGAGTACAAAAATGATGCTACATACAAAGAGCTCTTTGATTATGCAGGCGATTTGCCCGTTTATTATACAAATTACCGCTACGCCACAAACGAGGGTAAAAGCGATGAGGTGCTATCTGATGAGCTTGTGCATCTTGCGGAGCTTGGCGGCACACTTGCCGACGTTATGGGGGATTATTTTGACAAGGTTGAGGGAGAGCTTACAACAAACCCCGAAGCCATAGAAAAACAAAAGCAACTCATAACAAAGCTTCACGAAAAAGGAGCGCAGGTGCTTATGTCCTCGCACATTCTGAAATTCACCCCCGCCGAGCGTGTTATTGAAATTGCGCTTGAGCATCAAAAACGTGGGGCGGATATTTGTAAGATAGTTACAGGTGCGGACACTATGGCGGAGCAGATAGAAAACCTACGGATTGTTACTCTGCTTAAAGAAAAGCTCGATATTCCGTTTCTATTCCTTGCAGGCGGCGAGTGTCACATTCTCCGTCGCATAGGCGGTGAGCTTGGCTGCACAATGTATCTTTGCGTACACGAATATGATGAGGTGGCAACAAAATCTCAGCCGCTTCTTAAAAATTTAAAAGAAATAAGAAATAATATAAAAAGGTAAAATTTATGAAGCTTCAAAACAGAGTTGCCACAGTTACAGGTGCGGCGGTAGGAATCGGAAAAGCAACGGCTATTAAGCTTGCAAGCGAGGGTGCAAGCGTTGCTCTGATTGACTTAAACGAGGAAAAGCTTGCACAAGTCAAGGCAGATATTGAGAAAAACGGCGGCAAAGCATTTGCCATCAAATGCGACGTTTCAAACGAAAATGAGGTTAACGAGGCCTTTGCAAGGGTAAAGGCGGCTCTTGGCAAGATAGATATTCTTGTTAACAATGCCGCACTTTGGCGTTGCTGGGCGACGTTTATGGAAACACCCGTCGATGATTGGAAGAAATTTCTTGACGTGAACGTAATGGGTGTGGTTTACTGCACCCGTGCGGTACTGCCCGATATGATTGAAGCACAGTACGGCAGAATTATAAACGTAGCCTCGGTTGCGGGTTTTTACGGAAATGCGAACATGGTTCACTACTCCGCTACCAAGGGTGCGCTGATTTCTATGACTAAGGGACTTGCAAAGGAGGTTGCAGGCAAGGGCGTCAGAGTCAATTCGATTTCCCCCGGAACCGTTACTCCGTCGGAAAACGAGAGCCTGACCTTTACCGAGCCAAACGCTGCTTCGTATATGGGTAGAACGGGCTCACCTATGGAAAACGCCGTGCTTATCTGCTTCTTGGCAAGTGACGAGGCAGGCTACATATCGGGTCAGAATATACTGATAGATGGTTGCAGAAGAGGAATTTAATGTGTCGGAATTTGTAAAAGAAGCAAAAAGGATATACCGACTGAAAATTCCCTTTATGACCGTTTACACCTCGGTATTTCTTGTTGTAACGGATAATAACAAAATCCTTGTTGACTGTGCGACAACGGAAAGCGACGTTAAGGAGTATATCGTTCCTGCGCTTAAAAAGCTTGGCTACAAGATAACCGATATAAACGCCATAATTATAACCCACAGCCATTCCGATCACGCAGGCGGGCTTGACACCGTTTTAGCTCTTGCGCCCGATATCACGGTCATAAGGAACGAGGGATTTGTGTGCGACGGGATATCGACTTACGCTCTTCCGGGACACACCGCAGATTTTATAGGTGTGCTTGACAAAAAGGACGGCACTCTTATCACAGGTGATGGGCTTCAGGGAGCGGGGGTTGATATATTCCG
>JAZOML010000040.1:0-4105 GCA_045653945.1 Eubacteriales bacterium
TGTAAACTCGGCTCTTGCCTCGTCGCCGAGTGCTTTATTTGGCTCAATTCCGTTTTCGGGGTCTCCGTCTATTTCGTGGTTGATGCGGACGTAAAGGTCGACAAGGACGTCAATTCCGCCCTGCTCAACGGCTTCTTTTGAACCCCATTTTCTGTATGCGACCATAAGCTTTCCGAACTGCGTACCCCAGTCGCCTAAATAATTTATGCCGACACAGTCATAGCCTGAAAACTCGTGCAGCTTCTTTATGGAGTGTCCGATAACGGTAGTACCGAGATGTCCGATATGGAACGGCTTGCAGATGTTGGGTGAGGAATAGTCAAGAACAACGGTTTTACCCTTGCCCTCTTCACTTCCACCGTATTTTTCCTTCTTGTCTGCAACCTCGCTTAGCACCGCTTTTGCAAATTCGGTTTTGTCAAAATAAAAGTTAAGATATCCGCCTGCCTGCTCAACCTTTGTGATAAGAGTGCAGGGAGCGATTTTTTCTTTGATATCCGCTGCTATCATAGGCGGAGCCTTGCGGAGTGCCTTGCTTAAACGGAAACAGGGAAATGCGAGATCGCCGTTTTCGGGTGAGGGGGGATATTCAAGAATCTTTATGATATCACCCTCGGCAAGTGCTTCTTCCGCACCGAGCTCGCTAAGTGCTGTATAGATAAGCGAGGCGATTTTTTGCTTTGCAAAATTCATAGCTGAAAATATTCCTTCCTTAAAGGTAAAATGCCATATTTTAAGTATATAATTATATTAGAATTACACATAGTCTATTATACATTATAAAGTCTTGCTTGTCAAGAGTGTCTTTTTTTAATTTGTGGGGTTTTAGTTTTGTTTCATTGTTTTTTTATTGATTTATACAATGTAAACAAAAATCACATTAAAAAATTACACATATTGGATTGTATTTATCTATTGACAAAAAACACAAGATATGGTATACTAATAACGTAGTGAGTACAAGATAAACTACAAAATGAATAACTAACGGGTCTCTGACGGAAAAACGCACGGCGTTTGTGGAAATAACCACGGTGAGATTCGGAGGTTGCCGACCGTCTGGGCAACATCATCTGCCGAAAAAAAGCGGAAGGGTGTTGCTTTTTTAGTCCGCAAAATCGGTATGAGCAATCCGAAACCAGTCAGAGAAGTAATATATAAAGAAAAGGAGAAGTTATTATGTTTGCACAATGGAACGGCTTTAAAGCGGGTAAATGGCAGGACGAGATAAACGTTCGCGATTTTATTCAAAATAACTACACGCCTTATGAGGGTGATGAAAGCTTTCTTTGCGGACCGACAGAAAGAACCAAAGAGCTTAACGGTAAATTCTCCGCACTGCTCAGACTCGAGCAAGAAAGAGGCGGAGTTTTAGATATAGATACCGAAACGGTAACCTCGCTTACCGCTTATGCCCCCGGATATCTTGATAAGGATAAGGAAATTATCGTTGGAATTCAGACTGACGAGCCGCTTAAAAGAGGAGTTAACCCCTTTGGCGGTATCAATATGACAAGAAAGGCGTGTAAGGCTTACGGATACGAGCTTTCCGATAGCGTTGAAAAGGCTTTCCGTTACAGAACCACCCACAATGACGGTGTTTTCCGCGCATACAACGATGCAATAAGAGCTGCACGTCATACAGGTATTATAACCGGTCTTCCCGATGCTTACGGTAGAGGAAGAATTATAGGCGACTACCGTCGTGTTGCGCTTTACGGCGTAGACAAGCTTATCGAAGAAAAGAAAAAGGATAAAAAGAGAATATCCGATAATAACCTTCTTGCCGACGATATCCGTCAAATAGAAGAGGTTCATAAGCAGATAATGTACCTTGGTTACCTTAAGGAAATGGCTGCAATGTACGGATTTGATATTTCCGTTCCCGCAAAGGATTCAAAGGAAGCGGTACAGTGGCTGTACTTTGGATACCTCGGTGCAATTAAGGAGCAAAACGGAGCGGCGATGAGCCTTGGTAGAACCTCGACGTTCCTTGATATTTACTTTGAACGCGACCTTGCCAACGGCACCTATACCGAAGAGGAAATTCAGGAAATCGTTGATGACTTCGTTATGAAGCTCCGTATGGCAAGACACCTTCGTACACCCGAATATAATGAGCTTTTTGCAGGCGACCCAATGTGGATTACCGAGGCTATCGGCGGTATGGGTGAGGACGGAAGAACTCTTGTAACTAAGTCTTCCTTCCGTATCCTTAACACTCTTTACAATCTCAATCCCTCTGCAGAACCGAACCTGACCGTACTTTGGTCTACAAGACTTCCTGACGGCTTTAAGCGATTTGCTTCAAAGGTTTCCTGCGATACCGACTCTATTCAGTACGAAAACGATGACGTAATGCGCCCCAAGTTCGGCGACGATTATGCTATTGCTTGTTGCGTTTCCGCTATGAGAGTAGGAAAGGATATGCAGTTCTTTGGCGCAAGAGCAAACCTAGTAAAGCTACTCCTTCTCAGCCTTAACGGCGGTAGAGATGAAAAGAGCGGCGACCAGATTGCCGATGCAGGAAATCGCTTTGAGGGTGAATACCTTGACTACGATACCGTATGTGCTCTTATGGACGAATACCGTCCTTGGCTTGCACGTACCTACGTCAAGGCTATGAATATAATTCACTATATGCACGATAAGTACGCATACGAGAAAACTCAAATGGCGCTCCACGATACCGACGTACACCGCTTTATGGCATTTGGAATTGCGGGACTTTCCGTTCTTGCGGACTCGCTTTCCGCTATCAAACACGCTAAGGTAAGGGTTGTTCGTGATGAAACGGGACTTATCACCGACTTTATCACTGAGGGAGAGTTCCCCAAGTACGGTAACGATGACGATAGAGCCGACCTTATCGCAAAGGAACAGGTTGAGAAGTTCTATAATGAACTTAAAAAGATACCCACCTACCGCAATGCCGAGCATACTCTTTCCCTTCTTACCATTACCTCAAACGTTGTTTACGGTAAAAAGACGGGTAACACCCCCGACGGTAGACGCGCAGGCGAGCCATTTGCTCCCGGTGCAAACCCGATGCACGGACGTGATGCAAGTGGCGCACTTGCTTCGCTTAACTCGGTTGCAAAGCTCACATACGACGTATGTAAGGACGGCATTTCCAACACGTTCTGCATAATTCCTCAGGCGCTCGGCGCTGACGAGGAGAGCAGATATGCAAACCTCTCGAATATCATCGACGGCTACTTTGGTCAGGGTGCTCAGCACATAAACGTTAACGTTTTCAACCGTGAGATGCTTATTGATGCGTCCGAGCATCCCGAAAAATACCCCAACCTCACAATAAGAGTTTCTGGTTATGCGGTTAACTTCCACAAGCTTTCTAAGGAGCAGCAGAAGGAAGTTATTGCCCGTACCTTCCACGGCTGTATGTAACCGCGGAAAAATCCAGTCATACTTCGTTTCTTCCTCGGGTGCGGCTCGACTTACACCAAGTAAGCCTTCGCCTTGCACCTCATCGTCGTGCCTTGTCTGACAGAATTTTTCTCGGTTAGGGGAATACAGTGAAATTTATAAAAAGCGGGTTGTCATCAACCCGCTTTATTAAAATAACGAAAAATGCGCAAAAGCATAAAAAGAGGAAAAAATGAGCGAACTAAAAGGTAGAATACATTCGTTTCAGAGTCTTGGTGCAGTTGACGGGCCGGGTGTAAGATACGTTATATTTATGCAGGGCTGTCCGTATAGCTGTCCGTATTGCCATAACCCCGATACAAGAGCGTTTTCGGGAGGTACGGAATACACGGCAGACGAGCTTGTCGCAAGAGTCAGTAGGTATAAAACGTATTTTGGAGATAAAGGCGGCGTAACAGTTTCGGGCGGTGAGCCTCTGCTTCAAGCGGAGTTTATTGCCGAGCTTTTTGAAAAAATGCACGAGGCGGGTATAAATACTGCACTTGATACCGCAGGAATTAAAGTGAACGATACGGTAAGACGTGTGCTTGAAAATACCGATACCGTTCTTTGCGATATAAAATTTCCGACAAATGAGCAGTACGAAAAATACGTAGGCAATAGCCTTGATACCGTTAAGGAATTTCTTTGCGAATGCGATAAAGCAGAGTGCGACGTT
>JAZOML010000041.1:0-5696 GCA_045653945.1 Eubacteriales bacterium
AGCACCCCAAGCAACGTTACCAAAGCCGGAGATTGCAAAGGTCTTGCCCTTTATATCGTCGCCGAAGTGCTTAAGCATCTCAACGGTGTAGTAAACTGCGCCGTAGCCGGTTGCCTCGGGACGGATAAGAGAACCACCGTAGGGAATACCCTTACCGGTAAGAACTCCCGTGAACTCGTCGCGGAGTCTCTTGTACTGACCGAAGAGGTATCCGATTTCTCTTGCGCCAACTCCGATATCACCTGCGGGAACGTCGGTGTCTGCGCCGATGTACTTCTGAAGCTCGGTCATAAAGCTCTGGCAGAAGCGCATAACCTCGCCGTTGGACTTGCCCTGAGGGTCAAAGTCAGAGCCACCCTTACCGCCGCCCATAGGGAGCGAGGTGAGAGAGTTCTTGAAGGTCTGCTCAAAGCCAAGGAACTTGATAATGGACTCATTTACAGAGGGGTGGAAACGAAGACCGCCCTTGTAAGGACCGATTGCGCTGTTGAACTGGATACGGAAACCGCGATTAACCTGAACCTTGCCGCTATCGTCAACCCACGGAACACGGAATTTGATGATTCTTTCGGGCTCAACCATACGCTCGATAACACCGCTCTCGATGTATTCGGGGCTCTGCTCAAGAACGGGCTCGATGGACTCGAGAACCTCTTTTACTGTCTGGTGGAACTCAGGCTCGCCTGCGTTTCTCTTGATTACCTTATCCATAAGGTCGTTAAGATACTGAATTCTGAAACTCATTGGAATTTACCTTCCTATAATAAAATTTGCTGTATAAAATTGTATTTATACAACTGACTTTATTATTATAATAAAAACCAAGAATTTTGTCAATACTTAGATATTAAAAAATGCATATTTATTGCTTATATTTTCAATAAATTTTCGTTATACCGTTTTTATGCAGACTTTATTTTTATAACAAGTGCGCTCATATCGTCGCTCTTACCCTTTATTTCCTTAGCTTTGGATATTATTCGATTTGCAAGAGAATTTAAGTCAAGGCTTCCCTCAATTCCGATAAGGTCTGGAAGCTGCATTTTATCGTCAATACCGTCGGCAATACCGTCGCTGACCATAATTACGGTGTCGCCCTCTTGCAAATTAAAGGTAAGCTGCTCGGAGGGAGTATCGGAGGCTATGCCTATCGGCATACTACTTGCGCTGCAACAGTAAACACTACCGTTTCGCAGGACGTATGATGCGGCGGCGTGATTTTTTATAACTGAGGCTTGACCGCTTATAAGGTCAAGCTTCATTAAATCGACGGTTGAAAAGCACTCGTCGCAAAGGTCGGTAAGAGTTTGCCCTGCTAAATGCACTGCAAGAGCGGTATCAATACCCGAAAGGGCAAGATATTTTATAAGCTCGGCGGTTATAGCGCTACTTTTTCCTGCCGCCTCGCCGCTTCCCATACCGTCAGAGATAAGCGCATAAAAATTGTCGGTGCTATCATCAAAGGTTATCACCGTATCGCCGCAAAAGTCCTCGCCGTCCTTTAAAGAGGAAGCAAGTGCGACCTCGGTTTTCAAGGCTCTTGTTGGCATAAAGCTTATCGGCGCAAAGGGGGTATTGGGGGAGCTTGGCTCACCGTACGCAAAACCGAAAATATCCTTTAATCCCTTTTGAATTTTGTCAAGGACTTTGTTTACTTTAACAATATCTGCACCGTATAGGCAAACCTTTTTTCGTTTGCTTCCTACAACGGATATTCCTGCAAAGCTTACACCACAGGTGTATAAAAGTGAGGAAACCTTTTTTTCTGCTATGGTATCAAAGACAAGCTCGTTTTCTGCCTTGCTTCCAAGATTTGAAATTATATCTGCAACGGCAGTGTAGTCGAGCATTGGAGGTGGCGTGGGTGAAAATTCCTTTGATTTTTCGGCAGCAACAAGATTTGAGGTGATTTCGTTAAGCTCTCGCAGGCGTATGCATTGTGCAAGTAAATAAGGAGGAATACTTTCGCTTGTATTTTTGTTTGTTTTTCTTATTGCAAGGTCAAGTAGGGCATCCTTCGTTATTATTTTGTTTGTATCAAGACAAACCGGACTCATAGGACATTTTTCGCATAAAGCACCGCATACGTTATCGACAATTTTTTTTGCATCTATGTTGTTTTTAATAAAGGATGTGCTTATTGCGTTTATTCCCTCGTTTACTGCTCTCAAGTTTTTTGCGGCATTTTGAGTGGCTGTAATGAATGAGATTTCTTCAATCAAATGCCTTGCATTTTCAGAAAAGCTCTCGGCATAAAAGGCGTCGCTTGTAGGAAACGGAAAGCCTGAGGGTAAAAAGGAATATCTTAAAACGGGTGAGGTTATCGCACAAGCCATAACAGTTTCGGGGACAATGGTAGCAAGAGCGGTTGCGCCACCGACGATTATAAAGTAAACGCAGGATATAGCACAAGAAATACCGCAGGCGCTATATGCACCGAGCGAGAAGATAAGCGCACACGCACCGCCAAGCAGCGAAAAGCCGATAAAATAAGAGGGAGAAGCAATATAACCGAGCAAAGCACCGTAAATAAGTCCTCGTGTAAGCCCACCGTGTTTTGCTATTGAGAGTGTAAAAAATACACACAGCAGAATATCTATCTTAAAAAAGGCGAATCGAATTTCCGATGCACATATTACGGAAACCGAAAAAATGAATAGCATTGAACATTCGTATAAAAATCTTTGCCACCTGCTTTCGCTGCGTTTTGCATAATAAATTGAAAAAATCAGTGTCAAAAAAGGTGTCAATATTAGTGTGAAAAGAACAGTTTGTGAGGTACTTACATCAATACCGCTTAGTGCCAGAAAAATACCGCACTGTATAAAGCACATAACGGCACTGATAGCAAGTTTACAAATTATTGTTTCACTGAAAATTCCTTCCGATATGCCTGCCCCGATACTTTTTGAGCTTGTTATAATTCTGAAAATGAATATAAATGTCAGTGCGAGCATTCGAGCGACACTCATTTTGCCAAAATATACACTTCCAAGCACACACCCAACGTAAACAAATGGGGTGTATGCCCCCGCCGAGCAAAGCAGAGCGTCAGAGAAGGGGGCTCCAATGTTTGAGTATGGGAGCTTTCCGCCTGTAAGTAAAAATGCAAGTGCACCGAAAAATGCCGCCAAAGTCGGCATAAGAAGTCTTTGACGTTTGCTTTTTCCCGAGAGGGCAAGGTCGATAGCATCTCTGCATTTGCCGTAAATTCCGTTGATTGGATTTTTCTTTTCATTTGTCATAGCTATTATACTTCCTTTCATATCTATGGTAATATTTTACAGCACGTCTTATGAGAAAAAGATAAAATAGCGTCGGCTATAGCGAGTAGTATTTTGGATTTTAGTGAGTTTTTTACATAAAAAATGAGTTTTTTTGTAGGAAATGTCAAGACGAGTGAAAAGTTAACAAAAAATTCGTTTATTTTTTGTGGAAAATATAGTAAAATAGTTAGTACTTATGTGAAAATTAACTTTCAGAGCAATAGGCTTTGCAGTTTATAATTTCGAAAGGAACGGTCAAAATGGCTGATAAAAGAGATTATTACGAGGTTCTGGGTGTAGATAAATCTGCAGATGACGATAAGATAAAAAAGGCTTACCGCCAAATGGCTAAGAAGTATCACCCTGATATGAATCCGGGAGATAAGGAGGCAGAGGCGAAGTTTAAAGAGGTAAACGAAGCTTACGCAGTGCTTAGCGACCCCGATAAAAAGCGTATATATGACCAATACGGGCACGACGGACTTGACGGTACGGCGGGCGGTGGCTTTAACGGATTTGATGGGTTTGACGGCTTTGGCGGTGGCTTTGGCGATATATTCAGCAGTTTTTTCGGTGGAGGGCGTTCCTCGTCTGAGCGTCGCAATACTCCAAGAAAGGGCGAGGATATAACCTATCGCATCAGCATAACGCTTGAGGAGTCAGCATTCGGCTGTACAAAGACCGTTGAATACAAAAGAATAGAGACCTGCTCCGATTGTAGCGGCAAGGGCGCAAAAAAATCATCCGACATACAGTCCTGCTCTCGCTGTAAGGGTACGGGTAACGTAACGGTAACCCAAAGAACGTTATTCGGTATGATGCAGTCGCAGCAAACCTGTCCAACCTGTCGCGGACGCGGTAAGATTATCAATAACCCCTGCGGTAACTGCAAGGGTACGGGTAACGTAAAGATACTTAAAAAGCTTGAGGTAAATATTCCCGCTGGTATTGATGATGGCGGAAGAATTTGTCTTAGAGGTCAGGGTAACGCAGGTGTAAACGGTGGCTCATACGGAGATTTATACATTATAATTTCGCTCAAGGCTCACGAAATATTTGATAGAAACGGCAATGACCTTTATTGCGAGGTGCCTGTTTCCTATCCCGAGCTTTGCCTAGGCGCTGAAATCGACGTTCCCACGCTTTCGGGCATAGAAAAGTATAGAATTCCCGAGGGAACGCAAAGCGGAACAAAATTTGCTATTAAAAATAAGGGCGTTGTTTACTACAATACCAAAAACTATGGAACACTGTATTTTACGGTAGTTATGGAAACCCCGAAAAACCTCACTCAGGAGGCAAAGGAGGCGCTGCGTAAATTTGATCAGCAGTGCAAAATTTCAAACTACGCAAAGAAACAAAAATTTATTGAGAAAATAGCAAATCTGTTTAAAAAGAAATAATAAGGAAGAAAAAATATGGCTTGGACTCAAATCAGAGTTGAGTGTAATCTTTGCGACCTTGATACCGTAACGGCTGTTATGAGTATGGTTGATAACGGTCTTATGATTGAAGATTACAGCGACGTAACCGAGGGACTTAACGCCATTTACGGCGAGCTTCTTGATGAGGAAATCAAGAATAAGGACAAAAATAAAGCGGCGGTATCCGTATATCTCGGAGAGGATAGAAACACTCCCGAAATTCTTGCGGAGCTTAAGGTTAAATTTTCATCTCTTAGCATCGACGTTAAAATAGAAACGCTCGGATTAAACGAAGAGGATTGGGCAAACTGCTGGAAAAAATATTACAAGCCGATTCATATCGGCAAAAACGTTGCTATCGTTCCTATGTGGGAGGAGTACGATGCAATGCCGGGCGAGGTTATTGTAAAAATGGACCCCGGTATGGCGTTTGGCACAGGAACTCACGAAACGACGGCGCTTTGCGCAGAGCTTATCGAAAAGTACCTTCCAAAGGGCGCAAGAGCGCTTGACGTCGGAACGGGTAGCGGAATTTTGGCTATCCTTGCCTCAAAGCTTGGTGCAAAGGAAATTGAGGCGCTTGATATTGATGCAAACGCAGTCGGCGTCGCTATTGAAAACTGCAAAATGAACGGCGTTTCTAACGTTACCTGTCGGCAAAGCGACCTTATTCGCTCGGCTCAGGGTAAATATGACTTTATAAGCGCTAACATTGTTGCTGAAATTATTATTAGGATGTCGGAAAACGTAGGGGATTTCCTTGTAGATGACGGTATTCTTGTAGTATCGGGTATAATCGAGCCACAGGCCGAGCAGGTAGTTGCGGCATTCGATAAAAAAGGCTTCGTGCTGATAGATAAACTTGATAAAAACGATTGGAACGCATTTGTTTTCAAAAAAAGAGGTTAACTTTTACCGTCAACTTTTACAAAAAAAGTTTGAAAATTTATTTAATTTTTCAAAAACCTATTGAAAAATTACAAAAAATAGTGTAAAATAATATCAA
>JAZOML010000042.1:0-11886 GCA_045653945.1 Eubacteriales bacterium
AATATCGAATTTTTCACCAAAATCGTTATATTCAATATAATCGTATGCAACGTCGGGAAGTAAATTGTAGCTTGGCGTACCGGTTTCATTGAGCGCAACCAAGCACCTTCCCGTTTTCTTGTTTGGAACCAGCGTAACGTACTCGGTGCTAACGCCAAGCTCCTGAATTTCAGCGATTGCCCTGCCGCCAAGCCCATCTATTCCGACTCCCGAAAGCAGATATGCCTTTGCGCCCTGAATATTTGCGTGCGCTGCGAGATTAAGAGGTGCACCGCCAAGATGCTCGCCGTCTTCAAATATATCAAAAAGTATTTCACCAAAAGAAAGTAATTTCATATTTTCACCAATTTACGTGTTATTTTGTTTGTATTGAGTGGGCGTTAAGCCCGTTTTTGCCTTAAATGTTCTGCTGAAATGGTAAACATCGTTAAATCCGAGTTGTGCGGCAACGCTTGTTACCGTATTTTTCTCATTAAGTAAGAGTTCCTTTGCAAGGCTGAGTTTAAGATGTGTTATATATTCCTTTGGAGTCATATTATATACGCTTTCAAAGAGTATTTCAAAATATCTTGGGCTCATTTTTACTTTATGCGAAAGAGTTTCAATTTTGAAGCCCTGCGATAGATAGTTTGCGTGTAAGTGTTGTACTGCAAATTCTATTTTCTTGTACGTTGCGCTGCTATTGTAATGGTTTTCGTGATGAATTAACAGTGAAACAAGCTTGTAAAAGAACGATAGACACTCACTGTTTGATTCGGGATTTTTTCTTATCCAAGAGCACTCAGCCTGATTAAAATCGGATTTTAGAGCATTACTTGGCGTGAGCTTAGCAATAAAAGGTCTAACGCACTCCTCATTATTTACCTCAAAGTCAACGCTGACAACGATACTTTCCTCACCCTCGAAATCTATGGTGTATTGCTCATTTTTGGGGATGAATACGATTGAATTCGGAATAGCTCTTATTGTCCTATCCGAAAACCTGTATATTTCCTCGCCTTTAAGCGTAAATAGAAAGCCACAATGACTTCTGCCTGTGTTTTTCATAGGATAGTCGCAGGGAAGAGCTATATAGGTATTTATAAGATTCAGTTCGCTTAAAGACAAATTTTTAAGCCAATCTATATTTGTCATATTATCACCGCCCTTATGCTTGTATTATAGCATCGCTTGTTTAAAAAATCAATACATTTTGAAAAGTTTATTTCGCAAATATACAAATTTTGCGTTTTTTATTTGATATTCATATGTATTCTTCCGTAGCGGTTGCGCATTTCGGTCTGTGTGTAGCTAAAATAAAAAGACCCAAACGGGTCTTTTTATTTTACTTGTTAATTATACGAGTAAAAAATCAGAAACAAGCATCAGGCAAAATCCGACGAGCAGAGCGTAGGTTGCTCCTCGCTCAGCGCCGTGAGCGTGTGTTTCGGGTATCATTTCATCGCTTATAACATATAGCATCGTACCGCCTGCAAATGCAAGGGCAAATGGCAGAATAAACGAAGCAACACTGACTGCAAAATATCCGATAAGCGTACCGACAACCTCAACAAGCCCTGTCATCATAGCGATAAGAAATGTTTTTGAAGGTTTAACGCCTGATGCAATCATTGGACCGATTATAACCATACCCTCAGGGATATTCTGCAGGGCGATACCGCCGGCAATAATAAGCGCGTGAACCGTGTTGCCCGAGCCAAAGCCGACGCCTGCCGCAATACCCTCGGGTAGATTGTGAATAGCAATAGCGGTAACGAATAACAGTACCTTGCTTAAATTTGTGTCCTTGTGCTTTTCAATATCAGTGCCTGCAAGCTTGTGCAGGTGAGGAACAAGCTTGTCAATCAAATTAAGTCCGATAGCTCCGGCAAAAATACCGACAACGGTGATAATCAGCCCGAATTTTCCGCCGTACTCAACAGATGGCAAGATAAGACCAAGCACCGCAGCCGCAAGCATAACACCTGCCGCAAATGAGAGAACAATATCGGAAAATTTGTGCGAAAAGCCTTTAAATATAAAGCCAATCAAAGCGCCGAGGACGGTAGCACCGCCAACACCGAGCGCAGTAAGTAAAACTAAAGTCATATTTACCTCTTAAAAAGTAGGCTTTGACTGTATAAACAGTCAAAGCCTGTTTGAAATTATTCAGCCTCGCTGAACATATCCTTGCCAACTCCGCAAAGAGGGCATTCAAAATCCTCGGGAAGATCCTCAAACTTGGTGCCGGGAGCAATTCCGTTGTCGGGAGCGCCCACTGCCTCGTCGTATTCCCAACCGCAAGCGTCGCAAACGTACTTTTTCATAGTAAAAATCTCCTTTAATATAAATTTATTTTATTTTTTCAAAATCAGCTGCTCCGTGCTTACACAAGGGGCAGATAAAATCTTCGGGAAGCGGCTCACCCTCATAAACGTAGCCACAAACCTTACATACGTAACCCTTTTTGCCGTCAGTTTGGGGCTTTGGCTTAACGTTTTCGTGGTAATAGGCATAAGTCATTGTTTCGCGGTCTGAGATAACTCTTGCCTCGCTAATCGAACAGATAAACATTCCGTGAGTATCAAGGTCAACGTATTGCTCAACCTTAAGCGACATAAATGAGTTGATATATCTGGGTAAGAATACAAGACCGTTATCAGAGCGAAGCGGCTCACAGTCAGCAAATTTATCAACGTTTCTGCCGCTTTGGAAACCGAATTTTTCAAATACTGAAAACGGTGCTTCGGTGGTAAGGCAGTTGATATTCATTTTGCCGGTTTGCTTGATGATGTGGTGAGAGTAGTTTTCCTTATTTATTGTAACTGCAATTCTATTTGGAGTATTTGTTACCTGCGTAACGGTATTTACAATGAGTCCGTTGTCCTTTTTGCCGTCGTTTGAGGTAATAACGTAAAGACCGTATCCAATGTTGAATAATGCAGTCAGGTCATTTTTGTTAGCAGTAGAATCTTGAAGTGCAAGATAGTCTTTGCAAAGCTCATTTGCAAGCGCATCAAGTTGACTGGAGCTTTCCTCGTTCAATGCGGACATTATTTTAACGGTAGTGTCGGTGAAAGTGAGATTTTTGCATTTTTCAAGCATTGATTTCATAACCTTCGCCGCGAGCGGTGCCCAGCTTCCGTTTTCAATAAGAGCAACGGTGCGGTTAGAATAGTTGCGCTCGGTGAGGTGGTTGATAAATTCGCGCATAAAGGGGAAGATTTCCGCATTGTAGGTGGTTGTGGCAAGTACAAGCTTGCTGTAACGGAAAGCATCCTCGACAGCCTCAGCCATATCGCATCTTGCAAGGTCGTTTATAACAACCTTTGGACAACCGTTAGCCTTTAGCTTATCAGCTAGTGTGAGCACTGCCTTCTTAGTATTGCCATAAACAGAGGTATAAGCAATAACAATTCCTTCCTCTTCGGGTTGATAGCTTGACCAAGTGTTATAAAGACCGATGTAGTATCCGAGATTTTCGCAAAGAACAGGGCCGTGAAGCGGACAAATAATTTCAATATCAAGTCCGGCAGCCTTTTTAAGAAGCGCCTGTACCTGTGCGCCGTACTTTCCAACTATACCGATATAATAACGCCTTGCCTCGCAAGCCCAGTCTTCGTCGGCGTCAAGAGCGCCAAACTTGCCAAAGCCGTCGGCAGAGAAGAGCACCTTGTCGGTTACGTCATAGGTTACGATAACTTCGGGCCAGTGTACCATAGGTGCGGTAACGAAAGCAAGAGTGTGCTTTCCAAGTGTAAGAGTTGAACCCTCTCCAACAATAATCTGTTTATCCGCAAAATCTGTTCCAAAGAAATTTTTCATCATAGCAAACGCTTTGGTAGATGAAACGATTTTTGCTTCAGGATAAGCCTTTATAAAATTCATAATGTTAGCCGAGTGATCGGGCTCCATATGTTGAACGATAAGATAATCCGGCTTTTTGCCGCCAAGAGTGTTTTGAATATTATCAAGCCACTCGTGTGTGAAATTTTGATCCACAGTATCCATTATAGCTATCTTTTCATCAATAATGGCATAAGAATTGTATGACATACCGTTTGGAACGTCATACTGACCTTCAAATAAATCTATTTTGTGGTCGTTTACGCCAATATACTTTATATCATTAGTAATAAACATAGATTTTAACCTCAATATACTTGTTTTTTTATTATTATATCACGTGAATCTCAATTATTCAAGTATATAATGTAAAAAAATTTTAATAATAAAAAAGACCCTACGGCTTATACCGTAAAGTCTTTGCAATTTGAGTTAAAACTCTTAATTACTTAAGAGCAGCCTGTGTTGATGCGAAGAGAACTGTGCTTCGTTTTCTTCATTAGAGGTAACTGTTAAACTGATTTTTAATTTGTTTTGTAGATATACCATATTTTTGCTTGAAGGTTCGTAAAAAATAATTATAGTCCGTAAATCCACACGCATTTGATATTTGTGCTACTGTCATATCGGTAGTTTCCAAAAGCTTTTTTGCGTGTTCAAGTCTTTTGTGTTTAATGAATGCCGCTATTGCCGCGATGAAGACAGACGTTGTGTCTTCAATGAAAATCTTTTCCGGTAAATAAATTTTGTTTTAAAAATGGGAAAATCAATGTGATGCACTCTTGACAAGCAGAGGAAATTATGCTATACTATTTGCATCGCAACCGATTGCACAAAAAGGAAAAGAGAAGTTGAATGGATAAGAATTACACGATATACGATCTTGCGGCGGAACTTGGCGTTACGCCGTCGATGGTTAGTCGAGCTTTTAATCCCAAGGCGAGAATTGCTCCTGCAAAGCGTGAAATGATACTCGCTGCGGCAAACAGACGAGGCTTTGAGCCGAATAAATTTGCCTCGCGGCTTTCGAGAGAAACGGTAAGAATAGGTGTTCTTATGGTTTACAAGGCGGAGCACGTTAGGGATGCACTTCTTAGAGGCATAAATGAGGCGTATGAAAAGCTACGCGACTATAAAATCGAGTGCGAGATTAAATGCATTAGTTCAAGCGAAAAAAAGGCGGAGCAGTGCCGCGAGGAGCTTTTTGCTTTTGCAGAATTTGACGGAGTTATAGTCGAGGGCTTTGGTCATAGTGAGTGCACCGAGCTTATAAACGAATTTGCAAAGGTAAATCCCAATATCGTTATGCTGCAAAACGTGTGCAGGGATGCAAAAAATTTGTTTGTTTCAAAGCACGACGAGGAGCTTGCCGCAAGAATTGTTGCGGAGCTGCTCAGAGGCAGACTGAATCATCTTAAAAAAAGAAACGTTTTGCTTGTTACCGGCTCGGTAAACAGCTCAATTCACGGCGGAGTTTTGAGGACGTTTAAGGAAGCGTGCGTTGAAAACGGACTTAATCTTGTTGCCCACGTTGATATGAACGATGATTCCGACAAGGCAGTTGCACTTACCGAAAAATACCTTGAACGTCGTAGTACGGTGGACGGAATTTATATTTCAAGCGGTAACAGTACGCAGCTTTGCGATTATGTCGGCAAAATGAAAAAGGATATCGCCCTTATTACAACCGACGTTCACGAGGGGATAGCACCCTATATTGAAAATGGGACGGTCTTTGCAAGTATTTGTCAAAATTTTGCTGAGCAGGGGTATCTTGCTTTTGATAACCTTATACGTTATATAGTTGAAAAAACGGAGCCAAAAAAGGTGTTTTTCAGCGAAACGGTACCTGTTTTCAGGGCAAATCTTCACTTATACAAAAATAAATAAGCATATCCGACCTCGGATATGCTTTTGAAACATAGTGCAACCGATTGCACAAAAGGAGAATAAATGTTATACGGGATATTAATGGTGTTGTCCGTTACGTCAATGGTAACGCAAAACGGACTGCAGCATAGCTTTGGAAAAAGCAAATGCAAAAGCGGAGCGGACATAAATTTTTATAACGCATTTATGTATGCGGTCTGCGTATTTGTTTTTGGAATTCTTGCGATAATTTCGGCGAAAATATCGCTTTATACCGTACTTATGGCGCTTGCTTTTGGTGTGATAACCGCTATTCAACAGTATTATAAGGTCGTATCACTTAGCAGCGGCCCTATGCACATTACCACGCTTATAATAACTGCTTCAATGCTTATACCTACGCTTTCAGGCCCGATTTTATTTCCCGAAACAGAAAGCTTTGAACTTTTAAAACTTGTATTTGCTGCAATTTTGGTTGTTTTTCTATATCTTTCAGCAGCTCCGAGTGATAAGGGCGAAAAAAAGAGGGTAGCTTTGCGCTGGATATTTGCGGTATGTGTTACCTTCCTTTTTCAAGGACTTGTCGGCGTTATGCAGAAGATACACCAAAGCTCCGTGCATAAGGATGAGCTTTTTGCTTTCCTTGCGATTTCCTTTACGTTTTCGCTTATTTTGTCAATAATTAAGTCAAAAGGCGCAGAGGCTCCCACTTATTTTAAGAAAAGCACCTATACGGTTGCCATTTTAAGCGGTGGCTGTACGTTTGCAATGAATTATATAAATCTGTGGCTTTCGGGGATTATCCCGACGCAGATTTTCTTCCCTGCAATCAACGGCACCTCAATTATTTTAACGGCACTTGTGTCGATATTCCTGTTCAAGGAAAAGACTAATGCAAAACAGATAATAGGTATGATAGGCGGTATGCTTTGCCTTATTGCTATTGTTCTTGTGTAAAGGAGAAGGCTATGATACAAACGGTAACAGGCGCTATAACCAAAGCTGATAGTGGTGCGATTTTAATGCACGAGCATATCAGTGTTTCCTCGCTGTCATTTACCAAAGCTTTTGGGGAAAAGTGGCTTGATAAGTCGAGTCTTAAAGAATTAGCTATAAAAACTCTTACTGAAATAAAGCAAAAATACGGTCTTGACATAATGGTTGACGGCACACCCATCGACCTTGGCAGAGATGCCTTGCTATTAAAGGAAATTTCAGAGCTTTCAGGTGTAAAAATCGTTGCATCAACGGGATTTTATTATTTGCCAACCATCGAATCCTTGAACAATAGTCCCTATGAGCTTGCCACTTGGTTTATAGAGGAGTGTAAAAACGGAATTGACGGCACCGATATAAAGCCGGGTATTTTAAAATGCTCTACCGGTAGTGAAGGATTTACCGAGGATAACCTGAAAAAGCTGTCTGCTATGGGAATAGTTCAAAGGGAAACGGGACTTCCGATTTACGTTCATTGTGAGCATCACGATGATATAGCGAAAAAACAAGTCGATATACTGATTGAAAACGGTGCAAACGCAAAGAAAATTATTATCGGTCATACCGCTATGCGTCCCGATGCTGCGTATTTGGAAGAGGTATTAAAATGTGGCTGCTATATTTGTATGGATCAATGCCATTGCTATCCAGAGCGCTTGAACGAAATAGCAGTTACATTGGTAAAGCTCTGCGAAAAGGGATACACGGATAAAATTTTGCTTTCAAACGATTATTGTCTACACAATGATTTTGCCAACAGGAATACAAACGGTATGCAATTAAGCGCGGAGCAGCACGCAGAAAATATGAGCTATATTTTCGATAAGCAATACAAAGAGTTTATGGCTATGGGCGGAAAAAATCAGGATTGGGAAGCTATGCTTTGTAAAAATTCTGCAAACGTATTAAAAGTATAAAGGAGAAAAAATATGATAGATTTATCTAAAATGTGGGCAAATGCATTTCCGGCACATAAAATTTTCGGAAACGTATATTTCGTTGGTAATGCCAATGCCTCTTGCCATATAGTTGACACGGGAGACGGACTTATAATGCTGGACAGCGGACTTATCGAAACGCTTTATATAGTGCTTTCGGGTATGGAAAAGCTCGGACTTTCGCCGCGCGATTTAAAATATATAGTTCATACTCACGGACACATCGACCATTTCGGCGCGACGAGAGCACTCGTCGAGCTTTACGGCTGTAAAACCTTTATCGGAAAGGAGGACGCCGAGTGCGCAAGAGGAAATAATGACCTTTCTTGGTGTCCCGAGTTTGAAATAGGCTTTGAATCCTTTGAACCTGACGTATTGCTTTCCGACGGCGATGAGATAAAGCTCGGTAACACCGTTATCACCTGCCGCTCTACACCTGGGCATACTGCTGGTTGTATGTCATTTTTCTTTGACGTAACCGACGGCGATAAAACCTTCCGTGCGGCGCTACACGGCGGTAGCGGATTTAATTCAATGTCCCTTGAATATCTTGATAAATACGGACTTGACCACTCGCTCCGTGATAACTTTATAGAGGCAAACGAGCGTCTTGCAAAGGAAAAGGTTGATATTTATCTTAGCAATCATCTTTATCAAAACGATATGCCCGAAAAGTATAAAAAGCTTACCGCAGGCGATAAATACGCATACGTAAACGGGCAGGATTGGGGTAAATACTGTCTTGCGGTTGCGGAAAATTTAAGGAAATTTATAGCGGAGGGCAATTAACGGTGATTTATATTCCAAAGCTTTGTTTGACCGATCCCGAAGGGAGCTTCGTTTCCTTTGGAAAAAATGAATTTAGCGGATATGCGCCAGACACCGACGAGGTGGTATTCAAGGCATTAAACGATGACTTTGAAGTAACCCTGAACGGTCAGAAATGCGAGGTTCGCGACTGCCGTGTGTCGGCATATCCCTTTAATCGTCCTTGGCCCGGAAAGCAAAGAGATTTTTCGCAGAGCGAGGCGGCGGGATATATTTCGTTTTCCGCAGACGAGGCGGTTTGCGTTCGTGTTAAGTCCAAAAAAGAGCTTACGGGTGCTTTTATTCGTCCGCTTTCCAAAAAAATTGTCCCGCAAAAGGACGGAGATGAGCTTGTTTTTACTCTTGAAAAAACGGGGAACTACGTGCTTGAAATAGGCTCTATGCACACCGTCCTGCACATATTCTTTAATGAGATAAAGAATTATCCTGAAAAGGAAAACGCCACCTATTATTTTGGGGCAGGTATACACTTCCCCGGCAATATAAATCTGCGTGATAACGATAGGGTTTACGTTGATCCTGAGGCGATAGTTTTCGGTTCGATATGCACTACGGGTGCTAAAAACGTTCACGTTTTTGGCGGCGGTGTTATAGACGGCTGCTTTGAAGAACGCATAACCGAAAACCCATACGAGAACCACACAAAGGGAAATATCAGGCTTTATAACTCTGAAAACGTACGTATCGAGGACGTAATTCTTAAAAATTCCGCCACTTGGTGTCTTGCGCTCTTTAACTGCAATAACGTACAGATCGACAACGTAAAAATAGTAGGTCAGTGGAGATATAATACCGATGGAATTGACATTGTGAATTCAAGTAATGTGCAAATCAAAAACAGCTTTATACGCTCCTTTGACGACACGATAACCATAAAGGGCGTTTATAACTATGACGGCGTAATTGAAAATATTACCGCAGAAAACTGTGTTCTTTGGTGCGGCTGGGGCAATACCTGCGAGATAGGTATTGAAACGTCTGTGCGTGAGTACCGAAGCATTGTCTTTAAAAACTGCGACGTAATTCACTCTTCCGGCCCTGCGCTTTCCGTATGCGGTGGCAATCAGGCGGATATTCACGACGTGCTTTACAGTAATATAAACGTTGAATTTTCCTCCGAGCAGCAGCCCGAAATTCTGCAACAAAGCGAGGCACAGATATATCAGCCGAATGGAAAAAAGGCAACCCCATACCTTATAAACATTAATAACACACAGTATTCGCTACGCCAAAAATCCTCAAAGGCGGTAGAGCGAGCCGTTCCGAAGAAGCTCGGAACCATAAAGAACGTTCGCTTTGAAAATATTCAAGTGTTTACAGATAATAAGGAAATTACCCCCGTTATAAACGTACACTGCGAGGGAGAGGACTCAAACATCTCCAATATAACGGTTTGTAACCTGTATTTCAACGGCGAAAAGCAGAGCGATTTTTGTGCATTTGAGTTAAGGCTTTATAATTTTGATGCTTGCGGACTGCACCAATAAAGAGTAGACAAATAAATATCCCTCGTTTTACGGGGGATATTTATTTTTGGTAAAATTTACTGAAATTCTAAATTTTGATTTTTTTATTTTGCAAGGTTTTAAGCGGAAAAAAAACGACCTCATAGAATTTCTTCTACAAGGTCGTAATTTTATTTTGTTTTGCCTATTGTGTTATAAGGCGGTTTGCCTTTTCACACTTGAAGAGGGATGTCCCAAATTATTTTAAGGCAGCCTGTGCCGCAGCAAGTCTTGCTATCGGAACTCTGAAGGGAGAGCAGGATACGTAGTCAAGACCGATCTGGTGGCAGAACTCAACGGATGTGGGGTCGCCACCGTGCTCACCGCAGATACCTACGTGGAGCTTGGGGTTTACGGGACGTCCGAGGGTTACAGCCATGTTCATAAGCTTACCAACACCGGTGGTGTCGAGCTTTGCGAAAGGATCGTTCTCGAAGATCTTTGCATCGTAGTAAGCACTAAGGAACTTACCAGCATCATCACGGCTGAAGCCGTAGGTCATCTGAGTAAGGTCGTTAGTACCGAAGCAGAAGAAGTCTGCGTTAGCAGCGAGATCATCAGCAGTGAGGCAAGCTCTGGGAATTTCGATCATAGTACCAACCTCATACTTGAGGGATACGCCGGCTGCTGCGATTTCTGCATCAGCAGTTTCAACAACAACCTTCTTAACGTACTTAAGCTCCTTAACGTCGCCAACAAGAGGAATCATAATCTCGGGAACAACGTTCCAGTCAGCGTGCTTTGCCTGTACGTTAATAGCCGCTCTGATAACTGCCTTGGTCTGCATTGCTGCGATTTCGGGGTAGGTTACTGCAAGACGGCATCCACGATGACCCATCATGGGGTTGAACTCGTGGAGAGAAGAAATGATAGCCTTGATATCCTCAATAGACTTGTTCTGTGCCTTTGCGAGAAGAGCAATATCCTCCTCGGTGGTGGGAACGAACTCGTGAAGCGGGGGGTCAAGGAATCTGATACATCCGGGGTTGCCCTCGAGAGCCTCGTAGAGAGCCCCGAAGTCAGCCTGCTGGTAGGGAAGAATCTTTGCAAGAGCAACTTCTCTTTCAGCAGCAGTGTCGGAGCAAATCATCTCACGGAAAGCAGCAATTCTGTCTGCCTCGAAGAACATATGCTCGGTACGGCAAAGACCGATACCCTCAGCGCCAAGCTCTCTTGCCTTCTTTGCGTCAGCAGGAGTATCAGCATTGGTTCTTACCTTGAGAGTTCTGTACTTGTCAGCCCAGCCCATAATAGTACCGAAGTTGCCGGAAATTTCAGCATCAACAGTGGGGATAATGCCATCATAGATAGCGCCGGTAGAACCGTTGATGGAGATGTAGTCGCCTTCAACGTAGGTCTTACCGTTAAGAGTGAACTTCTTGTTTTCCTCGTCCATTGCGATTTCGCCGCAACCGGAAACGCAGCACTTACCCATACCACGAGCAACAACAGCAGCGTGAGAGGTCATACCGCCACGAACAGTGAGGATACCCTGAGCAGCCTTCATACCGGTTATATCTTCGGGAGAGGTCTCAAGTCTAACAAGGATAACCTTCTTGCCTGCCTCTTTCCAAGCTTCAGCGTCCTCAGCGGAGAATACTACCTGACCGCAAGCAGCTCCGGGAGAAGCACCAAGTCCCTTACCCATAGGAGTTGCAGCCTTAAGAGCCTTAGCATCGAACTGGGGGTGGAGAAGGGTGTCGAGGTTTCTGGGGTCTATCATAAGAACAGCTTCCTGCTCGGTCTTGTGTCCCTCAGCAACGAGGTCAACAGCGATCTGGAGAGCAGCCTGTGCAGTTCTCTTACCGTTTCTGGTCTGGAGCATATAGAGCTTCTCGTTTTCAATGGTGAACTCCATATCCTGCATGTCGTGGTAGTGGTTTTCAAGGATCTCGCAAACCTTTACGAACTGCTCGTAAGCTGCG
>JAZOML010000043.1:0-3755 GCA_045653945.1 Eubacteriales bacterium
ATATTTCGTTTAGAGAAGCTTTATCTTGACAGAGGTGACATCGCCGAGGTATTCCTTCAGGACCTTGGCGGCGTCGCGCTTGTTGTCCTCAACCGCTATGATGCCCTCCGTAAGGCCGAACGTGTGCATAAGCACGCGAAGCCCGCCGATAACGGTTTCGGGGTATTCGAGCATCAGTCGGTGATTTGCCGTTATAAACGGTTCGCACTCCGCACTGTTGATAATTATATTCTTAACCTTTCCAATCGCCGATGAAATCTTTGCATAGGTGGGGAAGGTAGCTCCGCCCATACCCGAAATTCCTGCCAGGCGCACTGCCTCAATGCAAAGCTCGGGTGTTACCTCTTCAAGTCTTGTGGCGTATGGACGAATAAGCGGTGAAAGTCTTTCATTTCCGTCGTTTTCGATAACCACCTGCTCAATTTTGCGTCCCTGTGGTGTTAAAAAAGTATTTATTTCAAGTACCTTTCCCGATACGGGGGCGTGGACGGGACAGCCGAGTCCCTTTTCGACCTCGCCTATTATCTGCCCCTTATCTACCGTATCGCCTGCCACAACCCTTGCGGTGCAGGGTACGCCTATATGCTGCGAAAGAGGAATAACTACCTTTTTGGGTGCGGGTAGCTTTTCCGTAGGAAACGAAGCGGTTATTTTGTATTCGTTCATATGAATACCGCCTCTGAAGGTGTGCGCCATAGTGGTATGCTCCTTTCAAGCTTTTTGCTTATATATCCTGTGCGTTTTGGGGAATACGTGCCTTGATTTCCTTTGCAAAGTCCTCGCTGCACTCAATAGCCAAAATAATTTTCATACCGTTAAATTTAAGAGCGAGCATATAAGTATCGGGGGAAGAAAGGTTTGATACGTATCCGTAGAATTTATTCACCTTTCCGTGCTTTTTTTCAAAGACGGAGATTTTTTTGCATTTTTCAAAGGCGTAAACGTCAAGTAAATCAAAATTAGCCATAACAGCCTCTCGTTTGCCGTTTACCTTTACTATTGAAAAGCCTATTTTATCGGTAGACCTTTCGGCGTCCTTGATAATATATTTATAGTCGGTTAAGATATATCTGGAAGTAAGAAAAAGCCCGATTGATACCAAGACGAGGGCTATGAGCTGATATGGCATAGTCGGTGTAAAAAACGAGCTGATAATAAACAAAGCTATTGCGCCAATGTAAAGAAACAGTGATATAGCGGTAGCCCTTTTGGGCTGTTTTTTGGGGTAGTATATCATTTTATTTCTCCTAAAACTGTATCGGCGTAACGGACGTTACCCTATCGTTTTCAAGGGTGAAAACCGCTCCGTTTGCGACGACATCGCCATCCGCAAACTCAAAGCGAGAGGGCACGTGGCGGCGGAGTCTGTCAATTATTATCTTACTTTCAACTCCGAGTATTGACTCAATGGGGCCGCACATACCAAGGTCGGTGATAAAGCCTGAGCCAAGTGGCAAAATACGGGCGTCGTTTGTTTGTACGTGGGTGTGAGTACCGAATATGACCTGTATTCTGCCGTCGAAGTATCTTGCAACCGCAGCCTTTTCCGAGGTGGATTCGGCGTGTAGGTCAAGCACTGCGATATGATAGTTTCCCTTTTCCTTTTCAAGGATAGCGTCGATTGTGTCAAAGGGAGAGTTTACGGTGTCGGTGTTGATTTGACCGAGTGCATTGATTACAAGAATACGCTTAAAGCCGCAGTCATATATGCCGTACCCCCTGCCTGCGCAGGCGGAGGGGTAGTTTGCAGGTCGCAAAACAAACCGGTTTGTATCAAGATAATCGTTAAATACAGGTATTCTATATACGTGGTTACCCGTAGTTATAACGTCCGCGCCTGCCTCGAAAATAATATCTGCGGAATATGGGTCTATTCCGTTGTGTTTGGCAGAATTTTCGCCGTTTACTACGGTAAAATCAATTTCGTTTTTGCGCTGATATGCGCGGAGCTTTTCGGAAAGGTAGTCGGCGCTTTTTAATCCGACAACGTCGCCTATAGCAAGTATTTTCATAAATAAAATTCCGTTCTATGAGGGCATTGTGCCCCCGAAATTCATTACTTAATGGGTAAAAATCACCGCAAAGCGTTTTCGTTTTTGAAAACGCCTTACGGTGTTCTTGTTATTATTTTGCGTAGTCAACGGCTCTGCTTTCGCGGATTACGTTGATTTTGATTTGTCCGGGGTATTCAAGGTTTTCTTCAATCTTCTTAACTACCTCGCGAGCAACGATAACCATTTGCTCGTCGCCAACCTCCTCGGGCTTGACCATAATGCGGATTTCACGTCCTGCCTGAACTGCAAAGGACTTTTCAACGCCGTCAAAGCTGTTAGCGATTTCCTCGAGCTTTTGGAGTCTCTTGATGTAGTTTTCAAGATTTTCACGTCTTGCACCGGGACGTGCGGCGGAAATTGCGTCAGCCGCCTGAACGATAACCGCAATAATGGTTTGCGGCTCAACGTCGCCGTGATGCGCCTCGATTGCGTGGAGAACCTCGTCGTTTTCCTTGTATTTTTTGCAAAGGTCAACTCCAAGCTGAACGTGTGAGCCCTCCATTTCAGCGGTAAGAGCCTTACCGATGTCGTGGAGAAGTCCCGCTCTCTTTGCAAGAACGGAGTCTACGCCAAGCTCGTCTGCGATAATTCCCGAAATGTAAGCGACCTCAAGGGAGTGAGTAAGTACGTTTTGACCGTAGCTGGTACGGTACTTGAGGCGTCCGAGCATCTTGACAAGCTCGGGATTTATGGAGTGTACGCCAATCTCAAAGGTTGCGCTTTCGCCCGCCTTTTTGATTTCAGCCTCAACCTCACGTCTTGATTTTTCAACGGTGTCCTCGATACGGGTGGGATGAATTCTGCCGTCGGAAATGAGCTTTTCAAGAGTAAGTCTTGCAATCTCACGTCTGATGGGGTCAAAGCAGGAAACGGTGATAGCCTCGGGGGTATCGTCAATTATGAGGTCAACGCCCGTAAGCTGCTCGATTGAGCGGATATTTCTACCCTCACGTCCGATGATGCGTCCCTTCATATCGTCGCTGGGGAGCGTTACGGTTGAGGTTGTGGTCTCGGAAACGTGGTCGGAGGCGCATCTTTGGATAGCAAGGGAGATAATTTCCTTTGCCTTTCTGTCGGCGTCCTCACGGAGCTTGGATTCGATTTCGATGATTTTGAGTGCTGCATCGTGGCGTACGTCCTGCTCGATTTTTGCAAGAAGCTCAGCCTTTGCCTCGTCTGCTGTGCAGCTTGAAATTCTCTGAAGCTCAGCAAGTTCCTTTTTCTTGAGAGCTTCAATTTCAGCCTTAGTGGCATCCGCCTCGGCAATTTTAGTATTGAGAACCTCGTTTTTGTTATCGAGCTGCTCGCTCTTTCTGTCAAGGTTTTCTTCTTTGGATTGGAGTCTTTGCTCCTGTCTTGAAATTTCTCTGCGCTGCTCTTTGATTTCACGCTCGGCTTCGTTTCTTTCGCGTAAAATTTGCTCCTTGGCCTCTATGACGGCGTTTTTCTTTGCGCTCTCGGCGTCCTTTGCCGCTTCGTCAACTATTCGTTTAGCTTCAAGCTCTGCTGAGCCTATTTTGGCTTCAGCTATGCTTTTACGACGTTTGTAACCAAGGAGGAACGCAATCGGGCTTATAACTATAAGAGCAACCACAGCGGTAATGATAATTCCTATCATAATGTCCTCCTTAAAAATATAGATTTGTTGGTATCGCAATAATCAATTAAAAATAATATATATAAATAATAGATTAAACAATT
>JAZOML010000044.1:0-25580 GCA_045653945.1 Eubacteriales bacterium
AGCGAAAGGTCGATATTTTCACCGTAAGGTCCAAATCCGTTTTCAAGCGGAGAGATATGGTCAGGCTCGTTGTCGCACTTAGTGAGCGCGCGGCGTACTGCGTCAAGGTATTCAAAGCCTCCCTTCTCGTGCGGCGCGATATAGTGTCCCTCGCACCACTCGTTCCAGTTATCAAGCATAATCATATTTTTAGCAATAGAGCCCTCCGGAATTTGGCAGAGCATTTCTTTGGTCTTATTTAGCAGCTTTTCCCAATTTTCGGGAGTGAGTCGCCACCGCGTTATCTCGTCGGGCTTTTTGCCGTTATGTCTGTACCAAGGATATGGGTCCCACATAGACGAGCAGGTAAGTATCTGATACGAGCTATCGTACTCAAGATGCTCGCTCATCTTTTGCATCTGCATATCAAGAATTTCTCCGTTTGTCGGAGCAAGTGCTTCGGTTTGCCAACAGTAAGCAAAGCTTATATCGTATCCGCACGCCTTCCACATGGCAAGATCTTCCCTTCCATGTCTGCTTTCTATTGCGAATATAAGTCCGTTAAACCCGAAATCCTTTGCCCTTTCGCTTGCCGCGATAAGGGCTTTTTTCATATTTTCGGGAGAGCCAAAGCTATCAAGAATATGGTGCGAAAAATCATATACAAACACAACCGGCTTTCCGTCAATGTTCATATAATTATTATCCCCGAAATACTCCTTACACCAAAACGGAACAAGGTTATTTACAAGGTCGTTTTCATCAGACGCGCCGCCTGCGTTGTCCGCCTCCCACATAATGGCGTAGTCCATCATATGTCCGTATCTTGATTTCTTTAAGGCATCTATTTGGTGAGCGAGCACGAGGGAATCGTCGGTCAAAGGCTTACCAACGTTGCTCTTTTTTCTGTACCAACAGTAAACAAAGCAATTTATTCCATGCTCACGCGCCCACTTTACCTCCCAATCGGCAACCTCGGGATTTGCTTCATCATAGTATCCGAGAAACGGCGTTCTTTCGGGAAAATCAACTATATCAAAAAACGGTGAATATCCGTTTTCGTGAACTGCCCAACCGGGATAGTAATGACAAAGCACGTAGTAGTCGCTTGACACAGGGCAGGGCGCGGGAACATATTTCTTTTTCATAATTTACTCCTAAATAATTATCTTATCTGCTTAAATCCTATTCCAAGAGCCTTTGCAAGCTTTTTGATAACCGATGCGTTATGACCGATAGAAAGAGCGTAGTGGTGGCTATTGCCTGCCTGCGACCATTCCTCAAAGAACGCGGCTACGTCAGGGCCGAAATAACCTCTTGTCATCGTGTTGCCCTGCTGCGGAATACCGCCGGGACGGCTTTCGCCCTCGGCTACGATAAAGGTGTATTTATTGTTAGCGTCAACACCGAGTCCAAGCATTGTAATAGGACCGTTTTTGAGGCTGAATTCAACCGAAACGCCGTTGCCCTTTTTACCGTGGAAAAGCTCAAGAGCGCGAATAGTGGGCTTGGCGTTGGAAATTCTCGTATCGTGAGGACCGTCGTGTCCAACGAGAAGAATATCCTCGTTTTTATCTATGGCGATGATTTCGGCAAACGAACCGCCCGCGCCGATAGCCGAGGTCGTATACATCGCAACGCAGGTCTTCATATCCGATTCGCCCGCAAGGGAAATTCCCTGCGAAACAAGAAGCGAGTTGCCAATTATAAGTCCCGCCGCAACCTTTTCATATTCGTTTGCAAGTCCCTCGTAATAATATGCCATACCGGAAAGATTATTGTTCTTTACCAGCTTATCAAGACCGATAGAGCATCTCGCCGCCCATTCAAGGTCGCCGTCCTTAATATCTCTTGTGGTGGAATCGTGGGACGCACCGAGAAGAATAAATTTTTCCTTAATTTCTTTAAGCTTTTCGTCAATTTCCTCGGCGGTTGCTTCCTTTACGTATTTTGCCAGCTCACACATTTCAATCATACGAATATGTATTCCAAACGCACCCGTAAACGAGGTTGGATCAAAATTCATATCAAGCATACCCTCGTATGAGTGTCCCATATGACCGAAAATAGCTCCCTTGTAGCTACGGAGTGCTCCCGCAACTCTGCACCACTCGTATATTTCTTTTTCAAATTTTTCATCAAAGCGAGGCTCACGGTAGTATTCGCCGGTGTGAACGCCGACTGCGGGCTTACCGCAACGTGTAAGAGCGTTACACGCCTCGGGCACGGGGCAAACAGAGCCCCAGAAAATATCCTCGCTCATTACTCTCTTTTCAAAGTTGCTTGGAGCCTGATATCCAACTACGACAACCGGAGCGCAAGATGCAAGAACACCCTGCATATATCTGCCCGATGCAACGTAAGTGGTGAGGAAAAGAATAAGAATATCTATATCCTGTGATTTAAAATAAACGCCTGCCTCATACGATTTTTCGGGGTTGTCGCACATCTGTGTGCCATCAGACGCTGTGTAGGTTACAAGCTCTGCGCCACCCCTTTTGATAAGCTCCTCGAAATTTTCAGCGTTTTTCAGCAGCTGCTCACGGCAGCCCTTAAACTGTCCCCAATACTCCCTGTGTCCTGCAACGAGTACGCCGATTTTGCCTTTTTTTGCCTCAGTTATCATCTTTTTATACCAATCCTTTATTTTTTTCAGTAAAATCTTGCATTTAAGATCAAACTGTGTTATACTTGTATTATACAAGTATTTAAAGGATTTTTCATTACGTCCGTTTGCTAAATTATAACAAAATCTTGCTTTTTAAAAAGGTGTATATATAATGAAGGAAAGCTCGCTTAAATATCATTATCAAAATTTATCCGACAAATCGACTTGGATTATGGTAACCCCCGCCGCAGGCGATAAAAAACTCAATATCACCGTGCAAGAGGTCGGTGAATTTTTCTTTGACGGAAAGCATTACACCCACCGCGGTCCGCTTGACTCGTTTCAAATCGCAGTACCGCTGACCGACACGCAAGGTACACTTGAATACAGAGAAAAAACGTATGCTTTTCCTAAAATAGGGCAAATGCTTTTCCTTGACTACACAAGCGGTGCCAAAATCGACACACTTGGAAACAGCCACATTCTTTTTATCCATTTCTTTGGCGCAGGAGTTAAGTATTACTACGACCTGTTTTATGAGCTGAACGGTGGCAGTCCTATCGTACCGTTTCAAAGCCAAACAGTAATAAGCCACATCAAGAGAATAATAGATTTATATTCCGCGCCGTCAACCTTTGAAAGCGATATAATTGCGGAAACGCTTATTTTGGAATGTTTATCGAAAATCATTCGCACGGTTTCACCAAAGCCTGTGTCGGAATACAGCAAGCCTGTTTACGGTTGCATTGAAATCATAAACCGCGAGTACGCAAGCGAGATTTCGCTTGACAGCCTTTCGGAAAGAGTGCATATCAGTAAATTCCACCTTTGCCGTATTTTCAAAAAAGAAACGGGCATAACGCCAAGCGAATACCTGACTCAAATCCGCATAAACAAAGCAAAGGAGCTTTTGCAATCAAGCGATTTAAGTCAAGAGGCAATATGTCTTGAAACGGGTATTTGTAACAGCAGCTATCTTTGTAAGCTTTTTCTTGCAAACGAAGGAATTACGCCTGCGCAGTATCGCAAAAAATGGATTTCTTAACGCAATGACCGAGTTTTAAAGCTCGGTCATTTTTTTATAAATTTCTTCGGTGTTTTGGGATATACGTTCTCTTTCCTCTGTCTTGCAGGTTTTTAAAATCTGCTTTTTGGGAAGTCCCCAAACGTTAAAGACGCGAGGTCCTATCCACTCGTTTACGGTACAGCTATCAAAAACACCTTTTATTACACAAAGCGCCGCTTTTCTTGGCCTCATAAAAATAACCTTCATCGGGTGCTTGATTATAGCGAAAATAAGTTTTGGGTAATGTGCCGTTATGTTGGTAAAGGTAATGCCGGGGTGAGTTACCGAAAGAGTTACGTCCTTTTCGTCCTGAAAAAGCTCGTAAAGGGAAAACATAAGGTAGCGTTTTGCGTTGCCGTAAACCTTAGACGCCTTTGTGCGAGTAGAAAAATCAATATCGCTATCATCTGTTTTGGAGTAGTTATGAGCTATACTGCCGACCACTATAAATTTACCCTTTTTTTCTCTCATTTCGGGGAGCAGACCACGTATCATATAGTAGGGAGAGACGAAATTTATCTGAAATACGTTATCATATCCCGTCGTGCATTTATATCTTGGAATACTGTATGCGCCTGCGTTATGTATCATAATATCGGGGCAATCATTTTTTAACTCCAAAAGAGCCTTTTTGACCGATTCTATATCAGTCATATCGACGTTTATACAGCTAAACGTAGCACCCGTAAAACGGTTTTTCAGCTCCTCACGGAATTTTTCGGAGCGCGAGGCATTTCTATCCATTAAAATTATAGAAGCGCCAAGCCCTGCAAGGTGAAGGCAAATTTCCCTGCCAAGTCCCCCCGTTGTTCCCGTTACGGCAACGGTTTTCCCTGCAAGGATTTCTGTATTTAATTTAAGCCATTTATTTACGTTCAACTTCGTTTTCCCCTAACGTCTTTTTTCTTGATTATATCACCTTTTAAGGTTTTTTTCAAGTCTTTTTTATATACGCCTTTACAAATAATAAAAAATATGCTAAAATGTTTTTGGTCATATTGTTTTTGCATTTTTCGAAAGGAACGATATATTCAAATGAAGTATAAAATAGACAAAAATACGGGCGTCAGCTCGTATATGCAGCTTTACTATCAACTGCGCCGCGATATAGTGTCCGGAATATACAAAACAGGAGCAAGGCTTCCCTCAAAGCGTCTGCTTGCAGACGAGTCGGGGGTTAGCGTTATAACCGTTTTGCACGCATATTCCATACTTTGCGACGAAGGGTACGTGGAATCCCGTGAGCGAAGCGGATATTTTGTGATATACACACAAAGCGATTTTCCCTTTGCTACGGAAAATATCCCACAGGCAAAGCAGCCAAAAAAGGCAACCGCGCACGCAAAGGTTGATTTTCCGTTTTCCGTTCTTGCAAAAACTATGCGCCGTGTTTTGCTTGACTACGAAGACAAAATTTTAGTTAAATCACCAAACCACGGCTGCCCCGAATTTCGCCTTGCAATTTCAAGCTATCTTGCAAGAAGCACAGGTATAAACGTCCGTCCCGAGCAAATAATAATCGGCTCGGGTGCGGAGCATCTTTACAGTCTTATCGCTATGCTTCTTGGTGATGGGCGTATATTTGCACTTGAAAATCCGTCCTATGAGAAAATAAGAAAGGTTTACTCTCTTTGCGGTGTAAAATGCGAGCTTTTAAAGCTCAGCGAGGACGGAATTAAAAGCTCCGAGCTTGCAAAATCGGAGGCGTCGGTTTTGCACGTTACCCCCTTTAACAGCTATCCAAGCTCCGTCAACGCAAGCGTTTCAAAGCGGCTTGAATATCTGAATTGGGCAAGAGAACGCTCAGGCTTTATTATAGAGGATAACTACGATTCCGAGCTTACCGTTTCCACCAAAAACGAGGATACGGTTTTCGAGCTTTCACAGGACGGCTCCGTCATCTATCTTAACACATTTTCAAGAACAGTTGCGCCGTCGTTCCGTATCGGATATGCAGTTTTACCCGAAAGATTACTTGACGATTTTCAAAAAAAACTCGGCTTTTATTCCTGCACTGTTCCCGTTTTTGAGCAATACGTCCTTACCGAGCTGATAAACAGCGGTGATTTTGAAAGGCATATTAACAAGGTTCGCCGAGCAAGGCGCAAGCAGAAAAACTAAACGAAATCTGGTTATATAAAAAAGTATTGTTCTGAGTATTTATTTATTACCAAAATAAACATATAATTAAACAAACGAAGCAAAAAGGACGGTTTTAAAAATGTCATACCCAAAAATACTTACAATACAAGATATTTCCTGCGTCGGTCAGTGCTCACTCACCGTTGCTCTCCCCGTCATTTCAGCGTGCGGAGTTGAGTGCGCAGTTCTTCCCTCCGCAGTACTTTCAACCCACACCGGCGGCTTTCAGGGCTTTACCTTTCGCGACCTTACCGACGATATGCCCTCTATCAAGGAGCACTGGGTAAAGGAAAATATCGTTTTTGATGCTATATACACAGGATACCTTGGCAGCACAAAGCAGATAGATTACGTTGCTGATATTTTCGATGCAACCGCCGCAAAAGACTGTATAAAAATAGTAGACCCTGCTATGGCGGATAACGGAAAGCTCTACTACGGTTTTGACGAAGCTTTCGTTGAGGCTATGAAGGAGCTTTGCGGTAAGGCTGATTACGTTTTGCCAAACTTGACCGAGGCTTGCTTCCTCACCGACACCGAGTACAAAACCGAATATGACCGCGCTTATATTGATGGTATCCTCGAAAAGCTCACTGTTCTTGGCGCAAAAAACGTAATATTTACGGGTGTATCCTACCAAAAGGGCAAGACGGGTGTTGTCGTTTACGAGAACGGCGTATATTCCTACTACGAGCACGTTATGCTCCCTAACAGCTGCCACGGAACCGGCGATATTTACGCTTCCGCATTTACGGGTGCGCTTGTTCGTGGAAAGAGTGCTTTTGAGGCTGCAAAAATCGCAGCTGACTACACCGTTGAGTGCATAAAGGAAACGGCAAACGAAGAAAACCATTGGTACGGTGCAAAATTCGAGCCTGTACTTGGAAAGCTTATCGAAATGTTAAAATAAATAATCACAAAAAAAACGGTTTCGTGCAAACGAAACCGTTTTTTATTATCCGAAAAAGTAATTTTCAAGCTCGGCACAAAGATAGTGATAAATCGGAAGCGTAAGCTCTTGTATAAGATATGTTTCCGTTTCGGTAATCTTGATAGCAACATCGGCAAGTGCGGAAATTTTTCCGCCACCTTGACCTGTGATAGAGATAACTCTCATCCCCTTAGCCTTCGCCACCGTTGCCGCATAGACGCAGTTTTTAGAGTTTCCTGAGGTGGTCAGTGCAATCAGAGTGTCGCCCTCGTTTCCGAGCACCGAGAGCTGTTGAGCAAACACGGCATATGGGTTGCGGTCATTTGCATAAGCGGTGGAAAGTGAATTATGCTCACAAAGTGAAATTGCAGGAAGTCCTGCTTCAAGAAGCGAGGCAAGAGCCTGACCGTCCTCGCCCATTGCATTGAGCTTTTCGGCAAATTCGGATTTTATTGGGCGCTTGATTTTAAAGCATTTCATAAGCTCACCCACTATATGGTCGCAGTCAGCAGCACTTCCGCCGTTGCCGCAAACAAGCAGTTTGCCGCCGTTTTCATAAGTACTTTTCAAAATTTCAAACGCTTTGGTAATCTCGTTTTCAACTACCGTCAGGGCTGGGTATCTTTTAAGTAAATTTTCCATTTTTAATTCCTCTTTAATAGTTTCCCTCGGCAATAGAAAGTGCGGCGTAGTCGCCTACCTTTTCGCCAAGTCCTGCCTTTAAAACCTTACAGGGGACGAGGGCTTCTCTTTTCATTGTTTCCAAAATTCCGTCTGCAAGTAAATCATCGCTTCTCATAAATATTCCGCCGATAACAACCGCTTCAGGGTCGATTATATCACAAAGAATTGATATAGTCATACCAAGCTTCTCGGCGCATTTTTTATAGATATCAGAGCAAATTTCGTCGCCTTTGTAAGCAAGGTCAGCAATAATTTTTGCATTTACGTTTTCTTCCTTACCTTCACAAGCCTTATATAATTCGGTATCCTCGCCATACCTACGCATAGCAAATATACCCATTTGACGGATACCTCCGCCAGAACAAAATCCCTCGCACGAGCCTGCTTTACCGTAACCGACAGGGCCGTCAGGCTCAAGCCTTACGTGTCCTATCTCACCTGCGTTGTCGTTTGTGCCTCGGTAGAGCTTACCGTCAAGAATAAGTCCTGCGCCAAGTCCCGTACCAAAGGTAAGA
Source organism: Eubacteriales bacterium (assembly GCA_045653945.1). Classification (GTDB taxonomy): domain Bacteria; phylum Bacillota; class Clostridia; order Oscillospirales; family CAG-272; genus SIG673. The sequence goes on from JAZOML010000044.1 coordinate 7,926, forward strand.
AACGCCATATTTTTAAGCCCTCTGCCCGCTCCGTATTTCCACTCAGCAACCGCACAGGCGTTTGCATCGTTTTGCAGACGACAGGGGATACCCGTGAGGTCTGTGAAATAATCGCAAATCTTTATATTATCCCATTTCGGAAGATTTGGCGGACACATAACTACCCCCGTTTCGCTATTAAGCGGTCCTCCGCAGGAGATACCGATACCAACAATATCCTTATATTCAAGTGCTGATTTTTTAAGAATATTATCAAGCTCGTTTTTAAACTGCTCAAGCACAGTATACGGTTTATCCGCTTCCGTTGGAAATTTTATTTTTTGCAGAATTTCGGGCGTCGCATTTTCTACCGTCTTACCAAGCGTAACGGCACACTTTGTTCCTCCAACATCAAATCCAACTATATATTTCATTTTATTTTTCTTACCTCAGTGTAGTAGCGCTTATCTCTTGCGTGTCCCATTGAGAAGGTTTTGCGAGGAAGAACACCCTCTTTTTCAACGGCGGTGAAAAGCTCGCTCTTACCCATACCGTCGTAGATAAATCCGCAAGAATCAGTCTTTTTAGCGATTTCAAGCACCTCGTCCTCTCCGTGAATATAGTCAACCACCATATTGGGGTAATCTTTAAGGTACTCGTCAAGGAATATTTGAACAGTACCGACGGGCAGTGCGTGAGGAGGATTTTTAACGTAAATCGTTTCCTTTTTGTCGCCCGCAACAAAAATTATCTTTTGCTCGCCGTCTGCGGTAATTTTATCGCCAAGGAAGTTTTTAAATGCTTCAAAAATATTATCTACATCAACGTTTTCCGCGGTGCGGTAGATAGGCTCAAATTCAAGTGCCTCGCTATGAATATTAACAAGCTCGCAAAGGGCGTAGCGGTTTATTTCGGTACGTCCGAGCTCTCTCACCGCCTTTGCTGTTGCAAGTGAGTGGTTTCCGTCGCCTACCGCAAGGGTAATTCCGCTATGCAGCTCACCCAAAGCCTCTATTTTCTCGCATACTGCATCGTTCATTTCAACGGGAACAAGGTAACCCGTAATATGACCGCCGCCGAGCATAAGGTCAAAATCGTAAAGCTTTTCCATTTTTCCCTGCTTTGCAAGCTCACCTAGCGGTTCAACGATAGCTTTGTTTATATCGTCAGCAAGCATAAGCACGTGAGGAAGCTCTGTGGGTGCATTTTTTCTTATTTCAACTCTTGGCGGAATACGTTCAAGCACCGTTTTCTCGGTTGCACGTACTCTTGAAGTAGAGCCAAGGTTATAATCATATTCGTCAAGGTCAACCGCACCAACAATACCTGCTCTCATCTTTCCGTCGCTTTGAATACGCTCTACGTAAATAAATGCATCTTTATATTCGGTATAAATATCGCTATCAAGATAATTTTGCATAGCATTATTTATGCTTTCGGTCATTTTTGCAGAATCGGTTTTGCCAAGATAAACCTCAGGATAAATAAGACTAAGGGTTGTAGGAGCATCTCCTGCAATTTCCTTTACCTGCTCCCAATAATCGGGGCGTGAGGTAAACTGGTCGCAAGCGATAACCGACCATTTTTCAAAATCCTTTTTGGGCAGAAGTATATTTGCGGGCGCAAAAATGTAATTTTTCATAAAACGTTCCTCTTTGTAAAACTATTATATTTATATTATACTTTATTCACGTTGAAAATTCAAGTGTTATTTTTAATTTGACTATTTAAATCGGCGCTTTTTTAAAGACAAAAAATATATTTTAACTGTGCGACCTTTTTTGACATAAAAATCACGCATCTTGCTTTACAATCATAATAGACGCAAAACGAAAGGATGATATAAAATATGCAAGCACTCATGGCAAAATACGAAACGGGTGAAGACACCTTAACTATAACACTTTCGGGTGAAATTGACCACCATACGGCAAGAACTGCAAGAGTGGAAATAGACAGGCAAATATATTTTTACAAGGCAGGTACGGTAGTTCTTGACTTATCGGAAATAGCCTTTATGGATAGCTCAGGACTTGGACTTATCCTCGGACGCTATACGCATATACGGGAAATGGGCGGCGTATTAAAGGTTTTAAATCCAACAAAAAGTGTAAAAAGGCTGCTCACCCTTGCAGGAACAGAAAAAATAATTCCAATTATTAGCACCAACGAAAAATAAGGCTGAATTTATAAGGAAAGAGGCATACGTATATGAAGAAAATAATAAATGAAACGGAAATTATTTTCCCCGCAATCGGAGAAAATGAGGTACTTGCGCGCTCTGTGGTAGGAGCTTTTTGTATACAAACCGACCCAACACTTGAGGAACTTTCCGACGTGCGCACAGCGGTAAGCGAAGCGGTAACAAACGCTATTGTACACGGATATAAGGATAACGGCAAGGGAAAAGTGGTATTAAAAATGAAGCTATACGATGACGACACGCTTAAAATCACAGTAAGCGACAAGGGTTGCGGTATTGAAAATATTCCTCTTGCTATGACACCGCTCTATTCCTCGGATACCTCAGGTGAACGAGGAGGTATGGGTTTCTCAATTATGGAAAGCTTTATGGACGATTTAAAGGTGGTTTCCATAGTCGGAAAGGGAACTAAAATAACTATGGTAAAAAGATTTTCGTTACATAACGAAGAGGAAAACAACGGATAAAACGAAAATTTGGAGGCATACGTGTGTTTAAAAATGCCAAAATTACAAATTCAGAGCTATTGCAAAAAATAAAAGAGGGTGATAGCGACGCCCTGCAAATCCTTACCGAGCAAAATACAGGTTTAGTTAAAAAAATTGCCCTGCGCTTTGTCGGGCGTGGGGTTGAGTATGAGGATTTAACTCAAATCGGTATGATAGGTCTGATAAAAGCGGCACGCAGCTTTAATTTTGAATACGGGTGCGTATTTTCAACCTATGCAGTGCCACTTATTATGGGGGAAATACGCCGCTTTTTGCGTGATGACGGTCCAATAAAGGTTAGCCGCAGTATAAAACAAAAAGGCGCTACTCTTATGCGTGAGCGAGAAAAATTTATAGCCGAGAATCAGCGTGAACCGAAAATTTCCGAGCTTTCCGCACTTACAGGCTTTGCCGAAAGTGAAATTGCATACTGTCTTGAGGCTATGTCAAGCGTTTCCTCCCTAAGCGAGCCGATTGGTGGAGATGATGCCTCGCTTACGATTGAAAGCAGTCTTGCGGATGAAAGCACATCTCTTGATACCCTCACTGACCGAATTGCACTCGGCGAGGCAATAAGACGCTTACCACCGCTTTGGAGAAAAATAATACAGCTACGCTATTTTGACGAGCTTTCACAAAGCGAAACGGGAAAAAGACTTGGACTAACTCAGGTTAAGGTATCAAGAGAGGAACAAAAAATACTTCTATTTTTAAAAAAAGAGCTGGCATAAACATAAAAAACGCACCCACGTGGGTGCGTTTTTTATCTAATATAGGTAACCAACGTCTGCCGTTTATATAAATTTCATACATACCGTAAGCGGTAGCGAGAATATATGCCGAGCCTTCTCCGTTATATTCAAAAGATGATACGTATTTTAAGATATTTTCGCTTTCTTCCTTACGTCCAATCCATTTTGCCTGCGGCTTTTCACCCATAAAGCCGGTAACGAAGTAACCCGTAGCGTAATCGGAAATTTCTCCGTGATTATCCCATATTTTGCAAGTAGTTATAATGAATATAAGCAAATAAAATAATGTAGGCTTATAATTTACAAAATCCGATAGAAAGTTTCAGGTAAAATATGGTATAATATTTTCAACGAAATCATAGTGAGGACGAAAATGATAAATTATTCCGAAATAACCGAATACATAAAAGAGCTTGCCGAAATTTCAAGTAAAAGCAACGGCATTGCTCCTGAAATGTACACAAAGCACGATGTTAAAAGAGGACTTCGCGATACAAACGGTAGCGGCGTTATAACAGGACTTACCGAGGTTTCCTGCATAAATTCCAAGATAGTTGACGAAAACGGTAACGTAACTCCCATTGACGGTGAGCTTTACTATCGCGGCGTTAATATTCACGACCTTGTATCCGGCTTTGTTGCCGACAACCGCTATGGCTTTGAGGAAACGGTATACCTTCTTCTGCTTTCGCATCTACCAAGTAAGGACGAGATTACAAAATTCACCGACCAGCTTTCAGACTACCGTTCACTTCCCCCCTCCTTTGTGCGCGATATGATACTTAAAGCTCCCGGAAAGGATATGATGAATATGCTTTCCCGTTGCGTGCTTGCACTTTATGCTTACGACGAAAATCCCGACGATATTTCACTTCCAAACGTTATGCGTCAGTGTTTGCAGCTTATAGCACAGTTCCCGCTCCTTGCAGTCTACGGTTACCACTCCTATCAGCACTACCACAAGGGACAAAGCCTTTTTATTCACTACCCCAAAAAGGAATATACAACCGCCGAAAATCTACTTTATTTACTCCGTGAGGACGGTCAGTTTACTCCGCTTGAGGCAAAGCTGCTCGACCTCGCTCTTGTATTACACGCCGAGCACGGCGGCGGAAACAACTCCACCTTTACCACGCACGTTGTAACCTCATCGGGCACTGATACCTACTCAGCAGTTTCCGCTTCTCTGGGCTCACTTAAAGGTCCAAGACACGGCGGCGCAAACATTAAGGTTATGAAAATGTTTGACGATATGAAGGCAAACATCGACACGACAAACGAGGACGAAATTGCCGATTACCTTGCCAGACTTCTTGACAAACAGGCGTTTGACAATGCAGGTCTTATTTACGGTATGGGACACGCCGTATACTCAATTTCCGATCCCCGTGCAACGATTTTACGCACCTACGCAAAGCAGCTTTCGGAGGAAAAGGGTATGAGTGATGAATACCGCCTATACGAAACAGTTGAGCGCCTTGCACCTGAAATCATTGCCGAAAAGCGTAAAATATACAAGGGCGTCAGCGCAAACGTTGATTTTTATTCAGGTATGGTTTACAAGATGCTCGGACTCCCCTACGAGCTTTTCACTCCTATCTTTGCGGTTGCAAGAATTGCAGGCTGGTCGGCGCATAGAATCGAGGAAATTCAAAACGCAGGCAAAATTATCCGACCTGCTTATATCAACGTAAAGGAATACGAGCCATATATCAAGCTTGAAAATAGATAAAAAGTACAAAATATCAGTTGATAACCCTACACGCTATTGCAATTTAATATCAAAAAACCGTTGCATTGTTGCAACGGTTTTTTTAATGAAAATTTTCACATATTTGTTAAGTAAATATTTAGCTTATTTGTTAAATTTGTTCAAAAAGTATTGACTAAAGCTTTTTTTTAATATATAATAATATAGTCTATATTTAATTCACTACATAATTTTAAAAAATATAAAGAAAGAATAAAAGAGGGGTTATTAATCTATTAAAAACAATTTTCCCTTTCACTTAAACGAAAAATGAGTAACATAAACAAAACAGCAAAAGGCTTTATGTGGAAGCTTTTTGAACGCTTTGGTGTATCAACCGTACAATTTGTTTTACAAATAATACTTGCAAGACTACTTGCACCCGAGCACTACGGCGCACTTGCGATAATTATAATATTCACAACTCTTGCAAACGTTTTTGTGCAAAATGGGTTCAACACCGCATTGGTGCAAAACAAAGACGTCGACGAGGACGATTATTCCTCGGTATTTTGGATTTCATTTTTCATTGCGGTTATCCTTTACATAGCAATCTTCTTCGCTTCGCCGCTCATCGGCTGGTTTTACGAAATGCCTGAAATCGTTACCCCTATGAGAGTTCTTGCACTTATGATTTTACCCGGTTCTCTAAACTCCGTTCAGGTTGCCAAGGTGAGCCGAGAAATGAATTTCAAAAAAATCTTTTTCAGCAACATCGGAGCTGTTCTTATTTCAGGAATCGCAGGTATTGTTATCGCATATATGGGCGGCGGACTTTGGGCTTTGGTTGCACAAAGCCTTATAAACGTAGTCGTTATTTGTATAATAATGAGATTTACCGTCAAGCTGAAAATAAAATTTATTTGCAATTTAAAGCGCGTAAGGATGCTTTTTGCTTACGGCTGGAAGCTTCTTGTTTCTTCACTGATTGATACACTATATCAGGACCTTCGCAGTCTTGTTATCGGTAAAAAATACGATGACGCAACGCTCGGATATTACAATCGAGGCAAGCAATTTCCTCAGTTCATCACGACTGCTGTAAACGGCGCAGCACAAAGCGTGCTATTACCTGCAATGGCGGAAAAGCAAGACGATAAATCCAAGGTGAAAGAATTGACGCGTAATTCTATAATGCTTAGCGCGTATATTCTTTTCCCGATGATGATGGGACTTGCGGCAGTTGCTTCTCCTCTTGTTTCTCTGCTTCTTACAGATAAATGGCTTCCTTGTGTACCGTATCTACAAATTTATTGCTTAACGTATGCATTTTGGCCGATTCATACTTCTAATTTACAGGCAATCAACGCAATAGGCAGAAGCGATATATTTTTAAAGCTGGAAATTATAAAGAAAATATACGGAATTGCAGCACTCGTTATAGCCGTTGCCTTCTTTAACTCCCCCGTTGCTATTGCTATGACGGGTATAATTACGGCACTAATCAGTAGTTTTGTCAATTCATTCCCAAATAAAAAATTGATAGGTTATTCGTATTTTGAACAGATTCGTGATATTTTGCCGTCGCTTACACTTTCGGGAATAATGTTTGCCTCTGTTTATGCACTTAATTATTTGCAGATTTCGACTATTCTTCTGCTCATTATGCAGGTTGGAGTCGGCATTGTGCTTTATTTGGGACTTTCGTTCGTTATACGTCCAAAGCCGTTTAAAATTTTACTTGAAAGTGCAAAAGCTTTTATACATAATAAAAAATCGCATTAACTATTTGTTTTGGAGAAGAAAAATGAAAAAATTATTACTTCTTGGTGGCTCTCGTTATATTTTGCCGGTAATCGAAGCGGCACATAAGTTAGGTCTGTATGTTATAACGTGCGACTACCTGCCTGATAATATAGCTCATAGGTATTCTGATGAATACTGTAACGTGAGTATAATTGATAAGGACGCTGTGCTTGAAGCAGCTAAGAAATTAAACGTTGACGGAATCATGTCGTTTGCGTGCGACCCGGGAGTAACTACCGCTGCTTACGTTGCAGAACAGCTCGGGCTTCCTCATAGCGGTTCTTATGAGTCAGTTTCTATACTGCAAAACAAGGGACGTTTCCGCAAATTTTTGACAGATAACGGCTTTAACGTCCCAAATGCAAAAAGTTACACTTCGGTAGAGGACGCACTTAAGGATATTGATTATTTTAACTGGCCGGTTATAGTAAAGCCTACGGACTCCGCCGGAAGTAAAGGCGTTAACCGTGTGGATAAGCCTGAGGATTTGAAAAAATGTATAGAATATGCTCTGTCATTTTCGCATTCCGACGAGTTTATTATCGAGGATTTTCTTGAAAAGAAGGGACATTCCTCGGATACGGATAGCTTTTCGGTTAACGGAGAACTTAAATTTGTTTCTTTTTCCGCGCAACGTTTTGATACCAAATGTGAAAATCCGTATACACCTTCTGCATACAGCTGGCCTTCAACATTGTCGGACGCATCAAGAACAGAGCTTAGAGCAGAAATACAGAGATTGCTTACCTTGCTAAATATGGGTACCTCTATATACAATATCGAGGTAAGAGAATGTACTAACGGCAAGGCGTATATTATGGAATGCTCCCCAAGAGGTGGCGGAAACCGTTTGGCGGAATGTTTAAGATACGCTACCGGCGTAGACCTAATCACTAATGCCGTTAGAGCTGCCGTAGGAATGCCGGTTGAAGACGTAGAGCAAAAGGCGTACAACGGCTATTGGGCGGAAATTATACTACATAGTGAAAACGCAGGTATTTTTGATAGAATTTGGATTTCTGACGAAATACAAAAAAATCTTATCGAGAGGGATTTGTGGATAGAGCCAGGCTGCAAAGTAGGCGGTTTCAGCGCAGCAAACGAGGCAATCGGAACCTTGATTTTTAATTTCGATACTGCGGAGCAGCTTGAATCAGTAATGGAAAATATACCCGATTATATCAAAGTTATTTTGAAATAGGAAAATAGATAATGAAAGAAATTGGCGGATATTTAGGTCTCGATGACCTGAAAAATAATGAGCTTTACAAGGACTTAATCAGAGTTAACACTGCACGTAACGGACTGCTTTATATTCTCAAAGCAAAAAATATAAAAAAACTGTATATTCCGTACTACCTTTGCGACTCTGTTGCAGGAGTTTGCGATAGAGAGGGCTACCAATACGAAATGTATTCGGTAAACGAAAGCTTTGTGCCTGTATTTGATAAGCCACTTGGTAAAGACGAGTATCTTTACGTAGTAAATTATTTCGGTCAGCTTGATAATTTCCAAATACTTAAATTAAAAGAAAAACACGGAAATATTATTTGTGATAACGTGCAGGCGTTTTTTCAAGCACCTGTCAAAGGAATAGATACCGTTTATTCTTGCAGAAAATTTTTCGGTGTTCCGGACGGTGGTTATGTATCTACGGACAAACTCCTGGATATTCCATTGGAAAATGACCGTTCCGCTGACAGAATGAAGCATATCCTTGGCCGTTTTGAAACACAAAAAGCATCAGACTATTACGAGGATTTTAAAAGGAATGACCGTCTTTTTGACACCTTGGAACTAAAGGCTATGTCCGAATTGACGCGCAATATAATGGGCGCTGTTGATTATGATAAAGTAAAAATTTGTCGTAATGCAAATTTTAGCACTTTAAATGAGATTTTAGGTGCAAAAAACCCACTTCCTATAAAGGTTGTTGAGGGTCCGTATGCCTATCCGTTTTATTGTGAAAACGGCAACTCGGTAAGAAAAAAGCTAATAGAGGCAAAAATATTTGTTCCTACACTTTGGCCCAATGCGTTGGAGTGTGAGGACGAACTTGCAAGAAGATATGCAAAAAATATACTTCCTTTGCCGTGCGACCAACGGTACAACAAAGAAGATATGATACAACTTGCAAACGAACTTCTTAAATATATTTAAAATTACTTTGGAGGCAAAAAATGTACGAGCATTTAAAAGGAAAAACACTTTTGGTAATGGATAGAACCTCACTTGCTGCGTGTGCGGTTATCAGAGCCAAGGAAATGGGCATACGAACTGTTGTAGCCAATTTTTATAAGACTGAGGATTCTCCGTCAAAGCAGGTTGCAGATATTGCAGTTGATATAGATATATCAAATACCGCTGCAATGCTTGAATTAATAAAAAAGTATAATGTAGAAGGAATTTTTGTAGGCTGGACGGATTCGCATCTTCCTTTTTATGCACAAATCTGTAAGGAAGCCGGTTTGCCGTGTTGCGGAACCTTGGAACAATTTGACATACTTTCAAATGACAAAAGACGATTCAAGGAAAAATGTATAGAATACGGTGTGCCAACTCCCGAAATATACAACGTTGATATCAGCTTCAAGCGTGAAGATTTAGATAAAATATGCTATCCCGTTATGGTAAAGCCTGCCGACGGAAGCGGTGGACGCGGCATTATGAAATGCAATAACGAGGAAGAACTCATTCAACATTACAAGGAGTTATATGAAAGCTCCGCAAGTAAAAAAATAGTTTGTGAAAGATATATAGACAGTAAAAACGAGATATTTATTCACTACACTATACAAAATGGTTATTGTAGCCTATCCTCATCATTTTTAAAATATAAGATTGACGTTGAAAAGGAAAAGGCAGCATCTTGCCTGTTCCATATGTTTTCTCCTAAATTCCTTGATGAATATAAGAAAAATGTTGAGCCTTCGGTTATAAAAATGATAAACGGACTCGGAATAAAATACGGTAATCTTATGTTCCAAGGATTTGAAGAAAACGGTAAGCTCTATTTCCACGAATCCGGACTCAGAATGGGTGGCGAGCAGTTTTACGTTTTTGCAGAAAAGCTTAACGGCATAAGCTCCCTTGAGCTTATGATTGAATTTGCGCTCACCGGCAAAATGACTCTTTACGACGCAAAGACTTCGGACAATTATAAATTCAGCAAATACTGTTGCAATTATTACATACCTCTTAAACCCGGTCGCATTGCAAAAATCGATGGCGTAGATGAAATAAACGCTATGCCTGAGCTACTCCAAAACCGCCAATTTAAATTTATAGGTGATGAAATATCTGCAACAAGCTCGCTTGACAGAGTAATTTTCAGACTTCACGTTATGGATGATACCAAAGAAAAATTTGCTAAAACTCTTTGCAAAATCAGTGATACAGTAAAAATTATTGACGAAGACGGAAACGATATGCAGCTTCAAAAATTAGAATACGAAAGCGTTCTTGCTATGATAGAGGACGCTTGGTCTGGTTGCTGATTTATAATGAATACCGCTGAAATAGGAAAAATTATCGCAGAAGCGAGAAAAGCGGCAGGATATACTCAAAAATCCTTAGCCGAGTGCTTATTTGTAACAGATAAGGCTATTTCAAAATGGGAGAGAGGAATATGTCTACCTGACGTATCCTTATTTTCTAAGTTATCTATACTTTTAGACATTGATATTGAGCATCTGATAGCCATACCCACCCCTCAAAAAAACAACAATTGGAGTGGAGAGCTTCATATTGACGATGTAAGAGGTAATATTGCGGGAAAACCTATTATACATTATCTCCTCTCATATTTTATGCTTGTAGGTATAACCGATATTGCCATAATTACAAGAGAAAGAGATTACGTTCGCAGTCTGCATTTGGAAAAATATGGGCTGAATATTTCCTTTTTCAGCTTCGCTTCCGAAAAGAAAATGGTTGTTTATGACAAATTTCTTTTATTTGGCATAAACGTTACAAGAAAGCTTCAAAGCTGTATGTCCGCAGAAGAAAACGTTTCGCTGTTTTTGGGCGATAAAAAAATTCCAATAACGTTTTACAACAAGGAATTTTGTACGGACAAAAAAATAACCGACAAAAAAATCGTTGCAAGAGGAACTGTTTATATTCCTATGCGTACAGACACCGAATTAAAGGATGCAGCGGCATTTGTTGAGATCTATGAAAAATATCACACGACTAAAATATCCGATTTAACGGAAATTGCGACACTTCGCGGTTTGGTATAAATAAGTAAACCGTCGGTAGAGTTCACCGTGAATTTTATATGATATAATTAAATTCACGATAAACAAAAAGGAGATACAAAAATGCCACCTGCACTTATATACCTTGGCGTAATGCTTGTAGCTATATGCCTTTGGTTTTTACTGTTCAAGCGACCAATATATGAGGGAGTAATCATATCCTTAGTTATTCTTATTTCTTTGACTGGAACTTGGACACAACTAGTTAGTTTTTTTGCTTCAGCTATGAAAACCTCTCTGCTTTATTCTATGGTAGCTTTTATAGCAATGTCGCAAATTCTTACCAAAACGAAAATAGTAGATAAATGCGTTATGGTTATCATTTCACTTCTTGGAAGAATTCCGGGTGGTGCGGGTTACGCCTGCATAATTGCATCGTCTTTTATGGGTGCATTGTCGGGCAGCGGCCCCGGTAACGTTATGGCTACGGGAACTATCACCATTCCCGCTATGAAAAAAACAGGATTTCCGCCCGAGCTTGCCGCAAATGTATCAAGCGCATCAAGTTACCTTGGAAATATGATACCACCATCTGCAAATATCGTTGCGGCTCTTGGTGCATATACAGCTTTTGCAGGCGACAATATCACGACAGGGCAGTTTTGGATAGTATGCTGGGGAGTATCGCTATGGTTCGTTCTTTCAAGAGTTGTTCAGGTTTTTATTTTCTGTAAGATTTACAAAATAAGACCTATGGATAAAGCGGACATTCCGCCGATATCGGAAACTCTCAAAAAAGGCTGGACGGGACTTTTGCTCCCAGTTGTAATCCTACTTCCGTTTATTTTTGACTCTGTTTTCAACGCTTCCTTTGTTACTGCACGTCTGGGGGCAACGGGTGCTAAATATTTTTCAAGCTCTCTTTTAATATTTGTCGCAGGAATTGCCACTCTTTACGGAATTCTCGCCGCAAATGACAAATCTACAAGAAATATAAAAACGATTATCCAAACCTTTTCAAAGGGCGTAAAGGGACTCGCTCCTATCGTAGCAACCTGTATTTTCGGTTACACCATAGGTGAGCTTTTTGAGTACATAAACGCAGGAGCGCAGATAAAAGAGGTCTTTGAGGCACTTTCAATCGGAAAGGTCGGACTTTGCTTCATTATTCCGCTTCTTACCTGCTTTGTAACAATGGTTATTCCCGGCTCATCTGTAACGGTTATGTTTGGAACGGTATTTATCAGCCTGTTTGCATCATCGGGTGTTAATCCGCTTCTTGTTGCGGCTATGCTACCCTGTATGTGCGGAGTAATGTGCGGAATAACACCGCCATTTGCTCTTGGTATGTATGCGGGTATGTCGATTGCCGAATCAGATTTTGCAAAAACACTTAAAAACGACCTTTGGTGGGTAGCCGTTCAATACATTATGGAAGTCATTGTTCTTCTCGGTTGGCTCCCAATAATCGGTATTTGATGAAAGGAGTTGCTAAAATGAATAACGTAAGAAAAAAAATTGCAGACGTTATGTCTTATATATACGGTTCAGGAATTTTAATAGCACTCTTTGTAGGCGGACTTACTTTTATTGGCTATCTCGTAGCATTTATTGTAGGCGGTCAGACAGCCACCGATATATGCACCTTCATTTACAAGGGAATATATCCTATACTGTTTTACTTTTCATCAGCCGTAGTGCTTCTTGGTCTTCTTAAAATGTACGTAGCGGGAGAAAAATCTATGGTACCCACAAAGCGTAAAAAGGATACGACTGCTACAAAAGAAAGCGCAAAATCTTAATAATATTTTTTGTGAGGGATTATGTTAATAAATGTTACTCGTTCCTCAATGCCCTCGTATGAGGAGTACTGTGAGGAAATTAAAGACTTGTGGGACAACCATTGGCTGACGAATATGGGAGCAAAGCATAAGCAACTTGAGGCAGACCTTATGGCTTATCTTAATACTCCCAATATTACCCTCTATACCAACGGTCATCTCGCTCTTGAGAATGTAATAGCGGCAATGAGCTTCCCGAAAGGTAGTGAGGTTATAACGACTCCGTTTACCTTTGCATCTACCACACACGCTATTGTAAGAAATGGACTTATTCCGATTTTTTGCGACGTAAACGATGTGGATTACACAATAGACGTAACGAAAATCGAAGCGCTCATCACAGAAAAAACCGTCGCAATTATTCCCGTTCACGTATACGGTAATATGTGCGATGTGCAAGAAATTGACCGCATTGCAAAAGCATATAACTTAAAGGTTATTTACGATGCTGCGCACGCATTCGGTGTTACATATAACGGAATAAATGCTGCAAATTTTGGCGATGCATCAATGTTCAGCTTCCACGCAACAAAGGTTTTCAATACCATTGAGGGTGGCGCTCTAACTTATTCTGATTCTTCCCTTTCCCCTGTGCTTAACGATATGAAAAATTTCGGTATGCACACCTCAGACGATTACGTTTACGTTGGAACTAACGCCAAAATGAACGAATTTCAGGCGTCAATGGGAATATGCAACCTTCGTCATATAGACACTGAAATAGCAAAGAGAAAAGCCGTTGCGCTTAAATACAAAGAGCGCCTTAACGGAGTAAAGGGTATACGTATATGCCCTGAACAGGAAGGCGTTGTTTCTAACTACGCATACTTTCCAGTTGTTTTTGACGGATACAAATACACAAGAGATGAAATTTTCGAAAAGCTTAAAATGAACAACATAGTAGCACGAAAATATTTTTATCCTCTTACAAATAGCTTTGCGTGTTATAAGGATTATCCGCAGGCAGGTATAGAAAAAACACCCGTTGCCGCGTATCTTGCAGAGCGCGTGCTTACTCTACCGCTCTATGCCGACTTAGAAATTGCAGACGTAAATAGAATTTGTGATATCATTTTAAATATAGGAGAAAAGCAATGAAAGGTATTATTCTCGCGGGAGGTAAAGGAACACGCCTTTACCCGATGACAAAGGCTGTATCAAAACAGCTTTTGCCGATTTACGACAAGCCGCTTATATACTATCCTCTCTCTATGCTGCTACTTGCCGGCATCAGAGAAATTCTGATTATTTCTACTCCTGAGGATATCTCAAGCTATGAAAAGCTGCTTGGTACAGGAGAAAAAATCGGAGTTAAGTTTACATATAAGGTTCAGGAAACGCCCAGAGGGCTTGCTGATGCGTTTATTCTTGGCGAGGAGTTTATCGGAGATGATAACGTATGCCTTATCCTTGGCGACAACGTTTTTTACGGAAAGGATATGAGCCGCGTTCTTTGGAATGCGCGCGACCGTAAAATCGGTGCAACTATTTTCGGTTATCCGGTAAAAGACGCAAGAGCCTTCGGCGTAGTAGAATTTGATAAGAATCACAAGGTCGTTTCCATTGAGGAAAAACCAGAAAACCCAAAATCCAATTATGCAGTACCGGGACTTTATTTCTACGATAACCGTGTAGTTGAAATTGCAAAAAACGTAAAGCCTTCGGCAAGAGGCGAAATTGAAATCACCGCTGTAAACAATGCGTATCTTGAAATGGGCGAGCTTAACGTTGAACTGCTTGGTCGCGGAATGGCTTGGCTTGACACGGGAACACCAGAGGGAATGCTTAAAGCCTCTGAATTCGTTCAAGTCGTTCAGGATAGACAGGGATTTTACATTTCCTGCATCGAGGAAATTGCATTCAGACGCGGATTTATTGATGCAAAGCAGTTACTTGCTCTTGGTGAAGAGCTTAAAATGACCGAATACGGTCAGTATCTTATAGGCGTTGCAAAGGGGGAGCACTAAATGAGTAAAAAAATACTTGTAACAGGCGGAGCGGGCTTTATTGGCTCGAATTTTGTATATCTCCTCCTTGAAGAACGTCCCGATTGGAAGGTAATCTGCGTTGACTCGCTTACCTACGCGGCTAATATACATACCTTAAATAATGCAATGAAAAATCCTAACTTTGTGTTCTATAAAGAGGATATCCGCAACCGCGAAGGAATTTTTGCTATTTTTGAAAAAGAAACACCTGATATCGTGGTCAACTTTGCCGCTGAATCGCACGTTGACCGTTCCATTGAGAACCCCGGAATTTTCCTTGAAACTAATATACTCGGAACTCAGGTTATGATGGATGCCTGCCGCAAATACGGTATAGAGCGTTTTCATCAGGTCGGCACCGACGAGGTATATGGCGACCTCCCACTTGATAGACCTGACCTTTTCTTCCACGAGGATACACCAATCAAAACAAGCAGCCCTTATTCAACCTCTAAGGCAAGTGCAGACCTGCTTGTTCTTGCCTACCATCGTACATACGGATTGCCTGTTACGATAAGCCGCTGTTCAAATAACTACGGCCCATATCAATTTCCCGAAAAGCTCATTCCTCTTATGATAAATAACGCCTCTCAAGACAAAGCCCTCCCCGTCTACGGCGAGGGACTCAACGTACGCGACTGGCTTTACGTAAAAGACCATTGCTACGGTATTTTGGCAGTGCTTGAAAAAGGCAAGGTAGGCGAGGTTTATAATCTCGGCGGTCATAACGAAAAGGCAAATATCGAAATAGTCAAGATTATCTTAAAGGAGCTTGGTAAACCCGAAAGCCTCATTACATACGTTGCTGACCGTAAGGGGCACGACCTACGCTATGCAATCGACCCAAGCAAAGCCAATAAAGAGCTTGGCTGGGGCCCGACAACAATGTTTGCAGAGGGTATCAAGCTGACAATTCAGTGGTATAAAGAGAATACCGAATGGATGCAGGAATGCACAAGCGGTGAATACACCAAGTACTACGAGCAAATGTACGGTAAAAGATAAATAATAAAAAGAGCGACCTTTTGGCCGCTCTTTTTTATAAATAACTCTCAAGCTCTTCCTTAAATCCCTTATCAAAAAAGAGCTGCATCATTATTATTTGTCCATGCGGGTTTCCTTCTACCATAACCCAACCGTTTTCAGTATGCGCTAAATCCCAACCTACGTACCGACAATCAGGTAATACAGTTGAAAGCTCTTTTACAAGTGTGATCGCCTGCTCCCAATCCGGAATTTGAAAGCCTTGATAAGCAATCCCCGTATTGGGGTGAACTGGGAATTTCCCTCCCTTTTCATCTCTTGCTTCACTGCAAACAATTCCCGTTTCAGAATCAACAAGTGCAAAAATACCTCCACTGGAGGCGTTGTCTACAACAGAATCGCCAACACCTGTTCTTAATAACGGATGAAACAGATTTACCTTATCCTTATCTCTTATTGTAGGAATTCGTAATGTATTTACAGAAGAAGGGTGAAATACAGACATTGCTTCGGACTGCATAATCAAACCCTCACAAACAACTGAAGCACCACCTAAAATAAGTTCTTTAAAGCATTCTTTAGGGTCTATTCCCTCAATGTTTTTTATATGAACTCCTCTTCCACCGCTACTGTTATACGGCTTGACGATAAATTTCTTGTGATTTTTCGCAAACTCCAAAAACGCATCCTTGTCGTCCTCGGAAGAAATTAATACTAACTCTCTACCATACCATTTACTGAATAAATCATAGCATTTTTTCTTGTCATTGAATATCTCGATAGAATTACGATTGTTAAGCCTTGCATAATATGACCAACGAAGCTTATCGGTTACAAAGCTTTCTCTTTCCTGTGTATTCAAATTCTGAAAATTATACAAGAAATACTCATCAAACATACAACCAAATCTATGCAGAGAATAGACCATATCTACAGTATAACGTTTTCTTGCCTTTGCAGATATTTCACCACAAAAAAGGGTTATATTTTTGTTAATAAAATTTAGTCCCTTTTTATAATACTCAGAATCAAACAACTTGTAATACGCAACGTACATTTTTTTCCAAAAGAAACTTTTATCCGCTCTTTTTTCCAAAAATCTTTCCGTAAAGCTATCTATTTTCCAAGCTGCTATACCGTCAGTAGTTTTTTGCTTTTTCATTTTTTCTCCTAAATCACCATATATTCTGGATAAACAACGTAAGTATAGTATATCATATATTTTTACATTTTGCAACCTTTTCGCAAACAAATCCCTTTTTGATATAATAATCTACACCAAGCTTCCACTATTTTCCCACAACTTAAAAGGGCAGACTTAACGTCTGCCCTTTGGTTATTAGTTGATATTTGCTATTTACCAAGATATATCGGTTAATTATTTACCGAAATATCTTTCAAGAAGTCCTGCGAAAGCCTTGCCGTGTCTTGCCTCGTCGCGTGCCATCTCGTGTACGGTGTCGTGGATAGCGTCGAGGTTAAGAGCCTTTGCTCTCTTTGCAAGGTCGGTCTTACCTGCAGTTGCGCCGTTTTCGGCCTCAACTCTCATTTCAAGGTTCTTCTTGGTCGATGCAGTTACTACCTCTCCGAGAAGCTCTGCGAACTTAGATGCGTGCTCGGCTTCCTCGTATGCCGCCTTCTCCCAGTAAAGTCCGATCTCGGGGTAGCCCTCTCTGTGTGCTACTCTTGCCATTGCAAGGTACATACCAACCTCGGTGCATT
>JAZOML010000045.1:0-116386 GCA_045653945.1 Eubacteriales bacterium
CTAACTCAAGGAGGAAATGTAATGAAAAACTTTACAAGAATATTGTGCGTAATATTTGCGACGATTCTGATTGCCTCCTGTGCTATAATAGGAGTCGGGGCATCAAGCGCATACCAGACGTACACTTATTCAATCGACGGCTATCCGCTACTTTCTCCCGATGCGTATGACGTTGAAGATACAATTGACTCCGAGAAGATGAAGCTCGAGGTTCCCTTGAACGCTCCCAGTGATATTATTACCGACAAGGCCGGTAACGTATACATTGCGGATACGGGTAACAACAGAGTCGTAGTTCTTTCAAGATATTACGAATTCAAGTTCCAGATATCCACGTTCAAGAACAGCGTTGGTAACGACGATACTCTCTCGGGTCCCCGAGGCGTATTCGTTTCCGACGATACTATCTGGGTATGTGATACAGGCAAGTCCCGTATCGTTGCGTTCAATCTTGACGGTAGCTTCAAGAAGATTCTTGAGGCGCCCGAATCCCACCTTTTCGGTGAGGACGCAAAGTACGAGCCTATTGCGCTTGCGGTTGACGATTACAACAGACTTTTCGTTGTATCCGCATCCACCTATCAGGGTATTATCATTTTGACTGACGACGGTAAGTTCCAGAAATTTATCGGTGCTCAGGCGACGGAAATCACTGCATGGGAAAAGATCTGGAGAAAGCTCCGTACAGAGGAGCAGCAGTCCCAGCAGCTCGAAAACGTATCCACGGAGTTTAACAATATTGCGCTCAGCTCCGAAGGATTTATCTACGTAACGACGTCCACGATTGCAGACGCTACGGTTCAGAGCCAGATCTTAGGCAAGGCTACCGACGGTACGTACATGCCCGTCAAGAAGCTCAACACGAGCGGTGACGAGATCATGGCGCGTAACGGCTTCTGGCCGCCCGTAGGTGAAATTGACTACAACAACAAATCCAAGGCTCCCGATGCTGACGATAACGGCGTATCCAAGATCGTTGACGTAGCAGAGGGCGAGCAGCAGACATGGTCGATCATCGACCAGAAGAGAAGCCGTATTTACACTTACGATAAGAACGGTAACCTTCTCTTTGCATTTGGTGACAGAGGCGACCAGCTCGGAAACCTCGAAATGATAACCGCTATATGCTATCAAATGGCAAACGGTATGAATAACATAATCGTTCTTGATGCGGGTGATGGTGGACTTTCTGCTCCTACTATTAACGTATATTCGAGAACCGAATATGGTGATTTACTTATCGCGGCACTTCATAACGATAACATAAGAAACTACCAATCTGCTGTCGCTGATTACGAAAGAATTCTCGAAAGAAACCTTAACTTCGACGTTGCTTACATCGGTAAGGCAAAGGCTCTCTACCGTGCAGGCGACTACAACGGAGCTATGGAACAGTATTCCTACGCGTACAACACCGAGGGATACTCTCAGGCGTTTAAGATGTTCAGAAAGAATTGGGTTTCTGAGTGGATTTGGGTAATTCCGATAGTTGCAGTAGCGGCATTTGCTGCGATTTACTTCTTCTTTAAATATGCAGGAAAGGTAAATGCAAAAACGGCTATTACGTCAGGAAAGAGAACCTTTGGACAAGAGCTTCTCTTTGCATTCCACCTCATATTCCACCCGTTCGACGGATTCTGGGATCTGAAGCACGAAAAGCGCGGTTCGCTTCGTGGCGCAGCATTCTATATAAGCTTAACAATCCTTGTGTTTACTTATCAGAGTGTAGGACGCTCTTATATGTATAACCCAACAGGTGAGTATCAGAGTATCTGGATGCAGATTGCGGCGGTTGGTATCCCGGTAGGCTTATTCGCAGCGGCTAACTGGTGTATTACTACACTGTTTGACGGAGAAGGAAGCTTTAAGGATATTATCATAGCGGCAGGCTACTCGCTTGTACCTCTGGTACTGTTCACAGTACCCACCACGCTGATGACTCACATACTTTCCTCTGCTGAAAGCGGAATCATCACACTCTTTAATGCTCTTGCATTTGTTTGGGTAGGACTCCTCTTATTCTTCGGAATAATGATTACACAGGACTACTCACTCTTTAAAAACTTACTAACTATTGTAGTAACGATATTAGGTATGGCGTTCATTATGTTTATAATTATCCTGTTTATAACGCTTGTTTCCGATATCTTCGGACTAATAACCAACATTGCAACAGAGATATCTTACCGAATGTAAAGGAGGATGAAATTGAATATGAAAAACAGCAATAAATCAATTATTTCAAGAACGATTTCAGGCTTCCTTGCGTTCCTGATGATCTTCTCACTACTCGCATCACTGTCGCTTATCCCTACTTTCGCATTAGGTGATAACGATAAATCAATGCTTTTCAGCGACCTGTATACAAACTTTTATACAGACCCCGACTGGAAGCCTACCGAATCCCAAAAGGCTCAGGGTTGGTATGACCCGGATTTCACTTCTCCCGAGAACAGAAAAGACGCTATGGAGCTCAAAAGCTCTAACGAATATTTTGAGCTTTACGTTGACGAGATAACCGGAGAGGTTGCTCTTAAGGATAAGGGAACAGGCGATATAATGTTCTCTAACCCCTATGATATTTCGGAATATGCACTTACCGGTGAGGGTAAGATTTCCGACATCATAAAGCCTGAGCTTCTCAGCCAGGTAAATATTTCCTTCAACGATAACGGTAACCCTGTTGTCTACAACTCGTTTGAAGATGCCGCTCTTCTTGGACAAATATCCGTTAAGAGACTTCGCGGCGGTGTACGTATAGAGTACTCCATCGGTGAAGAAGAATCCCGAAGCCTCGTACCAAGACAGCTTAGCTGGGAAAGATATCAAAATATGATATTGAATCCTCTTCTTGCGAATATTCCGCTTGACGAAGAAGGCAACCCTGCTACTACACAACATTATATATATATGAAGGTTGAGTCGTTCTACGAGCAGGAGCAAATAGAGAAGGCTGATAGTGATTCCTTTAAAGAGGAACAGCTTAAGCTTTATCCCGCACTTAAAAAGTATGGCGAGGGTACTTCCGGTATTGCAGTATTTACGGGTAAGTCTTACAATGAGGTAAAGTCTGTCGAAAGATACATCAAGACCTACTGTCCTCAGTACACCTACGAGGAGCTTGATAAGGACCATATGGACGTTGGATATACGTCTAAGGATAAGGCTCCTGCAAACTTCCGTATGGCTCTTGAATACTACCTGACCGATATGGGTGTTGAGGTTCGCTTCCCTGCTAACGGACTTTCCTTTGATGAAAGTGCTTATGAGCTTACTTCTATAAGTATTCTTCCTTATATGGGCGCAGGTAACAGCGACTACAAAGGCTACAACTTCATTCCTGACGGCTCGGGCGCTCTTATGAGATTTGAAAATGCTACGAAGTTATTCAACGTTACCGGTAAGGTATACGGCGATGACTACGCATATCAGGAAATAAGCTCGTCTAACCAAGAAACCTTCAGAATGCCGGTATTCGGCGTTGTAACCACAAGCGAAACAATGAAACCGGATTATCTTGCTCCGTATTATGGCGGCAAGGAGAAGGATGAAAAGGAGTACGACAGTGGTTTTGTGGCGATAGTTACCGAAGGTGATGCACTTACTACGTTAACCTCGCTTCACGGCGGTGGATACGACCAGCTACATCCGTTTAACTCGGTATACTGTTCATTCACTCCAAGACCGAAGGACTCCTACAACCTTTCCGAGGCAATCTCAGTTGGAGGTAGCGGCAAGGTTACAGTTGTTTCTGATCGTAAGTATACCGGTTCGTTCAGAATTAACTACATTATGCTTACAGATACCGATAAGCAGACCGATACCAATAGAAAATATTACGACGCAAGTTACGTCGGAATGGCAAAGGCATATCGCGACTTCCTTGAAAAGAAGGGAACTATCAAGCAGTTTGATGAAAGTGTAAACCAAAAGGATATTCCTCTTTATCTTGAAGCATTCGGTGCGGTTGACAGCGAGGAAACCTTCCTCAGTATCCCGATAACGGTTACAAAGCCTCTTACAACTTTCGGCGACCTTGAGCTGATGATTGCTGAGTGTAAGGCTGCCGGTATTAATAACCTTGGACTCCGCTTAACCGGTTATACAAACGGAGGTATTGTATCCACAGTACCTACAAAGGTTGACTTTGAAAGCGCTGTCGGTGGAGATGACGGCTTCGTTGATTTCCTTAAGAAGGCTCAGGATTTGGGCGTTGAGGTTTATCCCGAATTTGACTTTGCCTATATGTCGGATACTTCGCTATTTGACGGCTTCTCTTACTCCAGCGATGCGGTAAAGAGTATCGACGGACGTTACATTACAAAGAGAGCTTACTCCGCAGTTCTTCAAACGTTCTCCACCACAGGTAAGATTTGTATCTCCCCCTGTGTATACGGTGATTATTTTGCAGACTTTGATGAGTCCTTTGACGATATCCTTGACGGAATGGTAACAAACATTTCGCTCGGCACTCTCGGCAGCGACCTCAACTCTGACTTTGATGAAGATGATCCGTACAACAGAGAGGACTCCAAGAATTCCACACTTGATTTACTTAAGCGCTTTGACGTTGATGCAAGTTATGGAAAAATAATGGTTGATGCAGGTAACGCATATTCTATGGAGTATGCAGACGTTGTTCTCAATGCTCCGCTTGATTCCAGCCGTTACTCCTACGCAGCTGAGGCAGTACCGTTCTTTGGTATGGTATATCACGGATACGTCGTATTCGCAGGCTCGCCGACCAATATGACGGGTGATATTAAGTACGAAACCCTTAAGATTCTTGAAAACGGCGCAACCCTTTATATGATGCTCTCGTATCAAAACGTTGAGCTTCTTAAGAAGGATGAGCAGCTTTCTAAGTATTACGCGGTCAGCTATGAGATTTGGAAGAACACACTCTTTAATAAGTATGACGAAAACGGCAATCTCACCGCTTACGGTCTGTACGGCAGAGTAAACAATGCGCTTAAGGACGTTCAGTCTCATCGCATTATTGAACACGCATTTATCAATTGCAATCGTCAGATGACAGAGGGCGAAAAGTCCAATATACGCGAAGATGCAATCAGAGCTCTTGTTGCTGAAGAGAAGCTTGCATACGATATAATGAACATGGCTCTCAACAAACAGGATTTGTACTTTGATTATATTTTAGAGAAAAAGTCTGAGCTTACAGAGGCAGTTATTGATGGCGTTAAATATAATATTTTCAACAATATCGAAGACCTCAGAAAACTTGTTGATAAAACCGATCAGGATGATCTTACTTGGAAAGTATTCAATGAGGTAACCTCTTATTTCGGAGAAATAAAGGGCGAAACCGTTTATGCAAACCAGTTTATTATCAAAGCAATTATGTCCTACTACGAGCAGGCAAGCGACAGCGAAAATTACAAGCTTTGGGAAAAGAAGCTTGCTAAGTATTGCGAAATCGCTTTTACTAAACATCAGATAGTTGGTCTTGAGGATTCTAGCTATAAAAAGATAGAAGTCATTATAAGTGATGTAAAGAACGCCAAAGAGGACTACGCAAAGTATACTTCTGTTAACGGTGAAGACTCTATAAAGCTTACTGAAAAAATCAAGGATTTTACTGATGACGCAAGAGAAAATCTTGTTGTTAACGACGGTAGCGTGGTATTTGTAAAGTACGAAAACGGTCATTACTTTATTCTTAACTATAATACGTTTATAGTCGATATTACAGTTGCTGAAATTGAAAAGGCAGTCGGCTATGTACCCGAGGGATTCCCTGAAGGTGGTCTTACACTTTCACCCAAGGATTTTTATGACTCAAGAGAGGGGGTAATCGCAAATGGCTAAATCAATTAAGCGCAGAAGAAGAGGCGCTTCACTTGAAAAGCGTAAAGCAAGAGGTGGATATATATTCGTTCTCCCCTTTATTCTCGGATTACTCCTTGTCTACATTCCCGTTATTATCGACTCCTTCAAGTCTACTCTTTACGTAGCAAGAAAGGTAGGTACAGAAACACTTCAGGAATTTGCCGGAATAACAAACTATCAAGCGGCGCTATTTGATAGCCCTGAATTCGTAAGTATTCTTTCAAGCGGTATTAAAGACCTTGTTATCGATATTCCATCAATAGTTATTTTCTCGCTGTTCATTGCGGTTATACTTAACCAAAAGGTACTCGGACGCGCAGTATTCAGAGCGATATTCTTTATCCCCGTTATTTGCGCAACCGGTCTTATGGAAACCATTGATGAGGCGGCAAGTTCATATAACGACTATATGGGCAACCAAAGCGAGGGTATTAACAACGGTGAACTTGATGAGGGCGGTGTTCTTAACACCGAAAACATTATCGGACTGTTCGAGGGTATGAAAATAGGTACGGGCATTACCGAGTTCGTTGTCGGTGCGGTTGACAGAGTTTCGGGAATCATTGACAGATGCGGCGTTCAGATGCTTATTCTTCTTGCAGCGCTTCAGTCAATTTCTCCGGCTATTTACGAGTCCTGCTCCATAGACGGTGCAACCGCGTGGGAAACCTTCTGGAAGATAACCCTTCCGATGATAAGCCCGATGATACTTGTTTCTGCGGTTTATACGGTTATAGACGCATTTACGTCGCATAACAGTACGATAATGAAATTCGTTACTAAACAAATCACCACCGATCCTAACCTCGGTACAGCGATGGCTTGGATTTATTTCGGAGTCATCATCCTACTCGTTTTGGTAGTTGTACTTGCTCTCAGAACTTACGTATTCTACCAGAGAAAAGATTCTTAAGAAAGGAGGTTTTCACAATGGATAACGAAATTAAAGCTCCTAAGGTTTTAAAGGAGTCTAAAAACAAAATAACAGTTGATTTTGAGAGAACCTCTCTTAAGGAAAGACTTAAGCTTAAGTATCTTAACATTTCTTATATTGCAGGTATAATTTGGAGACTTTTCCGTTTCTTACTGTTGCTCGGCGTTTCGTACGTTATACTTTATCCTTTCTTTTCAAAGATAACCTCTTCCTTTATGAGTGCTGAGGACTTTGTAAACCCATTGGTTAAGCTTATACCCGCACGTCCGACACTTAACACCTATAAAGCGGTTATGTTCGACCTTGCAAACGATACAGGATATTTCAAGTGTCTTCTTAACTCCACTTGGCTTTCGCTTGGCGTAGCTTTACTGCAAACGTTTACCTGTTGTGTTATCGGCTACGGCTTTGCAAAGTTCAAGTTCAAGGGCTCGGGAATACTCTTTGCTCTCGTACTCTTTACGATGATAGTTCCTCACGGTACTATTCAGATTGCACTTCAAACTCGTTTTCAGCGTTTCGACGTTCTCGGAATAGTCAAGCTACTGACGGGTAACGTTGTTCCAAGCTTTGCTCCGTTAGCATCTCTTGCGGACACTACTGAAGAAGGTTTCATTGGAAATCTGTTGCAGTACGGTGATTCACTGAACCTTACCAATAGCCCGATTCCGTTTATTCTCCTTTCTCTTGGAGGTATCGGTTTCAAGAACGGACTTTATATCTATATGATGCGTCAGTTCTTCAAGGGAGTTCCTGATGAGCTTGAGGAGTCCGCTTACCTTGACGGTTACGGCATATTCAAGACCTTTATGTTCATCGTTATTCCGCTTTCTGTACCGATGATGATTACAATATTCCTGTTCTCGTTCTCGTGGCAGTGGACTGATGAATTCTATACGGGTATGTTCTTTGAGAGCGCTGAGGAGCTTAAGTTCCTTCCCGATATTATTTCGGCAACGGTTGATTCACAGCAGTACATCAATATCAACGATGCAGGCGCTGCAAAGACGATATTTGAGTCTGCTATCTACAACACCAAGGGACTTCTCATTATTGTTCCTCTTCTTATCGTATATCTGTTCTGCCAGAGATACCTTGTTGAGGGTATTGAGCGTTCCGGACTTGTCGGATAATCTCAAAACAAAAAACAAAAAACCAAGTCGCAAGACTTGGTTTTTTTGCGCTTTAGATGTTAATAATAAGATAAAACTTTTTATATGCGAGGATAAACGTTATGAAAGGCAAAACTCTTATATGCTCTTACGGAAAGGGAATACCCGTTGAACGAATTTTTGAACATCTGCGCGCTTTGTATCTCACAAATTACAGCGCTCAATATGTGTGGGGAGTAATTATAGACCTACCTGACTCAGAGCTATACAGAATGGCAGGGGATAGCCTGATTGAAGATAGGGCAAGGGAGTGCTTGCTTGAAATCAAAAAGGAGTGCGTGGGGCAATTTTTTTGCGGTGTGCGTCAAAGAAGAAGGGAGTATGAGGGTTACCGTTTTTCGTGTGAAAACGGCGCGCGAGGAGCTCTTGAGGCACTTTGGCGTCAGGTAAAAGGAAACGGTTCGTCAATTTATCCTATCTATGAGTCGGGCGCACTTGAGGGTGTAGAAAATATATATTTCACAAGGGCAGAAAAAGGCGATAGCGTTACCGTTATAGAGCCGGGAGGATTGTTCAGGTTAGCCGCAAGGATTTTGGAAAATGATGCGATTTTTGTACCAACGTGTGCTTTAAAAGGCGATATTAGTGAGCATTTTGACGGTTTTGAAACGCTTTATTCAAGTATCGCTCTTGATAAAATGCTTTTTTGTGAGCCGAGTGCTATTTTACCCGATTGTGCAAATGACGTCGGTTTTTGTACTATTGACAGGAAATATTTACGTTCTATTAAGAGCGGAGTGGTATAATTATATAATATTATAAAAAAATTTGCATTTTCGCTTGAAATTGAACATTAGTTTGTGTTATACTGATGATGTATAATTATACCCATTTATATTGGGAAAACCAAAACGGAAGGCTTTTTATGAAATTTTGTGAAAAGAACTTTGGCAACGGCGTAGTTCTTGCCGTTTACGATACGAAAAAGTTTAAAACGGATAATATTTTATTTGCGTGGAGCATCCCTGCCTCAGAGGAGTGTCTGACCTATGCAAGAGTGCTTTCGGCGGTGCTTGGAAGAGGTACGGAAGGATATAAAACTCTAACGGAGATTAACCGACACCTCTCATCTCTTTACGATGCAGGGCTTGATATAAGCGCATCAAAAAGCACGACTGGGGATATTTCCTTTAAGGTTAGCGCTATGATGCTGGATTCCTCGCTATCACTTGACGGAACGGATATTTTCGGAGGTGTTCTTGATTTTATTTTCGAGGCGCTTTACCGTCCGCTTGTTTTGGACGGGAAAATGGACAGCGAGTACACCGAAAGCGAAAAAAGACATCTTACCGAGCTTATCAATGCCGAAAAGAATAACAAGGACGTATATGCTCTTATAAGAGCTACTCAAATTGCCTATGAGGGCACACCGTTTGCAATCAGCAGCAAAACTGAAACTGTTGATAGGGTTGACGCAGGCGGACTTTATAGGCTGCTTTGCTATATAAGAGAAAGGTGTCCGCTTACCGTTGTTTTCGGAGGCAATTACACCGAGGATAAGGCGAAAAAGCTTGATGAGGCTTTAACCTTGATTTCGGACAAGCGCACCTCGTTTATTTCTGATGAGGCGCTCTCTGTCGCCGTTCCTTGCTTTGATGAGCCAAAGGACGTAATTGAAACCATTTCGGCAAAGCAGGGTAGAATGGTGCTTAACTATCATATAGGACAGTCCGAGGATAAGTACGCCGCAATGGTGTTTAATGAGATTTTCGGGGCATCGCCTGTCAGCCGCTTGTTTATGAACGTGCGAGAAAGACTTTCGCTTTGCTACTACTGCTCCTCTTCTTACGTGCCTGCGCTTTCGAGAATTGTGGTGCGCAGCGGAATAGATATAGAAAACAGGGAAAAGGCGATTGAAGAAATAAACAGGCAAATTGGTTTACTTTCTGATGAAGGTAATATAAGCTGCGAGGAGCTTGAAATTGCCAAAAAGTCGCTTATCAGCTCCTATCGTGCTATGCAGGATAACGTACCAGTTTGCTGCGAGTGGTACGTCAGAAGACGTGCGCTTGGACAGGAAACCGATATTGACCGTTGCATAGAAATTATTAATGCGGTTGACGTAACACAGGTTGCAAAAATCGCAAAAAGCGTTTCCCTACAGCTTAGCTATTTTCTTGACGGGCTTAACAAATGAGTGAAAGGTAAGGATGAAATTTTGGCTGATAACGTAATTTCTATACAAAAAAACGATTTCCTTTCGGAGCAGGTAACGGTGATAAACCACAAAAGCGGTCTTACCGTTTACTACGTCAAAAAGGATTTTGCCTCGTCTTACGCTATATTTGGGACGAAATACGGCTCGTTTGACAATGAATTTGCCGTTGACGGAGAAAAAATAACCGTACCTCACGGTATTGCGCATTTTCTTGAGCATAAGCTTTTTGAAACCGAGGACGGGACTGACACCTTTGAGCTCTTTTCCGAGCTTGGCGCTGATGCAAACGCCTACACCTCGACTGACAGAACGGCGTATTTGTTTTCCTGCACAGAGAATTTTTATGAGTGCCTTGACGTGCTTGTGAAAATGGTGCTTACCCCCGTATTTACCGAAAAGAACGTAAATAAGGAAATGGGTATTATAGGTCAGGAAATAAAGATGTGCGAGGATAGAACACGCACAATTCTTTACTACAATCTGATGAAGGCTCTTTATGAGCACAATCCTGTAAGAATACCGATTGCGGGTACGCTTGAGTCCATTTCTGAGATTACCCCCGAGCTTCTTTACAAGTGCTACAATGCGTTTTACCGTATGAATAATATGGCGCTTTGCGTATGCACAAGTGAGGAGCTTGACGGCGTAATAGATATACTTGATAAGTATCTGCCCGAAAAGAGTGAGGAAGCGGTTATCCACGCAAACCCTTACGACGGAGATACCGTTTATGAGGATATAGTTTCGGCAAATGCCGAGATTGCAAGACCGCTTTTTGAAATCGGTCTTAAAATTCCGATAGCGAACGTTTCCGATTTTTGCGCTCTTGATATTATTTGTGAGGCGGTGCTTGGAGAGAGTGAGGACTTCTACAATGAGTGCTTTGAAAAAGAGCTTTTTTCCTCATATCATCAGTACTGCGATTGCTCACGGGTGGGCTATTCGATACAGCTTGGCGGCGATGCCGATGAGCCTGAGGCGGTTTTCAGTCGCTTTAAGGAGCTTGTTGCGGAGATTGGCGAAAACGGAATTTCAAGGGATGCCTTTGAAAGAGCTAAGCGCTCCGCTTATGCCGACGCTATGAAGGCGTTTAACGGCTCTGAAAATATTGCCGAGGAGCTTTTCGAGGCGTTTGTTAACGGAGAAAGCTATCTTGATATCGTTGATAAATATAAAGAAGTAACCTACGAAAAAGCAAATGCGCTTGCAAAGGAAATCTTTTGTGTGGATAGGGTGGCGATGAGCGTTATCTATCCGAGCGGCGCTACAACGGAGGCTGAGGATGATGAATAAAATTGCATTTCCCGGACTTGGGATAGAGGAATTTACCGTAAACGAGGTTGCGTTTACACTGTTTGGCCGAGAGGTCAGGTGGTATGGCGTTATAATCGCTATCGGTATGGTAGTTGCGGTTGCATATATGATGTGGCGCACTATTCAGTATAAGGGAATTAATTCCGACGATATTGTTGACTATGCACTGTTTGTTATAATTTTCGGAGTTCTTGGCGCAAGACTTTATTACGTGCTGTTTTCCGACAGGGACTATAACTCGTTTATGGAGGTTATAGCCATTTGGGAGGGCGGTCTTGCAATCTACGGCGGAATTATTGCGGGAGCCGCTACGGCTATTATAATTTGCCTTATAAAAAAGGTGCATATCCCCTGCTTTTTTGATATGCTTGCCCCTGCGGTTATGATAGCGCAGTCTATCGGCAGGTGGGGTAACTTTGTAAACGGCGAGGCTCACGGTGGACTTACCGATTCGTTTTTACGTATGGAGCTTAACGGGGCTTGTTATCATCCGACCTTCCTTTACGAATCGCTTTGGAATTTGCTTGGCTTTATTTTACTTAATATTCTATACAACAAAAGAAAATTTGACGGTCAGGTCGTGCTTGGCTATCTTGCCTGGTACGGACTTGGACGCGCCTTTATCGAGGGACTTCGTACCGATAGCTTATATATCGGAGTAGTCAGGGTTTCTCAGCTTGTGGGTATCATTTCCTTCCTTTTGGCACTTGGCACTATGATTTTCTTCCTTATTACCAAAAAAGCGCCTCTTTACGAGAGCGCATCATACGGTAAAAAGGCGGATATAGAAAAGGGAGAGCCGATAATGGTGAGAATTAAAAGGCTTTTCGCAAAAAAGCAGGAGCAAAACGAAAAAACTGTGGAAAATAACGAAAATATCGAAGGAGAAAACAAAAATGGCGACGATAATTGACGGAAAGGCTATATCCGCAAAGGTAAGAGCGGAAATCAAGGCGGAGGTTGATGCTATGAGCGTCAAGCCCGGTCTTGCGGTTGTAATAGTGGGCGAGGACCCGGCATCAAAGGTTTACGTAAGAAACAAGGCGAAGGGCTGCGAGGAGGTAGGCTTTTACTCAGAGGTTCACGCACTGCCTGCCGATACCACAGAGGAGCAGCTTCTTGCTCTCATAGATAAGCTTAATAATGATGCCAAAATAGACGGTATTCTTGTTCAGCTTCCTCTTCCCAAGCATCTTGACGAAAAGGCGGTTATCAACGCTATCCGCGCCGATAAGGACGTTGATGCATTCCACCCTATAAATACGGGTAAGATTATGATTGGCGATTACGATTTTCTACCCTGCACCCCTGCGGGTGTTATGCGTTTGCTCAAGGAAACGGGCGTTGAGGTTTCGGGCAAGAAGTGTGTGGTTGTAGGTCGCTCCAACATTGTAGGAAAGCCTCAGGCTATGCTTTTACTTCAGCAGAACGGCACTGTAACTATTTGCCACTCAAGAACCGCCGACCTTAAAAAAGAGTGTCTTGAGGCTGATATTCTCGTGGTTGCTATCGGTAAGGCAAAGTTTATTACGGGCGAGTACGTAAAAGAGGGGGCAGTTGTTATCGACGTTGGTATGGATAGAGATGAAAACGGAAAGCTTTGCGGCGACGTTGATTTTGAAAGCGCCGAAAAGAAGGCGTCCGCTATCACTCCCGTACCGGGAGGAGTCGGCCCTATGACTATTGCTATGCTTCTCACAAACACCTTAAAGGCGGCTCGTCTTTTCGGTAAAAAGTAATTTTAAATAGAAAAAATTGAAAGGAGGACATTTGCAGTATATGAATTTAGGCGATGCTATAAAGGAAGAAATACTGACGCTTCATATAAAATCACCCTGTTGCAGGTCTTCCTTTATTACAGGTACGGAGCTGTTTGCAAAGAGCAGAAAGAACAAATTTACAGAGCAAATTGCGAGGTACAAGGAAAAGCTTGCAGCTAAAAAACGCAAGGCGTTTTTTGACGAGGACGTTGAGATAGGCTACAAAATAGGAAAAAAGGACGGTTTTTCTACCTACGTTGGCAAGAGAGTCTGTCCGTACTGCCTTTCTATGCTTATCAGAGGAGCGTTTCTTGTGTGCGGACGCGCAAGTGTAAGCACAGGCAAAAAGGCGGCAATTCATATTGAAATGGCTGTGCCAAATCAAGTTGTAGCGGGAGAGCTTTCTCTTGCGCTGGCGGAAATAGATATAGAGCCGAAAACGGCTATACGCAGGGGAGAGATACTGCTTTATTACAAAAAACGCGATAAAATCGAGGATTTTGTTGCATACATAGGTGCGGTAACCAAATCCTTTGATATGATGAACGACGATATATTGAAGCGTGCAAATATGAAGGCAAACGCACTATTTAAATTTGATAACGTGAATATAATGCGCTCAGTAGATGCGGCGGTAAGGCAAACTAAGGCGATAAACGCAATAATTTCGGCAGGTGATTTTGAGGAGCTACCGCTTCCGCTGCGTGAAACGGCGCATATACGCATAGAAAATCCCAGTGAGTCGCTGGATGCTTTGACCGAGCTTCACGGTGGCGGAGTCTCTCGCTCTACCGTCAACCGCCGATTACAAAAAATTATAGAGTGGGCAAGAAAAAAAGGATATATTAGTTAAAGGGTAAATCATTATATGGAAATGTGTTCAAGATGCGGTGTTAATCCCGCAATGGTATTTATAATGCGTCAGGACCCGACGGGTGTCAAAAACGAGGGACTTTGTATTCCCTGCGCTAAGGAGCTTGGAATTAACCTTCCAAAGCAGGTGCAGGAGGCAGAGGAGTTTATTGAGAATTTCGGCGAAAATATTCAGGGACTCGTTGAAATTGACGAGGATGATGACGGTCAGGGCAAGGCGCCGATGATTGATTTCAATAAGCTCGGTCAAATGTTTTTTGGCGGAGCAAAGGGTGATGGTTCAGCTCCAAAGGACGGAGAAAAAGGCAAGGAAAAGAAGAAAAAAGAGCCTGACGGTCCTAAAAAAGCAACAGAGCAGTATTGTATAAGTCTTACGGATAAGGCACGCGCAGGTAAGCTTGACAGAGTTATCGGCAGAGTGCGTGAGCTTGAAAGACTAATGCAAATACTTACCCGTCGTCAAAAGAACAATCCCTGTCTTATAGGTGAGCCGGGTGTGGGTAAAACTGCTATTGCCGAGGCACTTGCTCAAAGAATTGTAAAGGGTGAGGTACCCTATAAGCTTAAAAATAAAGAGGTGCTGCTGGTTGATATGACTGCCCTTGTTGCGGGAACGCAGTTCAGGGGACAGTTTGAGGGACGTATGAAGGCGCTTATAAACGAGGTTAAGGCGCAGGGAAATATTATTCTTGTTATCGACGAGGTGCATAGCATTGTCGGTGCGGGCGATGCCGAGGGCTCGATGAACGCAGCTAATATACTTAAGCCTGCGCTTTCAAGAGGAGAAATTCAGCTTATCGGCGCAACTACTCTTGCAGAGTACAGAAAGTATATAGAAAAGGACAGTGCGCTTGAGCGCCGTTTTCAGCCGATTATAGTTGAGGAAAACTCAATTAGCGATACGGTTGAAATTTTAAAGGGCATAAAGCACTATTACGAGGCGTATCACCGTATAAACGTCCCTAACGCTATTCTTGAAAAGGCGGTAACCTTTGCCGAAAGATATATTACCGATAGATTTTTGCCCGATAAGGCAATAGACCTGCTTGACGAGGCTTGCTCTCGACTTGCTTTAAACAGTACGGTAATAGACGAGCTTTCGGCGTGTGAGGATATACTGCCGAGGCTGAAAAGTGAAGAAAAAGAGCTTTCCGAAAAGGTACTGAATGAAAGCGATGAGGAAAAGCGTAACGCAACGTATAAGCGCATAGCGGAGCTTAAAGGCGAGATTATGCGTGTTACAGGCGAGATTGATAGGCTGGCAGGCGAGGTTCGTGCTCTTACGCTTACTGAGGAAATGCTCGCTCAGGTTATTGAAATTTGGACGGGTATTCCTGCAAGCAGTATCACCGAAAAGGAGTTTGAAAGACTTGCACGTCTTGACGAGGAGCTTAAAAAACACGTTGTAGGTCAGGACGTAGCGATAAACGCTATCACAAGAGCAATTAAGCGTTCCCGTGTGGGCGTAAGTGCAAAGAGAAAGCCTATTTCGTTTATATTTGCAGGCCCGACGGGTGTGGGTAAAACCGAGCTTGTAAAAAGACTTGCTATGGAGCTTTTCGATGCTCCTGAGTCGCTTATCCGACTTGATATGTCGGAGTTTATGGAAAAGCACGCAGTGTCGAGAATTATCGGAGCGCCTCCCGGATATATCGGTTATGACGATGCCGGTCAGCTTACCGAAAAGATACGCCGAAAGCCTTATTCCGTTGTTCTTTTTGATGAAATAGAAAAGGCGCATCCCGACGTAATGAACGTCCTGCTTCAAATTCTTGACGACGGTAGAATTACCGATGCGCAGGGACGTACCGTTAATTTTGAGAACACCGTTATAGTTATGACAACAAACGCAGGCTCAAAGGGGGACGGCGCGCTTGGGTTTGGTGCAAGCACGCAAGTTCAAAATGAGGAAAAGACCAAAAAGGCTTTGGGAGAATTTTTACGCCCCGAATTTATCAACCGTGTAGATGAAATTATCACATTTAAGGCGCTTACCGTAGAGGATTTTGAGAAGATTGCCGTAATTATGCTTGACGAGCTTAAAGCGGCTCTTGAATACAAGGGCTATAAGGTCAAGTATGACGAAAAGGCGGTGAAAACCGTTGCACACGGCTCGTTCTCCGAAAAATTCGGCGCAAGAAATATGCGTAGGTATATTCAAACTAACATTGAGGACGTTATTGCCGAAAAAATTATCGAAATGCGCGCCTCGGTTGCCCTTGTTTCTATCTCGGCAAATAAGGATTGCAACGAAATTAAGATTACCGTAGCATAAAAAAGAGGTTTTTATGGAAAACAGTCAGTTTACCGTTTTGGCGGAGTATTATGACCGCTTAAACGGTGCGGATTACGATGCGTACGCAGGGTACGTAAAGCGAATTTTTAAAGAATACGGAACGGGTAGCGAGGAGCTTGTGCTTGACCTTGGCTGTGGCACAGGCTCGCTTACCCTTGCTCTTGCACGTCTTGGATACGATATGATTGGCGCAGATATTTCTCCCGATATGCTCACCGTTGCGCTTGATAGGGCATACGATGAGGGAAAGAGTATTCTTTATCTTAATCAGGATATGCGTACGTTTGAGCTTTATGGAACCGTAGACGGAATTGTTTGCGCTCTTGACGGGATAAACTACCTGCGCACAAGAGATGACGTTGTGAAGTGCTTTAAGCTTGTACGCAATTATCTTAATCCCGGTGCGCTTTTCCTTTTTGACGTTAATTCCGAGTATCGCTTTAAGGAAATTCTTGCTAAGCGTGATTATTTTCTTGATGACGGGGACGTTTATATGGGTTGGCGCTCTCTTTATGATGAAAAAAAGGGTGAAATAGAGTTTGATTTGACTCTTTTTGTGCAGGACGAGGACGGTAGATTTGAAAAAATCGAGGAAACACAGACGGAAAAGCTGTGGACGGATACTGCGCTTGATGAAATTATAGTTGAGTGCGGACTTGAAAGGGTTGCGGTTTTTTCAGGCTTTGATATGCAGGAAGTAAAAAAAGAGGACGAAAAGCGTTTTTACGTTGTTCGCTGCCCTTATAATAAGTAAAAAACAGGTGTTTTTCAGGGTGAAAAAAATTTTTTGAGAATTTTTAAAAAAGGTATTGACAAACGATATTCGATGTGCTATAATTAGTGAGTCGCAAGAAAAGGCGTACCTGTTTGGAAGCATAGCTCAGCTGGAAGAGCACTTGCCTTACAAGCAAGGGGTCACAGGTTCGAGCCCTGTTGTTTCCACCATAATGGCCCGGTAGTTCAGTTGGTTAGAACGCTAGCCTGTCACGCTAGAGGTCGAGGGTTCGAGTCCCTTCCGGGTCGCCACTTTCACTTTTAGAGTGAAAAAGTCCCTGTTCAGTTTATGAGAGGGAAACGAATCGGTTGTTGTGATTATTGTAAAGCGCAAAGCGGTTTACGTAATGCAATCTCCGATTGCACTTGCCTCTGTAGCTCAGTTGGTAGAGCAGGGGACTGAAAATCCCCGTGTCGTTGGTTCAATTCCGACCGGAGGCACCATATGCGGATTTAGCTCATTTGGTAGAGCGCGACCTTGCCAAGGTCGAGGTGGCGGGTTCGAGCCCCGTAATCCGCTCCAAAAACAAAAGACGCCCAATCGGGTGTCTTTTGTTTTTCGTAAATCGAAACGGGCTCGAAGGGCGAGCTGCCCCATGACAGTCCGGTGGCAAGGCGAGCGCCTTGAGGCAAAAGGCGGCGCAAACTGAATGCGAACAAATCAAACGCCGCTAAGGGATATGAGAGCCACTGTCCCAAAATAAAAAGAGTTTTTGATTATATATTGAAAATTGTTTAGCGTTATGGTATAATGGTAGCATAAAAGGCTTAGCGACTATGAAAGATAATCATCAATACCGTAAAGGGTAATAAATAGCGTGGGCATATCTTGTTTGTCTTAATATGGCAAACGGCAAGGAAGGGAAATTCAGTATGAAAAATATCGAATCAGGGATCACAGGTGCGATTGAATTTATCAAGAGCAAGCTTTTTTATCCTAAAACGTCGATCATATACGACCACCTTGTGACAGGTCGTGAAAACGAGTTTCCGATACCCTATGAGATAGCTTCCGTTTACCCTAATCCCTGCGGCTACACCACGGGTATGGAGGACGGAATGATAAGCGGCGGGACGATGCTTGATGCATTGATCTGTCGTTATGAAACGGATCGGGACGAGGCTACGGGTGAGTTTGCGCGTGAGATAGTGAAGGGAATGTTAAAGTGCGCTTTTTCCGCAAGAAGCGAAGGCTTTTTGCCGCGCTCTGTGTCTATTGCTGACGGTTCAAGTCACTATCCCGATTCCTCACGTGATCAATACACACTGTTTATTTTTGGAATGCATAGGTATATAAATAGTGAGCTTTGTACTTTATCTGAATTTGAACAGATTTCAAGGGCGGCGGTCGGAATTGCCCGTCGTGCCGAGAAAAACGTCACCAAAGAAAACGGATACGATATGTTGACCGATGACGGTCGTCCGACGTTAAATAACGTTATGTGGGGCGATACCCTTGGCAATCACGAATATATGCGTCTGCCGATGATATATTTGTTTGCGTACGAGGTGACAAGGGACGGTCATTGGCTTGAAAAATACCGTGAGATAAGGGCGGAGGCGTTTGAAAAATCGCTTCCGATGACTGATTATTGGGCGCTTTACACGCTTCAGCAGATGCAGGCGTCGGTTCGGATTTGCTACGACGTGGAAACGGACGAGGAGTGGCGTGGGCGTTATTTGGAGCTTATGAATACGGTTGCCGATTTTGCCGAGGGGCTTGCCGACAAGGTTCGCTTTGAAATGGAAAAGAGTGACAACTACAACGCCCATCAAGTCCATTTTCGCAGGCTAAAGGAGGCACCTGCCGAGCGGTTTATAAGGCTTGGCTACAAGGATGCCGTGGCGCTTGAACGAGAGGACGCAGGAGAATACTTCACGCTTCAGGACTGTGCGCAGATATCGATCATTTCAGGGCTTGCACCAAAAAGAAAGGTAAGTAAAAAGGCAAAAGAGCTGTTTTTTGATGCGTTTGAGAAAATCGATCTTTCTTTGCACGAAAGGAATTTACCGCTATATTTCGCAGACGGATATTACAGAGGGGTAATATAAAAAATCCAAGTCGAAAGACTTGGATTTTTTCGTTTATTCACCGAAAACGGTAAGAATACTGTGTTTTGACAACGTGTTTGGCAATCGGGTGGCAAGGCGAGCGCCTTGAGGCAAATGGCGGCGCAAACTGAATGCGAACAAATCAAACGCCGCCAAGGGATATTCGGGTAGGCTTAGACTTGCGAGTTACATCAATCCGTGTTATCACTTGACAAAAACCATTTTAACATTTATAATAATTATATCACATCAACAAGTATGGAGAAAAGCTATGTCTTTTATAAAAAAACATTGGGTCAAGCTACTTATTGCATTTATTTGCTTGTTTTTGGCGGTTGTACTTATAATTCACTTGACTGTGATTTTTCCTGCCGCAAAGGAACGCAGGGAGCTTGAGGCGGCTATACGTGAATATTATTCAGGTAAACTGCAAAAGTATGAGCAGGAAAACGCCCTTTATGGAGATTATGAGGTTGACGTTGCCTTTATCGGCGACAGCTTGACTGACGGATATGACCTTGAAAAATATTATCCTCAGTATCTTACCTCAAACCGAGGAATTGGCGGTGAAACGACCTACGGGCTAAAAGAGAGAATTCAGGTGTCGGTTTACGATTTAAAGCCGAAGGTTGTGGTTATGCTTATCGGTGCTAACAATATGGATACGATGATGCAGGATTACGAGAGTCTTATTGTTGGCTTAAAGGAAAATTTACCCGAAAGCGAGGTTGTGTTGCTTTCGCTTACCGCTATGGGCGATGAGTGGGGTCGTAAAAATCAGCTTGCGGCGTACAATAACGTCAGTATAGAGCTTCTTGCAAAGAAGCACGGTTGCTATTTTGTTGATTTGTTTTCGCCATTGTATGACGTGGAAATCGGTCAGGTCTACGATGGGTACACCGTTGACGGCGGACATTTTACGCCAAAGGGGTATGAGGTCGTAACGGCACAAATTACCCCTGTTTTGCAGGAAATTTTAGGAAGATAAAGTAAAGCCGACAGTAAAACTGTCGGCTTTTGTATTAGTTCCCGAAAACGGTAAGAATACTGTGCTTGGGCAAAATTTTTGGAATCGAAATTTCTTTTTCGTTTTCACCGTTTGCAGTGAGTAGGCATTTGGTAACGGAAATATCCGCACAAAGTTCAAGCGGTAGGTCGCTTTCTGTCGTGTTTACCACAACCATACGCTTTTCCTTCCCGTTTGTGGCGGCGACGGAATAAAGTCCGTCGGTGTCGCAGGTGAGATACGTCTGCTGCCCCATTTTATAAAGCTCATTAAAGGCGGTAAAGGCGTAGTATGCGGGGTACGGCTCCTTTGTTATAGGATTAAAAAGACTTGCGTAGCTGCTCATTTCTATTCCTGCGTCGTAGAACATAGCGTTATCAAGGGGCATATCCTGAAACGCAAGGAGCATTGCTCCGATTATTGCACCGTGTTCGTTTGTTCCCTTAAGCTCTATTTTATAGTTCCACTCGTTACAGCTTGTTTCGGTTTTAGTATAGCCGGCTTCGTCAAGGCGTTTTCTTGCGTAGGTGGCGTATTTTTGGTTGTTCTCAATATTGTCGTAGCTATGCCAAGAGAAAAAGTCAAGCGGGCAGTCGTTATCCTTTATGTAGTCGATAAAGCCGTCGAGAAATTCAATAAAATAGTCAAGTCGGGGCGAGGATTTTGCCGTTTTCATATAGCTGTCGGTTATGGAGTAGAAGCCGCAGGAGCCGTATCCGCCTATCATTAAGTGCGGAAAACATTTTTTTAGGTGCTTTGATGCGACTTCGTAAAGGGCGTAGTACTGCTCTTTTGTGCCTCGCCACATTTGGTTTTCGTATATATCCTCAAAGTTATCGGGCTCGTTCCATATTTCCCAGTATCTTATGTTATGGTAAAAGCCGTTTGCCCACCCCTGCGTGTAGTGGCGGATAATATGCTCACATATTATCGCCCATTTTTTGTTATCAGCCGGTGGGTAGATACGCAGAGCGCGTATTTCGGCATAGTTTTCAATGGTAACTCCGAGGCGGAAGAAGGGTTCAACTCCGTTTTTGACAAGAGCGTTTATAAGCAGGTCGGTAAAGGCAAAATCATATGAGCTTTCGTCGTAGGGGTCTGCATCAAAATTTCTAAATATATTTGGAATATCCGCAAACATATTTAAGCCGTAAACACCGCCTACGTCGTGCAGTCTTGAAAACGGAATACCCGCCTGCTTTAAGTAGCGGAACATTGAAAAATCGAAGCCGATAAACGGCCCCTGACCGACTCCGTGCATAGGCTTGATTTTGCCTATTGTTTTGTTAAAATCAACGGTTATGTTTGCCATTGTTTTAAATCTCCTTTTTCATCTTTTTGATAATTGTGTTTAGGTAAATTATAGCGGTGGCAATTAAAATAACCGAAATTGCCGAAAGGATTTGCTGTGCGTGGATATTGAAGCCCAAAAAGGTATTTCCGCTTGCCTGTACGGTATCTATAAGCGGCTTTGCAAGTAGCGTTGCGCCAAAACCAATAAAACCGACTACGGTGTTTTTTATTGCAAGTGCTCCTGTGCGGCGTTCGAGCGGTACGTAATCGTAGATGAGGTTGACTGTACCGCTGTTTATACCTGCCATTGAAATCGCATAGAAAATTTGATGGAGCACCATAAAAGCTTTTCCAAAGAATATATTGAAGCCATAGGAAAGCATAGCGAAAATAAAGCAAACGGTGAGCATTGTGGCAAACGAACGCTTGTCGGCAAGCTTGCCTATCGGAGCGGAAAACAACGCCCGTGCTATTGAGGCTACGGCGGTGATTATCGCTATTTCAGTCATACTGAATTTTAAGTCGCTTATTTGATAGGTGCCGTAAAATGGCGTGCTTATGTAAGAGGCAATTGCCCACAGCGAAAACAGGGGAATAAGCTTTAGCAGATTTTTGTCAAAGAGTGATGTCCTTAACATCTGACCTATGCGTTCTTCTTTTACCTCAACGGGCTTTTCCTTTATGAAAAGCATCAAGACAAGATGTAAGGCGGTTAAGAGGAGCATTGTTATTGCCCCCATGATAAATGCAGTATTCATTTCGCCTTTTACTTCAAAAAAGTCGATGAGTGCACCCATCAAAAAGGAAATAATCATACCGGATATAAGAGAAACAATCTCTTTTTTTGCGGTAAAGGAGCCACGCTCACTGTCTGGTACAAGTCCCATAAGCCAAGTCATTTTGGGTGAGTACAGGATATTTTTCACCATTTCCGCCAAAAGTAAAAGGGATATGAAAATAGCGACCTTGACGGTTTTTGAAACGGGTACCACAGGCACGAGGTAAAGAAATGCAAACGCAAGCTCGTTTATCAGGTGTAACAGTATAACTATTCGCTTGATAGGTCGTTTATTTGCGATAAAAAGCGATAAAATCTGAAATCCAAAGCCGAGCGATATGAACGAGCTCAAAATTCCCGTTACGCCGTCGGAAATGCCTATTGAGGTTGTCATTTTGGCAAGGTATGTAGTACCGACCAAAATGGATATAAAATATTCTATCGCCGCTTCTATTATATAAAGCGTGCGGCTGCCCTTATATTTATCGCAATCATTCATTTAAATTTTTCCTCCGAAAAGCCTCTTTGCGGTTATTGTATCACAACAGAGCAGAAGTGTCTATACGTTTTTTACGAAAAAATTTTCGGAATTTTTATTTATGCCTTGTTTTTTGTATTTTTTTGATATATAATTAGTTAAAAGATGAAAAAGGAGGGATAAAATGACCTTATCAAAGCTGGCAAGAGCCGCAAACGTTTCGGTATCAACCGCATCAAAGGCTTTTTCTATGAGCACCGATATAAGCGAGGCGACGAGAGAACACGTTTTTGAGGTCGCAAAAAAATACGGTTGCTTTAAGCGTTTTTACAGTGCAAGGTATCCCCGTCTTGTTATAGCCGTCGTTTGTCCCGAGCTTGCGAGCATTTATTACGGCTCTTTAATTGAGGAAATTCAAAGGGAGCTTGAGGCACTGGGCTGCGAGGTATGTATAAGCAACTCTATGTTTTCCCCGAATGCAACCGACGTAAGTATAGGCTATTATTCGGACTATTCATCGGTTGACGGAATAATAACTCTTGCATACGGAGAACGTGAACAGCAGGCAAGTGTCCCCTATATTTGTGTAAACGAGGTTGTGCAAATGGGTAAAAAGGGGATAGATTTGGCTATCTCGTATCTTATCCAAAACGGTGTTACCGACGTAGGCTTTATCGGAGAAAATCTCACATCGGGAAAGCAAAGTGATTTTTGTACGTTGATGGCGGAGCACGGTCTTAGTGTTGACGAAAATAAAATAGCTATAACTAACGAGCGGTTTACAAAAGGCGGATATGAGGCTATGAGGAGTTTTTTTGATAGAAACGTGCTTCCGCGAGCCGTTATTTGTGCTTACGATTATATGGCTATGGGTGCAATAAGATGCGTTTCCGAGAGGGGACTTTCAGTGCCTCGTGATATTGCGGTTATCGGTATGGACAATATTCGGGAAGCCGAGTATTTTATTCCCTCAATTTCAAGCATTGACTACGGTAATGGCGAGCGCGCAAGGGCACTTGCTAAGGGAATTTTAGATAAAATTAACGGACGCACACCGACTGTCGTAACGGTAGATGAGTCGCTGGTTTTAAGAGAAAGCAGTAAATTTTAATATATTGGGATTAGCCTCATTTGTTGCCGATTTTGCGGTAGCGTTGTGGGGTTAATCCCGTTTCTTTTTTGAAAAGTCTTATAAAATGCGAGGTGTCGTAGCAGCCGATAGTCGCGCAAAGTAATTAAAAAACGCACCTACGGGTGCGTTTTTGAGTGAAGAGATAAGAGAGAATAGATAAGAGAAACGGTTGCTTTTCGCCCTATGCGAAAAGCTTCATTTTCTTTTCACTCTTCACTTTTCACTTTTATCTAATAAAAAAATACCCTACGGGGTGTTTTTTATTCCTTGATATATATCAAAATGTCCTCAACCTTGCAGTCAAGAAACGTGCAAAGGTCGTTTAAGGTTACTGTGGTTATTGGTTTTCCGTGCTTTAGGCGGTCAAGTAGGCTTCGGCTTACGCCGTAGACGTTTACGAGCGTATAGGTTGTTATGCCCTTTTCCCTCATAGTTTTGTAAAGCGGCTCGTATGAAATCATAGATTTTCCTCACTTTTTTAGATTTGTGGGGAAAATATTATCCCTTTTTTAGTATAAAATATGCTCTACCTATTGACAATTGTCTATATATAGAGTATAATATAATTAATTCAAATGAAATGAGGTATAGTTATGGCACCAAATTACGTAGCAAAGAAAAGTGCAGTTCCGGCACTTAGTCCCCTTTGTATCATTTTTTTTTGGCTTGTTGTTCCGCTGATAATACAGATTTATCGCATTGTTGAAGCAAAGAAGTCCGTTATTGAGTTTTACGATGACAAAATGATAGTCAAGGGCGGAGTATTTAATACATATGAAAGACAGTCGGTATTTATGGGTGTTTATTCCGTATCTATCAGTCAGAGCTTTTTCGGTCATATTTTCGGTTACGGAGATATTACAGTTGACTGCCCCGGCAAGTGGGACGTTTCAACATATGGCATTAAAGATCCTCAGGCTCTTAAGCGTTATCTTGAAACTAAGATAACCGCACGTGGAATAAATCAGGTAATAATGAACTAATAACAAAAAAAGCACCCTATGGTGCTTTTTTTGTTGAGTTAAGTTAAGTCTTTAAGGGCGAAGTCCCATACCGCCCTCAAGGGTGAGGGTTTCGCCGTTCATATACTTAAAGTCGGGGTTTGCGAGCTGTACGCATACACGTCCGATTTCCGTTTCGGGGTCGCCGAAGTGTCCTGCGGGGGGCATTTTGACGTTTGCCTTAAATGCCTCAGGGTATGCTTTTTCAAAGCCTTCAAGCTGTGCCGTCCAAGCAAGCGGGCATACTACGTTTGCGTTTATACCGTCCTTTGCCCATTCGGTTGCCGCAACTCTAGTAAGTCCGCGTATGCCTTCCTTTGCGGCGGCGTAGGAGCACTGTCCGTAGTTGCCGAAAAGTCCTGCACCCGAGGCGAAGTTAATAATGCTTCCCTTAGTTTCCTTGAGGTATGGGTAGCACGCCTTCATATAGTAAAAGGTTGCGTAGAGTCCTGAATACATAGCGAGGTCAAACTGTTCGGTGGTGTGGTCTTGGATAGTAACGCCCGAGGCGGACGCCTGTGCGTTATTTATAAGCACGTCAATTCTACCGAATTCCTTGATAGCGGCGTC
The DNA here is from genome assembly GCA_045653945.1 of Eubacteriales bacterium. Classification (GTDB taxonomy): domain Bacteria; phylum Bacillota; class Clostridia; order Oscillospirales; family CAG-272; genus SIG673. The sequence continues at coordinate 25,442 of JAZOML010000045.1, forward strand.
AACTACGCCCTTTGCGGTTGCCTCGTTATCCGAGCCTGCCGAGATATCGGCGGCGATAGCGAGCACCTTGATACCGTATGCCTTTTCAAGCTCTTCTTTAGCCTTTTCAAGCTTAGGCACGTTTCTGCCCGTAATGACGAGGTTAGCTCCCTCCTTTGCGTATGCGGTGGCGATGCCGTATCCGATTGAGCCGCATCTACCGTCGGAAAGGACTGCGTAGCCTGCGCCTGTGATGATTGCTGTTTTACCGTTTAAAAATCCCATTTTTATATCTCCTTGATTTTATTTTTCCAATAGTTAGTGAGTCGCTCGACGCCCCAAGCTGCGTTTGCGGGTGAGGTTGAGGGGAGCGTTATTGCCGAAATACCCGTTTTTTGCTCCATGTACCGCTTGTAAAAGCGGGCGGCAGTGCCGCCGTTTACGAAGATTTTCTCGATTTTGGCGTTATTTAGTATCAGATAAAGGTCATTTGGCGTTACGTTTTTAATTGTGCTGTCCGCACTGCCCTCAATATCGCAGGATGCGATGACGTCCCACAGTGCTATGCCGTTTTTAAGCAAGAAAGCCTTTTTTTCGGGGACAGTCTTTGGCTCGTCCTCGTCAAAAACAGCCGAGATGACCTTCCAAAAGCGGTTTTGCTTATGTCCGTAGAAAAATGCTTGTTCCCTTGATTTGACCGAGGGAAAGCTACCGAGTATGAGTATTTTTGAGTTTTCGTCAAATACGGGCGGTATCGGGTGGACTGGCATATCTTATCTCCTTTTTTACTATTATACCACAAAAAACAGGAAATGTAAATAGGAAAGCACCCGTTTGGGTGCTTTTTTCGGTATTATTGAATTACGTCGCCCGAAAGCGGCTCGTTTATTATTTCAAGAGGGTTTTTGCCCATACTGTCGGCAAGCCAAAGCTTAATGTAGGCAACGACGGGGGATATATTTACTATCGGGTTAATTCCAAGCTCGGTGTAGCATTTTGCACTTGCGTATTGAGGACCGTCGTAGATACCCGTTGCAAATACGGTGATACCCTTTGCCTTGGCATCGAGGAAGAATTTTCTTGCGCCACTTGATTTGGTGTCGAGTGTACCCGAGTGGTAGGTGTTGACTATAACGAATTTAACCGTTTCGGGGATTTCGGGGTAAAGCATACCGGGGTATGCGGGGATAACTGTTGCACGTCCGTTTACCTCGTTTATATTTTCGCAGGAAAGCGGAGCAAGAGAGTCGGGCATTTCGCTGTAATCGGGATTTTTGATAAAGCAAAAGTCGTCGTCAAGTCTGCCGTACGGTGTGTTTGTAGCGCTGATTACCTCGTCGGAATACGCCTTGGATTCAAGAAGTCTTGTTGCTCGGTGGACAAGCACTACTTTACTTGTGGAGTTGCGGTAAACAACGAATACACCGCGTCCACCGTCGCTTTCAAGGAAACGCACTGCGCCGTGAAGGTTATCAAGTGCGTTTGATATAGGACTTTCAATAGGTGCGTTTGCCGCAACGAAGCATACGGGTATACTGTTAAGTCCAAGCGTATATCCGATAGCCGATGCAGAGTATTGAAGGGTGTCGGTACCGTGTGTAACGATAATGCCGTCATAGTCCTTTTTTGCTGCCTCGCAAATGCATTTGGCAAGCATTTTGATATGCTCTCCCGTATTGTTTTCGCTAAGCTCTGTGTACGGCTCGGTTACCTCGTAATCAAACCCTATGCCGTATTTATCCTTATATGCGTTTATGATTTTATAAGATTTATTTTTATCGGTGGAAATAGTGTCGCCCTGCTGGGTGCTTCCTATCGTTCCGCCTGTGAATACAAATAAAAGCTTCATAGTGTTTCTCCCAAAATTAATCCTCGTCAATAAGTATATCGAATACGCAAGCCGTCTTAAACCTGTTTTTCATCGGGCATACCTTACATATCAGTTTAACCTTGATACCAAGCAGTGTTTCTATAACACCCTCGCAATATCCTTTGACAAACTGACAAACGTGGCGCTTATTTTTGAAATCTACGATAAAGCACTCGTTTATGGTAAGCTCACCGTTAAAGTCGCCCGTTTCTTCGTTGACGTCGATTTTAATATCGAATTTTCCCCAACCCACGTCGGAATCGAATTTACACCATTTTGTGAGCTTTTCCTCATAAAGAGATGTGCCCTGTGCGGCGAGGTCCCACTGTGAGTTGAGTCTTTGCGCAAACGATTGACCGCAGGCGTATCCGGAAGCAAGCAGTGCGCTTTGTGCGCTTTCGTCGTCGGAGAGCTGAACGATTTTATCATAGATACCGCCTATCATACCGATAAGTGTGTCGGTGCGGAAGGATACGTTTCTTTGTTGGTCCTCGGGGTTTATCATTATTCCTCGGTGGGGTATGTAGCTGAAAATCTTTTGGGTATTGCCTGCAGTTGCAGGTGCAATTTCTTCCTTTGGCTGAGCCTTAGGCTTAATTTCAAGAGCGCCCTCCGCCGCAAGTGCTTCCTCGAGCTTTGCGTAGTGGTCGGACGGTTTTCCGGTATTTGCCATTATGCGTTGCTTTCTGCCGAGGTAGTAGCGGTATTCGTAGCTCATATCGAATTCTTCGATAAAGAAGGGAATAAAGAATTTCTTTTCCGAAACGATGATGTCAAGCTCGTTTAACACGTGCTCGGAGCCGTTTATCGCCTCGCTTGCTATAAGAATTACCGCCTTGCAGTTTTTTATAGCCGCAGTGAGCTTTGATGCGTATGAGCCGCCGCCCTCAATATCTCTTGGCGCAATGAAGCAGCTGACGCCCTTATTTTCAAAGTAGTCAACCATTTCAAATGCTATTTCCTTATCCGCTGATGAGTAACTGACGAAAATAGTCTTCCCCATAATATTATGCCCCCAAAATTCTATATATAATAATATGTAAACCGTGATAATTATATCACGTCTTGAAAATTTTGTCAATATAGGTCGGAAACGCCCGACAGCGAAAAATAAATTTCAGGTATAACAAGTAGAAGTATTTGTCAAGCTTTCTTTGGAAAGCGGGGTGTAGCCGTATTAAGCTTTCTACAAAAGACGTGCGATTTTGCCCCAAGGGGGAGTTATCGTTTCGTTATTGATAAGCCACAATACGGGAATTCCGTTTGTCTCGCTCTCATCTGGAAACGGTGCGTAGCCGTCGGTTAAAATTATTATGCTGACGGGTGGGGTGTCTTGCATTTTACCGTTTACGTAGTCAAAAATGACGTGAAAGCTTGTGCCACCGCCACCCTTTGGTTTGATAACCTTGAATTCCTCCTCGTTTTCAAAGGGCTGCGGAGGGACTACCGCACCGTCAAAGAAGCCGAGCCAACCGCTAAGCTTTCCGCCGAATTGGTCTATTGCTCCCTTGACCTCAGAGTACGCCTCGCTAATCATTTTATCACTCATTGAGCCGGAGGTGTCTATCATAAACAGTACGTTTTTGACCTGCTCGTCGGTTTCATTGAAGTCGGGCAGAAAAAACGGTGAATCATCAAAGCGTCTATCGGGGGGTGAAAAGGAATAGTCGACTACTTCCTCTTGCACGAACTCATTCAGTACGGTACGCCAGTCGATTTTCGGCTTACTCATTTCTCCGAGAATTCTTTGTGCGAGAAGGGGAAGTGTACCTCTGCCGTTACTTGCGTTACGAACCTCGATAGCCGCCGCTGCGTTTTTAATTCGGTTTAACCAAACGTCGCGGAGCAGCTCGTTGTCCTCCTCACTGCGAGTATCCGTTTCGCCCCATTTTGAGTGGTCGTCAAAGGAAGAACCTGAAGCCACAGTGTTTTCCTTAACGGATTCCTTGTCGGCAGAAGAGGTGTTTGTTTCGGTGTTACTTCTTCTTTTGCTTTGATTTTCTTTGTTGTTATTTTGAGAGGTATTTTTATTGCTGTTGTTCGTTTTGCTTTGGTTATTATTTGTGGAACTATTTTGTTTTTTGCTTTGTTTTAAAAGCATTTCATAGACCTGCTCGGCGGTGTATTCGTGTCCTTCCTTTTTGTTTGGAGCAAGGTGCATAGCCTCGCCGTAGTCCTTTAAGGTTATGCTATGCAGGTTGCCGTTGTTTTCCAAAAGTATATTGGAGTTAACGACTATATCGCAGGCGATATTGAAAAGCTCATTATCTCGCTCGCCTGTCCGAAAGCAATGGCTAAGTACCACGTGCATTATTTCGTGGAGCATAACGAAATCAAGCTCGTCGTTTGATAGCTTTTCAAGAAATTGTGTACCGAAAACGATGCGTTCACCGTCGGTGTAAGCGGTTTCCACGTCTTCATCAACTCCGAAGCGCAGGTGCATAATCAGTAGCCCATAGAAGCCGTGATTACACATAAGCCGCATACGGGAGAGCTGAAGCTTTTGTATATATAATCTGACCTTTTCCTCAGACAGAGCCATTTAAAAGCTTTCCTTTCGTTTGAAGCCAACGGGCAAATTCGGGTATTTTCATAAGAGTTGTCTTAAAGTCCTTTTCGATATACATATAGTCCTTCATAAGAATTACGGAGAAGTCGGGCGGGAGCTTAAGAGCAAATCGAATAGAGTTTGCAAGTAAATTAAGGCTGGTTTTATGCTCTCTTGCGTAGGCAGTCATCGCTGAAACGAGCGCATAGAGCACGTCGGTTTGTTTTGGAACTGCCACGTCCTTGCCTGCGAAAATATCGTCAATGCTCGGAAGCGAGTCAAAAACCTGCGCCCAAGTGCGGAATTCAACCGCTGTGCCTGTGCCGACTATACCTGAGATAAGCGGGTGCATACGTGTAGCGTCGCTTGATACGTTATTGAGCAGGTTGCTGACCATTTCCCAGCTACGGGGGGTAGGGAAGGCAAGGTCTTCGCTACTTGCGTCAAAGCGCATAAGGTAGTCCTGACGGAAGGAGAGGAATCCGATAACCTTGGGGTTTACACCAGAGCGGACTGCCCACTCTCTCCAAGATTTGAAGCTGCCCTCAACCTGAATATGCATTAGACGGTTTGCAAGAGCCTTTGGCATTTTGTAGGCTACCGATTTATCGGTTGTGCGGTTACCTGCCGCTATGACTATGCAGTTATCGGGGAGCTTATGCTCACCTACGACTCTGTCAAGTGTTATCTGATATGCCGCCGCCTGCACTGATTGAGGTGCGGCTGAGATTTCGTCAAGGAATAGTATATTTACTATCCTGTCCGAGGGGTCCATATTGAAAATATGCGGCTTTAACCAAATAGCCAGCGTTTTGTCGGCGTTGGCGGTGGGGATACCTCGAAGGTCTATGGGGTTAAAGAGCAGGAGTCTGACGTCGGTTACAACCGTCTTTTTGCCCGTTGCAAACTCTATTTCCTTTGCTATTTGGCGCACTGCCTGAGATTTACCTACACCGGGAGCGCCCCACAGCATAACCGAGGGGACGGTTTTGACGGGCATATATGCGTTTATAACACGTGAGTAGGTGTAGGAAAGCTCTGAAACGAGCTTTCCTACGTTCATAGTCGGAACGTCATTTAGTTTTATTTCTTTATCCTTTGTACTCATTTTTTATCTCCTATTCCAAGCTTTTTGTCAAGTCTTTTAAGCTTTTCCTTGCACTCGGCGATTTCTTCACTGTAGCTTTGCTCTCTTGCCAGCTCCTCGCGTGCGTTTCTTTCGCTTTCGAGGTAGTGCTCGTACACCTCAATTTGCTTTTTAAGGGTGCTTTCAAGGTTGTCGAGCATATAATCTACACGTGCAAGTGCTCCTGTGGTGGTATATATTTCAAGGAAGTATCTTCCGTTTCCTTGTACCCAAATGTACGGCTTTGTTTCGGGCATATTTTGCGGAAGTATTATGTCAAAGCCTTGGTATTCGATGAAAATTTTCTCTTCTGATACCATTGCGTGGTTAATGAGCTCCTCGTAAATCATTTCGGACAGCTCCTTTTTCGTTTTATGGTCAAAGAGCTCCTTGTGCTTTGCATAGTGCTCTATATCAGCCTTGGTTTTTTCTATAATCCTTGCCTGATTTTCGATTTTGGCAGGTAATGATGCAAGCTCCTGCTCAAGGAGTATACGGTTTTCAATAACCGTTCTTTGAAGTGAAAGGAGTCGGTTAAGACGGTTTGAACACTCGCAGCGCTCTTTTATAAGCGGATTTCCGATAGCCAGTGCCTTTACCTCGGCGTAGTCGAGCACTATGCGGTCAACGTCGCTGCCGCTACGTGTCGAAAGTGAGCCTGAAAGCAGGTCGGTGATAAATCTTTGCTTTGTTTCAAGCAGCTGCCAAGAGTATGCGTCAAAGCTTCCCTCAGTGATGTAGCGGTATATCATAACCTGCTTGTTGGTATTTCCCTGACGGAGAATACGTCCCTCGCGCTGAGTCATATCGGCAGGACGCCAAGGCACGTCAAGGTGGTGCAGGGCAATGAGCTTGTCCTGAACGTTAACGCCGATACCAAGCTTAAAGGTTGAGCCGAGAAGTATTCGCACCTCACCCTTGCGTACCTTATCAAAGAGCTTTTCTCTTTTGCGCTCGGTGTCCGCATCGTGAACGAAGGCAATTTCATCGGGGCTTATACCCTTTGAAACGAGTATTCTTTTAAGCTCGTCGTAGAGGTTGAACCCTGCCTTAGGTGTAGAGGTATCGCAAAAAACGAGCTGGGTGAGTCTTTCCATTGCCGTTTGCTTATAAACGTATTCTACGTTATCAGCGCACGCCTGAACCTTGGAATTGACATTAAAGCCTGCTCTGCCGTCAACGAGGCGCAGGTCGAGAGCCGCCTTTCTACCGTCGGTGGTTATAAGCAGCATATTATCCTGCTTACGCTTGACCTTGCCGCTCCGCACGTTATCCGCACGCTCGGATATTTTGGTTAAAAATGCGGAAAACATCTTGGTTTTCGGGATAAGGGTGTCGGAATAACCCTTGAAATCGGGAATACCGGCTGATGCATCAACCTGATGGAAGTCGGCTATGCTTGACAGCATAGATGTAAGCTCGGGCAGGTTGTGGAATTTTGAAAATCTTGTTGCAAGTCTATAAGAATTTGTATCAACGTCAATTTCAAATTCCGTAACCTTTTCGGCAAACATACCTATCCAGCTGTCAAAGGTTTGCAGGTCCATAAGCGCAAGGTCGCCGCTTTGAAGGTATTTTTGTACGGCGAAGGCGTCGGTTACCGAGTTTGTGATGGGTGTGCCTGTTGCCATAATAACTCCGCCACCGTTGTTTGTTCTTTGAACGAAGTGTACCTTTTCAAGCATTTCTCGGCACTTTTTGGAGTTGCCTGCGCTGATACCGAGAACGTGAGAAACCTGTGTTTCTATCGGTATATTTTTATAATTGTGCATTTCGTCGACGAAGAGCTTGTTTATTCCCAGCTCATCAAAGTAAATGCTCTTTTTGGTTTTATCCTCTTTTTCAAGGGCCTGTATCTTTTCCTTTAACTGCTCAAGCTTTCTTTTAACGTGGGCGGTAGCCTTCTTTTTTTGCTTACTTTTTGCCTCAAGCTCATCCTTTTCTTCCTTTAAAGTATCCATATAGAAATCAAGGGAAAGGGGAATTGCATCAAAGCAGCTATACGGAATAAGAATTGCATCGTGGTCCTCGTCGCGTATTTTGGCAAGAGTTTCCTGACGCTTTGCAGGGGTGAATTTAGAGGGGGTTACCACCATAATATCGGCGTTTGGATATAGCTCGTAAAATAGCTTTTCCCACTGACCGATTATATTGTTTGGTACAACGTAAAGGTTTTTCTTTGAAATGCCCATACGTCTTGCCTCAAGACCTGCCGTTATCATAATGTAGGTTTTTCCCGAGCCTACGTCGTGGGCGAGCAGTGTGTTGGCGGAAAAGAGTATACGCGCAACGGCGTTCTTTTGATATGGAAAGAGGGTTATATTCGGGTTCATAGTCGGGAATTGCAAAAACGAGCCGTCAAAGATACGTCTGCGAACGCAGCTGTATTTACTTTCATAGATTTGCATAAGAGTTTGCTTACGGGCTTCGTCCTTCCAAACCCAATTTTGAAATTCCTCAATCATTTTTTGCTGCTTTTCTAATGCAAGCATTGTTTCGGCTTTGTTCAGTACACGGTGATTTTTGCCTGTAAACTGGTCGTAGGCTTGGTCGTATACCGAAATAGTCTTCATATTGAGGGTACGCTCAAGAATTTGCAGAGCCGCAAGTCGCATAGTTCCGTAGGTTTTGGTTGCGGCGATAGTGGTGGAATATCTCCAATCGCCCTTGAGCGGTATTTCCCACGAGCCTGTAAGTTCATCGTGTATTACGCCTGCGTAGGGGTATTTGAGCTTTAAAATGTGGTTGATGAACGCATCAATTATTTCGGCGGGTACCCAAGGTGAGCCGATGGTTACGTAGATTTCGTTATTTGAGAGAGGCGCGGGGATTACCTTATCTATTGCGTCGAGGTTGTCCTGAAAGTAGCCGTAATATTTTTTATTAGCCTCGTCAGCCTTCCTGCGTTTGTGGATAAGGTTACCTGAAAGGTACTCCTCGGCGGTTTCCCAGCCCTTGTAGAACACCTCGTCCCACGTTTCGGGGTTTTGGTAGATTGAGCCCTTTAAGGTTGTTATTACCGTTTTGTAGTCCTGACCTGTGATTGAGGAAATGTACTCTATATCTACTCTTGCCAGGTTTGCAAGTGAGAGGGTAAGTCCGTCCTGAACAGTGTCGGCGCGCACACCCTGTGTGCGCTCGTCGGTATCAAAGGCGTTTTCCCAATCAAGCGGAAGCTCCATAGAGGTAAGGTCCTCTATTCTTATTTTTTCCTGCTCCTCAAAAAGTCTTTTTTCCTGTTCTATTTCACGTTTTTTTCCCTCGATAAGCCTTGACGCTTCATCAAAATCGGGCTTTCCGTCTTTAAACGGAATAAGAATACCGTACTGATTTGCCTCGTCCGTTATCTTGCCTTCCCACTCCTTGCGTTCAATAGATTCCTTTAAGATTCGGTTTCTTTTGGCGTTAAGCTCGGTGATTAGCCTACTAAGCTCGGAGGAGGATACTCTTGTGTCGGTGGACGAGCCTGTGGGTATCTCACCGTTTAGCTCTCTGCGGAGCGCTTGGCTACGGAGGTCGCGGAAGTGCGCAATGAGGTCGTTAAGCTCGGGCTGTGTAAGCTCGCGTCCGAGTTGCTCTCGTGCCGCCATAAGAGCCTCAATAAGTGTTAAGCCCTTCGAGTTTTCTGTACTGAAATTCATATTAACCTCCTGTGTTAAGAATTTTTAAATATAGTTTAGGGAAAATTATCTCAATTATATTCTAAGCCCGAAGATGTCCTATATTTTGGACGGCAAAATAAAAAAGAGTATATTTTTCACTGTATAATAATTTTACCAAATTCATAGGACAAAGTAAAGGGAAAAGTTGGCGAAATAAAGGGTGCTTTTTGCAGTGTATAAGCGGAATAACGGTATAATTTGCTCCTAAGCAGCGAAATTTTCCGCAAATAAAAAAGACCGCAAAACTGCGGTCTTTTTGGGAGAAAATTATTTCTTTTCAATAAAATGATATTTAATACCGCCGAAGTCGCCTCTTGGATAGCGGGGAGTCCAGCCAACGTTTATAAGGGTTCTTCCGTCAAGGGTGCGGTCAAGCTCAGGAACGTAGTAGCGCTTGTTTTCGTCAAGTCCTGCCGCCTTCGGGATTTGTAACCTGAACGGTAGGCTCACGGTAGTCGCCTGTTCCAAAAAAGGAAAGCTCCGGCTTGAAGCCGTAATATCCGAGATTTCCGTTCTTTCCGGGGATTGAAGCAATCGCGGCGTGGCAGCCTATCTGTCCTGTTGTGTAGGAAAGGTCATCGTGCGCTATCGTTTTACCGTAATAAAGATGCTCGGCAACGTCAAAGTCATTAATCATAAAGGCGTAAGTAATTCCCTTGCCGTCAAGATAGAAGGTTTTCGTCTCTTTGTTAAAGGTAATAGCCATAGAATTTCTCCTTATTTAAATAGTGCTGCTTTAATAGTACATTAAAATTATTGAAATGTCAAGAGGTAAAATGAAAGACGGATAAAAACAAAAAAATCCAAGCCGATTAGCTTGGATTTTTGGAGGCGCCTGCGGGATTTGCACCCGCGAATAACGGTGTTGCAGACCGGGGCCTTACTACTTGGCTAAGACGCCGTACTTATTCGTACTTTGATATTATAACAAATACTTTTGTGTTTGTCAAGGGGTTATTGGAAAAATTTTTAGTGCATTTTTATTCTGCTATTATTTTATGCAGTTAAATGAAAAAAGTTGCATTTTGAGAATGTAAATGATTTGAAAATTTAAAAGAGCCGACCAATAAGGTTGGCTCTTTTCTTTTGAATTAAAGCACTTTAATTGAATACCTGTTCGTTTCGATAATGCCGTCTTTTATCAGGCTTGATACCTCGCGCATCATTGCGCTTCTGTCTGCGTTGATATAGAGCGCAAGCTCCAGCCAAGTGAACGGTAGCTCCAGCTTTCCCTTTTCCGCTCCGCCAAGGCGCAAACGGAAAAAGCACATAAGCTTTTCTCTTATACTGTGGCAGCCCAGCACCTCTACTCGCTCGGATAGGTGGCGTGAGCGACTTATCAGCAGGTCAATCAGGTTTTCTTTAAGTTTTGTCTGTTCACCGCAGGGAGATTTGCAATCGGTAGGACAAAGGAGCAGTCTATCATAGTTGAGATATGCTATTTCGCAAAATGTCATACTACGCACCATAACGCTATCGCCTGCCGTTATTGCGTAGGACATTTGCTCGGAAAATATTGCCCCCTCGGGTAGGTTTTCAAGGAGTGATTCGTGGCCGTCAATATCAGTGCGGAAAATCGCCGCTCGCCCTTTAAGAATAATACCGATACGGTCAGAGCCGTTACCGTAGCTGCAAACCGTTTGCCCTTTTTTGTATTCCATTGTACGCACACGCAGGCATTTTTCTATTTTTTTATATCCTTTGTCGGTTATACCGTCAAAAAGCTTTGTTTGCTGCAACAGCATTGAGGGTTACTCCTTTCTACCAATTTATTCTAAGCTATTATATTGTATCATCTTTTTCGCCGTTTTGCAATAGGCAAAGGGGTGTTTTTTGTAAAAAAGCTTTTTGAAATCCTATGTGCTAAAAAACGTACATAGGTGTTTTTTTGTTTTGTGCAGGTTGCAATACGAACAGTTTTTCGTGTTTTGAGGACGGTGTACAGGTGTTACAAAATACGAACAAGTTTTCGTGTTTTGCTTGAAATGGGTTTTCGGATGGTGTATAATGATATCACAACCTCGGGAAAGCGAGGCGGAAAGGAATACGGTATGGCGCTTGTATGTATAAATGGTGCAAAAGAGTGCTGTGGATGTGGAAATTGCTTTGAAAATGGCGATAATTCGCAGTATATGTGTCAGTTTTGCGGAAAGGCGCTTGGCAGAGACGAGAGGTATAAAAATTCTCTTTTTGAGGTTTTGTGCAGCAAGTGTCTGTTGAGGCTTCATAAGGTGTGATACGAAATATCGTTCGTGTTGATTTAGGTGAGTTGAGGTGTAGATAGTGCTAAAGGGTAACGAAAATGATAGCAGGACGTCAAACGGAAAAGGTGATGAAATAGCAAAAAAAGAGCGTAATGAAAGTATTGCGGTGATAAGACGTGCGGTATCACATATTGCGCTTATGCTTTGCGAGGCTGCAATGGAACGCGACTTTTTCATAAGCGACGGTACACCGCAAAAGCAAAGGCTTGACACCAAGGCTTTAAAGGAATTTGCCTCGGTGCTAAAGGAAATCAGTTCGGTGCTTATTGACCTTGACGAGGACGATAGTCCGAGCGACACGGGTATACGGATTGAGTTTTCACCCGATGCGCTGGGGTATAGCTCATAAGTAGGGGGTGGCTTCGATGAACATACTGAAAATTCCACCGCCGTCTGAAAAGCAAAAACGGTTTTTTGAGTCAAACGCTCGGTTCGTCGGGTACGGCGGCGCAAGAGGAGGCGGAAAATCGTGGGCTATGAGAACTAAGCTCGTACTACTTTGCTTTCGCTACGCAGGTTTAAAATGTCTTTTGCTCCGACGCACTCTGCCCGAGCTCAAGGAAAATCACCTTATTCCGCTTATACGGCTACTTGGCGACACCGTAAATTACAAGGCGTCAGACAGAGTTTTTGAATTTCCAAACGGCTCGTTTTTAAAGCTCGGTTACTGTGATAAGGAAGCCGACGTATACAAGTATCAGGGGCAGGAGTTTGACGTTATTGGAATAGAGGAGTGCACTCATTTTTCGTGGGAGCAGGTAAGCTTTTTAATGACGGCAAACCGAACGGTGCGTTCCGATTTTTCTCCGAGAATGTTCTTTACGGGCAATCCCGGAGGTGTTGGACATACGTGGTTCAGGCGGCTTTTTATCAAGCGTATTTACGGCAAGGGGGAGCGTCCGTCGGATTACGAATTTATCCCTGCGACGGTTGATGACAACAAGATATTAATGGAAAGAAATCCCGAGTACGTTACGGTTCTTGACGCTCTTCCCGAAAAATTAAGACAGGCGCACAGGTACGGAAATTGGGACGTCTTTGACGGTCAGTTCTTTGAGGAATTCCGCGATAGCCCCGAGCATTACGAAAAGCGCCGCTTCACTCACGTTATAAAGCCCTTTAACCCACCAAGAGAGTGGACCTATTACCGTTCCTTTGACTTTGGATATGCAAAGCCGTTTTCGTGCGGATGGTGGGCGCGTGATTTTGACGGCAAGTTATACCGCATAGCCGAGCTTTACGGCTGTACGGGTACGCCAAACGAGGGCGTAAAATGGACACCCGACAAAATCTTTTCTGAGATACACCGAATAGAAACAGAGCACCCCTATCTCAAGGGGAGGGTAATAAACGGCGTTGCCGACCCGAGCATCTGGGACAGCTCGCGCGGTGAGGCCATTGTGGAAATGGCAGCGCGAAACGGTGTATATTTTTCTCCCGGGGATAACAAGCGTATCCCCGGCTGGATGCAGGTGCATTACCGTTTGCAGCTTGATGAAAACGGTATGCCGCTTATGTACGTTTTTGAAAATTGCAACGCTTTTCGGCGTACCGTACCCCTTTTGCAGTTTTCAAAAACTAATCCCGAGGACCTTGACAGCGACGGTGAGGACCACGTTGCCGACGAGGTCAGATACCTATGTATGTATTGCCCTATAAACCCACCTAAAAGGGTACTTGAAAAAATAACACTTGATAATCCACTTGATTTATAAATTATGAAAGGACGGTCATTTTATGGCAGATATAAAAAATGCAAGAAGGCTTCTTAAAAAGTATAAGGATGCACGAGCACAGCTTACAGGCAGAATAGTACAAAACGAGCGTTGGTACAGAATGCGTCATACCGAGCTTATTTCGGACGACAGATATATTCCCGCATCGGCTTGGCTGTTTAATTCACTTGCAGTTAAGCACGCCGACGCAATGGAGGCAATTCCACATCCCTGCGTGCTTGCAAGAGAACCATCGGATACGCAAAGCGCCGAGGCGCTTTCGAGGCTTCTCCCTGTTATTATGGAGAGAAGTGATTTTCCTGCCGTTTATTCGGCGATTTGGAACGATAAATTAAGACACGGTACGGGCGTTTACGGTGTTTTTTGGAATCCAACCGAAAACGGAGGGCTTGGCGATATTGACGTGCGTCGAGTTGACGTGCTTAATCTTTTCTGGGAGGCAGGCGTAAACGATATAAACGCATCCCCAAATCTTTTTCACTGTGAGCTTAAAAGCATTGATGAGATTATGGAGCTTTATCCGAAGGTAAAGGAGCTTTCCTCAGATAATCCTATGGAGTGCGGAAGATATCTGTATGACGATACGGTTGACGTTTCCGATAAGGCAACGGTGGTTGATTGGTACTATAAAAAGCATTTGCCGGGCGGCAAAACGGTGCTTCATTATTGCAAGTTTGTAGGCGAAACAGAGCTTTACTGTACCGAGGACTATCCCGAATTTGAAAAGGACGGTCTATATGCTCACGGGAAATATCCGTTTGTGTTTGACGTAATGTATCCAATCGAGGGTACACCCTGCGGCTTTGGTGCTCTTGATATAATGAAGGATGCTCAGCTGCAAATTGATAAGCTTGGATACGCTATTCTTGAAAACGCCAAAATGGCGGCGACGAGAAGATATTTCATAAGGGCCGACGGCTCGGTAAACGAGGACGAGTTTGCCGATTGGACACGCCCGTTTGTGCATATTCAGGGTGCGGGGCTTGGTCAGGATAGCATAAGAGAGATAACGGTTGAGCCGCTTTCGGATATATATCTTGAAGTTATTAACAACAAGATAACCGAGCTTAAAGAAACTTCGGGCAACCGCGACGTAACCTCGGGCGGAAGCGAGCACGGTGTTACCGCTGCGGCGGCTATAACCGCTCTTCAAGAGTCGGGCGGAAAGATGACCTCTGATATGATTGCCTCATCCTACCGAGCATTTTGTAAGGTATGTAATCTTACAGTTGAGCTTATACGTCAGTTTTACACTGCGCCGAGGGTTTTCCGTGTAATAGGGAAAAACGGCACGGATTCCGACTATCTTACCTACGATAACGCAATGATAGGCGGCGAGGAGCTTATAAAAAAGCCTGCATTTGATATATCCATAAAGGCTGAAAAGAGTATTCAAAATCACCGTGAGGAGCGTAATGCTATGGCTACCAAGCTTTACGAAATGGGCATTTTTGAGCCTGCTAAGAGAGAGGAAGCTAAAATACTACTTAAAATGATGGATTTTGAAGGCAAGGACGAGCTTCTTCTTATGCTTGAAGGAGAGTGATAATATGACTAAGGTTAAGGTTTTAGGTTATAATGAAAGACTTTATTTGGAGGCTGTCGGACACGCACAGGACGAGCAGGACGGAGATAAGGTATGCGCCGCTATTTCAATTCTTATGCTTGCGGCGGCGCATAGGCTAAAGGAAATGGAGTCAAACGGAGATTTTTGCTTTTCCGAAATTACGGTAGAAAACGGGTATGCGCTCTTTGATATTGAGCCTCGTGAGGATTCAAGAGAGCGTGTAGAAGAAATAGTCGAAATTCTTTGTACGGGGATTACCTTACTTGAAGAAAATTACCCTGAGCTTGTTGCACTTACTTAAAAGGAGTAAAAAGCGATGGATGATATTATTATGACGGACAGTGCGATGCATAGCACTTCTGATATATCGGGCGTAAAAGACACACAGACCACAATTCCGGAGAGTGGTGTGGAGAGTGGTTTCCCTGTCGCCGAGGGAGAGAAAAACACCGAAATAAGCGATACGTGTGCAAAAAAATGCGAAAATGACTCTCAGGCGGATAGCCTTGAGGCGGAGTTTGATGCGCTGATACACGGTAGGTTTAGCGAGGTGTATAAAAAGCGGACGGAAAATATTATAAGAAGGCGTTTACGCTCAGGGAAGGCACGTCCTGAGGGCGTAGAGGCTCCGTCCGAAAACAAAGATGCTCCTATAACTCAAAAGGAAGAGGACGTGGATGCAAAAATTAAAGAAAAAGAGGCGCAAAATTTTACCGACGGGTACGAAAAGGCGCGTCAAATCAACCAAAATCGCCCGATTGAGAACGGGCTTGGCTCAGGCGGTGCGGTGATTACTAAAATCAACGTATCGGCGCTTGACGGTCAGGGAGTTCTCTCGATAATAAAGCGTGTCGGGTCGGGCGAAAAAATAAGTTTTAAATAAAGAAAGGAAAAACTATGACAAACGAAATCGAATTTTCTCTTACTCTTTTCGGTGCAGGTGAGGTTATCAACACTACCACCTCTAGAAGCGAGGGTAATAACCTCTCAGCAGAGATGAAGACCTTTTACGACAAGGCTCTTATTGAACTTGCAGCTCCCAATCTCGTTCACGACCAGTTCGGTCAGAAGCGTAAAATTCCCGCAAACGGCGGCAAAAGCGTTGAATTCCGTTGCTTTTCTGCACTTCCTAAGGCTACAACGGCTATCACCGAGGGTGTAACTCCCACAGGAAACAAGCTCAATGTAAAGGGTATCGTATGTACTCCCGAGCAGTATGGCGACTACATCGAGCTTTCCGATGTTTTTGAGCTTACCTCTGTTGATAACACCGTTCTCGAAGCAACCAAGAAGCTTGCCGACCAGGCAGGAAGAACTCTTGACACCATCGTAAGAAACGAGCTTAACGGAGGTACTAACGTAATGTTCTGCGGCATTGCTAACTCCCGTAACGAGCTCTATAACAGCGATACTCTTACCACAAAACACATTTATAAGGCTGCGGCAGAGCTTAAGCGTATGAACGCTCCCAAGATTGACGGCTATTACGTAGCTATCATTCACCCTTACGTTGCTTACGACCTTATCGAAGATGCGGGCGACAGATGGCTTTCCGTTGGCGAGTATTCTACTCCGAATGGCACCTATGCAGGTGAAATCGGCTGTCTTGGTGGCGTAAGATTCGTTGAAACAAGCGAGGCTATGACCTTCGTAGAGGACGACGGAACTGCAAACGACGTTAAGGTATATTCCACTCTTATTCTCGGAGCTGATGCTTACGGCGTAACCGAAATGGAGGGCGGTATTGAAAATATCATCAAGCAAAAGGGCTACGGCAACGACCCCTTAAATCAGCGTTCCTCTGTGGGCTGGAAGGCATTCAAGGCTGCAAAGCGCCTCGTTGAGGAGTATATGATAAGAATAGAGAGCGGCTGCTCCCTTTAAGGCGGTGTAAGCTATGAAGAATACTTTTGTTAAGGTATGCAAGACGCTTATAAAGGTACTGAAGGCAGTTCTTCACTTTGTCAGTGCGGGACATATTTGCTCCTGCGAAAAAAAGGACGAGGACAAGGAAAATAACTAAACGGTAAAAAGCGGTTGGGGGTGTTTTGCTCCCCCAACCGTCAATTTTTAAGCCGAAAAACGGCGGAAAGGATTTTTGTAATATGAAAAATGCAGTAAAAACAGTGTTTATCCCGAAGCAGGGAAGAAACGATAACGAAAGATATATCGCTGTTAACGGAAAAGGAATACTTGTACGTACTGGAGAGAGTGTTGAACTTCCGGTTGAATTTGCTGCTGTTATAGAAAACAGCTTAAAAATGGCGGTTTGCTCGGACGACTATATTGCGGAAAACCGTCGCGACGACTGACAGGAGGCACGATATGACTGTAAATGAAGCAATAAACAGGAGTGAAACGCTTTTTCCTGCGGATTTTGACAGTGAAACGGCATATCTCTATCTGTCCGAAATAGAATCTAAAATTTCCTGTGTGCTTTTCGGTGGCGAGGAAATAACTCTGACGGAAAACGATGGTGAGCACGTCCTTATAGCGAGCGGGGTGTATTCGCAGCTTTATCCGTTGTATATTGTTATGAAGCGCGAGCTTTCGTTTGGAGATGCGGATAGGTATGCATTTTATAACTCTGTTTTTGAACAGACGTATGCTGAGTACGAAAGATACGTCAGCAGAACAAAAGCGTCGGGGAAGCCGACACATATCAAAAATATTTAACGTAAAACCGGCGAAAGGAGAAGGAAATTGAAATATAAGTTAAAAAATGACGAGCTACGCATTAGTGAGCTTGGAGCAAAAGATGTTGACGTTTCGTTTTCCGAAAATCTGTACGGCAGCACTGACGGTGCGTTTGCGGCAAGAGGTAGACGCGCGCGTATCAGACCTCTTGCTTCAGGTGATGCTCTTATGGGCGATGACACTCTTGCTTACGTTGATAACGGCAGGCTTTACTACGGTGGACTTGAAATAAGCAAGCTTTATCTCACACCGGGCGAAAAAAAGATACTCAAGGTAGGAAACTTTCTTGTTATTTTTCCTGACGAGGTGTTTCTCAATCTTGAAAATTACAGTGATTGCGGAAGTCTTAATGCAAAATATACGCAGTACGGTAGCCGTGTAACTGTTACCGATGCAAACGGAAACGAGCTTAATTACGAAACGGTTACAGAGCTACCGGAAGAAGCATCAGAGGGAACTTACAAGCTTCTTAAAACCACCTCGGGTGAGCTTATTATGAAACGTTTTTTGAGGGGAAGATGGCAAGACGTTAAAAGCTATATAAAGATAATGGCAGGTAATATTGGCGTATCATTTCGTGAAGGTGATACCGTTTATTGCACCGGATTTTCGGATACAATCGGAAGCTATTTTAAAATTGCAAAAAAAACTACGAATTATCTGCTTATAGAGGGCACGATGTCTATAAAGGAATACAGCTCTGGCTCAATTCAGCTTACAAGAACTATACCGAGCTTTGACTACGTTACGGTAAGTGGCGGACGTCTTTTTGGAGTAAGGAGAGGAGCAGATAAAAGCGGTAAGCTGATTTGCAAAATGTACGGCTCGGCAATTGGAAATCCGTTCAATTTTGCCCCCGAGGCGGGCGGTGTTGTAATGGCTCTTGATATAAATGGAACGTTTACCGGAATTTGCGATTATCTTGGAAGTCCTGTGGCGTTTACCGAAAACGAAATTATCGAAGCACGTTTAAAGGGCGGAGCTCTTATCGGTACTGTGGTAAAGGGCTACGGCGTGGAAAAGGGCGCAGAAAAAAGCATATCGCAATATGCAAGTGCTCTTTACTACAAAAGCAAGGCGGGAGTTTGCTATTATGACGGCTCGTATCCCGAGGTTATTTTACCGACCTCGTTATCGGAGCAAGGATGCTGCGGTATTGCCACAAATGGAAAATATTATATGAGCAACAAAAACGGCATTTCCGTTTACGACATTAAAGATAAAAAATGGATAAGAGAAAACGGCTGCGGTGTGGTAGCCTTTGCGGAATGTAAGGGGAGTCTTTATGCGCTTTGCAAGGATACCGATGGCGATTTTATCGTGCTTATGGATTTTGATGCCGCAGATGATGAGGTACGTTATTATCTTGCAGAGGAAAGCTATCCCATTGTTGAGGAAGCGGTAGCGTGGAGGGTAGATAGCATCGAAATAGGGAAAGGGGATTTCGATTCCGTTTGCCCTGTCCGAATAGCTTTAAAAATGAAAAATTCAGTACAATACCCGTTTTCTGTTACGGTTATCTATGATGGTGAGCGCGAATTTTCCAAAAGCTTTAGCTTGTCGCTTAACGGTACTGTGGAAATTCCGCTTCCGCTTCGTAGATGCGATAGCTTCAAAATAAAAATTGAGGGCAAGGGAGAGGTAAGTCTTATAGGACTTCAGGCGTATTACAGAGTAGGAGGAAAGGCAAGAGGATGGAAATAACCAGACTTCCCGATTTTTCGGACGATACGGCGCTTTCTCTGCGTGAAATAAAAAGCTACATTATCCGTCTTGACAGACAGCTTTCGCTTTTGCTTGACAACGTGGGTAGCGAAAATCTTACTCCTGCGTTAAAGGATAGAATATACACTGAAACAGATACAAAGCTTGGTTCTCTGAAAAATGAGATAATAGAAACGGCAACGGAGATAAAGTCGATAAGCGATAAAATCAATTTACGTCTTGAAAGCGATTACGTTGCAAAAAGTGAGCTTGGGATTTACACCGAGCAGGCGTTTCAGGATATTAATATAGACGGCAAGGGCGTAACGCAGTTTTTTGAGGAAATTACCGAGCTTTCGCAGCGAATGGAGGGTGTTGAGGGTAATGCGAATCAGACCCTTGAGGATTTGAACGCTCTTGATACGGTACTCAGCAAAATTAACGCTTATATTCGTACGGGTAAGCTCTCGGACGGTGTATACGGAGTGGAAATAGGCAACTCGTCGGGAGCAAATTCTCCATATAAGGTACGACTTTCGGAAAATAGACTTTCGTTTTTTGTAAATGATGATGAGGTTGCCTATTTTTCTGATAATTTTATGTATATAAGCAGGGCAAACATACCGTATTCTCTTAACGTTGGACAATGCGTGATAAGACAGGATAACGGCTTAACCTTTTCCTGCGATTGATAGGAGGAGTAATAATGGCAAAAATAGTGAAGAATTACCCACTTGCCTCGTTTGAAGGCGAAAAGGGAAAGCTTGATTTGTACGTAACTATAAAAACCTACAGCTTCAATTACGCAGAAATGAGCAGAGAGCTTTATATTGGACTTATTGCCGACATCGAATGTAAAGAGGTGCTGACGCTTGTTGGCGAAAGCTCACCATTTTCCTGTCTAGGCTTAAATACGCAACTAGTTGGAGATATCAGCGTATATAAAGGCAGTAACGTTCTTGTAGGCTTCGTAAAGAAATCGGTAAAGCAAAGTGAATTTGGTAATTTTGTACCGTTTGAATTTACCTTAAATCACCTTTGTCCGGAGCTCGGAATTAACAAGTCAATGGCTTTTAACGCAAATATACCTATATATCCTTTTTATACTGTACCTGTGGTAGGTATGCCTGCAACGGGAAGACTTGGAGAAAAAATAAATCTTAACGGTCAGTTTCTTGATATAGGGTACGACGTAAAGGCAAAAATATTAGTGAACGGAAATATAATAAGTGAGCAGACTATAACGCCAAATGCTAAGTATATTCAAACAGATATTGAATGGATAACCCCGTATATATATGAAAAAAGCATTAATGCGAAAATAGAATTCAGTGCTTTATACGAGGGAGTGTATCTACCCAATAGCTTGATGTTATCGATTAAGCTTTCGCTTTCGGAGGAGGACGCCGCCCCTGTTGTTATAGGAGAGCATAGCTTTGTATCTGACATAGCTGCGGTACAAGCACTTTCGCTTGCGGTAAAAGGAAAAAGCAGAGCCGTTATCAGGCTCAACGAGGCACACGGTTGTCTTGGAGCAAGTATTGAAACGGTTGACATTGTTTTCGAGGGAATCAGCTATGCGGGTGGTATTTTTGAAAGCGAAGCTCTGGATATTGCGCAAACTTATTATTATCAGGTAAGAGCGATTGATAGTCGCGGCTTTACGGGGGTATATAACGGAAGCTTTACGGTGCAGGATTATGCGCCACCTAAATTTACGGCAACGGCCAAGCGTACAGATTACCGGGGCAACGAAAACAAAAGAGGCGACTGCTTATCTCTTGAGGCAAGTGTTGACAGCTTTTATTCATTTTCGGGGAATAATGCCTGCTCGTTTTATTTTACTTCGCGTAAGGTGGGAGGAGCGCAAGGAAGTGAAACGGGATTTTCCGCAAATGAGATAAACATATTTGAGCTTGGGCTTGATGCCGGCACAACGTATGAGATAAAGGTAATTTGCAGAGATACCTTTGAGGGTGAAGCGAGCAAGGTTTTTATACTTGAAAAGGAAAACGTAGAGCTTAATATTGCCAAAAATAAGGTTGGTATAGGTAAATATGCAGAAAGTGAGCGGGTGCTTGAGTGTGCGTGGCCGATAAGATGCGAGGGCGACGTGAGTGCAATAACACCTGAGGGGGCAGTAGTAAGTCTGCTTTCGCTTGAAAGTGCGGTGAGTGTTTGCGACGTCCCCGATGAGCAAACATTTGTTAATCTGACCACACCGGACGCAGGAAAAGCAAAGCTGATTTTAATGTATTTGCAGGAGGCTATTTTCGGTTACAGCAAGGGCTACCATCTATTTTTCGTGTTTAATCATAATGACAATAGCGGAAATTTAGAGATAAAATTCAGTTAGATGGAGTGGGATTATGGAAGAGGAAAAGGAAATATACATAACTCTTGCTTCACACGAGAGTAAAATTGAGGAGCTTTTTCACCGACTTAAGGCTCAGGAGCGAGAGAGTAAGGCGATAAGCGACGTTTCGCTTGGCGTAAGAGAGCTTGCGGTTACAATGAAGGGTATGCTTGATGAACAAAAGAGTCAGGGTGAACGCATAACGAGGCTTGAAAGAGCGCCTCTTGCAAGATATGAAACGGTATTTTGTGCAATAATTTCTGCGATTTTCGGTGCGGCAATATCGCTTATTTCAAAATTATTGTAAAATTTGTCTTTTTTAAAAATTTTTATCTATTGTGCTATTTTTATAGAGGGGCTTGTGTGCAGTTTCGTTAAACTTTAAAAATATAGATTACAGAGAGATAAAGCGATGATTATTGTGGCAAGAACTGAAGAAGATGATAACCTTTTTTGCGAGACACCGTTTGGGATTACTTACTCGAATATGCAGAGGATATTGACGACGGAAAAACCTGTAACTAATTACGCCGATTATTTCCATAAATTATTACTCATTTCTATAAATTTTTTCGATTTGTCCTATGATAGGACAAAGTTTTTGTAAATTTAGTATATCATAAATTGTGTCCTATGTCAAGACAAGGAGAATAATTTATGGCAAGAATTATTGATACAGCAAAAAAGAATCTTATAGGTTTAAATCTTAAACGGCTGCGAACCGAACGCAAAATGAGTCAGAAGGAGCTTTCGGAAAAGCTTGAGCTTCAAGGTGTATATGTTTGCAGAGGCTCTGTTTCGAGAATAGAGGACTGTTCAAGAACGGTTACCGATATTGAGCTTTATGCAATAGCTCTTGTTCTTAACGTAGACGTAAATGAATTAATCAAATAAAAAATCCACCCCAACGGGTGGATTTTTTTAATCTTTTTTTTCCTCGCCTCTTGGAAGACGGACGAGAATTGTATCACAGCCGAGCCTTTCAATTTGTTCCCATTTAATTATATAATAATCCTTTTTTTTGAAAATTGGAGAGCCTTTGGGAACGAAAATTGCGTTAATCCTGCCGCAAAGCGCATCTATATCAAGATCGCAAACGTAACCTAACTTACAGCCATCGTGCACGTTGACGACCTCTTTTTTTATCAAATCCGAGTATCTTGTCGGAAAATTCGGGCATTTTAACATAAGCTGCTCCTTTTATTAAAGCAATATGCAAACAAGACCGTTTACTCCGTCGTTTACTATTTTTTCGAGCGTTTCGGAAAGCTTTTCTCTTGCCTCGGTGGGTACGTTTTCAAGCTTTGCGTGTAGTCCCTCTGCTACAAGGTCGTAAAGAGTTTTGCCGAAAAGATTAGACTGCCAGATTTTATCGGGAGCTTCCTCAAATTCGGATAGCAAATAGCGGATAAGGTCCTCGGATTGCTGCTCGGTGCCGACTATCGGGTTTATATCCGTTTCGATATTTGCCTTAATCATATGAATTGAGGGGGCGGATGCTCTGAGCTTTACGCCGTAGCTTCCGCTTTTTTTAATGATTTCCGGCTCGGCAAGTGTGAGGTCGCCAACATCGGGCATAACTATTCCGTAGCCATTTTGCTCAACATCCTCAAGAGCTGAGGCAATCTTATCGTATTTTTCCTTGATTTTGGCAAGCGCACGAAGCTGTGCGACAAGCTCACCCTCATTTTTAATATCAATGCCGGTCATTTCGCTGATAACGGTGTAATAAAGCGAATCCTTGAGCTTGATTTCAAGGTGAGTGATACCGCTGCCGCAATCGGTAGAGCTGACAAACGCGTCCTTGACGCTTTCGTTTTCAAAAAGCGAATTGAACGCACCCGGTATCTCGCCAAGCTTACTGATATGTATAGCGCACTCGGTGAGATTTTCACGAAGTGAGCGGTTAAGAGGATGAGTGCTATCAAGCGCACTTACCCAAGAGGGAAGCTCAACGTCAATTTGACGTATCGGAAATTCAAGGAGCAAAAGCTCCATTACGTGCTTTATATCCTCGGAGCTCATTTCGGCGACGTTAAGCAACGCTACGGGGGCACTGTAATCTCTTTCAAGCTCGGTAGCAAGTGAGATTGCCCTGTCGCTGCCCGGCTCGGCGGAGTTTAAGAGGATAACAAATGGCTTTCCAAGTGCCTTAAGCTCATTTATTACCCGCTTTTCGGCATCAACGTATACGGAGCGAGAAAGCTCTCCGATGCTACCGTCGGTTGTTACCATAATCGCAACGGTTGAGTGCTCGTTTATCACCTTTTTAGTACCCAGCTCCGCAGCCGCTTCAAATGGGATAGGGGAGTCCGACCAAGGAGTCAGTACCATACGGCTATGTCCTTCCTCCATAGTGCCGAGCGCATCGGGGACAAGATAGCCGACGCAGTCCGCCAGCTTTACTCTCATATTCGTATTGTTTCCAACCGAAATTTGCACCGCCTTGTCGGGTACAAATTTAGGCTCGGTGGTCATAACGGTTTTTCCAGCCGCCGTTTGAGGCATCTCATCTCGTGCACGCTCCCGTTCAAAGGTGTCGGCAATACCCGGCAAAACAAGCTGCTCCATAAATCTCTTAATAAATGTAGATTTTCCCGTCCTTACAGGGCCGACAACTCCTATGTAGAAGTCGCCTCCTGTCCGCTTTGCAATATCGGCGTAAATATTTTTTTGTGCGTTCATCGTTGCCTCCAAAAATGTAGTTGGATTAGTTTTATGCTAAATTATATGGAGGCGCTTTGATTTTTATGCTAAAGCGTTGAAAAACGCGCCGTTTTTGGTTTTGAAAAACAAGCATAAATTTCCACTAATAAAAAATTGCTTAGCGAAAATAATAATACCAGAACGGACGAGAAATCGCACAAAACAAAATGTGTAAAAAAATCGCAAAACGTTCTGTGATAATATTTTTTGTCCGTTCCTAATTTAAATTTCAAAGATAGAATTTTCAAAGGAGAAAATCAAAATGGCAAATAGTAAGAATAGAATCGTAGTTCCCGAGGCAAAGCAGGCTCTTGACCAGTTCAAGATGCAGGCTGCAAGCGAGGTTGGAGTAAACCTCTCTAACGGTTACAACGGCGACATCACTTCCCGTCAGGCTGGTTCTGTTGGCGGTCAGATGGTTAAGAAGATGATCGAGAAGTACGAGAACGATCTCAAGTCCGGCAAATAAAAATCGGCTAGAAATTCCACAATAAGTCGTTTCATCGCTTGAAGCGGCTCGACTTACGGAAAGTAAGCCTTCGCCTTGCTTTTGCGCTCGCGCCTAGTCTTGTGAAATTTTATCTCGATTTTGACGGTTAGAAATTCCACAATACGTCGTTTCAGCAGGCACGCGCCTGCAGGCAAAAAGGCGGTGCGGCTTTGTCTTACGCCGCAAATTAAAGTCTTTTTGAAGCTTGTAACTGATTTAAGTTACAGTGGCAAAAGAATATAAGATTTACGGTATGTTACACCAATCTGTAAAGACCGTTAACCAAAGCTTCCTCCAGTTGATAAGAGGAAGCTTTTTATTTTTATATAGTATCGTATTAATTGTTAATTAGTACAAAAATTTACATATATTGTTTCGGGAGTTGTGTAATTAACCGAAAATGTTTTAATGGTATTGTAATATATTTATATTTGTGATATAATTTCATATAATTATATTATGTATAATTTTTAACCCATTATCGCAATTTTTTTGAAAGGAAAAGAAATGAATTTACCGGACTCACAATATCTTCTTGTATCAAATTTGATGCATTTTGTCGTTTGCATTTTTATAGTGGTCTACATCCGTCTTTCTTTGGAAAACCAAACAAACTCGCACTCCCGTTTTGTTTTTAAAAGAGTTATATACATAGCTATTTTAGGACTCTTTTTCGATATGGCGAGCTACATCTTTGATACTCAGCGTTTTACGGGTGCAAAGCTTTTGAGCCATACGTCAATGTTTTTAAGTGTATTTCTTACCGTTTTTCTTGGTTACGTATGCAACAAATTCTATGATGTTACCTTCCGCATCAAGCCAAGCAAAAGAAGAATGTTTTTTTACCTTGTACCCGTTGTGCTGATATTTGTTTTGCTTATAGCAAACATATTTACGGGTTGGTTTTTCTCAATCGACAAAAAGAACGTATATACAAGAGGCCCCGCAGCGTTTTTAAGCTTTGCCCTGCAATACATTTTATTTATCGTGCTTGGAATCAGGGCGATTATATTCAAGCTGCCATCAAAAACAATAAGATATTTAAAGCTTCGCAATGCGTTTATTTGGATAGGGCTACTTTCGTTTGTATTCGGCTTAGGGCAGCTTATTGCAGGTGGTAAAATTGCACTGTTTTGCTTTGGAATAACGATTAGCCTGCTCGTTATGTTTTCGCGTTTTCAGGACGACCAGATTACCAACGACAGTCTTACGGGACTGAATAACCGATATTCGCTTGACAATTATCTCAGTGATAAATTCAAGATATATTTCGAGGGCATACGCGGAAAGGAAAAGCTCTATCTTATAATGATGGACATAAACCTTTTCAAGCAAATTAACGACAAATACGGTCATACCGAGGGTGATAGAGCGCTCAAGCTTGTTGCCTCTACCTTAAAAGAAATAGGCGGAAAATATGAAAAGCTGTTTTTGGCGAGGTTTGGTGGCGACGAGTTCGTTGCAGTTTACGAAACGGTAAACGACCATAGAGTTAACGAGCTATGCGTCGATATAAAAGAGAACGTAAAAAAAGCAGCCGAGGTAGTTGAATATCCGCTTGAAATAGGCGTAGGATATGCTCTTTACAGGGGCAAATCAATGACTCTTACCGAGCTTTATAACGTTGCGGACATTGCTCTTTATCAGGATAAGGATAAGATGAAAAAGGGCGATGCTAACTAACTTCATATAATATAAGGAAGAAAAATAACCAAAAATATCAAAACTGTTTTGTATAAAACGTAGAAAAATATAAAATGAGGTTGATTTTTTGAAAAATAGTATTATAATTATTATATAAATAAGCAAAACGTCCGAAAGGGCGCGACGCAAAGCTATAGGGGCTTCATTATTAAGCCAGCCAGTTGCAAATTCTAATCACGGCATTTGCGATTGTCTGGCTTTTTTTAATTTAAAAGAAAGGAGAGTGTTCAAATGGCAACAGTAAAAGAAACGCTTAAAAGCGGAATTAAGCCTATATCTATGGATTTTTCCAAGGTGTGCTTTTTTGAAATAAACAAGAATATATACCGTAGCTTTTTGACGGTCAACAGTCTTGACCTCGGCGTTCTAACCTATGAGCAGTACCGCTTTGTTGCAAGACGCACAAAGGTTGGAGAAGCTCTCGTAAAACGCCATTTGGAAAAGCTCTTCCGTTACATAGCTAAAACCTGCGAAACTGATAAGACAACCTTCTGCTATACCGTTCCCGTATACGCAAGACTTCTTTCCGACAATTTACTTGCGAATATGCTTATGGAGCTGAAATCCTTATATCCTGAGGTGCCGATGCACAAAATATGCATTGAGCTTTCAGCAGATATTCTTTACGAGGACCTTACGGTGCTTTCGGAACAAATCAGGCTTCTTCGTGAGCTTGGTGTAAGAATTGGGCTTTGTGAGGTTGGAGATCAGTTTTGTCCTGCGTTCAGGCTTTCGGAAATAAGCTTTGATTTTGCGTTCCTTGATAAGTACACAACGGATAGCCTTGGCAGCGACACCGCCGAGAGAATTGCGGGCAGCATAGTCAGATATCTTCACAGCCTTGACGTAACGGTAGTTGCTCCGATGCTCGATAGCGAGGAAAAGATTGCGAGCGCTAAGGTAATAGGCATCGACGGATATACCGACGTAAATCTTATAGATGCTGACGGAAACGGAGGGGATAGCGATGAATAACACTCCGAACAATCAGAAGCGATTTGATATACTGAGAAGAACCGCAAAGGAGGTACGAGCCTACCGAGTACGTATGAGGGTGCTGTCGATACTTCTCGTAATGCTTGTGGTGATTACGGGTATTGTATATATGACCTCGGTGCTCTACGAAAAATCGGGTAGCTTTACGGTTAGTGTCGATAAGTATGAAATGACAAAATACGGACTCACTCTTTCGGAAAGCGCCGATATGAAGCATCAATCGTCAAATCTTAACGCAAAGATTGCCGAGAAGATAACTAATATTGCGGGCGAAACCATAAGCCCTAACGTAGACCAGATAGACGGAGAGCATAATGGCAGAAACTACATAGCCTATACGTTTTATGTACAAAATGCGGGCGAGGTTGAAATATCCTACGATTATACAGTTAATATTTCAGGTATAACCAATGCGCTTGATGAGGCGATACGAATACGGCTTTACGTTGACGGTGGCGAGCCTATCACGTATGCTAAAACGAAAAGCGACGGAACGGGTGCTGAGCCGGGTACAACGGAATTCCACTCGGCAAACGTTGCCACTCGCGGAAGAATAGAGGCGTTTGAGCCACAGGAAAAAACGAAATTTACGGTTGTTATCTGGATAGAGGGTAACGACCCCGATTGCATTGACTGGCTGATAGGCGGTAAAATGAAGGTCGAAATGAACATTGGCGTAGTACACTAAAATAAACTACAATTTGCTTTGCTATGGGGAGGCGTCCCTGTTTCAAGGTTTAATATATAAACAAAAAAACAAAAAAATAAATTTCCAAAAGGAGAAAAAGAAAATGAAAAAAATGACACGTAAGCTTATCCCCGCATTTATTATGCTGCTTGTTTCGGCAATTATGCTCTCAACGGCATCTTATGCTTGGTTTGCAAACAGCTACAACGTAACCGCAGACGGAATGAGCGTTAAGGTAAATTCCGATGCAAAGTTTCTCTTAATTTCGGATGACAACATAGAATTTGATGATTCCGTAACTCTTGAAGAAAATAACACCGCCGTTGTTGACCTTGTAACCGCAACTCTTACCGACGGCGAGATTGATTGGTTTACCGGTACAAGCACCGAAGCAGACGATCCTAACGCATCAAGCCCCCTTACTCCTGTTGATGATGAAAAATTAGGTAGATACGTTCTTACAAAGACCTTCTATGTAAAGCTTTCCGACGGTTCTAACGGTTCTCTTTACAACCTTGAAATCAGCGGCGTAACCATTACCGGAAGCAGCAACCTTAAGAGTGCTGTAAGAGTTATCGCAAAGGGTGCTGACGGTGCACAGCTTTGGAAGACCAATAAGGTTGAGGACGTGCTTCAGGATGCAATGGTAGAGGATACCGCAGCAGGCAACTCTGAGTGCCTTATCAGTGAAATAACCAAGGGAACTGCAAAAGAGGTTACCGTTTACATTTACTACGACGGTAAGGATGACTCCGCATTTATCAACAACGCAGGCGCTCTTGATTACATTGGCGTAAGTGTTTCCTTCACTGCAACCCCCGTTAACCCCAACGCTTAATTTGAATTAAAGAGAGGAAATACATAATGAAGACAAAATCCAAACGCTTAATATTTGCGATATGTCTGCTTCTTGTATCCGCAACTCTTCTCGGCACAGCATCCTATGCTTGGTTCTCTATGAACACCGAGGTTACCGTTGACGGTATTGAGGTTGAGGCATATTCTGATTCGCTCTTCCTCGAGGTTAGCCAAAACGCAACAAGCGACTTTGCAACCTCCACCACCTTTGAAAATGACAAGGCATATTTAAGACTTGCCAAGCACGGCTTTGCAGCCACCGCATACACCCTTACAGCAACTCTCGTTTCAACCGACACCTACTATGACGGAGAAACGGTATACTACGAGAAGGTAGAATATGCTGATTCAAACTTAAAGTACGTTGTAGCAACCGGTCTTGATACCGCAAGCCCTCTTGTAGGTCTTTACAAGGAAGCAGACTTCGTAAAGATTGAAAATCAAAATGCAGTTGCTGACACTGCGACAACCTACTATGAAAAGCTTGGCACCAAATATGCTAAGATTTCCATAGCTCAGGGTGAGAAGACCGTTGGCTACTACACCTTAACCGATATTGATCCCGAAACCACCGGTACGTACGACGGTACAGGCAGCTACTACAAGCTTGCTGAAAACGGCACTGACTACTATCTTGTAAGCAACCTTTCTCGCGGTACAAACGTAAAGGATAAGTACTACACCCTTTCCAGCATTACCGCTATCAGCACCGATACTGCGGTTGATAATAACGTAACCGAGTTTACAGGTAACGCATACGTAAAGAACGGTAACGATTATTCGCTTCTCGGTAGCTTCACCGCTCAAAATATCAAGGATCTTCTTTACTTCGGCAGAACCTACGCAGATGACGTAAACGACGTTGAGGGCAACAAGAACGGAACACTTAGCATCATCAAGGAGGCAAATCTTGACGATTACCGCCTTATGAACACTGTATATCTCCGTAACGCAGTTAACACCAACGATTCTCGCAACCTTAGAGCAAACTTCAACGTTACAGGCGAGAGCGTAGTAAAGAGCTCTCTTACCGTTCTTCTCGTTGTAACCGATGGAAGCGGTAAGCTTGTTAACACCGTAACCTATAACAACGGAACAACAACCTACGGCAGCGGCGATACCATTATCAACCTTCTTAAGGGTAACACCGCCGAGACCTTAACGGTAGATATCTACGTTTACTTTGACGGTTCTAATGCCGACGTTAACAACCAGACCGACGGCGTTCTTGAGCTTTCCGGTCACGGCGTTGAGATTGAGTTCACAATCGACAAGCCTGATTACAACTGATTTTAAAACCTAAATTTAAGTGAGGATGGCAAACTATTATGAAAGGGAAGATCATTTGGTCATTTTGGCTTGTAGCATTGCTCGCCGTAATAACCTCTACGGCTTCCTATGCTTGGCTTGCCATTAACACTACGGCACAGGTCCGAGGCTTCAAGGTAGACCTTATTTGTGATTCGGTTTACCTTGAAATCTCGGCTCAAGCCGGGCAAGGATACGATAAAGAGGTTTCATTTGACGAAATCTCATATAGAAAAAGCTCTAACACACACGAAATGCTTTTAGTGTCATACGGCACTGTTCCCGACAGTGGGGCGCTTCAAATTTATAAGACGCAGATAGATTCGAAGAAGGCTTCTTCATACGGAAAAGACGGCACGTACAATGGCGGAGATACAAGATTTTATCTTCCGTCGTACTCTAGCATAGGCAAAGGTGAGCATAATTTCGTTGACGTTACAAGCGACCTTAAAATCGGTCAAAGCCTTGTCGGTTACTACGTAATCGAGGAGCAAGGCTCACACGTAAATTCACAAAACGGCGATACGCTCTATTACGTTAAAAGCGTAAGAGAAAACGGTGCTGTCGATTACTCCTGTATAGGAACGTTTGCAGTCGGTCAAAGACTGGCGGCAAGAAAATATTGGGGATATTCAAGCTCCACGCTTGAAAATGAGTCCCAATCTAAAAACATAATGAACGTTGTTTCAATGGACCTTCCGACAGAGCAGTATAGCCTTAGAAAAAGAGTATATATACGAGGCTCAAAGGGAACGGTTGATGCAAGAAATCTCGCTGTTACGGAGGTTGAAATCGGCGGTCAGCGACACGCACTGACTGATTCGATAAGCATATTTTTCGTAGCACGTTCAGGTAATGAAAAATCGGCAACGGCAATATACAGTCATAGAGATTCCGAGCACTTTGACGGAAAGCTTTTTGACGAAATACTCGGTGATGAAATGGAAACGGTTACCGTTGATATGTATATATTTTTCGACGGCAAGGACCCGGGTGCTCATAACGTTAACACCGATGAGCTGACGTCGCATACCGTAACCGTAAAATTCGGTGTTGATAACCACAAGTATAACTAAAAATATTATAACGGTAAGTGAGGTACTGTTTATATGGAAAACACACAAAATAAGGGCTTTAAGCAATGGTTTAAGGACCTGAATAAGAAAAAGATACTGTCTGTGGCACTAAACGTGCTGATTTGGGCATTTGTGATACTTTCATTGTTGATAACAATACTTGTATTCTCAGCTCAAAGTAATGATGACGGCGTTCCGTCAATATTCGGAAACAGCCTTATCACAATATCCAGCGATTCAATGTCCCCTATATATGAAAAGGGCGACCTTGTATTTATGGAAAAGCTTGACGATGAGGGAATTAATAACCTCAAGGTCGGCGATATTATTACCTTCCGTGCACCTATTGATCTTGATAACGACGGTATGTCGGGCGACCTCAATACGCACAGAATAGTAGAAGTCCTTGACGGACAAAACAGATACGTTACAAAGGGAGATCATAACCCAGGTAAGGATAACGAGGGAGATACCCCCTATACGGTACATAAATCCGATATAATCGGAATTTGCACCGAGGACGATAAAATCGGCGGACTTGGCGACGTTATAACCTTCCTTCGTTCTTCGCTCGGATTTTTCCTTTGTATAGTTTTACCCCTTATACTCTTTTTCCTTTACGAGCTTTATAACTTCATCAGCATTATCGTATCGGAGCGCGCAAAGAAGGCGGCTGCCGAAGGTGTAGACGAGGAAGAAATAAAAAAGCGTGCTATCGAGGAATACCTTGCAGCACAGGCGGCAAAGGAAAATACCGAAAATACTTCGGATGAAAAAGACGAATAATTAACCTTGAAAATAATTTGTTAAAGCAATAGAAGATATAAATATGATAAAAAATATGATGAAAGGGGGAAGGATATAGTGGGAGCCTTTTTAGATTGGTTTTTTGCGTTTTTAACGACTATGATAGACGGAATATGGAAGATAATTTCGGGCCTTTTTGGTGGAATTCTTCAGATATTCAACGTTGTCGAATACATAAATCAGTTCAATGCGTATAAGGACGGTTTTTCAGTTCTTGATTGGATACTTGCAATAATTTCGTTCCTTATCGTAATGGCTATATGGGCTATTGTTATCTATATGCTTTTCCTTCTTATAAGAAAGTATATAAGATTCCGCAAGTCGGCAGTTGGAAACGAGGACCTGCTTGAGGAGGTTGCGGAGCTTCACCGAGACGTTATTAAGCTTAATAACGAAAAGGAAAGAATTCTTGCCCTTAAAATAGGACAAACAGGTGTTCCCCTCGACGTGCTTAATGGCATATATGAGGAGGAAGGCGAAGAAGAGGTCGACGAGGAGCTTGAGGAACAAACCGCGCTTCCACCGAGATTTGCCAAGCTCGATGCTATTGATAATAAATACATTTACTATAATCCCCCCGAATACAGAAGGGATTTCACCTTAAAAGAAATTTGCGAAACGTTCCGTAATTTCGCCTGCTCACGTATGGGACTTTACTATGAGGAAAAGGTCGTAAGACTTCTTTTTGCGGGCTTTGCCTCTACAAAGCTTATAATTTTGCAGGGTATTTCGGGTACAGGTAAAACTTCGCTTCCCTATGCCTTTGGTAAATTCGTTGAGAACGACTCGACTATCGTGTCGGTTCAGCCCTCGTGGAGAGACCGCACCGAGCTTTTCGGATACTTCAACGAATTCTCAAAGAAATTCAACGAAACCGACGTTCTTAGAAGAATATACGAGGCTTCATATAACGATGACGTTAACGTAATTATACTCGACGAGCTTAATATAGCGCGTATAGAGTACTACTTTGCGGAGATGCTGTCCATTATGGAAATGCCCGATTTTGATGAGTGGAGAATAGAGCTTGTTCCATCGCCTTGGATAAACGACCCGAAAAACCTAAAAGACGGAAAGCTTCTTATTCCGCAAAACACTTGGTACGTGGGTACGGCTAACAACGACGATACGACCTTCGCTATTTCGGATAAGGTATATGACCGTGCACTGACTATCAATATAGATAGCAAGGGCGTGGCTTTTGACGCCCCCGATACACCGCCTGCAAGAATAAGCTATACGTATCTTAATTCGCTTTACGAGAGGGCAATCAGCGAAAGCCCCGTAGAGCAGAAATATCTTGATATGATTGAAGACCTTGATAACTACGTAATCAAGAAATTCAGAGTAGCATTTGGTAACCGTATTATGAAGCAGCTCAAGGCATTTGTGCCTGTTTACGTTGCGTGCGGCGGTACGGTAGAGGAGGGAATTGACCATATACTTGCCACAAAGGTATTCAGAAAGTTTGAGTCGCTCAACCTCTCTCTTATCAGAGATGAAATAAAGGGACTTATCAACTACCTCAATACCCTGTTCGGTAAAGGCACTATGGTATCCTGCATAGAATTCCTCGAAAGACTTCAACGCACCTATTAATTTTTAAAGAAGGGAGAACGTACAAATGAATAAGTTTTACGATGAACTGAAGGACAAGGCGTTCTCCGCATTCAGAACGCTTGCAAAAAATTGCTCACAGTTCGAGGACGCCAATATGCTCGTTGGCTCAGCCGATACAAAGGTTTCGCTCACGAGAAGTAAGGTGTCAAAATCTATTGATACCGAGTGGATTGAAAGAATAGAGGCGGCAATTCCGTCGCTTGATATAATTATCCGCAATCCGTCGGTTGCCATTGAAGACGTTGACGAGGTTTTACCGGTAGAGCTTTCAAAGCATATAACCGAAAAATCTATAAAGCATCTTGCTCAGCATACGAATTTTATTCTGGATATAAAAGAGGACGGCGAGGTTGTTCCGCAAAAGATACTTAACGTTTTCCACGAGGAAACTCACCTGACCTATGAGAATAAATTCGTAAATACCCTACTTAATCGACTCTTTGCCTTTGTTGATAAGCGTATTCGCGCCCTTGATGGCACGAGCGGAATAGAAATGGATTACAAATTCGGCTATAACACCGAGTTTGAACACTTCATATCTGACGATGGCAGTCGAAATTCGGCTCGGATTAATCTCCAAATTGAGCTGACCTCACCTGTCAATGAGGAGATGTCCGAGTCCGATTTAGAAATCAACGAGAGATATAAGGAAACTCTCGAAAGAATAAAACGTATAAATATGGCTCTTATATCATACCGTTCATCTGCGTTTGCGCAGAAGCTCGGCAGAAACTATGTAAGACCTCCCGTTATAAGAACTAACGCAATACTTAAAAACAAGAATTTAAAGGAATGCCTTAACCTTTGGGAATATATTGAGGAATACGATAAGGTCGGCTATACTGTCGTGGGCGACAAGTATTACGAGATGCCTTCGGAAAAATTTGTGGGCGGTATGTATTCCCCGATTGCTCTTCAGTACCTCACACTGTATAGTAGTATTCACGAGGGACTTGAGGATAACCGACTTATTTCGCAAAAGCACCTGTTTGAAACCTTCCCCGAATTTGACGATGAGATTGAAAACGAGGAAATAGACGATTATCAGGTATACGATTCGGAATACAAAAAGCTTGTACCCGTATCTCGCCTGATGAATAACCGCAAAAAGCTTTCCGAGGACGAAAAGCGAGTAAGAGCAGCGCTTATTGTAGCGCTCAAGGCGGACGAGCTACTTAACGCCGAGGAGCTTGGAAAGGAAGCGGAGGCTCGCAGACTGGCAAGAGAAAGACGCCTTGCCGAGGAGGAAGAAAGACGCCTAGAAAGGGAAAGACAGCTTGCAGCCGAGGAGGAAGCAAGAAGACTTGCGGAGGAGGAAGCGGAAAAGAATAAAATCAAGAGCGTTGTTGCAGTACGATATAGCCGCTCCTTTATGTCAAGATATATTCAGGCGGAGTCCTTTTTACAGGATTGGTACTGCGAAATCAAAAACGAGCTTCTTAGCTATAAGAACGTAAAATCAAGAATTTCTTGGTCAAGAGAAACCTTTAAGCTTGGAAGAACACAACTTGCAAGGATTAACGTAAGGGGAAGAAAAACACTTTATCTGTATCTTGCTATTAACCCAGAACTTCTTGAAGGAACTAAATATCAGTTTGAAACGGTTGAGGGTGAATACCCCGTTCTTATCAAAATTACAAGCAATAGAAGAAAGTCTCACGCACTTGCAGTTATCGGAATACTTGCTGGTAATCTCGGACTTACCCGTACGGAGCGCATAGCGGAGGATTACCGCCTGACGTATGAGGACGACGATAAGCTGATTGAAAAGGGACTTATCAAGATGATACTGCCAAAGGGTGTAAAGCTTGATGAAAGCATTGCAACGGTAAAGGCAGACATCTACATAAATTCAAAAAAGGAAAAAGCAACACTCCAAACTCCACCGCCCGTCGAGGAGGTAGAGGAAACTCCGGTTTTGAAGCCCAGAATATGCGCAGTAGCGGTAAAATACAGTCGCTCATTTACGGCAAGATATATACAGTCGGATGCGATGTTGCAGGATTGGTACGTCGAAATCAAAAACGAACTTCTTAGCTATAAGAAGGTAAAATCAAGAATTTCCTGGTCAAAGGAAACCTTCAAGCTTGGAAGAACGCATATTGCAAAGATTAACGCAAGAGGAAAGAAAAAACTTTATTTATATCTTGCAATCTCCCCTGCACTTCTTGAAGGAACTAAATATCAGTTTGAAACGGTTGAGGGTGAATACCCCGTTCTTATCAAAATCACAAGCAACAGAAGAAAGGCTCACGCACTTGCAGTTATCGGAATACTTGCTGGTAATCTCGGACTTACCCGTACGGAGCGCATAGCGGAGGATTACCGTCTGCCGTATGAGGACGACGATAAGCTGATTGAAAAGGGACTTACCAAGATGATACTGCCAAAGGGTGTAACGCTTGATGAAAGCGTTGCGACGGTAAAGGCGGACATCTACATAAATTCAAAAAAGAAAAAAGCAACACTCAAAGCTCCACCGCCCGTCGAGGAGGTAGAGGAAATTCCGGTTTTGAAGCCCAGAATATGCGCAGTAGCGGTAAAATACAGGCGTTCATTTACGGCGAGATATATACAGGCGGACCCTGTATTGCAGGATTGGTATACCGAGATTAAAAACGGATTTTTGTCTTATTCGGACGTAAAATCAAGAATTTCTTGGTCAAAGGAAACCTTTAAGATAGGCAGAACTCATATTGCAAAGATAAACGTTAAGGGTAAAAAGACACTTGATTTGTATTTTGCAATAGACCCCGCACTGCTTTCGGACACAAAATTCCGCTTTGAAACAGTAGAGGGAGATTACCCTGTACGTATCAAGGTTACAAGCGACAGAAGAAAGGCGCTTGCGCTAAGACTTATAAAATTCGTTGCACAAAGCCTTAAGCTTAAGGCTACGGAGAGAATACCTCAAAATTACAGACAACCGTTTGAGGATGACGAAAGGCTGATTGCAAACGGACTTATCAAAATGATACTTCCAAAGGGTATAACTCTCGGTGAAAACGTAGTAACGGTCAGAGCAGATATAGATATTAATTCCAAAAAGAAAAAATCGGGGAAAAAGAACTAAAAGAGTATCAAAATGAACTTAACGCAAAAGAATAAGCTTGTTAAAAGAGTAAGGTTGTTTTTAGGAGTGCTTTGGTGGAGTATTCTTGTGCTTTTGGTGATAACTCTTGTAAACGTGCTTTCGGCAAAAATGTCAGGCAGAGTGCCGAGTGTTTTCGGATATTCCGTTATGCATATTGAAAGCGGAAGTATGGAAGGGGAAATCCCAAACGGCTCTTACATTTTAATAAAAAAAGTAGAGCCGAGCGAAATCAAAAAGGACGACATTATTTGCTTTTATTCCACCGACCCTAAAATATACGGAATACCTAACACACACCGTGTTATAGAAGAACCGATATATACGGAAAACGGCATTGAATTTATCACTAAAGGGGACGCAAACCCCAAAAATGATACTGAAACGGCAATGGGGCAAAGACTGATAGGCATTTTCGTAAAGCGCCTTGACGGTCTGAGTGCCTTTTCCGATGCGCTGAGCGGTAAAACACTTTTATTCATCATAATAGGCATACAAATATGTATGATAGGTATGTTTACCTACATAACTGTAAAAACCAAAAATAAGGAAATTGATAAAAAATCCGAGTAAATTACAAGGAAAGGAGAAGGGCTATGGCAAAAGCAGGAAAAAAGAGTGGCGGCATAGGAAAGCTTGGAATATCGGCGCTGATTTTAGCCGTACTGTTTTTGATAATATACCTTATAACGGTAGTTTCGGGTTCTTCTTCATTTTTTAAGGACGCTTCGGGAAGAAATGCGCTTCTTTACTTTGAGGAAGACATACAAAGAGCGGAAATGCTTGCGGAAAAGCACTATGAAAATCTCTATGAAATAGTAGATAAGGTAAAGGAGCTTGACAGTGCAGCCGAGGTTGACGCTTTAATGGAAAGCTACATAGGTAGCGAGCAGTTTGGCGACCTGCGTTACTATCGCAAAGGAAAATCCTATGCGGCAAACGGTGCTGAGGTAACCGAGGAAACAAGCGGCAAGGAGCATATTGAAAATATATCCTCAAGAACGGTAAGAGGCTGCACACCCGTATACTACGATAAGGTAACCCAGCTTGACTGTATCGCGTTTTACGTACCCGTAAACGGCTCGGAGCATATTGACGGCGTGCTTTCGATTATACCTGCGAGAAATATTGTAAATATAGGCTCGGCAATTAACGAAAAGGCAACCGTCGTTGCCGTAATCACCTCCGACGGAAAGGTGCTTTCCGATAAATGTATAGACGGCTTCAATGAAAGCGTAGGTAATAATATTTACAACTTTGTTGATAAGATAACCAATAATAAAAGCGACTCGCACATTCTTTCGGAAACTGTCGCAAGAAATCAAAAAAGCGTTTGCAGTATAAATAATGACGGACTTGGCTATACGGTAGCCGTTGCGCCTCTTTCTAATTTTGGGAATAACCTTTTTCTTGTTTCGATGAGCGAAAGCGAGGGACTTATAGCCCCTGAGCTTACATATATAAGACATATAGTTAACCTGCTTTTTATATCAATAATTGCATTTATAGTAGGTGTTGTATATGCGGTGCTATACCATAAGAAAACGAAAATCGCTCTTGCCGAGGCAACCCTTGTAGACCATAAGCTCGATTGTCCTAACGCCGAGCAGTTTAAAATCAGAGCAAAGGAGCTTGTAGCTTCGCTAAGACGAAAATATTCGGTTGTAGTTTTGTCGATAAGAAACTTCATCTATTACAGCGAGCAGCTCGGCGAGGAAAAGCTGACCGAGGTACTTAAGGCTCAGGCGAAGATAATTCAAAGCCTCTCTAATAGTGAGGAGTGCTACGGATACGCAGGTGAGGGAAAATTCTTTATACTGATGCTAAATCAGAATTCTCACGCAGTAGGGGATAAGATTAAGCTCATTGAAACCCTTATCAACCGTAACGAAATTCTTGCCGAAAAGGGTATGAAGCTTCGATTTGCGGCAGGTGCGTATAACGTATTTTCAGGACACAGACGCTCGGTGCAGGAAATGATGGACTGCGCAGTAACCGCCTGCGGATATTCCGAGGATAATATAAAAACCACCTATACGCTTTTTACCGAGGAGGTAAGAGCGGAGATACTTCAAAACGAAAAAATCGAATCAATGATGGAAAGCGCAATGGAAAACGGCGACTTCCGAGTATTCTTCCAGCCTAAATACGACGTAAAGCACGACGTTATACACAGCGCCGAGGCGCTTGTACGTTGGTTTGATGCCGAGAGGGGCGACTATCGATTCCCTGCACAGTTTATTCCGCTTTTTGAAACAAACGGATTTATAGTAAAGCTTGACCACTTTGTATATATAGAGGTGCTGGAATACCTTTCAAAGGCGGCGGAGCGAGGCGAAAAGGTTGTTCCGATTGCAGTAAACGTATCAAGAGTTACGGCGACAAGCCCCGACTTTATCAACTTTTACGTTGGAAATAAGAAAAAGTACGGTATTCCCGATAACTTTATCACACTTGAGCTTACCGAAAGCTTCGCAATGGAGGACTACGATAAGATATCAACGATTATCACCGCCCTGCATAATAGCGGTATGAAATGTGCAATAGACGACTTTGGCTCGGGCTACTCATCGTTTAATATTCTTAAACAAATTTCCGTTGACGAGCTAAAGCTCGATAGCGTATTTATCAAGCGCGGTATAGACGTAAAACGCGATGATAAGCTTCTTGCAACGATGATAGACCTTTCTAAATCAATGGGTATGACGGTTGTGCAGGAGGGTGTTGAAACTAAGGAAATTTTTGATAAGGTAATAGATATGGGCTGCGATATAATTCAAGGCTACTATTACGCAAAGGCAATTCCGCTTGAGGAATTTAAGCTATTTATAAACACAAATACCTCGATTAAGTATAAATCACTCGTAAAATAATAAGAGAGGGGGAAACGTTAATTGCTTAAAAAAATAAATAATAAGGCAGGAGTAATTCTCGTTTCCGCCACACTGATTTTAAGTATTTTTGCATTTATGCTTATGAACGGAAGTGCGGCTTGGTTTGCGGATAGCCACGACGTGCAGGCAAACGGCTTTTCGGTCAACGTAAACACCGACGTTTCGGTAACTGCGACGCTCGAAAGCTACCCCGTAACCCAAATAGACGAGCAAACGGGAGTATATACGCTATCAAAGAACGAGCAAAGCTACGTTCTTCCTATTTACGACGAGGCAGGTATTTCCTATAACGAAACAAGCTTCAGAAGAGCGTTGGTTGTCATAATTAACATTGAGTCGCACTCAGCTTGTAATATAACGGTAAATCTTACTCACTCGTCGGACGAGGCTGACCTTGAAGGCTCACTTTCGGCGCTTGACAATAACAAAATCAGTAACGTAGTTTCTATAACCGAAGCGACGTTAAACGACACTACCGCAACTAAAAATGCTCAGGGAAAGAGCTTCGTCAGTATAGCTACTGACCCCGAAACGGGAACAAGCTCGGCACAAAAAACGGATATCATAACCTTAAAGCAGGAAGCTTTAGGGCAACAAACAAAGCAATATTGCTTTATCATAGAATACAATGAGCGTCTGATAGACTATATCGGAGAAAAAATAATGACGCTCAATCCCGATAAATTCGAGATAACCTTTTTAAACGATATAGAATTTCAAATTTTCGATTAAACACGGCAAAAGTATAATAAGGGGGTGTGAAAATGAAAAAAAGCAGAGCGTTATACACACTTGTACTGTTGCTTTTCGTATTTTCAACTCTCATAACCACCTCGGCGGCTTGGTTTGCCACCTTTATAACGGCGGAAACTGATGGCGAATTTGAAGGCTCGGCAATGATTTCCTATTTTGCAGGCGGCGAGGGTACGAAGGAAAAACCGTATATTATACTTAATGACCACCACCTTTATAACCTTGCGTGGCTGCAAAACTCGGGAAGCTTTGGGGATAAGGTTTACTATTTCCAGATAAGCGATAAAAACGGTAACCCTATTGACGCCTTAGAAATGGCGGGCGGAATAAGCGGTGATGATGACGAGAGCGGTGCAATACCCCCAATAGGTACAAGTACACACCCGTTTAAGGGATATTTTAACGGTATGGGTGCAACGATAAGCAACGTTTGGGTATCAACCGTTAAAGACGATTGGAAGGAGCAACCTGACGGAGTTTCGGAATATACCGATAAATACGTCGGTCTTTTCGGCTATGTAGGACAGGGTGCAATCATTGAGGATTTTGTGCTTGATAAAATCGAGGTTAAATCTCATATAACCGATGCAACCGTTGGAATAGTTTGCGGATACGTTGGCGGTATGGTATATAACGTCGGTGTTTATAACGGTATAGTTGATCTTACGGCAGGCTCTACGGCTCAGAGCAAATACACCTTGATTGGCGAAAAAAGCGATGATATAACCTGGGTTGATATGCCTACCATCGACTCCGAATACGGTGAGGGCGGTGGAGAAAGCGGCGGCGACAATGACGACGACAACCCCACCCAAGACGGAGGTCAAGGCTGGGGAGGTAGTATGAGTATGATGGACCTCACCAAAAGACTCATATACATTTCTTCACTATCTATTGGAAGCAAAAACACATCATCTCTTTATCCTATAAATAATACTGATTACAATTTAAACGCTTGGATGGGGGCACAAGCTCCAAATACGGTTGACCGTAATACAAACTACCTTATGGCGGGCACAGTATTACCGCTTAACGTAGACACCACAGTTATGTTTGCAACCCCGATTAATAATTATACTAACTCAAACGGTGTTTCAGGTCTTTTAACTACCGAATATTATACAACCCACTCAAGCGAGCTTGTTGATAGCAAAAATACGGGTTATATTGCAGTCGGAACAGGTACGTCAACCAGAGACAGTGCAATCCGTGTCCGTATGTACCAGTTTGACGGTCTTTATAAATCATTTAATAAAACGTCGGGTACTAACACTGCGGCGACTCTTTACGAAAACGTATCTGATAAGCTTGTCTTACTGGGACTTGATGCCAACGGAAATTTCGTTCAGCTTTCCGATACCTATAACAATATTATATCGGGAAATAAATCTAACTCATTTTTTACAAGCTATTCCAAAGTTGACGCCGATGCAACGTATCAAAACTATACTAAAGTCCGTACGGCGCTCGATACGATTTTTACAGGAAACACCTATAATAATACCACAACAATTCAAGGTTTGAGATTTTATACGGCTATCAACGGAACGACAGTTTCCGCACCCGCAGGTGCGCAAATGTGTGGAACGCCGATAAATGATTTGGTATCAAATTCGATTAATTTCAGGGTTAATTCCTCAGGACTTATCACAGCGGTTGCAGGCTCGTTTTTCCAAAGCTCAAATCATAGTCTTTTTGATATATATGAGGTTGAGAGAAGCGGAGGAAACGTGTCCGCAGTATATAAAATTTCCAAAATATATGCTGATGATTCGGGAAATATTTATTACGTATACGACGGTGGCTCGGACTCATATGACGGAAACACCGCCTACACTAAAAAATACGATGTAGCGTGGACTGACTCTAAAATTCCCTCATATACCCTGTCTTATTACGAAATTCCCGTAAAAACAGGTGAATATGCTATTGGAGGAGAAAACGGTGCATACCTTATGTACCTTGATATAGGTGCAAACGGTAGTGGCGGCGGTTCGTCATCGGGCGGCGGAGGCAGCGGCGGCGATGGCAGTGGCGGTGCAATTAAAATTGACGTAAACGACGGCGTCCTTACCACCAAGTTTGTAGGTACAAACGGTAAGCTCGGCTCTGATTATATTCAGGTGCCCGGGGCACTTGAGGATAGAGCATTTATCGTTGGAAGCGACGTTTCTTATTCAAGTCCGGGTATTAAAAGCACATATTATATTTACACGGCAAATATAAACAGCCGAACCTCTGGCGGAAAAACGTTTGGAACGGGCTGCAATGTCGGAAGCTCTCTTGGCAGTGTCGGCGCAAATAATTTTGAGCAAATTGATACCGATACGTACGTTGAAGGTAATGCTACGCTTGCAAGCTATGGCATTGAGGTAAACGAGCACTTTGCAACACGTATGGCGGAGGGCGGCGGTACAGTTTTGAAAACTAACGCAACCGCACCAAAACAAGATGCACTTACCGAGGTTACTCTCAGTACGGGTGAAAAGGTTTATCTTCCGACTAACTCGGTATGGTTTAAGCCTAAAAAACCCGGTAAATGTGTAATTGCGTTCTCCGTTGGTAAGATGAACGATAATAAGCACCGTTCAATATACAGAATTCATAGAGACGAAGACGGCAATATAGATGAGTGGCAGGAAACAACCCTTACCTTCCTTAAAGCGCCTAACTTTAAAAACAGTGAGGTCGTTGTATTCCAATATGAAATCGACGCACAGGATGCAGCCGAGCATTATGAATTTGCAGTCGGTGCTTCTACGGGCGAAAACGACGACTCGGTTTACTTTTACTTCCTTGCTCTTGCAGGTGCAAGTGAAACTGACGGTGATGATGAGGGCGGCGGAGAAGGCTCGGGTGGCGATGGAGAAATAGTAGACGGTGTGTATTCATCGGTTATGTTCGATATTGACTACGTAGTAAGTCCGGATACCGACGTTTCGGCTGAGGATTACGTAAATCACCAAACCCTTTTAAAATTTGAAAAGGTGCAAACGGCAAACGACACAAAGCTGTATTTCCTTGCGGCAGGAACGCAGGAAACCCCAACAGTCGGCTATTATGCGCCGACAGGGGTAACGGTAACCGATATTTCAGTGCAAAATCAAAGCACTGCGATAAACTCGCCAACGGCACAGCTTCCCGGCGGAGTGTACTTTGACGATAGAAAAACAAAGCCTTCGTAGAGAAAAATCACTTTATGGTAACAAAAAAACCACCCGAAGGGTGGTTTTTTGTTGCTTTAATCTTTAATTTTTAAATTGGTTACAAATTCAATCAGTGCAGGTAACGGCATAGGCTTTGCGTAATAATAGCCTTGAATACCGTCAACTCCGAATTCTACCATTTGGTCAAGCATTTCCTTTGTTTCAATACCCTCTACGATAACGAGAAGTCCCATATCGTGGAAAAGGTCAGTCAGCATATTTACAGGGTTGTTAATTGTATGAAGTCTTTCCTGTGCTGATATAAGTGAGGAATCAAGCTTAACTGTTCGGAATGGCAAACGTAAAACACAGTTGAAGTTTGAGTAGCCCGTTCCGAAATCGTCAAGATAGAAGGAATATCCGCTTCTTGTAAGACGGCGCATATTTTTTTCCGCTACATCAAGATTTTCAAGGATAACTCTTTCGGTAAATTCAAAGCTTATTCTTTTATGGTCTATTCCATAACTGTCAATAATGCTGTTAAGCCTGTTTTCAAAGCTCGGGTCAATAAGGTGAAGCATAGGTAGGTTAATTGACGCTCTGATACCGTTAAGCTCGCTGTTTTCAGCAAGCGCCTTGCAGGTTTGCTCGATAACAAACCAAGAAATAGAGGTTATTTGTCCTGTTTTTTCCGCAATTGGGATAAATTCGGCAGGACTTATGAACTGCCCGTTTTGTTCCTTAAGTCTTAAAAGCACCTCGACTGAGGTACAG
This sequence comes from Eubacteriales bacterium, assembly GCA_045653945.1. Classification (GTDB taxonomy): domain Bacteria; phylum Bacillota; class Clostridia; order Oscillospirales; family CAG-272; genus SIG673. Next base: position 69,862 of record JAZOML010000045.1, read on the forward strand.
GTACAGCCATTTGTGTTGTAAATAGGCTGAAACCAAATTTCAAATCCGGCATCAACCGTAATATTTTGCATACGGTTGACAAGATATTTTTTACGGAGTCGGTTTGCTTCAAGGTCAAGAGAGCAGCTTATGTATTTTTGATTTGCTTCCTTGGCTGCCTCAGATGCATATTCAAGCTTTTCGTAAAGTGTTTCGGCGCTTAATTCATAACGTCCCGAATACTCAACGAGTATGTATTCAAAAACCAGTTGTTCATCAATGTATTTAATACCCTGCTCAAGAAAATCCCGAAGCTTCGTCGTTGTATTTGTGCTGCCATCGGGTAAAAGCACTGCAAAAACCGTTCCGTTAAGATGGTAGCAAAGACCGTCGCCAAACAAACGCTCAAGCGCAAAAGCAAATTGATACAGCAGCTCATCTCCAACCTTATGTCCGTAGTGTTGCTTTATAACGTTTAAATTCCGTATTTTAATAAGATAGGTTTTAAAGAGTTGGCGCGCCTTTACACGTTTATTTACTTCGATGTAAAACGCACTGGTATCGTTTAATTTTGTAAGCTTATTTATGCCCATTCTCTGGCGCTGAAATGCAAGGAAGAAAACAAGCTCGATAAGTGTGATGATAAGCACTAGAACTACAAGGTCTTCATACAGGAAGTTCATTATAACTCCAAGTGTTATTGCGGGCATACACTCAAGCAGCGCATATTTTACCGCCTTGCTAAGTCTTTTTCTATGGTTTATGAGGTAAAAGAGTATTAGTAAAATTTGCGGAATAAGGAACATATACGGCAAATTCGATGCAAAGCCCTTTACGTACTGTCCCTTTGCGTTTGTTGTAAAAATAAAACCAAACGGAAGATTTAAGATAAGAATTAATGCGTAGAAGGAATAACAAATGAGCAAAAATACGTTTGCGAGCTGCATATATTTATCATCGAATATATGCTCTGTAATTTTTGCTATGAGGTAAAGGGTTAAAATAGAGGTCGTAAGCAGCATAAAGGCAAAATCAAGCGTGGTAAACAAAATTATTTGCGCAGGAGAATTGTTTGCCTGTATAGCAATAGCACTCAAGGTACTGAATATAGCTGACGTAGCAGTCAAAGCAAGACAAACAATATAGTATTTACTTGCTTTTGTGAGGAAGTTTCTATTCCTTGAAAAGACTATTGTTATTAAAATGAGCAGTCCTGCTGCAAAGCAGTTTCCGACAGTAGCCATTATACGTATCCTTTAAATTCCTTCCATATTATTAAAACAACCTATTAGTTATTATATACAATAAAAATACGTTTGTCAATCACAATTAGGCAAAATTATTCAAAATCCTATTGAAAAAGAGAAAAAAGTGTGCTATACTAATATATATTAAGTAAAATTTTGCGCCCTGAAATACACCGAAAGGACGTATATAGTGAAGAAAAGAGGCGACTAAATGAAGTCGATACAGACTAAAATTTTAACCATAATTATATCCGCGATGCTGCTTTTAACAACGGTTATCAGTGTTATCAGCTTGATATATATGGGAAAAATGTTGGATGAGGACTCTGATATTATAACTGAGTCGGTAACAAATACCGAAACACTACGAATTAACAATGTGCTTCGTGAGGTGGAGTACGTTACGCAAACGATGAGTAACTACGTTTATTCGTCGATTAACGACGGCGTACAAAAGCTTTATGATGACGCCTACCGATTGCAGTATCTTGAAGCTGCAAGGGAAACGTTTAGTGCAGTAGTTGGAAATCTTCCTGAGGTTGCATCGTACCACCTTCGCTTTAATCCCCAAATCGGCGGCCCAAAGTCAGGATTTTTTATAAGTAAGGTTCTGGGCGATTCGAAATTCTACGAGCTTGACCCTACCGACATTTCCAATATAGAAAGCTTGACATACGAGCAAATTTGTTGGTATACCGAGCCGCAAAATAAGAAGGGCGCAGTTTGGATCAATCCCTACGTAAAGCCAAACAGTAATATAAAGATAATTTCTTACGCTATTCCGATATATAATAATAACACATTTATCGGTGTTATCGGAGTTGACGTTGAATTTTCCAAAATAACCGATATGGTAAGTGATATTTCGGTTTACGATAACGGCTTTGCATACCTTGCTGGAAATGGCGAAAATGAAATATTCTTTTCGCCTGTTAGCGAACATAAGCTTGAACAAGCACATACCGACCACGGCTTTGCTGAGGATAGCAATACACTCAGAAACGGGATGCGCCTCGTAATTCACGCGGATTACAGCGATATCCAAAAAGATAGCTACCGTATGATTATAATTATAATAGCGATAGCATTTTTCCTCCTCGCAGCGTTTATTTTAATTACCTATTTCCTTACCAAGGCAATAGTTAAGCCTTTAAAACAGCTTACTGGAGCTGCGGAAATGCTTGCGGACGGTAAAACCGAGCTTGACCTTGCCGAGTGTAAAACCAACGACGAAATAGGTATTCTTGCCGATGTGTTTGAAAAAACGGCGGAAAAGCTTCATAGCTATATGGGTTATATTAATGCCCTCGCTTATAAGGATTCGCTCACAAGCGTTAAAAACCGTACGGCGTATAACGAAATGGCAACCGAAAACGACGTCAATATAAAAATGGGAAATATTGAGAGCTTCGGAGTTTTTGTTGCTGATATTAACAACTTAAAGATAACCAATGATAAATACGGCCACGAGATTGGCAATAAGCTTATAATCAAGGTTGCAAGAGTAATTTGCGACGTATTCAAGCGCAGCCCTGTATACCGAATAGGCGGCGACGAGTTTGCGGTACTTCTTCGCGGCGCAGACCTTGAAAACTGTGAGCAGCTTATAAACGAAATGGACTTAAAAATCAGCGACAGTACTATTGAGATCGGCGACGATATAATTGACGTTTCCGTTGCGCGCGGTGTGGCAATATATGACCCTGAGCACGATGTTTGCTTTGAGGATATATTTGAACGTGCCGATAAAAAGATGTACGAGCATAAGCGCAAAAAACAATCCGGCGGCAAGTAAAAAAATAATAAAAAGTCTTCCTTTTGAACATCAAAGGGAAGACTTTTTTATAAGCTTAGAAGAGCTTTTGACAAGTTACGGGTGCGATTGAATTGATAAAAACTGCTTTTTTATCAGAACGAAAGCTCGAATTCAAAGTCTATAAGCCCGAACTCGTTTGGTGTTGCATCGGTTGGTAGGTATACGTCAAGACAGCCGTCGCTTGTAATTTCAATAAGCACGCTACTGCCCGATAAATTAATAAGGGATACACTGTCGCCGTTTTCGTCTGTTAAGGTAACCTTTTCGGTTGGCGCAAGTGAGCGGGGAAGCGCATCCTCATACGGCATATCGTCAAGTGTTGGTGAATCTATTCCAAACGGGAAACGGAGCACTGCCTCGTATCCCTCGTTCTCCGTAAATCCGTTTGGAAGGTTAAGAGAGGCGTTAAAGCTTAATACGTCGCTGTTGTCATTTAAAACGGCGGCGTTGTAAAAAATAACGGGCTCGTTTATCAAAGCAAGAGCTCCAACGTCGATAATCGGCGGAGCTACGGCAAGTTGCGTTTCGAAAACGGCAGTTTGGCCTCGCCTGCATTTTTGTATTGTCGCGTGGGTACAATAGGAATAAGTGTCGTGCTTTCCTATCAGAAGCGTCGGCATTTCAAAAAATACCCTGCCGCTTTCCTTGTGTGATACGGTAAACGTTCCGTTGTCGCAGGCGAGAATATGCAGAAAATCGTTTTCCGCACTTTTTGCACTTTCACTGTAATTCGTGCCGTTGAAAAATTTCATATTTTTGTTTCCTTTTTGTCATTACTGTACCTCAATTTTAACACATACGTCCCCCTTGTGTCAAGTTTTTCAGGCAAAATAATAAAAAATAGGTAAATAATATTAAAATTTACAAAAAAAACAAGAAAAAAGTGTAACTAAGTGATATAATTATATCACTAAGTAGGTAAAACAGTTCGGGAGATGATAAAAAGTGAAATTGAACACCAAACGTACTCTGCTTGTCGGCCTTGCGTTTTTTACAATTCAAGCTATATGGCAGATGTACAACACAGAGGTCCCTCTGATGCTCGAAAAAATGCTTTCGGATACAGAGGCGACCATATTCCATGCGGCAAAAACCACTGTAATAAACTTTATAATGACTATTGATAACATACTTGCATTATTTATGCTACCGCTATTTGGTGTTCTTTCGGATAAAACGCACACCCGTATTGGCAAAAGAATGCCGTATATTCTTGTAGGAACGGCATTTTCGGTAACATTTCTTATACTGATGCCGATATTCTATGCGATAGACTCATTTATTGGATTCTTCGTTGCACTTGGCGGACTGCTTCTCGCTATGAGTGTATATCGTTCACCTGCGGTTGCTCTTATGCCTGACGTAACGCCAAAGCCTCTACGTTCAAAAGCAAATGCACTTATAAATCTTATGGGTGCTGCGGGAATGATATTAATCCTCGTCGCTACGATGGTTATCGGAAAAATAGCGGACGGAAAGTTATTTTACATAGTTTTATTTACATTCTGCGGCGTTATGGTAGTTGCTGCTATAACCGCAATGTATTTCTCTGTTGACGAAAATCAGTTGCTCTCCGAGATGCCTGATGACGAGCCTGAAACCGAAGAAGAACGTATGCATAGAGAGGGTAAGGGAATACATATCCACGCAACAGTAAAAACCAGCCTAGTATTCCTTCTTATTGCCGTTGCGATGTGGTATATGGCATACGGCTGTATTGAAACAAACTTTTCCAGATATGCGGTTAATAACCTTGGTATGAACGAGTCCACTAAGGCAATACCGATGCTTGTTGCTACAGGCGCTTCGCTTATTGGCTTTGTCCCGCTTGGCGTACTGTCAAGTAAGATAGGCAGAAAAAAGATGGTTATGATAGGCGTCGGCGTGCTTACGCTTGCGGCGCTTGTAGGTAGCTTTGCTACAAATCTTATCGTTCTTTATATTCTTTTTGCGTTCATTGGTGTTTCGTGGGCGGCGATAAACGTAAACTCATACCCGATGGTTGTTGAAATGGCAAAGGGTGCGGATATCGGACGCTACACGGGATACTATTACACCTTCCAAACGGCGGCACAAATAGCAACACCTCTTTTCAGCGGTTTACTTATCGACGTATTTGAAAGTGTATTCAAATCCGCATTTAATCAAGACGGACTTGGTATGAAGGTACTTTTCCCGTATTCCGTAGTATTCTTGGTCTTGGCTCTTATTGCTATGCTATTCGTAAAACACGGTGATTCAAAGGAAGCAGATATACAAAAGCTTAAGGAAACAACAAACTGATTTTTTACACTTATCGTGAAAGGCGGTAAATCTATATGAAAAAAAGATATATTGCATTTGTTGCAGCGACTGCAGCGGCGGGAGCTTATCTTGGAGCTATTTGCCCAAGATTAAAGGGTAAGCCCGATATGTCCTCGTTTGAGGGCAAGGTATTTGCGCATAGAGGTATGTTTGGAGCAGAACACCCCGAAAATAGCCTCGGTGCATTTCAAAAAGCGGTTGAAAACGGCTACGGTATAGAGCTTGACGTTCAACTTTCGTCTGATGGCGAGGTGGTTGTTTTCCACGACACCAGTCTGCTCCGTTTGTATGGCGAAAATATTTCGGTAAATTCCCTTACTGCTGATGAGCTTAAGGAATACGGCATTCCCACACTTCGTGAGGCGCTTGAAATTATTGACGGCAAGGTGCCCGTAATAGTTGAGCTTAAGGGCGAAACAAAGGATATTTCGATTGCTCCCATAACCGCAGAGGTACTTGATGAATATGTTGGAGAGTACTGCGTTGAATCGTTTAACCCATTTATTATAAAGTGGTTTAAGAATTGCCGTCCTGACGTTATCAGGGGACAGCTTTCGGGCTCTCACCTGACTGAGGGAAAGAAGAGTATAAAGTTCTTTATGCTTGAAAATCTTATGTTCAACTTTATTTCGCGTCCCGACTTTATCGCTTACGACCATAAGTCCAGAGCCAAGATTTCTCTTGCGCTTTGCAGAAAGCTCTTTAATATTCCCGTATTTGCGTGGACAATAAAGACCTCTGAGGAGTGGAGCGCTTGTGCTGATAAGTTTGACGCATACATTTGCGACGGACTTCCCAAAAAGCGTAACGTAAAAAAGTAATTTTCAAAATATAAAAAAGACCAAATCGTTTGATTTGGTCTTTTTTGCGTTCACGTGGCGGCTTTGACATAAATATAAGCCTTTTTTTCTTTTCCGATTCGGCGCACTAGTCCAAGTTCATTCAAAAGATAGAGAAGATACCTTGCTTCGGCAACGCTTACGCTGTTTGCTTTAGCAAAATCACTTGACGTGAAGGATTCTGCGCTTATATTTGTCAGAAATGAAAGATAAAAATTGGGGTAGTCAATATTTTCAATTTTAATAAGCTCAGTGGGTACTTTTTCAACCGAAACGGGTTTTTGAAACGGTTTGCGGTTCTCTTTTGTGCCGTTGAATATCCTCGTTTCGTCAATTTTTAAATACACTGCTTTGATAGTAAGATTGCGGTGTGGCAAAAATTCCCGTATTGCGGAAAGCTCGGAAACGGTATCGTAAAGCGTAGACTTTTTCGGGCTTTTTCTCACTGTCGTTTCGCCGCTTTCCGAATAGATAGAAATGATACGCTTTTCGCTGATGATAGGATAAATTACGGTTACGGGGTGGCTTTGCAGTAGTTTTTCGAGCTTTTTTCTTAAAAGCCCGAAGCTTTTTGTTTGTATTTCGGTAATCTCGTAAAAATCGCTATCGGTGGCATCGCAAATAAATTCCTCTACTTTTACCTCGTGATATTCGTCATTTGGTTGGAAGAAATATTTAAGCGTTCCGTGAACACGGTGCTCGGTTTTTGTTCCGATTACGTTCTTTGGTGGTATTCTCATTGCCGCCATAACGGCAAGCTCAAAAAGCTCGTTTTTCAACTGACATCTCCCTTGTTCTTAAAAAATCGTTGTTGTGGGTTAGAACGAAATGTATTTTTAATGTTTTGCAATTCAATTATATCACATTCATTTAAAAAAATAAATACCCCTTTGCAAAAAAAAGAATAAACCGGCTTCAGGTGTTAAAACTAAGAAAAATATTCAAGAAAGCGGATATAAAAATGACAAACGAAGAATACAAAAAATATGCTAAAAAACACGCGCCAAGCTCACCCATAGTTAAAAATTCGGCATACGCATTTCTTGTTGGCGGCAGCATTTGTGCTATCGGTCAGGGACTAATGTATATCTACACTGCGCTTGGACTTGAAAAGACTGTTGCAAGTACTCTGGTGTCTGTAACTATGGTTTTCCTGTCGGTAGTTCTTACTGCGCTTGACTTGTATGACGGCATAGCGAAATATGGCGGCGCGGGTACGCTCGTACCGATTACAGGGTTTGCAAATGCGGTGGTTTCGCCTGCGATTGATAACAAAGCCGAAGGGTACGTGCTTGGACTTGGAGCTAAAATTTTTACGATAGCGGGGCCTGTAATTTTGTACGGTACGCTATCTTCGGTTATCTACGGAGTGGTCATTGTAATTATACAAATGATGAAGGGTGGTATGTGAAATGGGACGGCTGATAAAATTTAAAAATCCACCTACGGTGCTCTCGTCTGCGGCAGTAGGCGGTAAAAAAGAGGCGCAAGGAAGCCTTGGCGGGTATTTTGATTTTATCGACGAAAGCGATAAATTCGGTCAGGCAACCTTTGAACAGGCAGAAAGTGAAATGCAACGCCTTGTTCTTAATCTTGCACTAAAAAAGGTGCAAATGTCGGGGAGCAGCCTTGACTGTATTTTTGCAGGCGACCTTATGAATCAGTGTGTCGCTTCATCGTACGGTCTGGCGTCGTTTAACGCGCCTTATTTTGGACTGTACGGAGCTTGTTCAACTGCGGCAGAGGGACTTATGCTTGGAGCTATCGCATTAGATAGCGGACATTTCGGAACGGTGGCTACTGTGTCGTCCTCACACAATAGCTCGGCAGAACGACAGTTCCGTTTTCCGCTTGAATACGGCTCGCAAAGACCACCCACTGCACAGTGGACGGCAAGTGCAGCCGGAGCGTTCATTTTGAGCAAAAATCAATCCACGTGTGCCGTGAAAATCACCGAAGCAATGCCGGGACGGATTGTGGATAAGGGGATAACCGACCAAAGCAATATGGGGGCGGCAATGGCGCCTGCGGCGGCTTCAACAATACGTGATTATTTTTTTGAAACAGGCCACACGTCAAGCGATTTTGATATGATTTTGACGGGAGACCTCGGGTACGAGGGACACGCAATATGCCGCGATTTACTGGCAAACGAGGGACTTATCTTTGATGAACGGTTTAACGATTGCGGAAAGCTGATTTACGACAGAAAGCTGCAGGATACTCACAGTGGCGGCTCAGGATGTGGGTGCTCTGCGTCGGTTTTGGCGGGGTACGTTATGAAGCTTTTTGAAGCAGGGAAGATAAAAAACGTGCTTCTTATCGGTACGGGTGCGCTGATGAGTCCGTCCTCTCTTTTGCAGGGCTTGAGCGTGGCGGGTATCGGACACCTTGTGCATCTGAGCAATGAATAAATATTAGGAGAGAGTATGGAAATTATATTTGGTTTATTGAAAGCATTTTTAGTAGGTGGAATACTTTGTATTATTGCGCAAATTTTAATTGACAAAACTGCGCTTACTCCAGCGAGAATTTTAGTAGCATACGTTTGTGCAGGTGTATTTTTAACAGGCATAGGCGTATATCCGTACTTAATAGAATTTGCTGGTGCGGGGGCGAGTGTGCCGCTGACAGGCTTTGGCTATGTTTTGGCAAAAGGAGTGGAAAAGGCGGTGGCAGAAAATGGATTTCTGGGGATTTTAAGCGGTGGTCTTACAGGAGCAGCAGCGGGTATAACTGCGGCAATGGTTTTCGGTTTTTTTGCAGCACTGATTGCTCCTTCACGTCCCAAATAACCCCAAAAGATATAAATGTTAAAATAGACAATAGAGCATAATACTAATTGTTTGAGTTGCACAAATGATGAAAAAGGCATATTTTTCGAGATGTATTATTTTGTGTAAAATAGTAGGAAATGTATAAAATTTACATTCCGATGTTTAAATTTTCTATTGTTTTGTATTATAAATAATGATATAATATAGACACGCAAATATATCTTGCAAAGGAGTGCAATATATGAAAAAGATTAGATTACTTGCTCTGCTTCTGGCTCTGCTGATGATCCCGTTCGGTATGCTTTTTGCATGCGGTGATGGCGAGGACGTTGCAGACCCCGACGAAGAAGAGGAGGAAGAAGAGGAAGAAGAGGAAGAAGAGGAGGAAGAGAGCGTTGGCGTTCAAAAAGCACCTGCCAAGACGGTAGATGACGGTAAGTCAACAGGCGCGTTCCTTAACCTCTTTAATTTTGATAAGGCGGATTTTGGTAACCTCGGCATTCGCGAGCCTTCGATTAACGGTAGTGATATGTCGCTTGTAGATCTCAAGCCTACTAAACCATATTACGATTACTTTAAGGGGAGTAACGTTGTTGGCGGCGTATACACCGTAAAAGAGCGTTCCGAGGGTAATAAGTACCTCAGTATTCAAAGAACTGGCGGAAATTCAAGTGCTGTTGCTTTGGATTTTAAGCTTTCTGAGGTAAATGTCGGTACATATGAATATATTATTCAGTTCGACGTTGATTACGGAAAGGGCTTATTCAAAGCGAACGGCGTTATAAACGGTATGAAGGGTAACGTAGCTCAGAACTTCATAACGTTTGCTGATGATGCAATATATGATTGTAACGGAAATAAAATATACGGCGAAAAGGAAACCGACAAGCGTGGTTGGATTACAGTTGCTATCGTTGTTAACGATATGGACCGTAAGTACGATGTTTATATCGATAGCGACGACGGAAATGGCTTCGTAAGACAGACATTTAACGTTGAGTTCAATACTGCTGAAGATTTATACAAGCCTTGGAGCAGTGCGAGTCAGACGGAGGCATACCGCTTTGCTATTTCAGTATCAAACTCTTTAGATACTTCCTTCCGTATTGATAACCTTGGTGTTAAGGTGGGATCTAATATAGATAGTGAGTATTCCGATGCAGAAAGTGTATACACTGACACCTTTGACTCAAAGTATGCTATGCTTATTCCGAGTGTAACGGGCCTCAAGAGCTTCCTTGCAGATCAGCCTTATATTACAGTAGGACTGAAGCAGGACCTCTTTAGTATGAGTACAGTAATGCTTTCTGACAGAATTACCGTTTCTAAAATCAACTATAAGAACGAAAAGTTTTCTGACGTTGAGGCGTTCTTTGATGAGGCTGTTTTCGTAAGAACTCTTACAGGTGATGAAAAGAAGAACCCCGAGAATAAGGTAAATAGATTTGTATTCGATACAAAGAATAAGGAGGTTTATTTCTATAAGACGCTTACCTCTAATTTACCCATTAAAGGTACTTATACTGTTGAAGAGAATAGTACTAATATCAAGTTCACTTGGATAAACTATGATATTGGTATTAAAGGCGCTAAGTTTGCAAATAACAAGTTAACTGCTTATTCTGATGAATCTCTTACCAAGATCGCTGCTACCTACGTATTCAACTACACAGATAATAACGGAGTAGTTGACCAGATTCTTGACTACGGTGTGCTTCTCGGTAAATACAGCGAGGTTTCCAACCTTGTTGGTGAAGACGGCACCTACACGGTATCATATGATACTAAAAAAGTAACCTTTACTCCTAAAGAGGGAACTGCGGTTGAGTGCACCTACTCAGTTGCAAACGGCGTAATCACCTTTGACTTCGAAAATGACGTTGTAAAGTACGGTAAGTATGCTGACAAAAAGCTTACTGTTTACTCAGCTATTGAATGTACCGATGATAAAAAGCTTGGTGAATACACCCTCGAAGCTCCTGCTGATGTCAAGCTTGACACACTCCGTGCAAATGAAAAATACGGAATAAAGTTTACAAACTTTGAAAATATTCAGACTGAAAACAAGACTATCGTCTTTACTGAGTGGGATGACAAGTGGTACGCAATGACCAGCAAGAATCTCTCCGGTCTTAAGTTTGGTTTCTACGTTTCTGATGAAATGTACAATGCAAAGGATGAATTCTCAATTGTTTTCAAAAAAGGAGATGTCGAAACTCTTAAATATGTGATTAAGCAAGGTGATAAGTCCGAAATTATTGATAAGGATAAGGCTATCACTTACGTTAAAGGGCTTAACGAGTTTGAAATTGATCTTACCAGTTCTTATAGCGCAGTAGTCGGGTGGACCGAGCTTTGCTTCACCTTTAGTGATAAGACTACAAAACCCTTCTACATTACCGAGTTTGAATGGATAGTTAAGGATATTGTAGTTGAGGTTGCAGGACCTGACGAGGATAACCTTGATTGTAACCACGAGGATGATTTTGGAAACTCTCTGCTTGATGTTGATGAACCCACTCTTGTTGCAGGCAACTGCCGTCATGCAGAGTACTATATCAAAAAGTGCACAAAGTGTGGCGCAGAGCAGGTCGATACCTCTAATATTGGCTATATAACCGATAAGCACTTATTCGATGGTAAAGAAATCGTTGTTGAACCTACTTGTACCGAGGACGGATATACCTACAAGGTTTGCTCCGTATGTAAGGAAAAGTACATTTATAATATTAAAATTGCTGAGGGGCATCATGAGATACCAATCATCACTATCGGCAAAGAAGTAACGTTGGCATGCAAGTATTGTCCTTTTGGAAGAACCATCACTATTCATACCGAAATGATGACCTATGATGAGAAGATTAACACCGTCGGAATCGCACCTAGCGACAAGGCAACGTGGAACATTTCAGATGATTCTAAGCTTGATATTCGCGGCGGAACTAACGGAGCCATAGCAGCCGGTGTTAGTGCGGTTCTTAAAACTGACGGTGTTAAGAATCCAACTGACGTAGCGCGCTTATATGCAAAAGACACTGATTACGGCAAGATGCTCCTTATAGAGGGCGGCAGCGTAACAACAAAGGAAACATACATTGATATCGTTCCCGGAGCGAAAAATACCGATACCTTCTTCAAAGGGCAGAACTTCGTATATGAGTTTGACTATATGAAGGGTGAGTCTGCTGACGGAAAGTATCCTAATATGAAAGCCGTAGTTAGTTGGAGAAACGGTCCTATAACGTATGATAAATGGGGTACGCTGTATATAAATGACAAAGGTAATATCCAACTGGCTGATTATGGTCATGATGGTAATAAGAACGATTTTGGTGATACCAAAGAGTATGTAACCGAGCAGGGTGTACGCTACAACATTGCAGTTCATCATAACCTTGCAACCAACACAGTTACGCTCTACATAAACGGTGAAGAATATAATAAGTGCCAGTTCCTTGCTTCCGTTGATGATTCTCTTACCTTCGGTGTAACCAATATCCGTTTCTGGTCCAACAATCTGCCGACAGGCTCTCAAATTTACATTGATAACTATATGCACTACGCAGCAGATAAAGAGCCGGTATGTATTATAGAAAAGGAGTATACGCCCGGCATTGAAGAAGGCGAAATTACTCTTGAGGATGAGCTTCACAATACTATGCTCAAGGATTTCAGCGTTACCGCAGGCGGACGCGATGCTGAAATGCTTATATCCGGTGAATTAGTAAGCGGTCTTAAAAAACAGAAGTACACCCTTGAGTTCACCTTAAATGGCTCCAACCTTGCAGCAGGTACAATTCTTCAGGGTAAGAAGATTGGCGAGGGCTATCCCAGAAAAGGTAACCTTCTTTCTACCGATGGCAATGGTAATCTTTATGTATTAGGAGTACTTGTTCATAAGGGCGGTACAGAGGATGTTAAGATAGCTCTTGCATTTGACGATAACCTCGGTTTCCTCAAGGTTTACGTTAACGGTGAGGCAATTCCAAAAACAGTTGAATATACAGATGATTTTGCTAGTGATAACGGATTTATCAGAAGCTTCATTTTCTTGAAAGACTGTGGTAACTACTCTGTAAAGGGAGTAAAAATGTACACAGGCAACGACGTACAGCAATAAGTATTACAAAAGCGGCGTCTGCAAAAGCGGACGCCGCTTTATTACGGCAGGTATAAAATGATTAACCTATTTTTTTATTTACTTTATATTACTATAATGTGCGCAATTACCTATATGGTTTATTTTAAAGATAAGCTAAAGGCAAGAAAGGGACTTCCGAGAACATCGGAAAGAGCACTCCTTACTCTTGGTTTTATAGGTGGAGCAATCGGTGCACTTGTTGCTATGAAGAAGCACCGACATAAAACCCGTCATATACATTTTTATATAGTAAATGTTTTTAGCATTGCACTACATATTGTATTGGCAGTTTTAATATTCAATTACTATAGAGGTTTCTTATTATGAATGAATTTTTTGGTGAGGTTATCAGTGAACGTATAGAACGTACTGCAAAAGCGCTTGAAAAAAATAATTTTCAGGTATTTACAGTAGATACTGCAGCCGAGGCGAAAAAAACTGTACAGGAACTTTTAAAGGACGGCAATACAATAGGTGTTGGAGGCTCGGAAACGCTTAATGAATGTGATATTCTTTCTCTTGTAAGAGAGGATAGATACGCATTTATCGACAGATACGAGGCGGGTCTTACCAAGTCTGAAATAGCCAAAAGACACGTAGCCTCTCTTGGTGCCGATGTGTATATAACAAGCAGTAACGCAATAACCGAAAACGGTGAGCTTTATAACGTGGACGGCAACGGAAATCGCATTGCTGCGATAGCGTTTGGCCCAAAAAGTGTTATAGTTATTGCGGGATATAACAAGATAGTCAAGGACCTTGACGACGCAATAAGACGTGTAAAATCGTGTGCTGCTCCCGCTAACACTAAGCGCCTTTCAATGCCTACCTACTGTCAAAAAGAAGGGCAGTGTTTGGCTCTTGCGCAGGATAAATGCTCTATGACTGACGGATGTGCGTCTGAGGGCAGAATTTGCTGTGATTATCTTGTATCGGCGTATCAACGCCGCAAGGATAGAATTAAGGTAATCCTTGTTAAAGAAATACTCGGTTTTTAATTCAAAGCAATAAAAAAGGTTGAGTCAAAAAAGACTCAACCTTTTTTTGTTTTTTATTTTACGGTGAGGGTAAACGTTTGTCCAAGTGAGTCCTTGCAGTTAACCTTAACGGTTACTGTGTTGTCGCTCACACTTGCGGTAACTCCGTTATCGGCACTGACTACCTGCGTAATACCGCTTATATTTACGGTAAAGTCCATACCGGGAAGTGCTCTTGTTGGGTCGGCAACGGAGATTGTATATGCACCGTCCTCGCCCTTTTCGACTATAACGGAGCAAATAGTCTGTGCGCTTATGCTCTTTACGTTAGTGTACTGAGCAAACTTGGAGTCTACGGTTACCGTTGTATTTTCAAAGAAGTTAGAGGCAACGATATCAAGCTCCTTTTCAAGCACTGCGTGTGCCTTATTGATCTTCAAAAGCTCAACGTTGGGATTGCTTGAATATTCAACCGTTTGCTCCACAGTAGCCTCAGGAAGATAAGCGTAAAAGTAACGGGTGCTTTGCAGTTTGCCGTCCTTGTCGCCCTTACCGTGATTTAGGTAAAGCTCAAAGAATTCGCGATTGTTTTTGAGATTTGAGGGAAGCTCAGCATCCTTATAACCTGTTGTTCCGTTGTAGGAATTGGATGCTTTTTTGTATTCGAGAGAAGCGCCGTAGTCATTTAAGATTACATATCCACCCATATTTGTAAAGTGAAGAGCGCGTTTTTCAAGCGTTGTTTCAACAGTTGACGGAGTGGTTATCGGTGTAAGGGAGTAGTCGCCGTTAATTAAGGTAATCGTTTCACCTGTGGGACGCCAGAAGCGGTTTTCAAGCACCGTTTTGACTTCAGTTCCCGATTCGTCGGAAATATCACTTCCCACACAAACTATTTCGTTATCAAAGAAGAAATAGGACTTCTTTGCATAAATGGTCGCACTTGCCGCGACGTTTTTAAAGGTTGTATGCTCACCGCAATTATAGTCAAGGATAAAGCCTACCGCACCGTATTTATCACGTGCGGCACCGCCTGCATAAGGGCTTGCATTGAATAGCACGTTACCGAACGTGGTTGCGACTCTCTCAGCCGAGTTTGCCGTTGTACCGGGCATAAGCTTGGGATTTGCAAAGCTGTAAAAGTTACCGTCAAATGAGTAGCCGTCGGTATATATTTGCAGCATACCGTCGCCGTGATACCAGCCGACTCGGTTTTCGTTGTTTATAGCCTCGTATTTACCGATATCCGTGCTGGAAAGAGAAAGACACGCACCGTATTTGGGACCTTGGTGTACCACTCTTGCCATCATACCGAACACCTTGGTAATTTCATACTGCTCGACTTGGGTATTTTCAAGCTTTGCGGCAAGTTCCTTTGCGTATGCAATCATTGGAAATACTACGTTGTCTGAAAAGTCGGTGTTGAAACATTTCATAAAATATGCAATGGTAGGCTCGAGTTTAGTTTTTATTTCATCGGGAGCGTAGTAGTGGATAAGCAGCATATTAGCAACAGTACCCTTAGAAGATTCGCTTGCGTGTCTGCCGACGTTTCTACCCGCCATAGCAGCCATTATGCAGTCCTCGTAGATGATAGGACGGAAAGCATCAATTACCCAGTCGTAGTGGTTGACAACATTTTCCTGCTGAGGGAAGAAGCGGCTGCCCGAAAGATAGTACATCATCTGAGGAAGGTCGCCCATATAGTTACCGCCGTAGCCTGAGGTGTAGGCGTAATACGTATGCTGAATAAATGAACCGTCCTTGAAAAATCCGCCCTCGTCCTCAACGTAGTTGTCTATATAGTCGAACAGGTCGTTCATATACTCAATATTTACGCAGAGGTCAAATGCGTTTTTGCGGAGAGCAGCAGAGAGTATGGAAAGTCTTGAAAGCCATATTTTATTTCCGCCCTTAGCAGATGGATACGGTACGTAGTGGTCAAATACCATAAGGTATTTTTCTATTTGCTCGGCGGTGAGCTTATCCTCGATAATAACGAGTGCAGGAATCATATTCATAGGAATACCGATTTGCCATTGCCACCAGTTACCGTATGCACCGTATTCAATAAGAGAGGGGCCGTAATAGAATTTGTAGCCGTATTCAAGGCAGTAGATTATGGCATCAAGAACCTCCTCGCTGTGGTAGAAATCCGAGCCTATCATACCGTAGCCCTTAGCAAGAGCATAAACTTTTTCATAAAATGTTTGGGTTGCTCGTTCACCTGCCCAGTATTCCTTGATAACCTCAATTCCAAAGAGCTTATGCTCGACGTCCTCGTTTGGATAAGCCGCCTTGTACTGCTTGTACTGATTAAGGACATCTTTGTAGTCGTTGCTTACAGTTTTTGCTGTGTTAATATGCTTTGAGGTAGTGGATGAAGCCTGATTTCCTATAAACAGTGAGCGTGCATTTTCGGTTATGCCGGTGTAAAGCGTTGGGTCATTAATGTTAACACCCTTTGGAACGCCTATCGCATATTTTTCGGTGGTTATATCAATGCTTGTAAAGTAAAGATCGTCGCTTGGTTGTTGACCGTTAGCAAGCTTGTTGGCTTTTAGTCTGAACGAAACGACAGAGTTATCTCTGCAACCGTAGCCGCTTATTTGGTTTGCGGGGAAATCAAAGCTTTTCCAACCCGTAAAGTCAATGGAAATTCTTGCTACCGCACTCCAATGACCGCCAGGCTTTTGGGGATTTACAAATCCTACCTCAATAACTGCTCCCGAAGCCTTTTCCGAATATACTGAAAAACGGATAGAGGATACGTATGCAAGCGAGCCTTCCTTTGGAAGCGTAGCATCGAGCTGATGTGCCGTATTCCAATAAAGAACGGTTTTGCCGTCCTTTTCGGTTACGTTATCCGATAAATATTTAGTGCCATTAACAAATTCGGAATTTGTAAAGTCGATAAGAGTGCTATCGGTTTTAGATGTAACCTCAAGCGAGAAATAATTGCTGTTCACTTCGATTTGCTCCATTTCTTGATTATTATCGTCAGTGTCGTCGTTTGACGGCGGATCGTTTGAGCAGGCTACCGCCATAGGCAAAAGCATTGCGGTAAGTAAGATTAAGGATACCAACCGTATTATATATTTACGCATAGTGATATACTCCCTAAAAATATATATTATTTCGACCTTATGATAACAAAAAAAGCCTTTTTTTGTCAACGCAAAAAGATAAAAGTTAATATACGTGTGTCTTATTTTGTAGTATATCACAAATTACAGTATAAAGTTTTATTGAAAGTGCAACACAAAAAAACACCTCTTAGCGAGGTGTTTTTTAGATACTATTTAACGGTTAAATTAAAGGTTTTACCGAGGGAGTCTTTTACGTTAACGGTAAGCTTTGCAACGCCGTTTTCAACCTTTACGTTAACGCCGCTGTCAGCACTGACAAGCTCTGTGATACCCGTTATTGCAATGTCAAGCACAAGCTCGTCGCCGAGTTGAGTGGGGTCGGAAACAGAAATGGTATAGGAACCGTCAGCGTTCTTGCCTACAATTATAGTACAAGCATACTTTGAGGTGATCGTCGTTACGTTTGATGCCTCGGAAATGGTATTTGTAACGGTGATACCCTTACTGTTTCCTTCAAAGAATACACAACCGATAGCACCGAGGGTTTTCTCGATAACTGCGTGTACGTTTGTGTTACTTGCGAGAATTTTAACGTCGGGATTTTTTTGGTATTTTACTTCATCACCGATTTCGCACTCGGGCAGATAAACGTAGGAATATTTATTTTTTTCGACATCTCCGTCGCCTACGCCGTGGTTGATAACTACCTCAAGGTATTTAAAGCTATCTTTTGTTTCGGAGCCCTTAGCGTTAGGAGCATTGTTTGCTACGCGGTAGTAAACGTCCTCGTCTCCAAGGAATACGTATCCACCCATATTACCAAACCACATTGTGCGTGCTTTAAGGTTTGTCATATCACCGATGTTTGGGATAGCGCAGGAGTCGGATTTTGGGAAGTTTTGAATCGTGGGATTAACCTGTTCACCTCCGACGTAGAGAACGTCGGCGTCAAAGTTATAACCGTCCGCATCCCACCAAAGCTCCCAAAGTCTGTTATCTACGGTGGTTATAACGTTATATCCCGACTCATCGCAAATATTAGAACCAAGACATACTATTTCGTTATCAAAGTAGAAATAAGATTTTTTTGCAGAAATTCTCGTTGCTGCTGCACTTTCAAAGGTAAGGCTGTTCATAGCCTTTTGCTCGTCGTAGTCAAGGATAAATCCGCTTGCACCGTAAATTCCCTGAGAAACACCGCCCGCAAAGGGGGAGGAGTTATACATAGCGGGGTAAATACATCTTTCAACTCTTGGAGCAAGGTTTACGGTAGTTCCCGCCATAAGATAGGGGTTTGCGGCACCAAAATGGTGGAAGCCGTAATCGTAGCCGTTGGTATAGATGTAAATCATACCGTCGCCGTGATACCATCCCAGCTCGTTTGCGGCGTTAATTGATTCATATTTGTAGATACGGGTAGAGGAGAGGGAGAGAGCGACGCCGTAATTTTTGTTGTGCTGCATTACTCTGTCCATATTGTGGAATACGTAGGTGCCGTAAAGGTCTTCAAGCGGCTTGATGCTATCGTCTTCGGGGAAAGAGAGAACATCAAGAGCGAAGATCGGAACGGTATTAGTCCAAGGCTCGTGGAATTTAGTTTCGAGTCTATTTATTAAGTGCTTGATAAGAGAGTCGTACTTTGCCTGCCATCTTTCGGGGGCATAGCAGCGTATAATTATCGCACCCGAAAATATGGATAAGAAGCTGTTTCTTTCCATACTGTGCTGGTCTACGCATCTGCCCATAAGAGCGTAGGTGGCGTTTACGTCGTAGGTTGTAGGCAAGAACGCATTGAAAAGGAATTCGTACTGATGCTCGGTGATTTCGTTTTGGTTTTCAAACGCAGTGCCGACCGTTATAAAGCCGATATCGGCAACAGAGTGAAGCATACCGATACCGTAAGCGTAGGTATACGGTGTACCGGTGTGCTGAACAAACGAGCCGTCGGAGTAAAAACCGCCGTCGCGGATTTCTCTTGCGTCAAGCTCAAGAAGATCAACGTATTGATATTCGTTTTGTATAAGGTGGAGCGTTTCGGCAAGCATATACGCATCCTTACGCAGTGCCGCCGAGCCGATAAGATATCTTGCAGTATTGAGCATATTCGATGCCGCTCCGCGAGGGTGGTTTACAAGGCTGTGGAAGGGAGCAAGATACTTATCAATAAGAGCTTGGTCTATATCCCCGTGAATACACGTGAGGATATTTACTATTTCGCCGGGAATTGAAATTTGCCAAGGGAACCAGTCGCCGTAGCAAATACGCTGTAAAACTTCCTCACCATAGTAGTATTTGTAGCCGTATTCAAGTCCCTTTTTGATATCCGCAAGAAGCTCGGGGTTTTTGTGCAAATCTCCCTTTGCGGCATAGCCCTCCGCCATATAGCGGAGCTTTTCATAATATAACTTTATATTAGTTCCGAGCTTTTTAACCTTTCCCGTAATGGGGTCTTTGTCGATTCCCGTAGGGTCAACGCCGTCCATTGGAATACCGAAAACAACACCTGCATCTGCATTATCGGTATAGGTATCTTTAAATAAGTTCCAGTTAGTTTGTGATCTTGACGTTAAAGAGTCTACTTTTGTCTTATATTCGGGAATATCGACAACACTGCTATCGCCTGTAAGACGGTTACGGTAGTTGTCAACTATTTCTTTATATATAGCGGGATTGTTTATATCAATTCCCTCGGGAACGACAAGCTCATATTTGGGAGTGGTAAGCTTAAATTCGCTTATGTAGATCTCTTGACCCGTTGAACCGGAGTCAAAGGAAATCTTTATGCCGTTTACGTCGGGAGTGGGATAATATGCGTGGAATTCCTCGGTACGTATTTTGAATTTCATCCAACCCTCAAAATCAAGAACGATAGGCTGAAATGCTCTTGCACCGCCCGGTTGGATTTTTATAGTCGCATCGGCTTTTTTAGGACAGTAGATGGAAAATTCAAGATAGTAGTAGCCTACATAGTTTTTTACGGACTCGTCAGAGGTTATCGTCGTAGTGCCGCTTGTAACCTTATATTTGAACATTTTCTCGCCTAACGTACTGTCAACGGTTACGTTAATTGATAGAATGTTTGCCGTTTCGGGTGAGAGAAGTATCTTTTCCTCGCTTGATACCTGTTTTACGCTTATTGTTGGGCTTTTCTCGTTCTCGTCGTTCCCCTCGCTATTTGGAGGATTTTCAGACGGCGGAGGGTCATTCGAACAGGCTATTGCCGTTGGCAAAAGCATTGAAATAAGCAGGAGCATTGAAATTAATTTGATAAGAATTTTTTTCATACTTGAATTCCTCATAACTTTAAGATAGAAAATTAATAAATACACTTTTATGTGTTTTTGAGTTTGTTTATTTAAATGTTACCTCTAAGGTTGCTCCGTTTGAGTCTTTGGTATTTACGGAAATAGTTGCTTTTCCGTTTGTACGATATCCTTGCCTTAATAGTATTCATAGCAGTAATCAAGTGCATATACAATATCTGCAAGAAGCTCCTCGTTATGATAGTAGTCGCTGCCGTGCAGACCGTAGCCGTAAGCGAGCTTTTTGATTTCGTTGTATATTGGTAAAACGCTTGCACCGTTTACCTCGTATTCCTGACCGTCGGTAACGTCAGTCGCTTTTGCGGACATACCGAAAAGGGTGTGGATTTCATTTTTGCCTGTTTTTGACTTTGTATCCTTGAAGCTCTCCCAAGCAGCTTTGCACTCCTCGTTTACAGTGTCAAGCTTTACCTTGTGCTCTGCACTTGCTCCGACTGTCTTCCCCATAAGGTAGTCCTTGTAGGAGGAGGTTATTTTTTTGTAAATGGAAACGTCGTTTGTATTAATTTCCTCGGGCACAGTAATATCGTAGACTGGGAGCGTTGCGGAGATTTCCGAAATGTAGACTGTAGTATCTTTACCGCTTGATTTACTTATAATTATATCGCTGACAGACGGCCAAGGGTTGACTACGTTAAAGGCGTCTTTTTCGATATAGAAGGTTTTCCAGCCCGTAAAGTTTATGGTGATTGTCGGAGTTGCTCTCCAACCAACCATTCTTATTGATAACTCGGTGTTGGTAGCCGCCTCACTGTATACCGAAAAGGTGATATAGTAATATTCCGAAAGGTCAGTTTCGGGGTTTTCTAAGGTGAGGGTTATGGGCTGAAATCTCGTTTCGTAGCGATATCCTACCTTACCGTCCTTGGTTTCAAGATATGTTCCGATATTGGAGTTGACCGACTTGAAGCTCTCTGAGGCAAAATCGGTGAGAAGCAGGGTTTTGTATTCTTTAAAAGAAGATTTTATGTATTTATCGTTTTTCTGCTCTTGATTGTTACCGTTTTCTTCACCGTTATCAGGAGGTAATGGCTCGTCCGAGCAGGCAACCGCAAACGGAAGCAACATTGTAAATATAAGCAAAAGTGATAAAATACGGATAATTCTTTTCATATGTGGATTCCTAAAAATTAAATATAAATATAATTTAATAATAACTCAAAGATACATAATTGTCAATTATAAATATAAATATTTACATTGTAAAAAAGGTTTTTTGTATATTGAGCCAAATGCCCTCTGATTTTTTTAGGCAAAATAACAGTATAAATTGTCCTTTTTAAAGTACATTAAAAGTGTTATCATCTAATCACAGAAAAGCCAACTGTGTAAAACGGAGGAAAAAACAATGGATAAAATGAGCAAGAAAATGTATAAAATTTTGGCAAGAGATATGCGCTGTGATCAAATAAAACAGGATAGAAAATCGGAAATGCAGGGCGAATATAAGCTTGCGCTTAAAGGTGTCCTAAGTACTGCTCTGCTTGTTTTTGCGGCAGTGTTTGGCGGACTTATTTCGACACTTCCTACGGGCGCGGCGTTTGTAATTGTGTTTGCGTATATTTGTGTACAACTTGCAATTTGGCTTGGCTAAAAAATATTTTTAAAAATTTTCGGTTTACCTATTGACAAACTAAAAAGGTTGTGCTATAATAACGGAGTCAGTTGCGGAAGTGGCGGAACTGGCAGACGCGCACGTTTGAGGGGCGTGTGATTTATTTCGTACGGGTTCAAGTCCCGTTTTCCGCACCAAAAAAGGCGAATACCCAATCGGGTGTTCGCCTTTTTTCGCGTCTAACGGACGCCCGAACCCGTCGTTTTTGCGACAGCAAAAACTAAACGGCAAACGTTTCCTGTTTTTTGCAAAGCAAAAATGCCGTTACTTACGGCAAGGGAAACTTTGGGACGGTTGCATAGCAACCGAAACGTTCAAGTCCCGTTTTCTCGTGCGTCAAAAATCGGGTGTTCGCCTTTTTTCGCGTTCAACGGACGCAGAATTCGTCGCTTTAAAAGCAGAATTTTTTGTTTTTGAAAAAACATTGCAAAAATATTCAGTATGTGATATAATTACAGTAAAGCAAACTTTTTGGAGGGATTTTTATGAGTATTCACTATTCACGTCCGGCGGAAAGGTTTTTAAGCCCGCTTGGCGGCGGACTTGGCGGAGAAACGCTTGAAAAGTTTAGTAATATTTTTTATAAGCTGCTTGACGATTTTGATGAACTCGGAATGTTTGATGAACGCAGGCTTATTCAAACCGACCCCGATGACTATTGGCGATATATAGTAACCGGGCGCTTTGGCTCTGACGAGGGTATAAAAAATAGGATTGCGGAGATAGTCGGACGCTTTAAGCAAATAAACGAGGACTGTAAGTATTTCCGCAAGGTCGACTTTTTTATCGAACCCGAGGACGCAGTTTCCTCATATTTTATGCGTGATGCTATGATGATTTTTCTAACCGATGATTTATCAAGGCAGGTAGATAATAAGCGAGACGTTATTTATGCGGAATTTAAGGCAACAAAGGAAAGTCCTACTTTGAAAAATATAGTAGGCGAAGAAAAATACGAAAAGGTGATAAAGCCTTATCGAGGAAAACCTTTTGCAAACGCTAAAAAGAGATGGGAATTGCCAAAACACTTGCAAGGATAAATAAAACACCCAACCGAATTGGTTGGGTGTTTTTTGTCAATAAAAATCTTATATTTAGTTGTAAATAGCAATTTATTTCTTGTTGCTAAGTGAAAGTATATATTGGTGTGCCGCGCGTCCGGAGTATCCGCCGTGCTTGACTGCCCACGCATTTGCACCTGCAATAAGCTCGTCCTGAGGTATGTGCGGATGCTCGGTTTCCGCAAGGAAAAGCACCATATCCATATATTCCTGTTTATCAGGCTTTGCGTAATAAATTTGGAGTCCGAAACGCTCTGAAAGAGAAATTTGCTCACTTGTCGTTTCGGCTCGGTGGATATCGCCGCCGCCCTCACGGTCCTCAAAGGTTTCCTTGACGAGATGTCTGCGGTTGGAGGTCGCATAGATGAGTATATTTTCGGGACGCTCCGCAACGCCGCCCTCGATAATTGCCTTTAAGTATTTGTATTCCGTTTCAAAATTTTCAAAAGAGAGGTCGTCAAGATACAAAATAAACTTGTATGCACGCAAACTGAGGTCGCTTATAATATCGGGAAGATATGCAAACTGATGCTTTTGAACACCGATTATACGGAGTCCTCTTTTTTCGTATTTAGGAAGCAGTGCCTTGACTGCGGTTGACTTACCCGTACCGCTGTCGCCGTAGAGAAGCACGTTGTTTGCGTTTTTACCTGCCAAAAAAGCCTCGGTATTAGCTTGAAGCTGCTTTTTTTGGCGCTCGTAGCCGAAAATGTCGTTAAAAGAAACGTCGGAGTAGGAAAGAACGGGTTTGAGCGTTCCCTTTTCGGTTACAATAAAGCCGCGATAGAGCGCAAAGCTACCGCTTCCGTTTGTACGGTAGAAGTCCTTGAGAGCTGCGAGAAGCTCCTCGGCGGTCTTGCATTTTACAAGCTTGTCCGAAAGCTTCATTATGATTTTACCTGCACGTGCGTCTTCGTTTTTTGTGTTTGTTACGGCGGGAGTATAATCATCAAGATCGCTGTCCTTGGTAAAGATTCCAAAGAGTGCTTTTGCGTCGGCGAGTGCGAGCTTTTCTATGGTTGCATCAGCTCTGCCCTTTTTCTCGCAGGCAAGAGAAAAGAGATTTTCCTCACTTGCCAGCAGGTATGCGCCGTAGTGTGCACAAAGATTTCCCTTGAGCGAAAATTTTTCCGCCGCCGATACCATATCGTAAAGTAGGTTATCGTCTATTTTTCTATCCTTAAGGAGGCTGAGCGCCTCTGTTTTTTTAGTTTTTCCAAAGAGTAACATAAATTTTATCCTTAATTTTAAACTTGTCAGTTATCGTTTTTTTCTTCTTTTTTTGCAAAAATACCCTTTATTCTTATCGCCTCAATAAGGCTTTTTACGCCGTGTATTTCGACGCCGTCTTTTGTAATTGCGGAACGCTTCGGTACGGCGATTTTGTTAAATCCAAGCCTTGCCGCCTCGTTAATTCTTTGTTCGGCAACCGAAACGGAACGACACTCACCTGAAAGTCCGATTTCACCAAAGCAAATAAAGTCGTCGGAGAGCGGACGGTCAAGTATTCCTGAAACGAGTGCAAGGCAAACCGCCATATCCGCCGCAGGCTCGGAAAGAGTTATACCGCCGGTTACGTTAATGTAAACGTCGTATTGAGAGAAGTGAAGTCCGAGTCGCTTTTCCAAAACTGCAAGGAGTAAGCACATTCTGTTGTAGTCCATACCGTTTGCAGTGCGCTTAGGCGAAGGGTAGACGGTAGGGGTAACGAGTGCTTGAATTTCGGTAATAATCGGGCGAGTGCCTTCCATTACGCATACCGCACAGCTTCCCGAAACGCCCTTTGGTCGCTCTTTTAACATAGCCTCGGAGGGGTTTGGTACTTGCAAGAGTCCTTTTTCTGTCATTTCGAAAACGCCGATTTCGTTTGTTGAACCGAAACGGTTTTTGACGGCTCTTATGATTCGGTAGGAGTGTTGCTTTTCGCCCTCGAAATACAACACTGCGTCAACCATATGCTCAAGCACCTTGGGTCCTGCTATACCGCCCTCCTTGTTGACGTGTCCGACGAGAATAAGAGAAAATCCTTCCGCCTTTGCTTTGTTGATAAAAAGCATAGATGACTCACGCACTTGCGTAACACTTCCGGGAGAAGATGATGAGATATCAGCAAAAACCGTCTGTATAGAGTCGATTATAACCACATTTGGTCTAACCTCGTCAATTTCGGCTAAGATATTAGAGGCGTTGGTTTCATTTAAAATAAAAAGCTCACTTGCGGCTACACCGAGTCGCTTTGCTCGTAATTTAAGCTGGGAACCGCTTTCCTCACCTGAAACGTAAAGCACTGTTTCGTCGTTTCCGATAGCGCCGCAAAGCTGCATAAGAAGTGTGGATTTACCGATACCCGGCTCACCCGAAAGTAACACTGCCGAGCCGCTTACAAGTCCGCCGCCAAGCACTCGGTCAAACTCTTGCATACCGCTGCCAAGACGCAGATAGTCGGGCATATCAAGAGCATCGAGCTTTGAGGACCTTGCGCGGAGAAGATTTTGTGTGGGTGTAATTCCTTTTACCCTTTCTGTGGGTACAAAGACCTCTTCAAGGGTGTTGAACTCACCGCAGGACGGACATTTTCCGTACCACTTTGCGTTTTTATATCCACACTCGGAGCAAACGAAGGTGCTTTTTTCCGATTTCATTTTTGTTTTTTCCTTTACTTTAAATTTCGTGTGCGGCATCAATGCCGCTGAATATAACGAGCGCAAGCTTTTTTTGATAGCTTTCGGCTTTTAAATTTTGCAGCTCGGATTCATTAGATAAAAAACCGCACTCAACGAGAATTGCAGGAGCGCAGGCTCTATGCAAAAGATAGATAGAGGAATCGGCTTTTTTGATTTTACGGTGATTGTCCGGCATAATAGCAAGGCTGGATTTTTGTACAAGCTCTGCGGCTTGCTTTGCTACGTCGCTGTCGCTGTGATAGACCTGCATACCCTTACACGAGCTTTGTGGAAATTTGTTGCAATGGATGCTGACTGTTATTGCGTCGGGATGCTCAGAGGCAATTTCCAACCGTCGCCTCAAATCCCGCATCTTTGCGCTGCCCTTACCGTCGTTCGTATCAAGCATAACGTCATTTTCACGAGTTAATATTACGTTGTAGCCCGATGCTCTCATAAGTGCTCCGAGCGTAAGCGAAATTTTTAAATTTATATCCTTTTCGGCAGTGCCGTCAGGCGCTACCGCACCGCCGTCCATACCGCCGTGTCCTGCATCAATTATAACCGTGCGTACAGGGGCGCTTACGGTAGGGAGTCCCTCGCTTTCAGACGTGCCAAAAAATATAACCTGCGAAAAAACAATACATATAAAAAGCAGCACTGCGCCAATAAACGCAAATGCCGAGCCTATTGCCTGCCTTGTGCTCATAAATACACCGCCTAAAATAATTTTATTAAAAATTATTCAGACAAATGCTTTTTTATGCAAAAATCGACGCCGAAAACGGCGTCGATTGGATAATTTAATTTAGTTTCAGCCGTCTTATCTTTTTTTAGTGTCCTTGGGGGCAGAGGTGAAAACGCCGAGCATTTCATACGTACCAAAGAAATAACCAAGTCCGCAAACAATGATTGTGGGAACGGTTATTATCATTAAATAGAACGGATTTACATCAAGTCCCGTTACGTCGCCGATACCGGTATACATAGAATTTAAGAAGATACCGATTATTTGCGCAATTCCGTACATATTAGCCGCCCACTCGGGAGTAGCGTAGTTTCCGTTTGCATCAATCGCTGTTTTGTCGATACAAAAGAAACCGATAATTGAAAATACGCATAAAAGTAAATTCGGGATACTTGCAATCAGTGAGATTTTTGCGCCCTTGAAGCAGTCGCGCTTCAGCCTGCCGCCGTCAATTCTGATTTTATCCTTTGCGCCGTTATCCCAAAACATAACGTAAAGCAAAATAAGATAAAAAACTGCGGAAAAGATGCTTAATCCTAAAATCAACGGTGTGCTTTCCGAGGTTGCGGATGCGCTATACAGTAGAAAACCGAAAACCGTCAGTCCGAATTGGTGTATCAGTACTTTTATTATAGTGCCTGAATTGTCCGTTAAAAATCTCATTAAAGCGGAAAATGGTGAAATTTTGTTTTCGCCGTTTGTCATTAAGTCGCTTAGCCTTTCTAAAAAAAGATTTCTTAAGAATATTTTACTATCAAAAAATTAACAAATAAAGCATTTCTATTAAAGTTTACATTTTATTTATTAAAACACCTAAATCTTTGTCTTTTTTATCCTTTACACTATGTGTAAGATAAAAATTCAAGGAGTATTTATGACCTATACTTACGTTGCGACCTGCCTTTTCGGACTTGAAAAATTCGTTGGCGAGGAAATTGACGCACTCGGATACAAAAGAATAGAAACTATTGACGGAAGAGTTACCTTTGAGGGCGATGTTTGTGCTATTGCAAGATGTAATATGTGGCTTCGATGTGCTGAGAGAGTATATATAAAAATGGGGGAATTTCCTGCGCGCACCTTTACAGAGCTTTTTGATGGCACAAGAGCGCTGCCTTGGGAAATGTGGATAGGCAGGGACGATGCCTTTCCCGTTAAAGGACACTCGGTCAGAAGCGCTCTTACAAGTATACCTGATTGCCAATCAATAGTTAAAAAGGCGGTAGTTGATCGCCTAAGCGACGAATACGGAGTTACGTGGTTTTGTGAGGAGGGCTCAAAATACCAAATAGACTTCTTTATAATGAACGATAAGGCAACGCTTATGATAGATACCAGCGGTGCGCCGCTTTATAAAAGAGGCTACCGAGTTGCAACGGGGGATGCACCACTGCGTGAAACCCTTGCCTGCGCCGTTGCAAAGGTGTCAAGACCGCGCGAGGATATACTGTTTTGGGATCCGTTTTGCGGCTCGGGTACAATACCCACCGAGGCGGCGCTGCTTATGACAAATACCGCACCCGGAATACTTCGCTCCTTTGCCGCCGAGGACTTTTACGATATTGACCCAAAGGTTTGGAAGGATGCAAGGGAGGAAGCGAAATCCCTGCAAAAAACCAGCGTAAAATTTCAGGCTTACGCCTCGGATATAGACCCGAAAATGATAGAGGCGGCAAATGCCAACCTCAAAAAAGCAGGAGTTGATAGCTACGTCAAAACCTTTGTAAAGGACGCCCGTGAAATAGCCGCAGGCGGTATGAAGGGTAGCATTATCAGTAATCCACCCTACGGTGAGCGCCTGATGAACCCCTACCAAGTCAAAAAACTGTACGGTGAAATAGGAAAAGCCTTTGATAAGCTTACAAATTGGCAAATTTATATCTTGACCTCAATGGAAGGCTTTGAGCATTTCTACGGCAAAAAGGCAGATAAGGTGCGTAAGCTCTATAACGGTATGCTCAAATGTAACCTTTATCAGTACTATAAGCCAAAGGGTAAAAATTAATAATTTGTAAATTTTAGACTTGTTGCTTGACTTTATAAATAATAAATGATATAATTCATAGGTCAGAAAGTACGCATTTGGCGTATTTTCTCCTTACTGAACCGCAATGACGGTTTGGTCAAAGTCCAAAAGGAGGTAAAGAATATGACTAAAGTAAACGCATACGAGGTCCTCTTCATCGTTGATATGAGCAAGGGCGAAACCGAGTGCAAGGCTCTGGTTGAGAAGTTCAAGACTCTCATCGCAGACAACGCAGAGGTTACCGCTGGTAACGAGTGGGGCAAGCGCAGACTTGCATACCCCATAAGCGATATGAACGAGGGATACTACGTTCTCGTAAACTTCAATGCTAAGACGGATTTCCCGGCTGAGCTTGAGCGTGTTTTCGGTATCACCGAAGGCATTATGCGCTATATGGTTACTGCCGTAAATGCGTAATTTAAGAAAAATGGAGGGAATTTAAAATGGCATCTCTTAACTTGAACAAGGTTATCCTTGCAGGACACCTTACCGCACAGCCCGAGCTTCGCCAGACCCCCAACGGTGTTAGCGTAACGTCCTTTACTATCGCTATAAACCGTCGTTTTTCAAGAAGCGCTGAGGGCAATAACAACCAAAACGCAGGCGCAAACGCAAACGTTGATTTTATCAACTGCGTTGCTTGGCGTAACCAGGCTGATTTTGTAACCCGCTACTTCAAGAAGGGAAGCGCAATTTGCGTTACCGGTAGCATCCAGACCAGAAGCTGGACTGATCAGCAGGGACAAAAGCGCTACGCTACCGAGGTACTCGTAGATGAGGCAAACTTTGTTGATTCTAACGGTCAGGGTGGCACAGGCTTTGTGAATACGGATTCTTATGATTCCGCTCCTCAATTCGGCTCTACTCCCGCAGCAGAGGCTCAGTTTGAGGATATGTCGGGCGACGACGATCTTCCGTTCTAATTTATAAGGAAGATAACCGCCTAATTCGTCTTAATCTATGAAAGGAGAAAGGTTTTTCTCACAAGAGAAAAATTATGTGTATAAAATGGATACCGAAATCGTAACCAATGCCGAAGAGGCAGTAGTAGAGCCTGCAGCAGTTGAAAACGCAAGACCTGCTCGCGCTCCTATGAACAGAGGTAAGCGTAGAAAGGTTTGCCAGTTCTGCGCAGACAAGATCGAGCACATCGATTACAAGGATATCAAGCGTCTTTCTAAGTGCGTTAGCGAGCGCTCCAAGATCCTTCCCCGCAGAGTTACCGGTACTTGTGCAAAGCATCAGCGTCAGGTAACTGTTGCTGTTAAGCGTGCAAGAGCTGTTGCACTTCTCGCATACATCAGCGACTAATAAAAAACAAAAGCCCGAGAATTTCTCGGGCTTTTATATTGACTTTTTTTAAAAAATGTGTATAATATAATATGTAATTTACGAAGAGTAAAAATATCGGCGTAAAGTGCCCTTAAAGCGAACGGGGAGTTGTCGCAGGGACGAAAAGTGGTTTAAACACTTGCGGTTGATATTTTGCATCCCGCTTCATACGGTCAAGGGCAGTAAACCTTCTTTTTTACCTTTGCCATATGAGCTAAGGAAATAAGGAGGCTTTTTTTATGAGAAAAAGAACGGTGCGAATATTCGGTAGCATAAATTCGCTTACCTTTTCTGCAATACTGTGCGCAATGAGTGTTGCTATCGGAATGTTTTGTAAAACGTATATGAACGGTGGAAACGGTCTGTTTCGCATAACGTTTGAAAATCTTCCGATAATAGTGTCGGGTATATTTTTCGGTCCGCTTATCGGTGCGGTAATAGGGGGCGCAAGTGATTTAATAAGCTACGTACTATCGCCTCAAGTATACCCGCCAAACATTATAGTAACCGTAGGTGCAATATCAATAGGTCTTGTTTCAGGACTTGTTTCGCGCTTTGTGGTTAAAAAAAGAGGGTATAAAAAAATAATAATATCGGGAATTTCTGCTCATATTATCGGCTCGATGATAATAAAACCGCTAGGTCTTTTTCAATTTTACGGATATGCAGTGCTCCTCAGAATACCATTTTACGTTGCAATAGCTACTATTGAAATAGCACTTATTTGTCTGCTTTACAAAAACAGAAATTTCAGAAAAATATTCGAGGACACTTTAAAGGAACAGCACACGGGAAGGGGGAAGCCTGATGACATATAACGAAGCGCTGGAATATATACATTCCGTCTGCTGGAAGGGCTCACGTCCCGGACTTGAAAGGATAACTGAGCTTTGCAGACGACTCGGAAACCCACAAAACGACCTTAAATTTATTCACGTTACGGGTACAAACGGTAAAGGCTCAACCTGTGCTATGACCGAGAGTATTTTAAGGCAGGCGGGATTTAAAACGGGACTTTTCACCTCTCCCTACGTTAAAGAATTTAATGAACGTATGCGAATTAACGGTGAAAACGTGTCTGATGAGCGCCTTGCTTACGTTACCTCGCTTGTTAAGCCCCACGCAGACGCTATGAGTGATGCCCCCACCGAATTTGAATTGATAACTGCTATTGCGTTTATGCTCTTTAAGCTTGAAGGATGTGAGATAGTAGTCCTTGAGGCAGGTATGGGTGGACGCCTTGACAGTACCAACGTTATTGAAAAAAGCGTTGTTTCGGTGATTACGGGCGTTGCGCTTGAGCACACCGAATACCTTGGAGATACGATAGAGAAGATAGCCTACGAAAAGGCGGGTATCATCAAAAAAGGCTGCCCCGTAGTCTACGGCGGACTTGATGCAAAGACAAAGGGCGAGGCATACAGTGTAATAGAAAAACGAGCAAAAAAGCTTAACGCACCCCTCGTTTGCGTTGATTATGACCGCTTGAACGTGCATAGCGCAACCCTTGAGGGCACTGTTCTTGACTACGTTAGCCTTTATGACCTTAAGCTCCCCCTACTTGGGCTTTACCAACCTCAAAACTGTGCAAAGGCGCTTGAAATTATCGGTACGCTCAGACTTTGGAATTATAATATCAGCGACGCCGCTATAAGAGTAGGTCTTGAAAAGACCGTTTGGCGTGCAAGATTTGAAAAACTGCTAGACACCCCACTTGTTCTATATGACGGTTCGCATAATCCCGAGGGAATTGACCTTGCTTATAAGACCTTGAAGCACTACTTCGGTGATAAAAAGGTCAATATTTTAACAGGCGTTATGGCTGATAAGGACTATCACGGTATGATGAGCACCCTCGCTCCGCTTGTAAACGAGGCGTTTTGTATTACACCAGATAACCCTCGTTCACTACCTGCAAAGGACCTTAAAAACACTTTTGAGGCGTTAGGGGTTAAAGCGACGGCGTATAAGACAACCCACGATGCTGTAAAAACTGCAATAGAGGAAAGTAAGAAAGCAGATACACCGCTTATCTGCCTTGGCTCACTTTATATGTATGCCGAGATTACCGATGCGATGAATTTATAAATAAAAACGGCAACCGAAACGGTTGCCGTTATTTTGTTTGTATCTTAACCTAAGAAATCTTCTCTGTGAGGAGTGAAAATATCAAGCATAAGCGAATCGTCCTCAAGGCAAAGCAGTGAGTGAGGCTCGTTTGCCTCACAGTAGAAGCAGTCGCCACCGTGAAGTATCTTCTTTTCGCCGTTAACGGTAGCCTCAAACGTACCTTTTATAATGTATCCGCACTGACGGTGGGGGTGAGTGTGCTTTGCGCCGAGCATTCCCTTTTGCCATTTAAGCTCGCATACCATAAGGTCATCGATATATCCCTTTATTGTACGGATAACGCCGTTGTCGAGAAGCTTTTCGTTTTCCTCTTTATGCGTGTAAAAAAACATAGCTTTTTTCCTTATTGGTTATTTCTGTAATAATTGATAAGGCAACCGTCGAGAATTATTGTACGCTCGTCTTCGGTAAGAGTAGGCAGGTTAAGAGTGATTTCCTTCATATCCTTGCCAACGTATGCCTTGACCTGCTCTGCGCCGTTCTTTACTGCTTCCTTAATGCCGGGAACGAAAATGTAGTCGCCGTTGTCAAAGGGAAGTGCGTTTTCGTCGCAATCAAAGGTGAAGGGAAGCATACCCCAGTTGATAAGGTTGGAGCGATAACGCTTGGTTGCGTACTCCTTTGCGATGTTAGCCATACCGCCAAGCACCTTTTGACAGGACGCTGCCTGCTCACGGGCGGAGCCGTCGCCGGGCTTTACTGCGTAAACAACTGAGCCGATAAGAGCTTTTTCGGGTGCGTTAAAGCCTGCGCCCTTAACTGCGGAGTAGAACTCCTCAATGCCCTCGCCCTTGCGCTCGGCATTGAGTGTGCGAACAGCCTTTGCTCTGCCAACGTATGCAGGATCTTTTCTTGAAAGGGTGAACTCGGAAAGAGCCTCGGGATTGGAACGGTAGGACGAGGTTTCGCCTGAGGGGATAAGCTCGTCAGTAGTAGTTACGGGGTCGGTGATTACCGAGGCTACACGCAAAATGAGGTCGTCGGTAAGTGCAGGGAACTCAGGCCAGTCGCGGATGTTAGGACCGAATTGAAGCTCGGCACTTGCGTCCGCCTTGCCAAAGCCCTTGTAGAGTCGGTTTGTGTAAACCGTATCGTCAAATTTGTAGGTAGAGGGAGTGTAATTTACGTCAAGCGAGGTTGCGGGAGTCAGGATACCGCCGTTTGCCGCCGTTGCCGCAATGGAACGGGCGTCCATAAGAGCAACCGAAGCGCTTTGTCCCTGACCGGGCTTTGAGCCTTCTCTGTTGGGGAAGTTTCTTGTGCTATGACGGATACTGAGTCCGCCGTTTGAAGGAACGTCGCCTGCGCCAAAGCAAGGGCCGCAAAAAGCGGTGCGGAGCGTAACGCCCGATGCCATAAGAGTAGAGGCAAAGCCATTGCGGATAAGCTCCATATAAACGGGCTGAGATGCGGGGTAAGCGGAAAGTGCAAATGCACCGTTACCGATAGAGCCGTTTTTGAGTATATCGGCAGCAGCGGTGAGGTTGTCATAAGTACCGCCTGCACAACCGGCGATAACACCCTGATCGCAGTGAATTTTGCCGTCCTTTCCGAGCTTGTCAAGAAGTCCGTATTCCTTTAAGATTACGTCGGCATTAGCTTGAAGCTCGTTTATGGAGTAGACGTTCGAGGGGTGAGAGGGAAGTGCAATGTTGCACTCAACCTTGGAAAGGTCGATTTTAACCATTCCATCGTAGTAAGCGATACCGTTTACGGATAATTTCTTGTAAGCCTCGGGGCGTCTGTGATTTACATAGTAACGCTCGGTTTCCTCATCTGTTTCCCAAATAGAGGAAAGACAGGTTGTTTCGGTGGTCATAACGTCGATACCGTTACGGTATTCGATAGGAAGGGAAGCGATACCCTCGCCAACGAATTCAAGAACCTTGTTCTTTACAAATCCGGACTTGAATACTGCGCCGATAAGCTCAAGCGCAACGTCCTGAGGTCCAACGCCGGGACGGGGTGCGCCCGTAAGATAAACTGCGATAACCTCGGGACGTGCAACGTCGTAGGTCTTGCAAAGGAGCTGCTTAACAAGCTCAGGACCGCCCTCGCCGATTGCCATAGTACCAAGTGCGCCGTAACGGGTGTGGCTGTCTGAACCGAGTATCATTTTACCGCAGCCGCTCATCATCTCACGCATAAAGGAGTGAATAACCGCCTGATGTGCGGGAACGTAGATGCCGCCGTACTTCTTTGCGGCGGAAAGACCGAACATATGGTCGTCCTCGTTAATCGTGCCTCCAACAGCGCAAAGACTGTTGTGGCAGTTGGTAAGAACGTAAGGAATAGGGAACTCTTTGAGTCCACTTGCTCTTGCCGTCTGGATAATACCAACGTATGTAATATCGTGCGATGCCAGTGCATCGAATTTGATTTTAAGATTGTTTTCATCTCCCGAAACGTTGTGTGCCGAGAGGATACCGTATGCAAGTGTGTTTTTTCTTGCTTCTTCCTTTGAAACGGAGCAGTCGGTGAGAACTTCTCTGCCGTTTTTGAGGAAAACGCCGCCGTTTATAAGCTCTGCCATTTTATGTATTCCTTTCACTAAAAGTGGATTTTTCTAACGAAAATATTATACTATAATCCTATGCAAATGTCAAGGTGAGAAAAAAATATTTTATATAAATATAAAAATATTATTTAAAACTATTGCAAAACGTGAAAAGTGGGTGTATAATAATGAGAGAATATTTAAAATGGGGGAAGTATGGATAAGGAAACGCTTATTAGTATCAAGGGTGCAGAACAGCATTATTTTGAAAAAAGAATAATTCGTATAATATCAATAGCTCTTGCTTTGCTGCTCGGCGTAATCCTTGCACTTGCATTTGCGCTTGATTTTGAACCGGATAAGGCGCTGTTTAAAAATGGCAGTGTGCTTGGCGGTATTTCCTTTTACGGTTTACTTTTCAGTGTTGCAGTAATACTTGCTTTAACCCCGATAATCGTTAAGCGGGAAAAGCCTGCCGAGCCTTGTCTTCCCGATTCGGATAAATACACCGATTACTATACTCTTGATAACGCATTTGTACGCATTTTCAGGATTTGCGCTTCGGTGGCTGTTGTTTTGCAGGGGATAGTGCGTTTTATAGCGGAGCTAGAAAACGACAGCCCGATTATGAATACGCTTAACCTTTTGCTTCCAATATTTCTTGCGCTTTATTTAGTGCCAGAGTTTGCAAATAAAATAGGCTTTTTTGGAGATAAAACACATATAGTCTGCGGCATTATTTCTTTGCCTTGGTTTGTTATTGGGGTGATTAATACCTATAAGCAAATTGACTTTGCGTTTGCATCTAGCTACCTTGTGCTTTCGCAGGTGGGGTATATTTTAATTTTGCTTGCACTTGTTTATGAAATGCGCTACCACATTGACGGCACTTATGTAAGGACAAGACTTGCCATATCCTGTGCGGCATTTACCTACGGTGCGGCATTTGGTCTTGGAAGAGTGGTAATGCTAATAACTGTTGGTCAGATATCTATTTCGGATACCTCATCGGCTATCATTTGCTTTGTTATATCTCTTTATTTTGGAGTACGAATATTCTTTTACGAGGAAGACTAAAAAATGTTTTTTGATTTGTTTCGTGCGGTACTGATACTGTTTGTAATGATAATTCCGGGCTTTATAATGCGGAAATTAAAGCTTGCAGGCGATACGCTGCCGCTTGGATTTGCAAACACGATACTTTATATAACGCAGCCGGCTATGCTTGTAGTAGGCTTTTGGCGTGCCCGAGATTTAGGCATAATAAAGGACGCGCTTGTCGTTTTGGTGCTTTCGTTCCTTACGCATATACTCTTTTTACTTGCTGTTAAGCTTTTTTATAAGGGGGCGGACAAGGCAAGACAAAAGGTTTATCGCTTCGGTACGGTTTTTTCAAACGCAGGCTATATGGGTATACCACTTATTGAAATGGCGGTTTCGGAGGAGGCGACGATATACGCCTCTATATACCTGATTGCGTTTAATTTCTTTTGTTGGTCTTACGGTGCACTTATCTATTCCGAGGATAAGTCTTATATATCCCCTTTTAAGATGTTTGTCAATGCGGCAACGATACCCACGCTTATCGGTATAATAATTTTTGCAACCGACTTTTCTTGCGTAATCCCCGCACCGATATCTGAATTTATTTACGATGCACTTACAATGCTCAAAAACACCGTTGCTCCGATGTCTATGATGATAATCGGTATGCGACTTGCCGACCTTAAACTAAAAGGAGCGTTTAAGGACGCATATATGTATCTTGGATTTGCCCTGCGTTTGCTTGTTTTCCCTCTTGGTGCATTTGGGCTCATAGTTATCACCAAGCTTATCGGACTTGAAACGATAGACGCATTTAAGGTTGTGCTTATTTGCTCGGCAACCCCCGTTGCATCGGCAACGAGTATGTTTGCGGAAAAATTCCACTCCGATACCGTTTCGGCATCAAAATTTGTTTCGTTCAGTACGGTGCTTTCTCTTGCGACGATGCCGCTTATGGCACTGCTGCTTGAAGTTATACCGTTTATTCCAAGTCTGATATGAAAAAAGATAATTATAACGCCAAATTAAAGAATTTTTCTCGAAGCATGCGTAAAGATATGACTTCAGAGGAGCTTCATTTATGGCTGGATTTTCTTAAAGATTTGCCGTTTACAGTAAACAGACAGAAAATTATTGGAAACTATATCGTAGATTTTTTCTGCGCAAGCGGTAAAATAGTAATCGAAATAGACGGGGAATCGCATTTTACCGAAAAGGGAATAGCTTATGATAAAGAAAGAGATGAGTATTTAAAAAGTCTTGGACTAATCGTATTGAGGTATTCAAACGATTCTATAGTTAACTACTTTGATGTGGTTTGCGCAGATATTTTGAAGCATTTACCTAAAATTACCACTTGATTTAAACACCTCATCCACCGCGAGGCGGTCCCCCTTCCCCATCAAGGGGAAGGTCAGAAAATTGGAATGCTTTATTATCAACATTAGTTGTTTTGTAGGAATAACACCATTGAAAATAATTTACAAAAAAGGATAGATGCTTATGCCAACTATAGCTATAATTTTCTTTATCCTTGGTTTTGGCGCTACAGTGTTATACTATAACTCCAAAATCAAGCATGATAAATTTATGAATTCTAAAGAACTTGAACAAATTACTCACGAAAAGTCTTGCAAAATACAAGAGTTGGAAGCAAGGTTAGACGAAACACGGAAACAAATTATTGAGAATACAGTTGTCGCGATAATGCTAAATGACGAACAGTACAAAGACTATTCAATTCCTTTAGTTGTTGATATGGTGTTGGCTCATAGTCCTACACAAAATTATAATTTGTACAACATAGAACACTGCACATATGAAAATATCAAAGATACCCTCATATATACGATAAAAATGCATGACAGTATCAGATTACTTAGATGCTTAATGGATGAACGACAACTATCATATGACGACGATGCTGATTTAATGTGGTTTTTTGATGAAGATTTACCTTTAAAAGAATTAACCGAAGATTACGCTAATGAAGTAATCGACAACTGGTTAAAGGAAATGTAACTTGTGTTTTGAGCAAGGCTTAAAAACAACGAAATACATTGGTATTGAAAACTGTGGAAATTATAGACAAAAAAGCCCTTCCCCTTGATGGGGAAGGGGGACCGCTTTGCGGTGGATGAGGTGTACTTAAAATTTGCAAAAGGATAAAATATGAAATACAAAAACTATTTGTTTGACCTTGACGGTACGCTTGTGGACTCTTATATGGGCGTTACAAACGCCATATTCCACTCGCTTACCTATTATCCCGAAATCCCCACACCCACACGAGAGCAGCTGCGTGTATTTATCGGGCCGCCCCTCTACAATTCTTACACTAAATATTTCGGTATGGACGATAAAACGGCACACGAGGCGATAGCTCATTATCGCGAGTACTACTCCGTTACGGGAAAATACGAGTGTGAGTTCTTTGACGGACTCCGAGAGCTTCTCGAAAAACTAAAGAAAAGCGGCAAAAGGGTTGTTATGGCGACCTCAAAGCCCACCGTTTTTGCAAAGGATATAGCAAAGCACCATAACATAGAACAGTATTTTGACTATATTTGCGGAGCGGATAT
The DNA here is from genome assembly GCA_045653945.1 of Eubacteriales bacterium. GTDB lineage: Bacteria > Bacillota > Clostridia > Oscillospirales > CAG-272 > SIG673. The sequence continues at coordinate 108,052 of JAZOML010000045.1, forward strand.
AGGAGGCCCGATACGTGAAAAGGAGCAGGTAATCGCCCACCTTTTCGAAATCAGCGGCTACGAAAAGAACGAAAGCGTTATGATAGGCGATACCCTCTTTGACGTGCAGGGCGCAGATATAAACGGAATTGACTGTATAACCGTTACCTACGGCTACGGTACAAGGGAGGAGCTTGAAAAGAGCTCCGCCGTTGGGGTTGTGGATACGGTAAGTGAGCTTTCTGACCTTTTACTTTGTGATTAAAACTTTTAGGAGAATATAAATGAAAAAGGATTTTTTTGAATTTGACGATGCGGCAAAGTGCGAGGCTCTTGCAGAGCTGCTTTTTCCAAACGTAACCGAATCTCCCGAACAGTGCCTTGCGCGTTTTCCCGCAAGAGAGCTTAAAGAGGGCGCAAAGGTAACTCGCTTTGCACCAAGCCCGACGGGATTTTTACACTTTGGCGGACTTTTCCCCACAACAGTAGGCGAGCGACTTGCACACCAAAGCGGCGGCGTGTTTATACTCCGTATCGAGGACACCGACGCAAAGCGTGAGGTTAAGGGCGCGGCAGAGAAGCTTATAGTAACCTTAAATCATTACGGAATTAAGTTTGACGAGGGCGCAACTGTTGACGGTGAGCAGGGGCAGTACGGTCCTTATTATCAGAGCAAAAGAGGTCCTATTTACCACGTATTTGCAAAGCAGCTTGTAAAAGAGGGTAAGGCTTACCCCTGCTTTACAAGTGATGAGGAGCTTGAGCGTCTTAACGCAGTAGATAAAAAGGCGGAAATCAAGGAAAAGGATTGGCACGTTGACGCAGAGGCTCAAAGGGAGCAGATGCTCGATATGCGCCGCTTCACTCTTGATGACGTAAAAGAAAGCCTTGAAAAAGGCGAAAGGTTCGTTCTCCGTATAAAGAGCAATGGCAACCCTGAAAATAAGCGCAAGTTTACCGACCTTATCAAAGGCACGATAGACGTTACCGAAAACGATGAGGACTTTGTACTCTTAAAGAGCGACGGAATTCCTACCTACCACTTTGCACACGCAGTAGATGATAAGCTGATGGGCACAACTCACGTTATAAGAGGTGAGGAGTGGCTTCCTTCTCTTCCAAAGCACCTTCAGCTCTTTGCATACCTCGGCTTTAAAGCACCGAAATATATGCACATAGCACAGATAATGCGTCTTGACGAAAACGGAGCAAAGAAAAAGCTCTCCAAGCGTGATATGGGCGCAAATATGGAAGACTACCGAGCAATGGGTTACGCCCCCGATTGCGTAATGGAATACGTTATGACGCTCCTTAACTCCAACTACGAGGAGTGGCATATGCAAAACCCCGATAAAAAATATACCGATTTCCCCTTTGATATAAAGAAAATGAGCACCTCGGGCTGCCTTTTCGACTTTGCAAAGCTAAACGACGTTTCCAAAAACGTGCTGAGCAGATACACAGCCGAGAGGGTTTACGAGGGTGTTAGCGCTTGGGCAAATGAATTTGATGCCGAATTTGGTGCGCTACTTACCCGTGATGCCGAATATACCAAGAGGATTTTCGGTATAGGCAGAGGCGGTAAAAAGCCGCGTAAGGACTTCGGCACTTGGAGTGAGTGCAAGGGCTATATGGGATTCTTCTTTGACGAGCTTTTCACGGTAACCGATGCGCTTTCCGAAAATGCCGATAAAGAGGACGTAAAGAAAATACTTAACGCATTTACTGAGAATTTCGATATAAACGATGACCAAAACGTATGGTTTGAAAAGATAAAGGCTATCGGAGCGCCTCTTGGCTATACTCCCGATATGAAATCGTATAAAGCAGACCCGAGCGCATTTAAGGGAAGCGTTGCGGACGTTTCCTCTTACCTGCGACTTGCGGTAACGGGTAGACTAAATTCCCCCGATATGTATGAGGTTATGCAGATACTCGGCAAAGACAGGGTAATAAAAAGAATAAATAATTTTGTAAAAGCACTGTAAACCTCACTGTGCGGGAGCACTATGTGCCTGCAGGCGCTTGCCTGCCCCGATATGTATGAGGTTATGCAGATACTTGGCAAAGACAGGGTAATAAATAGAATCAAAGCGTTTGCGGAAAGCTTATAAGAAAGAGGATACGAAAATGGAAGAAGTAAACAGTAATTTTATACACGACATAATTGATGCCGAGCTTGAGGCGAAAATAAACGATACGGTACACACCCGTTTTCCCCCCGAGCCTAACGGATACCTTCATATCGGCTCGGCTAAGGCAATATGGATAAACTACACCACCGCAAAGAAGTATGGCGGACTTTTCAATCTTCGCTATGACGATACCAACCCCACAAAAGAGGACACTGAGTACGTCGACTCAATTTATGAGGACTTAACTTGGCTTGGTGCTATCCCCAGCGGCGGCGTTTTCTACGGCTCGGACTACTTTGATAAGTGCTACGAGTTCGCTATAAAGCTTATCAAGGACGGAAAGGCCTACGTTTGCGACCTTACGGCTGATGAAATGCGTGAGTACAGAGGAACACTTACCGAGCCCGGTAAGGAAAGCCCCTACCGTAACCGTAGTGTTGAGGAAAACCTCGATCTTTTTGAGAGGATGAAGAACGGCGAGTTTGCCGATGGCTCTAAGACTCTCCGTGCAAAGATTGATATGGCTTCGCCTAATATTAATATGCGCGACCCCGCTATTTACCGTATAGTAAGAGCACACCACCACCGTCAGGGCGATAAGTGGGGCATCTATCCGCTTTACGTTTACGCGCACCCAATTCAGGACGCTCTTGAGGGTATCACCTATTCGCTTTGCTCGCTTGAATTTGAAAACCACCGTCCCCTTTACGAGTGGGTAATTGATAATTTCGGTATTTTCAATCCCAAGCCAAAGCAAAGAGAGTTTGCAAGACTTAACGTAACCTATACAGTAATGAGTAAGCGTTATCTTCGTAAGCTCGTTGAAACGGGACTTGTTGACGGCTGGGACGACCCCCGTATGCCAACACTTTGCGGACTCCGCAGACGTGGATACACCCCCGCTTCTATTTTTGAGTTTGTACGCCGTACAGGTGTGGCAAAGGCAAACAGCCTTGTAGCTATTGAGCAGCTTGAGGCTTGTATCCGCGATGAGCTTAACTTAACTGCCGAGAGAAGAATTGCAGTTCTTAACCCCGTAAAGGTCGTTGTAACCAACTACCCCGAGGATAAGATTGAATACTTTGAGGTTTCAAATAATCCGCAGGACGAAAATGCAGGTACCCGTAAGGTTGCATTTACCCGTGAGATTTATATTGACGCCGAGGACTTTATGGAGGAGCCGCAGGGTAAATTCTTCCGTATGAAGCCTGACGGCGAGGTCAGACTTATGGGCGCTTACATCGTTAAGTGCAACGAGGTAGTAAAAAACGAGGACGGAAGCATAAAAGAGCTTCGCTGCACCGCAGACCTTGAAACCGCAAACGGTAACCCCGTTGACGGCAGAAAGATAAAGGGAACTATCCACTGGCTCTCCGCCGCTAACTCCGACAAATGCACTGTAAAGCTTTACAATAAGCTCTTTACCATTGAGAACACCGGAGATATTCCCGAGGATAAGACTTACGATGATTACCTTAATACCGATTCGGTTGTAACCCTTGAAAACTGCCTTATCGAAAAGTGCCTTGCTAATGCAAAGGCAGGCGAGAAGTTCCAGTTTGTAAGAACGGGATACTTCTGCAAGGATACAAAATACGAAAATACCTTCAACAGAATTGTTACTCTTAAAGACGGTTCGGGAAAGAAGGCTTAATCGCTTTTTGAAAAAAGCGATACAAAAACTTTTGTATGGGCTCCCGCCCTATCGAAAGAAGTGATATTTAACTAAGTTTTTCAGAGGAAAGATATAATCAATTTCTGCAAACTAAGGAGAAAAGTTATGAAATTCAATACAAAATGTGTTCAGGCTGGTTATAGCCCGAAAAACGGTGAACCGAGAGTTGTGCCGATAGTACAAAGCACAACCTTTAAATATGAATCAAGCGAGGAAATGGGCGACCTTTTCGACCTTAAAGCGAGCGGATATTTCTATACCCGTTTGCAAAACCCCACCTGCGATGCCGTTGCCGCTAAAATAGCGGAGCTTGAAGGCGGTGTCGGAGCAATGCTTACCGCATCGGGACAGGCGGCAAGCTTTTATTCGGTATTCAATATTTGTTCCTCAGGCGACCACGTTGTAGCAGCTTCGGCAATTTACGGCGGTACGTTCAACCTCTTTTCCGTAACTATGAAAAAGCTCGGAATTGAGTTCACATTCGTTCATCCCGACGCAAGTGAGGAGGAGCTTCAGGCGGCAGTTAAGCCGAACACCAAGGCATTCTTTGCCGAAACACTTTCTAACCCCTCTCTTATCGTTCTTGATATAGAGAAGTTTGCAAAGGTAGCACATAGAAACGGCGTTCCGCTTATCGTTGATAACACCTTCCCAACCCCCGTAAACCTCAGACCTATCGAGTTTGGTGCGGATATCGTTGTTCACTCAACCACAAAGTATATGGACGGACACGCCTGCGCTCTTGGTGGCGTTGTGGTTGACAGCGGTAACTTCGATTGGGACGCTCACGCAGATAAATTCCCCGGACTTACCACTCCCGATGACTCCTATCACGGTCTTACCTATACCAAGAGCTTCGGTAGAAGCGCATATATCACTAAGTGCGTAGTTCAGCTTATGAGAGACCTTGGCTCTATGCAGTCGCCTCAGAACGCATTTCTTCTTAACCTCGGACTTGAAACAATTCACCTTCGCGTACCCCGTCATTGCGAAAACGCAACCAAGGTTGCCGCTTTTCTTGAGGCGAGTGATATGATATCTTGGATAAACTACCCCTCGTCTAAGTCCAGTAAGTACTATGACCTTGCGCAAAAGTATATGCCAAACGGTAGCTGCGGTGTAATTTGCTTTGGTATAAAGGGCGGACGTGAGGCGGCTACTAAATTTATGGATAGCTTAAAGCTTGCGGCGGTTGTAACCCACGTTGCCGACGCAAGAACCTGCGTTCTTCACCCCGCATCGACCACCCACCGCCAGCTCACCGACGAGCAGCTTGTAAACTGTGGTGTAGGTCCTGACCTTATCCGCCTTTCGGTTGGTATCGAGGACGCTGAGGATATTATCGCCGACATCGCTCAGGCGCTTGAAAATTGCAAATAATTTAATTTAAAAATGAAAAACGCACCGAATTTTTCGGTGCGTTTTTTAGTTATTTTTGTTTTACAAATAAATTCTTACCACTTTTTTTTTGATTTATTTTATTTTCATTTATAAATAAAATTTTTTTAGCAAATTCCTTGTGCTTTTTGGATTTTTCCATTAGACGTATAGCTAAAATTCGCTCCTTTGCATCCACTGCTCCTCTCCTTTCATTTCGTATAATTAATTATACCATATATTTTTTTTGAAATAAAGGTAAAAAGCGGCGAAAAACAAGTGGAATTTTCCGCAAAAAAAGCGACTTGACGTTAAATCAAGTCGCTTTTAATTTTTACTTTAAGTCATTTTTGCGTTTTTCGTATTCGTTTGTGTCGATTTTTCCATCGGCAAGCATTTTTTCAACCCAAAGCTGAAGTGTTTCGGCGGCAATGGAAATTTTTTCAAGACCGTTCTGAATTTGGATAAAATCATCAAGCTCGGTGCTTGTTATACTGCCGTCGGAGGCGATTTCGACAAGACGGTCCTTTTTCTTGTTAAGAGCGTTGAGTGAGGCAAGTGTTTCAAGTATTATTTGCGGCAGCTCCTTTGGTTCTATTTGCGGCACGTACTGTTGACCGATACGGCACATATTTGCGCAAAAATAGTTGCAAAGATAAGGCTCTTTGTATCCTTCGGCGAGCATAAACGCATCCTCGGGGTTAACGTTTGCGGTACGCCCATTTTCAATTTTTTCAAGTCTGTCCTCGGTCATACCTTTGATGATGTCGCAAGCGGCGCTTCTTGAAAGACCGAGATTTTCACGTGTTTGCTTGAAAATATTTTTTTCTTCGTTTGTCTTTTTAGCCATAATACCATCCGCCTTGTTTTAAGTTGAACTTATTATAGCATTAAATTTACCTTTTGTCAACTCTCGCAACGTCCGTTTGCACAGCCGCATCGTAAACTGCCTTTGCAACTGCTTTTCCGACACGCTCGTCAAACGCCTTTGGAATAATGTACTCGGCGCAAAGCTCTTTGTCTGAAATAAGCGATGCGATAGCAAAGGCAGCCGCGCGCTTCATTTCTTCGTTGATATCCGATGCTCTTGCATCAAGTGCGCCTCGGAAAATTCCGGGGAAGGCGAGCACGTTGTTTATTTGATTGTTAAAATCGCTTCTGCCTGTACCGACAACCGCCGCACCTGCTTCAAGCGCAAGGTCGGGTGCAATTTCGGGCGTGGGGTTAGCCATTGGGAAAACGATAGCGCCCGAAGCCATTGACTTTATCATTTCTTTGGTAACAACGTTTGGTGCTGATACACCGATAAACACGTCTGCGCCCACAAGCGCATCGGCAAGAGTTCCGTCAAGATTTTCCTTGTTGGTAATCTTGGATAGCTCCGCCTGAGGCTCGGTCATACCGTCCTTGCCGTCAAAAAGTGTACCTGCTTTGTCGCAAATAATCATATTTGTTACGCCAAGCCCAATAAGGAATTTCGCAATGGCAATTCCAGCACTTCCCGCACCGTTTATAACTATACGAGCCATACGTATATCTTTTTTTACAACTTTAAGTGCATTTATGAGTGCCGCACCGAGCACGATTGCAGTGCCGTGTTGATCATCGTGGAAAACGGGAATATCGCAAATTTCCTTTAAACGTCTTTCAACCTCAAAGCAACGGGGGGCGGAGATGTCCTCTAAATTTATACCGCCAAAGCTACCTGAAAGAAGATAAATTGTGCGTACAAGCTCGTCTACGTCCTTTGTTTTTATGCAAAGCGGAATTGCGTCAACGTCGCCAAACTCTTTAAAGAGAAGAGCCTTGCCTTCCATAACCGGCATACCTGCAACAGGACCTATATCGCCAAGACCGAGAACCGCCGTTCCGTCGGTTATAACTGCGACGGTATTCCACCTGCGGGTTAAATCAAACGACTTTTTTTCGTCCTTTTGTATTTCAAGACAGGGCTGAGCAACACCCGGGGTATACGCAAGGGAAAGCGCCTCCTTATCCTTTACGGCAACCCTTGATTTGACCTCGATTTTGCCTTTCCACTCATAATGCTTTTCCAGTGATTTTGCTTTGTAATCCATAGCTTATTTCTCCCAAGGGAATTTGTATTGAGAAAGCCCAAGCTCATCTCTTACCTTTATCATTTCCGCCTGAACGGACTCATTTATCGGAACACCGCTATCCTTACGGGAAAGCCAAATTTCGTATTCCTTTTCACCTGCGGTGTAAATTCTATCGGCATCGGGCATCTTCTTTGAAGCTCTTACTGCGCGGATTATATCGCCTGCCTTTTTGCGGCAAACGTCCTCGCCCATAAAATGCTCGGTATCAATAGCGATAAAGAAATGTCCAAGATGATAGGGACGCGGATTTCCGTTTTCGTCCTTTCCGTCAAGGTCCTTACCGTACGTACCGTCTTGTAAAACGGCGGAAAGAAATTCAACAACCATAGCAAAGCCGTAGCCCTTATATCCTCCGAGTGCCTCACCGATACCGCCAAGCGTAGTGAGTGCCGCCGTGCCGTTTCTTATCTTTTTGAGGGCAACACCTGCGTCCCCCTCGACAGCGTTACCGTCGCTGTCTATTATTGTACCGCTGTGAACCGGCTCGCCTATTCTTTCGTAATACTCAACCTTTCCGTTTTGTGTTATTGAGGTCGCACAGTCAAAAATAAAGTCGAACTCCTCATCGGTAGGTACACCTACTGTATAGGGATTAGTTCCGAACATACCCTCAACTCCAAAGGTGGGAGCAACAGACGGACGTGCGGTAGTACCCGTCATACCGATACAGCCTGCCTTTGTAGCCATAGTCGCATAGTAGCCAGCGATACCGTAGTGGCAGGAATTTCTTACCGCAACCATACCCATACCGTACTTTTTCGCCTTTTCAATAGCCATATTCATAGCCTTGTAGCCGATGACCTGTCCCATACCGTGATGACCGTCAACACCGGGGGTGGTGGGGGTATCCTTGATAATTTCGAAATTGGTTACAGGCATTTGAATCCCCGCTTTTATTCTGTCTATATACACAGGCTTAAGTCGGTTGCAACTGTGCGACTCAATACCTCTTTTGTCGCTTCCAAGCAGTACGCCAGTGCAAATTTCGGCGTCCTCTCTAGGTACACCTGCACCAACAAAGGCGTCGGTTATAAAGCTGTACGCAGTAT